>JBEITR010000002.1:0-151048 GCA_040374765.1 Leptolyngbya sp.
GTCGGTATGCGCTGGAGTGAGGATGGCTTTAACCATCTTCTCTTGCTCAGGTTAGCTTGGGCTAATGATCGTTTTGATGACCTCTTTCCCTCCGTTCCTAACCCCCTAACCGACCCCTCCCCTAACCTTTAGATACGCCCGCTGCAACCCTTTCCATAGCCCCAACCCTGTTCAATGAAGCGGAAAGGATAGTTGAAAAGCCTATGAATCCTGACCGTTGAATTAGTCTCAGGGATCATGGGAAAGTATCCTATTCAGGGCCCTAAAACCCCTCTAAAGGGTCTTAATCTAAATCCATCCCAACCAGGATAAAACCCCTTTACCCGTAATCAACTCAATCAAGACGATAGCAATAAATCCCACCATTGCAGCCCGGCCATTCAACCGCTCAGCATAATCATTAAACCCCGTCCGGGGACGATGAATGTTAGGAGTTACGGGTTGCTTAATCTTTGCCATAGGGGATGGTTTAACCTTAAAAATCTATAGCCTTAGCCAGGACTGAGGGGATAGAGGCGAGCCAGAACGCCTACCCAGATCCACTGTAATCAATCAACCCTGTCCTCAGGGTTCTGGCCTAAGGTTATATCATTATAGCCGGAGTAACGGGGCCAAAAGGCAGTTTAAAGAGGCCTTTCCAGACAGGCCCATTGCCCGGGAAGGAAGCTATGGCCCCCTGGTATTCGCTTTTCCATGGCTCGTCAATGGGACAGGCCCGCTAGTTACCAACCATGGAATTGACCGATCAACCCTATCCTCAGCGTTCTGGCCAAAGGGATAGAAACCCTACCCATCAGGCACAGCGCAAGACCCTGGGCCAGGGAGCTTCTAGCTGGTGTAGGTCCAACCCCCGCTGGAAGATCTCATCAATGGCACGCATTTCTCCCGTTGTGGTCATGAATTGGTGATCGGGGGTAGCACGGATCTTAGTGCCGTTATCCAGCTGGTACTCAAATACCTCCCGATCGCCCCGGTGGTGCCATTGGGCAATGGGTTGGGTGTAGACATAACCCTGGTCATCTACGCTGAAGACCTGACAGGGAATACGCTTGAGAACAATCTCGCCAATCGGCAGGGGGCCGTATTCCAGGGTTAGTACTGGAGTATCGGCGCTGAGACAGTATTCGGCGAATTTCACCATCTGGTCCCAAAGCTCGTCCGCCACCGATTTCCCCACTCCCCTGGCCACCGCCCCGGTGACAAAGTTCTCTTGGTGCTTAAGCATTTCCGACATTTTCTTCTTACCCATAGCTCGTCGCAGCAGGTCCGCCTGCCCCAGGGAGTAGCCCCCCATATCCTGGGCGATTTTCATGATCTGCTCCTGGTAGACCATGATGCCGTAGGTTTCACTGAGAATGGGTTTGAGAATCTCGTGGGCGAAGTCAATTTTTTCCCGTCCGTGTTTGCGGTTAATAAATTTGGGAATGAGTCCGGCATCGAGGGGGCCGGGGCGATAGAGGGCCAGTACGGAGGAAATATCCTCCAGACTATCGGGTTTGAGGTCTCGCACAATCTGCCGCATGCCGGAGGATTCTAACTGAAATACCCCGCCTAGATCTCCCCGTTCCAGTAGTTTGTAGGTACCGGAATCATCCATGGGCAGGTCGTCGGGATCCAGGTTTTCGCCATGGTTTACCGCAATCAGTTCCAGGGTTTTCTGGATCATGGTGAGGTTACGCAGCCCCAGAAAGTCCATCTTTAATAGGCCAATTGCCTCCACATCCTCCATGTAGTACTGGGTGATCACCTGGCCGTCGTTGTTGCGTTGCAGGGGGACAATTTCATCCAGGGGATCTTTAGATATCACCACTCCAGCAGCGTGCATACCAAAGGTTTTATTGGTGCCCTCAATCCGCATAGCCATGTCAATCCAGCGGCGAGTTTGGGGATCGGTATCGTACTTGGCCTTAAATTCGGGAGCAGGGGTTTCGTCGGAGATCATCACCTTGAGCTTGGTAGGTTTACCCCGAGCCACCGGAATCAGCTTGGCCATCCGGTCGGACTCGGCGTAGGGAATATCTAATACCCGAGCCACGTCCTTGAGCACCGCCTTGGAGGTCATGCGGTTGAAGGTAATAATCTGGGCCACCCGGTCTTCGCCGTAGCGCCGGGTAACGTACTTGATCACCTCATCCCGCCGTTCAATGCAGAAGTCAGTATCAATATCGGGCATGGACTTGCGTTCGGGGTTGAGGAAGCGCTCGAATAGCAGGCCGTGGTGCACCGGGTCAATGTTGGTGATACCCATGGCGTAGGCCACCAAAGACCCCGCTGCCGAGCCCCGACCCGGCCCCACCGGAATATTATTTTCCCGGGCGAAGCGGATGTAGTCCCACACCACCAGAAAGTAGGTGGGGAACCCCATCTGGATCATCATTTCGATTTCGTAGTCCAGGCGATCGCGATAGTCCTGGGCAATCTCCCCGTAGCTGGCTACCTTCATCCGTTGCACCAGCCCCTGCCGAGCCACCGCCGCCATGTAGGCCCCGGCATCGGTAAACCCCTCCGGCAGGGGAAAGTCGGGGATACGGGGCTGGCCCAAAATGCCGGTGTATTCCTCCACCTTGTCCGCCACCGCCAGGGTATTGGCGATCGCCTCCTCGATCACCGCCGGTTCCAGATGATCGCGAAATAGCCGGCGCATCTCATCGGCGGACTTCAGGTATTCGGTGCCGCTATAGCGCAGGCGCTTGTCCTCCGTCAGTAGCTTGCCGGTCTGGATGCAGAGCAGGGCGTCGTGGGCCTCCACGTCATTACAGGAAATGTAGTGGGAGTCATTGGTGCAGATAATGGGAATGGCCAGCTCTCGGGCGATCGCCAGAATTTCTACATTTACCACCCGGTCCTCTGGCGAGCCATGATCCTGGATTTCCAAGTAATAATCATCGCCGAACAGGTCTTTATACCACTGGGCCACCCGTCGGGCCACATCAGGTCGCTTTTGCAAAATTGCCTGGGGCACCTCGCCCCCTAAACAGGCGCTGGTAACCATCAGGCCGGCGTGGTACTGCTCCAGCAGATCTTTATTAATGCAAGGACGGGAAAAGATTCCCTTACCCTGGACCCCCTGGAGGTGGGAGAGGGTAGTAAGCTTTACCAGATTTTTGTAGCCCTGGGTGTTTTTAGCCAACACTACCTGGTGGTAGCGGGGACGGCGCTGCTGCTGGGTGATGTCACCGTTAATGATGTACATCTCATTGCCAATGATGGGCTTGATGCCAGCGGCGGTACAGACCTTAATTAACTCGATTGCCCCATACATCACCCCATGGTCGGTCAGGGCTATGGCGGGCATGCCCAACTCCTTGGCCCGGGCCACCAACTGAGGTAACTGGCTGGCCCCATCCAGAAGGCTATAGTTGCTATGAATGTGAAGGCCAACAAAGGACATAGGACAACCAATCTTTAGTGCAAGATTACTATAGTCAATTCTTTAGTGCCAGAGTCATCTGGCCCATACTCCCGGGGAAGAAATTGATCTACATCTAGTAGATTTTAGAGGAATATTTCACTGGCCAACTCCACATTTAGGTTAACAGTCTTAAGATTTTCACCCCAGCAATAGCTGCTCCGAGGTGGGCCCGTCTGCCGAACCCTACCTGCTGGCCATGGGTCACCAGGGCAACTGGCCCATTCCCAGCCAGGCAAAAGGATTGGCTTCCTGGTGTCAGACACCAGTAGCCCCCCCTGCCAGGCTCGAAAAATCAGGGCAAACCGCAGTCAATGGCTGAGCCAATCCTGTGCCTGGGTATCACCCACTACAGAAAGTGTCCTGGCTCCCACTGTCCTCTCCCTGCCCCCTCGCTACAACAGGACTATAGGGTTCGGGCCAGTCACAGATACTCAGGCCCAATCCTACTCAATCTAGCTACACCATCCTGCATTGGGAGGATCATTATGAAAAGTCATGTTATCGCCGCGATCGCTTTGGGTTTAACCGCCGCTACCCTGGTCAGCCTACCCCTGGCTGCCCGAGCTGACGACAAAACCACCGACTACAATTACGTCGGCCTGGGGGTCGGCCTGGGTAATTTGGGCAGCAACGATCTGGGGCTATCCATTAACAGCAAGATTACCATCGGTGATCACCTTTCCCTCCGCCCTGGAGTCATCACCGCCTTTAATTCCAGCAGCACAGGGCAAACCCTGGTACTGGCACCAATTACCTACGACCTTGGTGGGGCCTCCAGCGACGGTCGCCTGGTGCCCTTTGTGGGAGCTGGCGTGTCGGTATCGACCAAGGGAGCGGGGTCCGTGGGGCCTCTCCTAACGGGGGGAGTAGACTACCGGATCACCGACAAGGTGGTGGCCAATGGAGCAGTACACTGGTCCCTGTTTGGGGATAGCCAGGTAAATGGATCCATTGGCCTGGGTTACGCCTTCTAGCAGGGATCAGGTAGCTGGGCCCTAGCTGTGAACCAGAAGACCGACCCAGACTGCACATTTTGATGTCTCGTAGCTAAGAGGCGGGTCCCGGCTTACGAGACATCAAATTAACCCACCTGTTCTGGCCCCAGCTATAGGCTGGGCAACCTAGACCTTAGGGGTCAACCGTTCACCGGTGAGGCTAAAGGGTCGTACTTCGGTAATGGTCACAGCTACAGTTTGCCCCTTCAGGTCAGCCAGATCCCCAGGAAGAAAGGTGAGTCGATTAGAGCGGGTACGCCCCATCACCTGGGTCGGATCTTTGGGGTTGGCCGCTTCCACCAGCACCTCCTCAACCCGCCCCTGGTAACGTTGGGAGCGATCGCTAGCCTTACTAGCCACCAAATGATTCAACCGCTGCAGGCGATCGGCCTTGACCTCCTCGGCAATCTGGTTATCCCACTGGGCGGCCGGGGTACCAGGGCGGGGCGAATAGGCCGCTGTATTGAGTTGATCAAAGGCAATATCGTTAACCAGATCCAGGGTGTTCTGAAACTGCTCCTCGGTTTCCCCCGGAAACCCCACAATAGCATCGGCGCTAATGGCGGCATCGGGCATGTAGGAGCGAATGGTCTGAATAATGCGGCGATATTTTTCCTGGGTATAGCCCCGCGCCATCGCCTTCAGCACTTGATTATCTCCGGACTGAAACGGAATGTGAAAGTGCTCACACACCTTGGGCAATTCGGCACAGGCGCGAATCAAACGCTCAGTAAAGTAACGAGGATGGCTGGTGGCAAAGCGAAACCGTTCAATACCTGAGACATCATGAATGTAGTACAACAAATCGGTAAAGGTATGCTGGTGCCGTCCCTCAACGGTACTACCGGGCAGGTCGCGCCCGTAGGCATCAATGTTTTGCCCCAATAGGGTAACTTCCTTAAACCCTTGGCGGCCCAGTTCTTCGATCTCAGCACGGATTGCCGCTGGGGTACGAGATTGCTCCACCCCCCGAACACCGGGGACAACACAGTAGGTACAGCGCTCGTTGCAGCCGTAAATCACATTCACCCAGGCGGTTACCTGACTATCCCGACGGGGCTTGGTGATGTCTTCCATAATATCGACGGCATCGGTGGCCACCACCTGGTTACCCGCCAACACCTGTTCCAAGAGGTCTTCCAGACGATTGACGTGCTGGGGACCCATCACCAGGTCTAACTCCGGTACCCGCCGGAGCAAAGCTTCACCCTCCTGCTGGGCCACACAGCCAGCCACGACCAGAGTTAAACCGGGCCTTTCCTGCTTACGCTTGGCCTGCCGACCCAGATAGGAGTAAACCTTTTGCTCGGCGTTATCACGAATGGTACAGGTATTGTAAAGGACGACATCGGCCTGGTAGGGATCGTCGGTCCAGACCAGCCCCATATTATCGAGGACACCCGCCATACGCTCCGAGTCGGCCTTATTCATCTGGCAGCCGAAGGTAGTGATGTGATACTGGCGGGGGGAAGGGATCATGGGTAGGCTTCGGATAGGCGGCCGTGGTGATTATTTCTTCCGCAGGCGATAGGTAATACGCCCCTTGGTCAGATCGTAGGGGGTTAGTTCTACCTTGACCCGATCACCCGGCAAGATCTTGATGTAATTACGACGAATTTTCCCGGAAATATGGGCCAGGACATTAAAACCATTATCTAAATCAACCCGAAACATAGCATTAGGCAAGGTCTCGGTTACCGTGCCTTCCATTTCAATCAGGTCTTGTTTCGACAAACTAATCCTCCCTAAAATTCATCATTGTCTACCCAATAATCACCTGTTGTAGATTCCCATGGACCGCCTCCATGGTTTGATTACCATCTACAGAAATAAGTTGCTGGCGGGTTCTATAGAACTCAATCAAGGGCTCGGTTTGCTGACGATAAACCTCCAAACGGTTGCGAATGACCTTCTCTTCGTCATCCTGGCGGCCCCGATTCAGGAGACGAGCCACAATAATTTCGTCTTCTACATCCAGGTTAATCACAAAATCCGCTGGTTGGGAAATCTGATCCAATAAATGGGTCAGAAACTCGGCCTGGGGCACATTCCGGGGAAAGCCGTCTAAAATCCAACCAACCTGGGCATCAGCTTGATCTAAGCGCTCCCGAATCAAGTCGAGAATCAGTTCGTCGGGAACTAATTCTCCAGCATTCATATACCCTTCCGCCTGTTTACCCAGGTCACTACCTGCAGTCACCGCCGATCGAAGAATATCTCCGGTAGAAATATGGGGTACGGCGCAATCATCGGACAGCATTTTGGCCTGAGTACCCTTACCCGCCCCTGGCGGGCCAAGAAAAATCAACCGAGTCACTATTGCTTCACCATCCCTTCATAGCGCTGGGAAATCACGTAGGTCTGAATTTGTTTAGCGGTATCGATTGCCACACCTACGAGAATCAAAAGGGAGGTAGCCCCAAGTCCCCGGAAAGTTGGCACCCGGGTAAGATTTTCTACGGCACTGGGAACAACCGCCACCAAGCCCAGGAAAATTGCCCCAAGAAAGGTTAAACGGCCCAGAATACGACTGATATACTCAGTAGTCGCCTTACCTGGTCGTATACCCGGAATACTGGCTCCCATTTTCTTCAGGTTACGGGATAGGTCGTCAGGATTAATCACCAGAGAAGAATAAAAATAGCTGAAGAACAAAATCAATAACAACTCGGTGGCGATATAGATCAGAGAAGTAGGACTCAGATATTTGCCAACAGCCTGGCTTAAGGTGGGATTTGAAATATAGGAACTGAGGGAAAGGGGCAGAACCAAAACGGCAGAGGCAAAGATAATCGGCATAACGCCACCCTGATTCAACCGCAGCGGTAAGTAATTACTTTGCTCAAGATAGAGCTTGCGTCCCACCTGACGACGGGCAGAGATAATGGGAATTCGGCGAGTCCCTTCCTGGACAAAGACGATGCCTACGATCATCACCAGGAAGACCAGCATTAAAATGACAATACCGCCAACGATACCGCGATCGCCGCTCTGGGCTAATTCCACCGTCTGCCCCAGGGATCGGGGCAGGGAAGAGACGATATTGAGAAAAATCAGTAAGGATGCTCCATTACCAATGCCTCGTTCAGTGATAAGTTCACTGACCCACATCACAAACATGGAACCAGCCGTGAGGGCAACAGTTACCTGGACTACAAAAAGAGGTCCAGGATTTTCCGCAAAGGGAGCCAGAATAAAGGATGACAGCAGGGTACCCTGCAGGATAGCCCAGCCCAAAGCAACGTAGCGGGTAATCTGGGATATTTTACGTCGTCCCGCCTCCCCCTCATTTTTCTGCAAATCTTCCAGGGAAGGAATGGCCGCCGTCAACAGCTGCAGAATGATAGAGGCATTGATGAAGGGTAAAATGCCCAGGGCAAAAATGCCCAGAGCGGACAAACCACCACCCGCAAAAACATCTAGAAAGCCTAAGACTCCACCCCCGCTCTTAATGGACTCGGAGAAGGCGGCCCGATTAATGCCTGGAATTGGAATAAAGATTCCCAGCCTGACCAATATTAACAACCCCAGGGTTACCAGCAGACGACTTCTCAAGCCAGCCGCCTGAGCCATCTGCATAAAAGTTTCCTGAGCGCTTGGAGTCTTGCCCCGATTTACAACCATGGGATATTTCCTCGAACCTTACTTTCGCCGATCATCCGACGCTGAGCACCTAGCTATAGTCTAAAGGAGGACCGTAGCATCTGGCTAATCGGCAACCTCGCAGGTGCCTCCGGCTGCTTCGATTTTAGCCCTGGCCGACTGGGTAAAAGCCGCGGCGGTAACCTTCAGAGCCACCGTAATTTCTCCGTTTCCGAGAACCTTAAGGGGACCTTTACTGGCCGTGAGAATCCCGGTTTCTAACAAAGATTCCAGGGAAACCTCAGTACCTGCTGGCAATTCCGCTAGGTTTTTCAGATTAATAATGGTGTAGACCTTCTGATTCACCAGGGGAAAATGCTTCAACTTCGGAACCCGGCGATAGAGGGGTAATTGACCTCCCTCAAAGCCAGGACGGGTGCCACGGCCAGAACGAGATTTCTGGCCACGCATACCAAAGCCGCAACTAGCGCCCTGACCAGCGGAAATACCCCGGCCGACTCGACGGCGACGGTGCTTGGAACCGGATTGAGGTTGTAGGTCGTTAAGTCTCATAACCCAAGGAAAGTAAAGGAGTGATTAACTGTAAAGCTTGTCGATGGAAATATCTCGCTCTTCGGCCACATCCGCCAGGGTGCGCAGGGCAGCTAGGGCAGAGGCGGCAGCACGGGCGTTGTTGAGGGGATTGTTAGACCCCAATTGTTTGGCCAGCACATTGCGGACCCCAGCCAGTTCTAGAACCGTTCGAACTGCACCGCCGGCAATTACCCCTGTTCCGGGAGCAGCCGGACGCATAAACACTTTAGAGCCCCCGCCTAGACCTGTAGAGGGATGGGGAATAGAATCTGAACGGGTGAGGGGCACATCCACCAGATGTTTTTTGCCGTCAGCTACACCCTTTTTAACTGCACCGATAACATCGCTAGCCTTGCCAACGCCAACGCCAACTTGACCTTTTTCATTACCGATCACGACGATGGCCCGAAAGCTCAGCTTTTTACCGCCCTTCACCACTTTGGTGACCCGGCGAATTTGAACGACGCGCTCCTGCCAGTCAGTCTTCTTTTCCTTTGTGCGTGCTTCTTTGCGACGGTTTGCCATGGTTTTCTCAGTGGGTCTACATCAACTTCAATCAGGTGCTACCTAATCCGGTCAATAGCCAAAATATGAACAATTTGATCTAAAGCTCTAAGCCAGCTTCTCGAGCCGCCTCCGCCAGGGCCGCAACTCGACCATGGTAAAGTTTGCCGCCCCGGTCAAAAACCACCTTGGTGATGCCTGCATCTAGAGCCCGCTGGGCCACCAGTTTACCAACGATGGTAGCGGCTTCCTGAGTTGCAGTGGACTGCGCCTGGATATCGGCATCACTCTCAAGACTGGAAGCAGCAACCAGGGTATGGTGGGCCGTATCGTCAATAATCTGAGCATAGATATGCTGATTAGAACGAAATACGGCTAAACGAGGCCGATCTGGAGTACCGAAAACCCGACGACGAATACGGGCATGGCGACGACGAGTGAGTTCCTTGCGACTTGCTTTCATGGTTTATTTCTTCCCTGACTTCCCGGCCTTACGTCTGACCTGCTCACCGGCATAGCGTACGCCTTTGCCCTTGTAGGGTTCCGGCGGTCGACTGGCCCGAATACTAGCAGCAGTATTGCCCACCAATTCCTTATCAATGCCGCTAACAATGACATTGGTGTTGTTCTCAACGGCAAACTCAATTCCCGCTGGCGGTTCAAAGATAACGGGGTGGCTGTAACCCAAACTCATGTTCAGGTTGCGGCCCTGCACCTGAGCCCGGTAACCAATTCCCTGAATTTCCAGGCGCTTCTGATAACCATTGGAGACTCCCTCCACCATATTAGCCACCAGGGTCCGGCAGAGACCATGACGCTCCCTGGCAAGACGAGAGTCATCTCGACGGTTAACTAAAACCGTATCCCCTTCCTGCACTATCGTTACTCCCGTGGGGAGGGTACGAACCAACTCGCCCTTTGGCCCCTTCACCTGAACTTCCTGACCAGTGATGGTAACCACCACTTTGGCCGGGATTGGAATTGGCCGTTTGCCAATACGTGACATGATGCAATACTCCTAAACCCTTATCAGTTGATAACGCCCCATCCCTAAACCCTGTGGCCCTACCAGACGTAGCAGAGCACTTCACCCCCTACTCCCTGCCGTCGAGCATCCCGATCGGTCATGATGCCGCTAGAGGTAGAAATGATGGCAATGCCAATGCCCCCCAGGACCCGGGGGAGTTCTTTACGGTTGGAATAAACCCGTAACCCGGGCTTGCTAACACGTGTCAGATTTCTAATAATGGGTTGACGGGTTTTACCCTTGTACTTCAAGGCGATCAGCAGTTGGGGTCGACCCGTTTCTGCATCCTCAGAAAAGTCGGTAATAAACCCCTCTTCCTTCAAAACCTGGGCAATACTGCGGGTCATTCGAGTAGAAGGAATACTGACAGTTTGGTGCCGCGCCAGGTTCGCATTCCGAATGCGAGTCAGCATATCCGCAATTGTGTCGTTAGCAGCCATAGTCCTAGTTACGCGTATAAACCTGTGTTAATTGTCACGGAATGGCATACCCAATGCCTTGAGTAGCGCTCGCCCTTCTTCATCGGTATTGGCCGTAGTCACAATGGTGATGTCCATACCACGAATCTGATCAATACCGTCGTAGTCAATTTCAGGAAAAATCAACTGTTCTCGCAAGCCCAGGGTGTAGTTGCCCCGACCATCAAAGCTCTTGGGGCTAATTCCCCGAAAATCACGAATTCGAGGCAGGGACAGGTTAATCAGACGGTTCAAAAAGGCATACATGCGATCAGAGCGCAGGGTTACCATCACACCGACAGGCATACCCTGACGGATTTTGAAACCGGCGATCGCCTTTTTAGCTCGAGTCACCACGGGACGTTGTCCAGTTACCAGAGCTAACTCGTTCAGAGAGGACTCCAGGGCTTTAGCGTTTTGAGACGCTTCCCCCAGTCCCCGGTTAACCGTGACCTTTACCACCTTAGGAACCTGGTGGATGTTGGTGTACTTAAACTGATCCATCAGTTTGGGTACAACGGTTTCTTTGTAGAGGGTCTTTAATTTATCTGTCATGGTTGTTCTTAATTTCCTGGGCTTGGTCAGGAATAGGAGAATGGAGCAGAGGACTGAGATGGAATGAAACTAATCAATAATCTCGCCAGTTTTCTTAAGCATGCGGACCTTACGGCCATCTTCAGTAAAGGTGTAACAAATGCGGCTAGCCACTTTTTCCTTCTCTGAATAGAGCATGACGTTAGAGCTATGAATGGCTGCTTCCTGGGTAACAATTTGACCCGACTCGCCTTCCTGCTTAGGTTTGACGTGCTTGGTCCGGATGTTCACTCCCTTGACCACCACCTGACTCTTCTTGGGATTGACCGATAGGATTTCTCCCACTTTGCCGCGATCGCGACCAGCGATCACCTGCACGGTATCTCCCTTGCGAACATGCATTTTGTAGCGACTGGGTCGCTTAGCGGTAGCTGCTGCCATTAAAGTACCTCCGGTGCCAGAGAGACAATCTTGGTAAAGTTCTTATCACGTAGCTCCCGGGCTACCGGACCAAATACCCGAGTACCGCGGGGATTACCATCATTATTGATAATCACAGCGGCGTTATCATCAAAACGAATACTCATCCCACTGGATCGACGCAGGCCTTTTTTAGTGCGGACAATCACCGCCCTAACCACGTCAGACTTTTTCACCGCCATGTTAGGTATGGCATCTTTGACCACAGCAATGATCACATCACCCACACCAGCGTAGCGGCGATTACCCCCCAAAACCCGAATACACATGAGCTTTCGGGCACCACTGTTATCGGCCACATTTAAATAGGTTTCCTGTTGAATCATGACTTTCCTGCCTAGGCTTCCGCCACCCGATTAACAATGTCTGCCACGACCCAGCGCTTGGTTCGACTCAGGGGACGGGTTTCTAAGATACGCACGCGATCGCCCTCCTGACAGGCATTTTCCTCATCATGAGCCTTATAACGCTTGGTACGCACCACAATCTTGCCGTACTTGGGGTGGGAGGTACGACTTTCGACAGCAACCACAACGGTTTTATCCATTTTGTTGCTCACCACTAACCCCACTCGTTCTTTAACCGCCATCTCAATTATCTCTCTCCCCTACTATGCTGATGTAGACTCTAGTTCTGCCGCAACCTGAGTGGGGGGCGGGGAAACCAGTTGTCGCTCCCGCTGCACTGTCATCAGTTGGGCTAAACGATGTCGGGCATGTTTAAACTGATGAACTTCCTTACTCAGCTGCCGAGTAGCCTGTTTGAACCGTAGTTGAAATAACTCCTGCTTAACTTCAACAATGGCCTCAATCAACTCCTCATCACTGAGGTTACGTGCTGCTTCAATCTTAGACAGTGCCATAACCCTAGACCTCCTCCTTACTGTCTTTGAGAATAAACTTGGTCTTAAAGGGTAGCTTAAAGGAAGCTAAGCGCATGGCTTCGCGAGCCGTTGCTTCAGGCACCCCAGCAATTTCAAAAACAATCCGGCCAGGCTTGATCACCGCCACCCAAAACTCAGGGTTTCCCTTCCCAGAACCCATCCGGGTTTCTGCCGGACGCATGGTGACTGGCTTATCAGGAAATACCCGAATCCAAATCTTGCCACCCCGACGAATATACCGGGTCATGGCTCGACGGGCCGCCTCAATCTGGCGCGAGGTTAACCAGCAAGGCTCAATCGCCTGCAGGGCAAAATCGCCAAAGCTGATATCACTGCCCCGCTGGGCCATCCCGCGCATGCGCCCGCGATGCTGCTTGCGAAATTTAGTTCGTTTTGGACTAAGCATGAATCGGCACTCGTGAACTCAGAGGTCAAAAGGAATCGAGAAAAATTAAGCTTCGTTAGAACGGTCTTCAAACTGCTGACGGCGACGTGGCTGGCGGCGACGCGGCTGGGCACTAGGGGCAACCGATGGTTCCTCCTGTCCAGGAATGATTTCACCCTTGAAGATCCAAACCTTAACGCCCAAAATACCGTAGGTTGTTTGAGCCGTCGTGTAGGCATAGTCTACGTCAGCCCGCAGAGTATGCAGAGGTACTCGCCCCTCCCGGGTCCACTCTGTACGAGCAATTTCAGCCCCATTGAGACGACCGCTCACCTGAATTTTGATGCCCTCAATACCAGCTCGTTGAGCCCGTTGAATCGCTTGGCGTACAACCCGACGGAAAGAAACCCGACGTTCTAACTGCTGAATGATATACTCGGCCACCAGAGCAGCCTCGGCATCCACCCGGTTAACTTCTACCACGTTCACTCGAATCTGCCGGTTGGGATCCTTCAAGGCCTTTTGTAAACCACTACGGAGGGATTCAATACCAGCACCACCCCGACCGACCACCACACCGGGACGGGCGGTACGAACCTCTAGGTCAATCTGGTCAACCTTACGCTGAATGCGTATGTCGGCAATGCCAGCATTATTAAGGGTTTTACGAACGTACTCACGAATACAGTGATCTTCCTGTAGTAGTTCGGGATAGCGCATACCCTCAGCGAACCAAAGAGAGCGATGCTCCTGCACTACCCCAAGACGAAACCCGGTTGGATGAATTTTATGTCCCACAAACAGACCCTCTAGAAAATGCTAGATAATTAACGACGGCACTACTCAACAAAATCAAGACCTGGGCTAATCTTCCTCTGGGGCCACAGCGATGGTAATGTGGCAGGTTGGCTTACGAATCTGATAGGCCCGACCCTGGGCCCTAGGCCGAAACCGCTTCAAAGCAGCTCCACCGTCTGCATAGGCTTCACTGACAATCAGCCCCAGGGGATCAAGGCCGTTATTATGCTCAGCATTAGCCACAGCGGAACGTAACACCTTAATAACAGGCTCGCAGGCCTTGTAGGGCATAAATTCCAGAATGATCAGGGCATCACGATAGCTTTTTCCCCGAATTTGATCGAGTACACGTCGCACCTTACGGGGTGACATACGGATATTACGGGCCACTGCCTTGACCTGATTTACGGTGCTTACAGCCATCTCTCTCCAGTCCTCTCCCTAACGACGGGCTTTCTTATCACTTTTAGCGTGGCCCCGGAAGGTACGGGTTGGGGCAAACTCCCCCAGCTTATGCCCTACCATTTGCTCTGTCACGTAAACCGGTACATGCTGCCGGCCATTATGTACTGCGATGGTATGACCAATCATTTGGGGCAAAATAGTTGAGGCTCGCGACCAGGTTTTGATCACCTGCTTATCACCTCGAGTATTGAGAGCCTCAATTTTTGTCAATAGGTGATCGGCCACAAAAGGCCCTTTTTTTAGTGAACGTGACATAACAACCTATCCCCCATAACCGGGCAGAAAACTTCTATCAACGCCAGAACCTTAAGCATTACGACCGCCCCGACCCCGTTTCGACACCCGGCGACGGCGACGCACAACATACTTATCGCTATCCTTTTTCTTGCTTCGGGTTTTGTAGCCCAAAGCCGGCTTACCCCAGGGAGTCACAGGTCCAGACCGACCAATGGGAGCCCGACCCTCCCCACCACCGTGGGGGTGATCCACCGGGTTCATTACACTACCCCGAACCTCTGGTCGACGTCCCAGCCAGCGCTTACGTCCAGCTTTACCCAGGCTAACATTACGAATATCAGCGTTACCGACCTGCCCAATAGTGGCGTAGCACTCCCGCCGCACCATACGAACTTCCGTAGAAGGTAGCTTAAGGGTGACGTAATCCCCCTCCTTTGCCACCACCTGGGCTCCCGATCCAGCGGATCGGACCATCTGACCACCTTTTCCAGGCAACATTTCAATATTGTGAACTGTGGTACCCAAAGGAATTTTATAGAGGGGCAAAGCATTACCCACCTCTAAGGGAGAATCGGGCCCCGAAATCACAGTGGTACCGACAGTCAAACCAGCGGGACAGAGAATATAACGCTTTTCTCCATCCTCGTAATGAAGTAAGGAGATTCGAGCATTACGGTTGGGGTCGTATTCTATGGTGGCAACTCGGGCGGCTACACCAACCTTGTCACGACGAAAATCAATCACCCGGTAGAGACGCTTGTGACCCCCACCGCGATGGCGACAGGTAATTACCCCGCGATTATTACGCCCCTTGGGACGATGCTTTGAGTGAACTAGTGACTTTTCAGGCTCGCTACAGGTAATTTCAGCGAACTCAGAAACGGTTCGCTCGCGAGTACCGGGAGTATAGGGTCGGTAGGAACGGATGCCCATGGCAATACTGACTGGCTACTGGGTTAAACAACGAAAGGGAAAGGAACGATAGATTCGGAAAGATCACTAAAGATCGGGGAAGAGGGGAATGGAACTTCCCGCGGCCAGGGTAACCACAGCTCGCTTATAGTGAGCCCGATGACCGACAAAACGCCCCATACGACGTTTTTTTCTAGGCGGATTAAAGGTATTGACCGCAACCACTCTGACATCAAACAGCTCTTCGATCGCTGCTTTGATTTGCAATTTGTTGGCATCGGGCACCACCTCGAAAACATACTGGTTATTTTCCAGCAGCAGGGTGGCTTTTTCTGTCAAGAGGGGGCGGCGAATTAAATCCGCCAGGGTTGGAATAACGGCCTTAGTCACAATAAACCTCCTGAATAGTCTCAAGGGCGGTCGAGGTAATTACCAACTGGTCAGCCGCCAATAAATCGTAGACGTTCAAACCATTAGCCGTAATTAACTTGACGTTTTCAACATTGCGGGCCGAGAGATAGATAACCTCTTGCTTTTCGGCGATCACCAGCAATACCTTACTCTGGGAATCTACTCCCCACCGGCCAAGAGCCTCGATTAAATCCTTGGTTTTGGGGCGATCAAACTTGTCGGCGAAGGACTCAACTACGATCAAATCGTCCACTCGACTCTGCAAAGCGGTACGCAGAGCCAAACGACGCTCCTTGCGATTCATCTTAAGGCTGTAGTCACGGGGTTTGGGGCCAAAGATGACACCACCACCCCGCCACAGAGGCGATCGATTAGAGCCAGCCCGAGCTCTACCGGTACCCTTTTGACGCCAAGGTTTGCGCCCACCCCCCCGCACCTCTGCTCGGGTCTTGGTGGAAACCGTACCCTGACGAGCATTAGCCATTTGGCGAACCAGGGCACGATGAACAATATGGTCTGCTGTAGATTCATCGGCGACCCGAAGGTCTAAGGTGGCGCTGCCAGCCTCATTGCCATCCCAGTTTTTAATGGCGCACTCTACCATGATCTTGACCTATCTCTAAAACTCTGCAATTCCTGCTCAAAGCCCATCTCAACCATCAGGTGGCTAGGATTTAACCCACTGAGCTGGGGTTACACTCACCAACCCACCTGGCTTTCCAGGGATGGCTCCCTTAATCAGCAGCAGGTTGCGATCGCCATCCACCCTGATCACCTCTAGCTTACGAATAGCCACCTGACTATTTCCCAGCCGTCCCGCCATCCGCTTACCCGGATAGACCCGACCCGGCGTAGTACCGGCTCCGGTGGAACCCGGCAGGCGATGATTCTTAGAACCGTGGGCCATAGGACCGCGGCGAAAGTTATGGCGCTTTTGGTAACCGGCAAAACCCCGACCAATGCTTTTACCCCTAACATCGACCAGTTGACCCACCGTAAAAGTATCAGCCGTAATCAACTGCCCCAGCTCATAGTCTGCGGCGGTCTCAACCCGATACTCCTTCAAATGACGCAATGGAGCACTACCCGATCGAGCCAGATGGCCTAACTTGGGTCGGTTCAGAGCCTTTTCCGTAGTCTCTTCAAACCCCACCTGAATAGCCGCATAACCATCCGTATCGAGGGTCTTCACCTGGGTGACCACGCAGGGGCCAGCCTGAATAACGGTAACGGGAATAGCCCTACCTGCTTCGTCGAAGATTTGGGTCATACCCAGCTTTTTGCCGAGGATACCGAGTGCCACAGCTTTGTCTCCCTAGGATCACACTATTAACAATCGCTTCTTAGGCCTTAAACAGCCCGAGAAACTCAAACCGCATCAACTCTTGAACGTCACAAAAACAAGGGAGGGAATCCCAGGTCAGAAATCCATCCCTGCAGCCGATCACTATTCAAAAGAAACTGGCTTCCTATGGCTACTGAAGATCGGTACAACCTAACCTGCCATCTTCAGAACCTATAGCCTTGCCAGGACTTGAGGAGCGTTTAACCCCGCAGTATCCTTTTTCAGCGGCAATTTCTAATGGTACATCGTTGTTTGCAGGATGTCTATTCTTGTCAACTATTTTTTTGAACAGGGTGGGTTAGAAACCTGGGACTAGGCAAATCCAGCCATATGACCGAATTGCCTAGATGGTTTACAGTCCGTTCGGGTCAGTTGGGCAAGCTATTCTCAACGGGACTTCCGCTTCCAACCCTTGCAATGGGTATCTTAACCCTTTGCCCATCAAGGTTGGAAGCTTTTTCTTGGCAGGGCTTATCAGGCCAATCCCAAAAATTCTTCACGTTACTATAACTATCCGGTAAAGTTCCTCTTTTTTCAGCTAAATGGCGGAGTATCAGACAGCATCAACCAGGCCATACTGAAAACGTCAACCCAATTGGGTTAGACACTCCCTAAAAAGAGAAACCCATCCAGCGGTCTGGCAAGTTGCTAGACCGTTTTTTGTAGGGCAAGCCAGCCCCAGCCAAGATGGGCCCCTTACCTGATCTCCTTAGATTCGGGAATTTTAGGAAACGTTGGGACTGGTGGCAGCCTCGCAACCCTATAGGTCGCCATACCAGATAGCCCATGGCGTTTTTTTCCTAACCCTTTGCCAATCCCCTCTGAGAGTATTCTTAATCTATGCTCTATCCAGGTCTATCAGAGCCAACGGATAGACCTGGATAGAGCATAGGAAGCCTTAGAGGTGAAGCAAGGTCCATGGGAATTCGCCGTTATCGCTGGTCAGGCTACCGATTGATTGCCGGTTTTATCCTCGCCCTGATGGTTGGCCTATCGGCTATATCCACACCGGTTCAGGCCCAACTACCCAATCCCCTGGACAGCTCAGGTCACGATCCTCCCATGAGAGTCCAACGGATTGGAGTCCTGGAGGTTACCACCGTTACTTTAGATGGTAGAAACCTATTTGAGATTGCCTCTCCAGTTGTTTTTAACCGGAACCAACCCGGTCAGCAGGTGCCTGTTGAGCTGCGGGCTAAACAGGTTGAAATTAATCTCAGTCAGGTTGTGGCCCAGGCCCTTAACTACCCTGAATCTACCCCCGATGGGGAAGGGGAAAGGACGCCTGGCTCAGAACTGATTCAGGTAACAATTGATCAGATGAACAACTTGCCCGTGTTATTTGCCCGCATTGGCAAGTTCTCAGAGCCCAGGGTCTTACTAACCGTTACGGATAACGATGCCCAGTACCACGGGCTGTCAGAGACCCTCCTGGCTGAGAAATGGCGAAACAAACTGCAAGTGGCGCTACCGCAAGCCCTAGAAAGCCGCCAACCCGAGGCCCTCAAGGCTCAGTTCAAGGGAGCTTTACTGATTACATTAGCCAGTCTATGTCTGACCCTGGTGCTGGCCGGTAGCTGGCAGATCTTGGGTTGGCGGAAGCAGACGCTAGAACATAGGCAGGAACTGGAAAGCATTGAATCTAGTAACTCTGACGACTCTGCCATGACTGGAGCAGTCCCCTTGTCCCGATATCAAATTTCTACCATCCAGCGCCTACAACTGGTGGCTTTTTTTCGCTGGTTAATCTTCTGGGGTATTGCCTTTGTTTGGATTGCGGGCCTAGCCAGCGCCATGCATCTTTTCCCCCAGACCCGTGGCTACGCTTCTGATCTGTTTAAGGTTCCGGTTCTTTTACTCTTGACCTGGTTTACCACTGGACTATTAAACCGTCTGACCAATATTGCAATTGATAGCGTCGCCCAAGCCTGGGAAAAAAACGATCTGGGTAGGGGAAATCATATCGAACACCGATCTATGCGGATCTCAACCATTACCAGGGCAGCTAAGGGGTTCAAAACCGTTGTGATCTATGTTTTGGCTGTGTTACTACTACTACAGGCTTTAAAACTAGCTCCCGTATCGGTCTTCGCCCTGGGGGCCATAGCCGCCCTGGCGTTCTCCTTTGCCGCCCAAAGTCTGGTCAAGGATCTGGTCAACGGGGTGTTAATTCTTCTGGAAGACCAGTACGCCATTGGCGATCTGGTGTCAACTGGAACAACTTCTGGAATTGTAGAAAACCTGAATCTCCGTATCACCCAAATTCGCGGTGAGGATGGCCGCTTGATTACCCTACCTAATAGTCTGATTACTCAGGTGGCCAACCTTAGTCGGAACTGGTCACGGGCAATCATCACCATTGACGTGGCCTACGATACGGATGTTGATCGAGCCCTGGCCGTAGTCAAAAAAACTGCCCAAACCATGGCGCAGGACCCAGCCTGGCAGGCTGGAATCATCAACCCTGTGGAGAATCTGGGGGTAAATGAAATAACCCATGCTGGCATCACCCTTTTGATCTGGATTCGGACCCAGCCTTTAAAGCAACACGGAGTGGCCAGGGAATTTCGTCGGCGATTACGACTCGCCTTGGAGGTAGAGGGTATTGGCATTGGCGTTCCCCAACGATAGTTACAACTATGGCTAGGATCCTCAGCACAGCCTGAACCAGTAAACAATGCCTGAGGTAGGCCTTCTGACTCGGCTCTAACCCACTGCTACAGCTATACCTCAGCCTGGGGGTACCTGACCACCCGCCGAAGCTGGATCACCGGGAGCGTCAGGCATCTGAGATGGGACTGACTGCTGACCAGAGGTATCGGGGATCTGCTCAGATGGGGAGAAGGGCGATCCGGTATCGGCAGGTGAAGGTGGACTGGCATCGTTGCCAGGGCGACCAACGGGAGCGATAGGTTGGTTGAGTTCCTTCTGGGTAGCCTCTGCCACACGACGTATGAGCTCGCTGGCCCGACCATCATTATCGGGGCGCTGAACCAGAATGGCCAGCACATAGCGCCTGCCGTTGGCCGTATCAACCAAAGCCACATCCCCCAGGGATGTAGCAATGTCCCCCGTTTTATTGGCAACAATCGAACTGCTATCAGCCCCTATACCCTTGGGAATCAGGTTACGACTGGCGGTACGCTGCATAATACTAAGCATGCGATCTCGGGAACGGGGGGACAGCAGCCCTCCCTGGTCAATCAGGGCCATAATCAGGGCCAGATCGTGGGCACTCGTGGTATTGGTACCTTCCAAATCGGGTAAAGGGCTGTGCAGCACAGTAGAGCCCAGCCCCCACTCAGCGAAGCGCTGGTTCAGAGCCTCCTGTCCCCCCAGGGCATCGATGAGCATATTAGTGGCCGTATTGTCGCTATTGATGATCATCCGGGTAGCCACTTCCAGGGCACTATACTGGGTGCCAACGGGATCGTTGGCCATTGAGCCCGATCCACTAGCCACCTGGTTTTCCTTCAAAACCAGGGTCTGGTTTAAGCCCATGGTGCCCCCATCTACCTGCTGTAAAAAAGCAATCAAAATGGGCACCTTAATGGTGCTGGCAGCGGCCACGACTTGACTGCCCTTGAGGTCAACATAACGACCAGAATCCAGATCCAGGGCAAAGAGGGTGGGGGTAAGACCGGGGGTAAGGGTGACCAGTTGCTCGATCTGAGCTTTAAAGCGGGTTAGCTCGTCGGTTAGTTTCAGATCATCCACCCGGCTGGGTAGAGCCGATCCTCTAGACGTGATTCCCGCAGCGGGTGGCTCCAGAGCCGCCGGACCCTGAGCTGGCTGGGCCGTAGAGCTAGTCTGCCTGGCTGGGCTTAAGGCGGCTAGCAGGGTACCGGCGATCGCCGCTACACCCACACCCAGAATAATGAACCGAATTAAATAGAGTAGGGGTAGGGAAGGCTTGGGGAGAGCTGGACCGCCCGCCCGTCCCCGCCGCGATCGCGACGGTCCGCGTCCTTCGGGGGAAGGGCCTACAGGCTCAGGTCGGGAGGTCGGGGCAGGAACAATGGTTGGCGGTGAAAACTCAGTAACCGGGGCAGAGGAGCGACGTCGAACATTGCCCAGGGATGAGCCAGATCTGGGTAAGGTTCCCTTGTTATCAGCAGGCTGGGGCGGATTAACGGTTAAAGACCGGGTGGGGATAGGCCGTTGTTCCCGGGAGACCGGCTTGGAACGCACCGGTAATACTGGCATTGTCAAGAACCTGGACTCAGCATTCTCCAGCCTTTTCTGGGGAGATGGGTTCACCCCATGGGCATCCCCCTTGGGCTCATACTCATGTTTCACATGCTTATACTGACGCCATTGATTGCGACGCCGGGAGACCAGAGAGGGTCGCCATGGCCCATCCGCTTCAGAAGCCTGAGGGTCACCATGGTCTGTCGAATTGCTCTGGGATGGGTTAAACCCTGGCAACCGACCAGTGGGGAGTTGGCCATGACCAGGGTGATCTCTGGGGACAGGGACCTCGGGAGAAGGGGAGGACGCCGGATTGGGATCACCAAACTGTGCCATGGAAATACTACTCAACTACTACGTCGTTATCATGTTCAGAACCATCCCGAGAAGGAAAAAATCACCTGAGCCCATGGGCTAGGATGGATCCTGATGGGTCTCTAAAACCCAATTAATCTGTCTCAAAACCCCCCTCAGCATCGCCAATTCGTTCTGATTGGGGCCAGCTCGATTTAGCAACTGCCGCAGCTTTGCCATTCGAGTCGAGGCGGTATGGGGGTAAAGATAACCGATTCTCAGCAAAATGGCTTCTAAATCTTTATAAAATTCCTCAAATTGATTCAGGTCAGCCTGGTGATGAGTCGCCTGCCCCCTACCGCCACCGCTGTCAGCCATGTCCAGAGCTAAACGATGAAGCAGGTAACTACAGACCCCTACGGCCTGGGCTAAGTTCAGAGAAGGATAGGCATCGCTAGCCGGAATCCGCACCCAACGCTGGGCGTAGATCAACTCCTCATTACTCAGGCCTCGATCCTCAGGCCCAAAGATTAAGGCCCCGGCCCAGTCTGATTGGGGAGTGGGGGGAAGTAACCAGGGCAAAGCCGTTTCTGGAGATTCTAAGGGCTGGGTTTGGGGGTGTAAACGGCCAGTGGTGGCGATCGCCCGCTGACAGTCAGCGAGGGCGTCCACTAGGCTGGTCACCACCCTGGCTGCCGCCAGTACATCACCCGCGTGAACCGCCATCTGGCGGGCCAGGGGATCCTGAGGATCGCAGCGGGGATTCACCAACACCAGGCGATGCAGTCCCATATTTTTCATGATTCGGGCCGTTGCCCCCAGGTTCAAGGGCCCGGCTGGTTCTACCAACACAATCCGGATCGGGTCTAGGGGCCACAATTGCACGACTCAGGACTCCTGATTAGAGGTCGGATTTACCCGACTTGGGTAAGGACCTGTTTTTTTGAGGGTGGCTCTGGCTTTCGTAACTTTCGTAGGCGGCCACGATCCGCTGTACCAGGGGATGACGCACTACGTCGCCCTGTCCCAAGCGACAAAAGGCAATCCCTTCTACCCGATCGAGAATTTGCTGGGCTACCGCCAGTCCAGAACTTTGGTAACTCGGCAGGTCGGTTTGGGTAGTATCACCGGTAACTACCATGCGGGAGTGGAACCCCAGGCGAGTGAGCACCATTTTCATTTGGGCAGCAGTCGTGTTTTGGGCCTCATCCAAAATCACAAAGGCATTACTGAGGGTACGACCTCGCATGTAGGCCAGGGGAGCCACTTCGATAATGCCTCGCTCCATCAGACTGGCAGTTTTTTCTGGATCTATAAGCTCGTGCAGGGCGTCATAGAGAGGACGCAGGTAGGGATTCACCTTCTGCTGCAGGTCTCCGGGCAAAAACCCCAGGCGCTCCCCCGCCTCTACCGCTGGACGGGTAAGAATCAGGCGGTCGTATTCATTGTTTAAGAGGGCCTGCACCCCCACCAGGGTAGCCAAATAGGTTTTGCCCGTACCGGCAGGACCGGCGCAAAAAATTAAATCCTGAGTTCTCAGCGCCTTCAAATACTGTTTTTGCCGAAAGGTTTTAGCCCGCACCACCTCACCCCGACGGGTGCGGGCAACGATATCTTGGTGGATGGCCTGGAGTTCCTCCAGGCGATCGCTACCCAGAGCCTGGCGGGCCGTAATCACATCAGCGCTGGTAATATTTTGTCCCTGGCTCCAGAGGGGCTGTAAAGCCTCCACCAAACGCTGAGCCAGTTGGGTGCTGGCCTCTGTACCCGAAATTACTAACTCCTGCCCCCGCAACACCAGAGTGGCACCGGTTTGCTGTCCCAGAAGCTTCAGATTTTCATCTCGATAGCCCGACAACGCCATGGCACCATCGGTACTAGAAATTTCAATCCGCACCAGAGCAGGCATCAAATAAGAGATTAGGATTTAGGACGAAGCTGGGGCTTGGATCGGGGAGAAGATTTAGGGGCGGGGCGGGGCGCAGCCTGGCCAGGGATGGCATCCTGGTCCGATGCACCGTACACATCAAAATAGGCTAACCAACCCCACATTGCCGCTGTAGCTCGGATCACAGTACGAATAGCCTGAATATTACGCCCTCCCCGGCCAAACACCTTACCCCGATCCTCTCCGTCAAAGGCAATTCTGATCCAAACCCTGGTCTGAGCTGGGTTTGTCTCGCAATCTACCCGCAGAGTCTGGGGAGAGCTTAGAAAGGGCTCTACCAAAAATGTAACCAGTCTTGAGAAATCAGGGGTGCTCATGACCAGGACAAGGACTTTAGATCAAGCTTAGGAGGATGGGGTACCCGCCTTGAGTTGTTCAAAAACGTTGGCTTTCTCCAAAATTCGATGAACAGTTTTCGTAGGTTGGGCACCTTGCTGCAAACGCTGGAGGATGGCCGGAATTTCAAGGCGAGTTTCGTCGGTACGGGGATTATAAAACCCCAATTCTTCTAGAGGACGGCCATCGCGACGGGCATCGCTATTCATGGCGACAATCCGATAGCTGGCTTCTCGCTTCTTACCAAAACGCTTCAATCGGAGCTTAATCATAGAACCACTGCAGCAAAGTCTGAAAAGCAATAATTACAGGCAGACGTCTTTAAAGACGAGTCTATTATCATAGCAGGATAAAAGTCTCAGGCCAATGATTAGGGGAGATTTTGCCCTCGGACTTTGGGTTTACCCCTTGCCGAGGGCAGCTTAATACTTTTTGCAACTTGTTTTTCATTTTATCGGTATAGACAATGGCTAACCGTACCCTTAATTGGAATGACCACCTTCGCCAGTACGTGATCGCCCACTCCTTGAAGGAGCCTGAGATTTTGCTAGCCCTACGCCAGGAAACTGGTTGCCATCCCCTGGGAGAGATGCAGATTGCCCCAGAACAGGGGCAATTTATGGCTCTACTGGTGCAACTATTGGGGGTCAAAAAGGCTTTGGAAATCGGCGTGTTTACGGGTTATAGCGCTCTTCGTATTGCCCTCGCCATGCCCCCCGAGGGTAGGCTAGTTGCCTGTGATATTAACCCCGAGTACACCGCGATCGCCCAACGCTATTGGGCGGCGGCGGGGGTTAGCGATCGCATCCTACTCCGGCTAGGTCCAGCCCTCGATACCTTAGATGCCATGATTGGCGCCGGGGAAGGCAACAGCTTTGACTTTGCCTTTATCGATGCGGACAAAAGCAACTACCCCAAGTACTACGAACAGGTACTCCAGTTGGTAAGACCGGGCGGACTGATTGCCATCGATAATGTGCTGTGGTCAGGGCGCGTCGCTGATCCAACGGTACAGGATAACCGCACCCAGGTTCTCCGCCGTTTTAATCAGGCCCTCTACCAGGATGATCGGATTAACCTCAGTCTGGTGCCCATTGCCGATGGCTTGACCTTGGCTATGAAAAAATAGCCCTGGCCAGCCTACTCCCCATCCAGCTATAGCGGGTGGCCACCGTTATGCAGGTAATCTAAGATACCCTGGGCGATCGCCCGGGCCATCCCAGCTTGCCACTGTAGATTCCGTAGCTGCGGAGCATCGGTCGCCCCAGTCACGAAGCCAATCTCAATCAGAGCGGAGGGCATGGAGGTACGGCGTAACACAAAAAAACGGGCCTGCCGAACGCCGCGATCGTTCATTCTCAAACTACCCATTACCCGACGATGCAACATATTAGCCAGAGGCAAACTGGCCTCGGAAAAATAATAGGTTTCTACCCCATTGACCTCGGGCCGCTGCATATTGACCGCGTTGGCATGGATACTAACGAATAGGCTGGCCCTAGCCGCTTCCGCCTGATCGACCCGGGGCTGTAAATCCACGGTTTGATCCTGTTGCCGGGTCATCTCGACCGTAATCCCCTGTTGACGCAGAATAGCGGCCACCTGCTGGGCCACTGACAAGACAACTCCCTTTTCCTGCAAGCCCTCGATGCCGACGGCCCCCGGATCGGCCCCACCGTGACCAGGATCCAGCATGACCAGGATCGAGTCCCGGTTCAGCCGAGATCGCCCAGATGGTGGGGTAGGGTTAGCCCTGGTATTAACTGGCGGCGGCATTTTAGCTGGCTGGATCACCGGCAATAACACCGTCGTAGGCGGATGGGGAATCTGGCTGGCGGCAAGCCCTATGGGCACGAGTCGAATGCCTCCCGGATCGAGGGAAACCTGCCAGTCTGGGCTGACCTGATTAAGATTCAGGGTAATACGCACCGCCGGAGGGGAGGTAGCGAACTGAGTCAGGGTCCATCGATCAACCCCATAGCGGCTATCGGGTAAGATGGCTGAGCCCAGCTGAGGCGTAATAGCCGCATCCAGCACATCAATCACCAATTGCCGACTGTAGTTAGCATCGCGGGTACGGTAAATATGGATCTGGGGCGTAGCCCCCAGGGTCGATAACCAAAACCCTTCAGCGGTGGTCTGCACAGCATTAATTACGGTCGCGGTGGCAGGTACGGAAACATAGCTAACCTGGTTCCGATTGAGTCGGGGGGAAAGGGGGTTAGGGGCATGGCCCTGGGTTGCAGGCCCCACCGCCTTAGATCGACTGGAACCACTGGAGGCGATCGGGATAGGATTGGGCAACTGCACCACCCACTCCTGATCGGTGAGGCCCCACACCTTCACCTGCTGAGGATCCAAGACGAAAGTGGGTTCCAGTTCCAGCACCATACGACTGGTACGGGCATCAACCTGCATGACTTTAACGGCTTTGACGGCACCACCAAGGAAGGAATCCGCTACGGCCTCATCCGTAACAATACCAGGTAGATCGATGACTAACCGCTGGGGATTAGCTAAGAGACTAACCCGGGGCTGAACGCCACTTTCTGTGGTAAATCGCAGGCGATTGTGGTGCGCATCAAACTGCCAGGTCTGCAGTCGTGATGTGGCCTTAGCCGGCAAACTACCCAACAGGCCGATGCCGACAATGCCAATCACTCCAGTCACCAGCCGCTTGATCTGCAAACCTGAGCTTCTCCTCTGACTCAATCGCCGTAGTTATCGCTGTGGCAAGAACCCTTAAGGTCCAGTCGATCAGCCAATTTCTATGTTCTTATACCCTGGGACAGACCGGTCGGTTACCAGACCTTGATCAAAAACCGATTGTTCTCTGACCCTAGAGACGCCCTACCATAAACCCAACCAACCGCCTGAACAAACTATTCCTGCTGCCCATAATGGTCAAGCAACCAGACAAAGAGCCAACGTTACCGGCATTACCCGAACCGGCTTAGATATTAGCTCAGTTTAAATATTTCAGAGCAGGGTCAAAATCCCTGAGATCTATAGTTTTAGTCAGAACATCGCCGACAGAGCCGACCTTGATCACGGCATCAGGACAAATGGGCTTTTCTGATCAGATCGCTCTGGCCCGAACTATCACCTCCCGCCCTGGGACCATCTACCCCTATAGCCGCATCAAGGGGGGGTAGGTCAGAAATGGCGCGAGGCGGGTAAAATAAAAAGAATTAACGCCATCTTCAGGGCGTGTTGTCTGTTCCTGGTTATCGGCCATCCAGTTCATCGATAGCCCAATTTCCAGCCTATCTATAGGATATTGATCTTTGCCATGAGTCAACAAGGTAGCTTCGTGGGTGGTTTCCTATTTGGTGCGCTGGTTGGTGCAGCCATGGGTGGTATCGTCGGGGTGCTGGCCACCTCCCGCAGTCAGTCCCAGTCGGCTAAGTCCGATAGCGATCTGAATCTAGAGGAATTAGAGCCCCCCACGGAGGAAAGTATGGAGGCCGCCCGGCTGGGGTTAGAATCCAAGATTGCCCAGCTGAATGAGGCCATTGATGAGGTCAGACAGCAGTTGGGAGGCATTAACACCCATGCCGAACCCTCCTGGGACATGCCCTCTCGCATTGACTCTTAAAGTTCCATTGCGTTTGCCCTGAAAGCAGTGCGTCTACCGTTCAATCCATTAGACTAGACTGGCGGCTTATTATTGCCCGTAACTAATTGTCTGTGTATTGTTGTAAGGAATACCGCTGAGGTTCTCACATGAGCATACTGGTACAGGCCGTTTCAACCTTTCTATCCATCTATACGGTACTGTTGATCATCCGCATTCTGCTGAGCTGGTTTCCTAATGTCGACTGGTCCAACCCACCCTTTTCCGTATTGAGCCAGTTAACCGACCCTTACCTGAATCTTTTTCGGACCATTGTTCCTCCCCTGGGTGGAATCGATCTGTCGCCGATCTTAGCCTTTTTACTGCTTTCCTTTCTCCGCCAGGGCATTATGGCGATCGCTTTGGTGGCAACAGCCTCATCCTACGTTTAAAAGCCTTAACCCAGGTCCCCATCCCTCTAGCCAACTCTCCAGGGACAGAATTCTGCACCGCTTCACCTTCTAGTTAGGATGCCTCTCCTACACCCTCCTTTCAACTGGACAGGAGGGTTTTTTATGGTAGAACGGGGGCCCGATGCCAACCAGACTGGGGTTGGCTGCATAGGTACTGCCTGGCTACAACTGATCCTATTTTTTTTGTTGAAGAAGTATCCGGAAATTGCTGTGACTCTCTGTAATAGCTAGTATGTATAGCTGTATATCACTTTATTTCCTTAATAGGTAACTTCTATGAAGCTGTCTATAGCTGTGGCCACTCTGGTTGGGTTGACCCTGGCCTGGGTAGCCCGTCCCGCCCAAGCCAGGCCTGAAATCGCCAGTGGCGATCGCCTGTTAAGTACCAACGTACCGGGCTGTCTATCCCTGGCCGATCGTTTTATTAGCAGCCTGGAAATTGAATCAGACCGGGGCCCCATAGATCGCACCGGTTACTTTGAGGATGGTTCCTTTCGCATCCTATGCTACGAAGCGGGCCAGGCCAGCCTGGCCGTTGTGTTTGCCACCCATGAAAAGTCTGGAGACGTGGCCTCTAACTTTATTCGTATGGCCCTAACCCAGCTAGGTCAGGAGGCCGATCTATCCCAACAGCCCCCCAAAACCAAGCCCTAAAACTATAGGCCCGATGGCTATAGCCTGGCCCCAGAGTCACCCCTATTAGTTCTTTTGAACTATACTGATGATGACTTTCTTGGCTATAGGATCATGGCTAAGTTGAACCTGGTGCAGTACCTGTACTGGATAGTGGCAAGTAGTCTGGGAACTGGCATCGTCATGAATATAGGGCCATCGATTTCTGCAAGATTAACCCAACCAACCCAACAGACTGTGGACTGGGTAGGCAAACCCTCCCAGCCCGAGGGGGCTAGGCCAGCCCATCCCTGGCATGGAGCCTCCTTTCCCCTTGAGCAGTTTACGGCCTACACCTCAGCCTTTGGCTATCGCCAGCACCCCATGGGGGGTACCCGTTTCCACTATGGATTAGACCTGGCGGCACCCATGGGTAGCTATATTCGTAGCTGGTGGGATGGCAAAATAACCCGGGTTGCTAGCGATAGGGCCTGTGGGACACACCTGATTATTCAGTCCGGGGATTGGGTCCACATCTACTGCCATATGCTAGGAGAAATTGTCCTAGAGCAAGGGGGCGATCGGGTAATGGTTGATCGCCCGGCAGGCATGGAAATACGTCAGGGCCAATGGATCAAAGCTGGTCAGCGAATTGGGCGAGTGGGCATGAGCGGAGCCGCCACAGGCCCCCATCTCCATTGGGGCCTGCGCTACCAGGGAGCCTGGATTGACCCGGCGATCGTGATTAAGGCCATGTACGATAGCCAGTAAGAACCTATGCCAGCCTGGCTGCCTGGACAGGATCAGAGAGCCCGGCCCATTCTAGAATGGTGTATGCCTCCGTTTTCCCAGCAGCTACCATGAGCCCATACTTCACCACCGGCGATCGGGTCAAATTAATCGCCGCTCCACCCTACCTGAAAACCGCCGAGCCCATGCCCATGCTACGGCCAGGGGATACCCTGCAAGTTGGGGACGAAGGCACCATTCTGGATCAACGTCCTGGTGGTTACTGGAGTATAAAATTTGATCGGGGAAGCTTTCTGCTGGATAGCGAGTTCCTGGAAAAGGTCAGAAAGGATGGCGATCAGTCTTCTTGACTCGGATCGGCTACGACCTCGGTGGTGGCATCCCCAGAAACCGAGTCGGCCTCGGTGGAAGCATCCGTCTCGACCTGATCAGAATCTGATACCCCTAATTCCGCTGGAGTCTCTTCCGGTTCGACCTTAGGCTTGGGCCTGGGACCTCTGATTAAAGCTGGAGGTGTGGCGGGCTTACGGTCTTCTTCCCGGCCTCGTTTACCCTTACCTCGCCGTTCCTTGTCTGGCTGGCGATCGCCACTGCTACCGCGAGGGTCTTGTATAACTTTTTTCTTAGGCTTATCGGGAGTGGGGTTAGGAGCCTCCGCCATGAATTTACCCTGATTACCATCAACATCGTTGCCCATCTTACCCCGAATCAGCCTCCCAGGCATGGCTTGATCAGGGCTTAGCTGTAGTCCCTACTCAACGGAAAACCCCAACCCTCCGCGATAGCACTTACAATTACCACGCTTTTTCCGTAGAACAATGGGATAGATTAAAGCTACCCTTGAACATCTGAATGATTTTCTAAAACCGATGCTGGAAACCGCGCCGACCCTCACCGATGTACCGGTATGTGAGTTTATTTTCAAGAACTACCATAACTTCAATGCCCGATCGCTACGAGATGCCCTGGCAGCCTACTGGCGCCATATCGAGGGAGGGGGCAAAATGTTTTGGGCCATAGCCGGGGCAATGTCCTCAGCCCAACTGGGCATTAGCCTCGCCCCCGCCATTCGCTCGGGCTTGATCCACGGTTTATCGGTCACTGGAGCTAACCTGGAAGAATCCCTATTTCGGTTGGTGGCCCACCATAGCTATAGGGATTTTCCCGACTATCGTTACCTGACCAAGGCCGACGATACCCAAATTCTCGAAGCTGGCATGCGGCGGGTTACGGATACCAGTATCCCCGAAGACGAAGCCTTTCGAGCCGTAGAAAAAATTATGGTGCCGATGTGGAAGACCGCCAGCCAGCAAGGCACCCGTCGCTTCTGGCACGAGTACTTCTATGATCTCATAGGCCAGATCGAACCCCACCACTACGAGGGCAATCCTGCCGATTGCTGGTTGCTGGCGGCGGCCCAGGCTAACCTACCCCTGGTGGTACCGGGCTACGAAGACTCTACCTTTGGCAATATCTTTGCCTCCTACGTTAAGACCGGTGAGGTGAACGCAGCGATCGCCCGATCGGGGATTGAGTACATGGCTAGCTTCTACGACCAATACCAGCACCTCTCTGCAGAGGGCGGTCTGGGGTTCTTTCAAATTGGCGGTGGCATTGCTGGGGATTTTCCCATTTGTGTGGTGCCCTCCATCAAGCATGACCTGGGGCAACCGGTCAAACCCTGGGCCTACTTCTGCCAGATTTCCGACTCCACCACCTCCTACGGGTCCTACTCTGGAGCCACCCCCAACGAAAAAATCACCTGGGACAAACTCACCCAGGACACCCCCATGTTTGTAATTGAATCCGACGCCACCATCGTCGCTCCCCTGATCTTGACGGCGCTGCTGGAGAGTCGCCGTAACCCCGAAGCTGCCCGCTCCCTATTTGCCCCAGCCTGAGCTCATCCGGATCAATCCGGGCTACCCGATGGCCACTCTCCTCCATAATGGAAAGGGGGAATAGGGCGTAACTCCTAAACACCTGACCACTTTTACTGCTGAGTTCTCCCGCCTATGGCCGACTCCGATCGCACCTTTCCAGGGCTTTCCCTCCAGCGTTTGATGCTACTCATGGTTACAGCCTTGGTAGCTTTAGTGCTGACCCAATCCCTGGTGAATAGCTGGAACCAGCCCCAAGTAGCCAGTCAATTGGAACTATACCAGACTAACCTGCTGCTGGAGGGCAGTAGCTGGCAAGGGGCAGGGTTGCCAGAGGAACAATGGCCCACCCTGCGCCAGGGCCTACTGGGCAAGGACCCGGTAGGGGAGGTGGCAAAACAGTACCAGCAGTTACAGCAGCGAGCCCGGGATAACCTGGAGAAATTATCGGTCCAGTCCCCCCTGGGGGAATCAACCCAAGCGGGTAAACCCCTACCCCGGCGGCAACAAAATGCCCTGAATCAGCAACGCGCCTTAATTGATCAGATCGACCTGCAACTGGGCCTAATAGAGGCCCACCAGGGTAAGGAAGCCGCCGCAATTAGTCGCTGGGGCAATCTACGGGATCGCCCCAGCACCGCCGGTCCCCTGGTGCGTACGGCAGACACCCTGGTCCGCCTATGGCAATATGGTCAGGCCAAACCAGGGGACGACCTTTGGCTAGAGCAACACCTGGAGGGCTGGTTTGCCTATCGAGCCTTGGATCAGCTCTACAGTGTTACCCAGCAATCGCAGGAGCGACAGCGCCTAGAAGCCCAGGAACAGGTTACCGCCCAAAATCGTCTGGTGAAGCTGGTGGCAATTGGCACCTTACCCGAGATCGGTGCCCTGGGGGGCATCGGGTTAAGCCTATTTCTAGTCATCCAACGCTTCCTCAAAGGCGAACAATCTCTGCTGCGCCTCCATGCTGGCCAGGGCTGGACCATCCCCTGGACAGGAGAAACCATCTGGCAGGTCCTGGTTTTAGGCTTTTTCTTTGTCGGCCAGATTTTACTGCCCGTGTTGTTAGGTACTTTAGGAATAGAGTCATCGGCCCTCAGTAGTCGGGATCGGGCCTGGTTCTCCCTGGGCTACTACCTGGTCATGGCGGCAGGGAGCCTGGGGGTCTTATGGTGGTCGATCCGGTCCTATCGACCTTTACCCGAGGGGCTGTTTGATCTGAAGCCCTCCCCCGGCGCCTTTCTCTGGGGTCTGGGGGGATACCTGGTAGCCCTCCCCCTGATGTTTGGCATCGCCCTGGTCAATCAACAGATCTGGCAGGGCCAAGGAGGCAGCAACCCAATGCTAGAAACGGTATTGCGGGAACAGGACCCGGTCGCCCTGGGGATCTTTTTTCTGACGGCGGCCGTAGCCGCCCCCCTATTTGAGGAAACCCTATTTCGGGGGTTTCTACTGCCCTCCTTAACCCGCTACATGGGGCTGGGGTGGGCAATCGGCCTGAGTGGATTCGTCTTTGCCGCCGCCCACCTCAGCCTTTCGGAGGTACTGCCCCTGACCCTACTGGGTATCGTCCTAGGCTTTGTCTACAGTCGATCACGCAATCTCCTATCGTCGATGGTACTCCATAGCCTTTGGAATAGCGCCACCATGGTGGGGTTATTACTACTGAGTCAGTAACAACAACCATTCCCACCCACCTCGACTCTAACAGCAATCTTAAGAGATCCGTTCAAAGGAAAAGTCAAGAACAAAACTTATTGTCGCTCAATCAACAAAATCTAGAAAACATAGAATAGAATAAATTTGTTGCATAGACTTAGAGGGCGTTTGAAAAGTTGGATAGTTAGTAAAAAAGCTCACACGGTATAAGCTAGCAGTACTAAACAACTAGCATCGTGAGAGCCATGAGTAAAGCTTACACCAGCAATTTGACCCGCGACCAGTTTGAACTGATTGAACCGATGCTACCCAAGGCAAAGCCAGGGGGTCGGCCCCGAACAGTCTACCTATGGGCTGTGCTCAACGCCATTTTCTACCTGGTGAGCCAGGGCTGTAGTTGGCGAGATTTACCCGGTGACTTTCCGGCCTGGCAAACGGTGTACACCGACTATCGAGGTTGGGTGAAAGAGGGGACTTGGAACGCTATTCATGACCGATTGCGGGGCTGGACACGCGCTTCTGAGGGACGTCCCGAAAGCCCCTCAGAAGTCATTTTGGATAGTCAAAGTGTTCCTACAGCGCCCATGGTGCATCGCTCAGTGGGCTATGACGCAGCGAAGAAGACCAAGGGCCGTAAGCGCCATCTAGTGGTCGATACCCTGGGCTTGATGATGGCCGTTGTCATCACAGCGGCTAATGTCACCGAGCGCGACGGGGGCCAACAGGTGCTCGAAAAGCTCCATCAACTGGGAGAGACCATGGCTCGGATCTATCTGGTTTGGGTCGATGGCGGTTACAGCGGCCTAAACTTCCTGCGCTGGGCAATGGACACCTTGGGTTGGATCGTCCAGGTCGTCTTACGACCGCAGCAGAGCCAGGGATTTGTTTTACTGAAGAAACGCTGGATTGTGGAGCGCACCTTTGGCTGGTGGCAATGGTCACGACGACTCGTCCAGGATTATGAACAACTGCCTGAAAATGCTGAGGCGATGCTGCAGATTGCCATGATACGCATCATGGTTAGACGCTTGGCCTAATTGGCTACATCCCTACCCCTTTTCAAACATCCTCTAAGAGAAATCGGTTTGCTAAAGGAATTCATTATAAATGGCTCTCTTTATCTAACCCTTCTCCCTCCCACCCGAGGATCATCGAGTTGTGTTCGACCCAGTGCGAACTGCGCCTGATCTAGACCAGATTCGACTATATCCAAAGTGTCGCCCATGCTAGGCATACCCATCTCGCCATCGGCTTAAATCTGGTGATCCGGCTGGGTAACCCTCTAGGGGTAGGGGCTGGCGGGTGTATATTGCCGCCATGTAAGGGTCCATGTCGATACCACTTTTATCCATCAAATTTTTAGTCCAGGACACCTACCTGGGCTAGGCTGGAGTGCCGGCATCCCCGCTGATGGGGTCTGGGACCTTACGGGTTGGTGGAACCGCTGTATCCGGAAGCTCTGGCTATTCTGGCCCAGGCGGTGGGAACCCGTCCAAACCCTCTTTAGCAACTTTGTTGCCTTCCTGCAGGCGGTTGTTGGGGCCAAACAAACCGATCAACTCTCCGAGCATCCCCTGGCTAAACACCTGCTGGCTCAGATGGGGGGGCTTGAGGGGCCTGGCCAGGATAAATCGGCTTACTGACCCCTGACCACTCAGTTACTATTTCTTTTACTGGGGGAATGGCGATTTCCCCCGGCCCCCCTCGCCTAGGGCGTATCGCCGCCCCGGACCTTGCGGAAGAGGTAGAGGGTGGGCGGCCGACGCGCTTCGTTTTGCTCTCAGCTAGGAGGTATAGGGTAGGGAGGAGTGGTGCAGAATAATCCGCAAGTTACCGTTATCATCCTTCAAAAATTGCCAGGTCTTATCTACGGTAACCACCTTACCGTCTTTATCAGTCAAGATTACATTACCCATGGTGGTGGCTGTATCGCCAGAAATGAAGATACCTGTATTCTTGATTTCTACTTTTCGCCAGCCCTTTAAGGCAAAACCCTTGTCCACGGGGAAAGCCGGGTCACCGCCCACAAAGTAGGCCAGGGCACCAGCTCGAGTCGTGCGAAAGGTTTGGGGGTGCAAAGTCAACGTGGGCTTAAACAGAACGGCACCGAATTGGTACCCATAGGCTTTGTCAATGACCTCTTCAGCCAGCGCCCTAGCTGCCTCTATACCCTTAGTTTCGTAGGTTGTGGAGATGGCCACCAAGGCGTCTCCCCAGGCTCTTTGAGCGGCTAACACCTCTTCTTCAGTAATGGCTCTATTCACCACCACTGTAGACTGACTGGTCGAAACCACCCCTGAAGCGCGGGAGTCAGCCATCGATGCGGGGCTAACCAGTAAGGTTCCAGATGCAACGGTAGCGGCAGCTAGAAAGGTAGAAATGTTGGCCTTAATGTTTAGTATTTTCATTGGTTAATATTCAGATACCTCGAGTTCATTAAATCCTATTAGCTGAGGGATTTCAGCTCTAAATCTTTCAATTAATTCTATTGAAGGAATAATAGGATAGCTGGAATTTCTTTGCTTTTAGTGAAAAGTTTCCATGAAGAATGAAGGACTAAAGGTAGGATTAGGGCCTGGAATAGAGTGCCTTGATGTCAGGTGAAGTCCGGTAGTCGTTCTGAATTACCCTTGTCCATTAGCATGGCTACGGATATAGCAATTTTTATTTCGAATAGTTTTCTATCCCGGATGAATCGCTGCTGTCCCTAGGGCCTAAGAGGGTAGAAGCCTGGCTGAAAGACCTTCCGTGTAGGATCAAACTGACAACCGGTGGCAGGGTAAAGTCACCTAGGGTTTGTAATCTGCACAACTTGACGAATCAACTTTTTTTGAAATGATGAAGATGCGAAGGTCTTTAGGGCAGGGCTGGTGATCTCAGGGTCAATGCCCCCGTAGGGGCGATCGCAGGCCTGTTCATTTTGAGGATTTTTCCGATGGTAAAGGTCGGTATTAACGGTTTTGGCCGCATTGGCCGGTTGGTTCTGCGGGCGGGCTGGGCCTTTCCAGAGTTGGACTTTGTCCACCTTAACGACCTCAAGGCGGGGGCCGAGGCGGCTGCCCACTTGTTGAAATTTGATTCCGTCCATGGCCGATGGGCTCCCCAGGTGATTGCTACCACTGCCGACCAACTCACCATCGATGGCATCCCCCTCAGCCTTAGCCAGCGGGCCTCCCCTGGCCAGGTACCCTGGACCGACTACGGGATCGATCTGGTGCTGGAGTGCTCCGGTCAGTTTCGTACCCCAGAAACCCTGGCCCCCTACTTCGAGGGGGGAGTGCAGAAAGTGATTGTGGCGGCTCCGGTCAAGGCAGGGGCCCTCAATGTGGTCTACGGTATTAACGACCATCTTTACGACCCTGGTCAGCACCACCTGCTGACGGCGGCTTCCTGCACCACCAACTGTCTAGCTCCGGTGGTGAAGGTGATCCATGAAAGTTTGGAGATTCGCCATGGAGTGATTACCACGATCCATGACCAGACCAATACCCAGACCATTGTGGATGCCCCCCACAAAGACCTGCGTCGGGCCCGGGCCACGGGGTTGTCCCTGATTCCTACGACTACGGGATCGGCCACCGCCATCACCCTGATCTATCCAGAACTCCAGGGTAAGCTCAATGGGCTGGCGGTACGCGTGCCCCTGTTAAACGCCTCCCTCACCGACTGTGTCTTTGAGGTGGGCCGTGCCACGACGGTGGCTGAGGTCAATCAACTTTTCCAGGCTGCTGCCGAGGGGCCTCTGGCAGGGATCCTCGGCTACGAAGAACGGCCCCTGGTGTCGGTGGACTATAAGGACGACCCGCGATCGGCCATTATCGACGCGTTGTCCACCATGGTCGTTGATGGCACCCAGGTAAAGGTCCTGGCCTGGTACGACAACGAATGGGGCTACGCCAGTCGCATGGCCGATCTGGCCCGTAAAGTGGCCGCCAGTCTCTGACCCTACCCCTGCCCTTGATTCGTTCCGGGTGATACTGATCCTTCCTCCCTACTGACCATGACTGCTTCCTCCCTCCCCATGGCTAGTTTTCGCAACTACGCCATTATTACTGCCGCCTATTGGGGGTTTACCATCACCGATGGAGCCCTGCGTATGATGGTGCTCCTCCACTTCCATGTGCTGGGTTACCGCCCCTTTGAAATCGCTATGCTCTTCCTCTTTTACGAGGTCTTTGGCATAGTCACCAACTTTTTAGGGGGTTGGATTGGTTCCCAAATCGGCCTGCGTCAGACCCTCTACGGGGGGATTTTGCTGCAAATTCTGGCTCTGCTAATGTTGGCTGGACTGAATTCGACTTGGGCTGCATCCACCCAGGTGGCCTACGTTATGGTGGCCCAGGCTGGCTCCGGCATAGCTAAGGATCTCACCAAGATGAGCGCTAAAAGCGCCATTCGTCTGGTGGTGCCCCGGGATGCCCCCTCCCGACTGTTTAAGTGGGTGGCGGTACTAACCGGTTCTAAAAACGCCCTGAAGGGGGCCGGTTTTTTTGTGGGGGCCGCCCTGCTGCAGTTGCTAGGCTTCATCCCAGCCCTGCTTCTGCAGGCGGCGATGCTGGGGGTAATTTTTCTTTCTGGGGCTCTGTTGCCGGCCCAGATGGGTAAATTGGGCCAGAAAGTCCCCTTTCGCCAGCTCTTTTCAAAAAGTCAGGAAATTAATACTCTGTCGGCAGCTCGGTTCTTCCTATTTGGTGCCCGGGATGTCTGGTTCGTGGTGGCCCTACCGGTGTTTCTGTACCAGTCACTGGGCTGGCGGTTTATGCAGGTGGGCAGCTACATGGCCATCTGGGTGATGGGCTATGGTATGGTCCAGTTTCTCGCCCCCCAACTGCTGCGCCGGGATAGCGGCGGTAAGGTGGTGCCTAAGGCCCGTACTATCCGCTTTTGGACCGGTCTGCTAACGGGGATTCCAGCCTTGATTGCCCTGGTGCTGGGGGCAGGGGTCCGGGGAGATATCGCGGTTACTGGGGGGCTAATTATTTTTGGGATTGTTTTTGCCTTTAATTCGGCTGTTCACTCCTACCTGGTGCTGGCCTACACCGAGGACCGGGATGTCAGCCTGAATGTGGGTTTTTATTATATGGCTAACTCCGGTGGGCGCCTGTTGGGAACGGTTACCTCGGGTTTGTTTTTTCAATGGTTTGGTTTGGGAGGATGCCTGTGGGTGTCCAGTCTGTTTCTGCTAATGGCGACCCTGATTACCATCCGGTTGCCTGACCCCCAACCCTTAGGAACCGGCTAGTCGGTCAAAGGGCAGGCTAGGGCGGCGCCCTGACGTACTGTCAAAGGTATGGGAAATCTGCCCCCAGCCCTTAAAGTTAATCGCCTTTTCCAACGGCGGTTCGGCCCCATCAAATCTGGCTAGGGCTGTATAGAATGGCCAACTAACGAGCACGGAGGGATTCGAACCCCCGACACCTAGAACCGGAATCTAGTGCTCTATCCAACTGAGCTACGTGCCCTTAGACTTTACTATCCTAGCATCTTATAACCAGCCTGATACCCTAAAGAGAAACCAGAGTAATCACACTTCTAGTTTTGGCCTTGAACGCTTGTTATCAGACCATAACGGCGCTTCCCTGGCCCCTTTGATAGCCTTAACCATCAGTCCCTAGAGGGGATCATGGTTCCCATACTGAGAATTCCTGACCAGCCCAGAGGGAGACTTGAGATTTACCGTCTGAGGGGTAGAATCGTATAGCTACTCTGGGCGTTTTATTGACGTCGGGCATAGATTAACCTTCGTTTGAGACGTAACTACATGACACAAGGTCAAGGGTTTGGGTTTGGGCTGGGAAAAATGAAGGAATTGACCGAGGCCTTCAAAAAGGCTCAACAAATTCAGGAAGGGGCCAAGCAACTGCAAGAAGATCTGGAACAAATGGAAATTTCCGGAGAAGCGGGCGGCGGTTTGGTGAAGGTGGTTCTGAGTGGTAACCAGGAGCCCCGCAGCGTTACCATCGCTCCAGAAGCTTTGACGGAGGGGGCTGAGGTCCTATCGGATTTAGTCACTGCGGCGATGAAGGATGCTTACGAGAAGTCAACAGCTACCATGCGCGATCGCATGGAGGAGCTCACCGGGGGCTTAAGCTTGCCGGGTCTCTAGTCTGTTGCACCGCTCTGGTTTCCCCTCTCCCCCTATGACCATGGCCACCCGTGTTCTTTTTGTTTGTCTGGGTAACATTTGCCGATCGCCCTCTGCCGAAGGGATTATGAATCACCTGGTGGGGCAACGACAGTGGCATGACCAGGTGATCTGTGACTCCGCTGGTACGGCCAGTTACCACATTGGTAGTCCACCCGATCTCCGCATGACGGCGGCCGCCCGGGCCTACGGCATTACCCTCAGCGGCCAGGCGCGACAGTTTGAAGCGACAGACTTTGAACGCTTTGACTGGATTCTGGCCATGGATCGGCAAAACTATCGCGATATTCAGGCACTAGACCCTGATCGGCGCTATGGCGACAAAGTCCGCCTAATGTGCCATTACTGCCGTTCCTACTCCGATCAGGAGGTGCCCGATCCCTACTACGGTGGCCCCGAGGGGTTTACCTATGTGATTGACCTGCTGATGGATGCCTGTACTGGCTTCCTGGATGAGGTAATTGGAAGACCGGAACTGTAGCCCCGATCTAAATATCCCCATATCCAGTTAGTCAAACCATGACCATGGAAAATACCGCCGCCGATCCACTGCTGCAGCACCGCCAGCAGTTTCCGGCCCTGGCTCGGGCCCAGTACTTTAACTACGGCGGTCAGGGGCCGATGGCTACGGCCACCCTGGAGGCGATCGGCGAGGCCCAACGCTATGGACAACACTATGGCCCCTTTTCTACCGCCGTCAATCAGTGGATTGGTGGGACGGCGGCTAAAACCCGATCCCTGATGGCCAGGGAACTGGGCGTCCCGGCTGACAGCCTGAGCCTGACAGAGGACGTTACCGTTGGTTGCAATATTGTGCTCTGGGGGTTGGCCTGGCAACCAGGGGATCACATCCTATTGTCAGACTGCGAACACCCAGGGGTGGTGGCAGCGGTGCAGGAAATCTGTCGCCGCTACCAGGTGGTCTATAGTATTTGTCCCCTGATCACCACTGTGAATGGGGGTGATGTGGTAGAAGCGATCGCCCAGCATCTACGGCCAACGACGCGCCTGCTGGTCATCAGCCATATTTTCTGGAACACCGGTCAGGTCCTACCCCTGCAGGCGATCGCCCAACTTTGCCATCACCATAGTCCCCAACCGGTGCAGGTGCTGGTGGACGCCGCCCAGTCCGTGGGCATGATGCCCCTCCATCTGGGGGAATGGGAGATAGATTTCTATGCCTTTACCGGTCACAAATGGTGGTGTGGCCCGGCTGGTCTGGGGGGGCTCTACGTTAACCCCGCCGCCCTAGCCAATTTGCACCCCACCTTCATTGGCTGGCGCAGTATCACCACCGACGCCGCTGGCAACCCCACGGGCTGGAAACCCAGTGGCCAGCGTTTTGAAATTGCTACCTCCGACTACAGTCTTTACCATGGCCTGCAAACTGCGATCGCCGTACAAAACCAGTGGGGAACGGCGGACCAGCGCTACCAGCGGCTTTGCCATCTCAGTCAGCAACTCTGGAGCCAGCTCAACCAGCTTTCCCCCAAAGGCTACCAAGTGCGGTGCCTGAGGCAAACTCCGCCGGACTCTGGCCTGGTCTCCTTTCGCCTGATCCACCAGGGAAAACCTTGCCTCTCCCTTCAGGACCAACTAGTGGCAAATCTGGAACAGCAGGGCTTTCTACTGCGTACCCTAGCCTCACCCGCCTGCCTGCGGGCCTGTACCCACTACCTGACCCTGGAGACAGAGGTTGAACAGTTGGTGGAGGCCATTGATCAGTTCCTTTTCCAGGTAGGTCCATAAAGCCCCGCCGCCGGTCTGGATGGCTATCCTGTAAGCCTGACTCCATAGGGCTTCTAGCCGCCTCCGCTGCATTGCTATAGCTATAAAACAGTTTGTAACGAAAAGGACATATAGCGGTTCGAATCAGAGTAGGCTTATGCTCATACTTTGATTCTGATTCACCTGATTTATAGGGAGAAAACCACTATGCCTGCTGCTTTCTTGCCGTCTATTCTGGTGCCCCTGGTAGGAATTGTGATGCCAGCCGCCTTAATGGCGTTTCTGTTTCTCTACATAGAACGAGAAGATCTGGCCTAGTCCAGGCCCACCAGCAACGCTGAAGCAATCCCTGGAAGAGAGAGCTGGAGCTGGTTAAGACCAGCAGGTATGGTTAGCATCACGGCCTATGGCGGCCAGAGGTGAGCTATGACATTACCCGTCGGGTCAGAACCGGCTAATCTACCCGTATCCAGTCAGCTTCCTCAGGCTAACCCCAGAGTTGGGGCGATGGTGCGGGTGACGGGCACCGTGCAGGGAGTAGGCTTTCGCCCCATGGTCTACCGTCTGGCTACGGCCCTGGGATTGGGGGGAGAGGTTTGGAACGATGGCCAGGGGGTCCTGATGCGCCTGTGGGGTCCCCAGGCTCAGATCGATCAGATGGTCCATCGTTTGCCTGAACAATCCCCTCCCCTCGCTAGTATTACCAAAATCGAGCGTTACCCTCTGGCTAGCGGCCCGTTGCCCCCTAGTCATTTTCGTATTCTTACCAGCCAACCTACCCCGGTGAGTACGGCAATTGCAGCCGATGCGGCTACCTGTGGGGATTGTTTAGCCGAGATCTTCGATCCCCACAGTCGGTTCTTTCGTTACCCCTTTACCAATTGCACCCACTGTGGCCCCCGCCTCAGTATTATTCATCAGCTGCCCTACGATCGCCCCCATACGGCCATGGCCGGATTTTCCCTCTGCCCCGCCTGTGAGGCCGAGTATGGCGACATGGGTCAGCGTCGTTTCCATGCCCAGCCCATAGCTTGTCCAGCTTGTGGTCCCCACCTTTGGGTGGAAGCCGCCGCCGATCAGGGGCTGCCTCCGGCCTTTCCCTCCATGGACCCGATTCAACAGGTGGTGGCCCTGCTGCAGAGCGGCGAAGTAATAGCCCTGAAGGGTCTGGGGGGAGTGCATCTGGCCTGTGATGCTACGAATTCTGCTGCCGTTAGGCACCTGCGTCAGACTAAGGGGCGCAGCCATAAACCCTTTGCTCTGATGGTGCGGGATGTGGCTGCGATCATCCCCTACTGTGACGTCAGCCCCCTGGAGGCGACCCTGCTCACTAGCCCGGCTGCTCCCATTGTGTTGTTAACCCGAAAGCACCTCGGTACCCGGGCCTTAGAGTCCCTTCCGGCGCTGGCCTCCGATCTGGCCCCCGGCCTTTCTAGACTGGGGGTGATGTTGCCCCACACCCCTCTGCATCATTTGATTTTTTACCATCTAGACCGTCCGCTGGTGATGACCAGTGGTAATTACCAGGGACAGCCCCAGTGCATTGAGAACCAGGCAGTACGGGAACGACTGGGGTCCATTGCCCGCTATTTTGTGCTCCATAATCGTCCGATTGTGCACCGGGTAGAGGACTCGGTGGTGCAGGTGACAGCGGGCCAAGTTGAGGTGTTGCGGCGATCGCGGAGCTATGCACCGACCCCTATTCCCCTGCCCGAAGGGTTCGCCGCCGCCCCGGCCATCCTGGCCCTGGGAGGACAGTTAAAGAGCACCTTTTGCCTGCTACGGGCCGGTCAGGCCATTCTATCGCCCCACCTGGGGGATTTGCAGCAGGGCGCTGCCTATCAGGACTACCGGCAAACCCTGGACCGTTACCTGGAGTTGTTTCAGTACCGGCCCCAGGGATTGGCCGTAGATGGCCACCCCGAGTACCTATCCACCCAGCTAGGGCAGGACTGGGGCGATCGCCAGGGTCTGCCGGTGACCCGGGTCCAGCATCACCACGCCCACATTGCTGCCTGTCTGGCCGATCAGGGCCTACCACTGCAGACGGCGCCGGTGTTGGGGATTGCCCTGGATGGCCTGGGCTACGGTGAGGCAGGTCAGCTGTGGGGTGGCGAGTTTTTACTAGCGGACTACCGGTACTACCGTCGCTTAGCCCACCTCAAGCCCATCCCTCTACTGGGGGGTAGTCAGGCTATCCGCCAACCCTGGCGCACTACCTACGCCCATCTGATCGCCGCCCTGGGGAGTTGGCAGAACCTCCAAAAGTCCTTTGGAGACTTGCCCCTGGTCACCTTTCTCGAACACCAGCCCCGATCGCTGCTGGATACCATGGTCATCCAGGGGCTAAACTCCCCCCTCACCTCCTCTGCCGGGCGGCTCTTTGATGCGGTGGCGGCGGCCCTGGGAATCTGCCGCGCAGGGATTAGCTACGAAGGTCAGGCCGCTATAGAACTGGCCGCTCTGGTGACCGAGGCCGATCAGGCCGCGGCGGTGGATTCCGGCTATGGCCTGACCCTGGTTCGCCCTGATCAGGAGGACTATCCTGTGGTGATGGATCCGGCCCCGCTGTGGTGGGCCTTGCTCAGGGATCTGCAGCGCCAGGCTCCCCTGGCCCTGATGGCGGCCCGGTTCCACCGGGGGCTGGCCAGTGCGATCGCGACTCTGGCCATAGACCTGGCCCGGCACCAGCACCTGACCATGGTGGCCCTTTCCGGTGGGGTCTGGCAAAATCAAATTTTACTCACCCAGGTGCGCCAACAACTCCAGGCGGCTGGGCTGAAGGTACTTACCCACAGCCAGGTTCCCGCCAACGACGGTGGCCTGTGCCTGGGACAGGCCCTGGTGGCTGCCGCCCAGCAGATGGCCCAGCTGGTTCCCTGATTTCAACTGAAGGATAAATCCCATGTGCCTCGGTATTCCTGGACAGATTCAAGCGATTAGTGATGCTCCCAACCACCTGGCCATTGTGGATATCAGTGGAGTCCGCCGCCCAGTTAACATTAGCTGCATTGTTGATGCTGACCATCCTCTGGAGCAGTGCGTCGGGGAGTGGGTACTGGTGCATGTGGGGTTTGCCCTGAATCGCCTTGATCCGGAGGAAGCTGCCGCCACCCTGGCTCTGCTGGATCAATTGGACTTAGCCGAGGAATCTAGCCATGCAATACGTTGACGAATTCCGTGACCCCCAGCGAGCCCAGGCCCTACTTCAAGAGATTCACCGTCTGGGGGATCGGCTTAGCCAGGCTGGCTCAAGGCCACTTAAAATTATGGAAATCTGTGGTGGCCATACCCACGCCATCTTTAAATTTGGCCTGGAACGCCTTCTGCCCTCTACGGTAGAGCTCATACACGGCCCAGGCTGTCCGGTCTGTATTATGCCCAGAGGCCGTCTCGACGATGCGATCGCCCTGGCTCAGCACCCCCAGGTAATCCTGGCCAGCTTTGGTGATGCCATGCGGGTCCCAGGGTCGCGGTTGAACTTACTGGAGGCCAAGGCCCAAGGAGCGGATATCCGCCTGGTCTATTCCCCCTTAGATGCCCTCAGCCTGGCCCAGGCCCACCCCGACCGCCACGTGATCTTCTTCGCCATTGGCTTTGAAACCACCGCTCCCAGTACGGCCCTCACCCTCCTGCAGGCTCGTAACCAGGGCGTAACTAACTTTTTCCTATTCAGTAACCATGTGTTGGTGCTGCCAGCTATAGAGGCCTTGCTGGCCAACCCCGATCTCACCCTGGATGGTTTTGTTGGGCCGGGACACGTCAGTATGGTAATTGGCACCCAGCCCTACCAAATCATTCCCGATCGCTACGGTAAACCGGTTGTGATATCGGGCTTTGAGCCCTTAGATATTTTGCAATCGGTGTGGATGGTTCTGAAACAACTGGCGGAGGACCGCTGTCAAGTCGAAAATCAGTATACGCGCCTGGTCCAAAACCAGGGTAACCGGGTAGCCCAGCAGGCGGTGACCGAGGTGTTTGAGGTGCGCCCTAGTTTTGAATGGCGGGGCTTAGGACCCATACCCGCATCGGGACTGAAGCTGAGATCGTCTCTGGCGGCCTACGACGCTGAGGTTCAGTTTGATTTGCCTGGACGCCAGGTGGCCGACCATCGGGCCTGTGCCTGCGGAGACATTCTCCGAGGTGTGAAAAAGCCCTGGGATTGCAAGGTATTTGGTACCACCTGTACCCCCCAAACTCCGATCGGGGCCTGCATGGTTTCCTCAGAGGGAGCCTGTGCAGCCTACTACCGCTACGGTGGGGTTGCCCACACCTCCAGGCCCCTGACAATGCCCAGTCATGGCTAGTGGCCCTTTAGACGAATACCTAAAAACAAGTCGTAAAGAAAATGGGAAAAATCCTTAACCTGGAGCAAACCCAAAGACTGAGGCGATCCCTTGGCATCTAGCAAGGGTCGCATGACTTCGTAGGTGGACTTGTACTTGTACCAGGGTACGGAGGGCCAGAGATGATGCACCAGATGATAGTTCTGGCCCATAATCAAAATATTCAAAAGACTCCCAGGGTAGACCCGGGCATTTTTCCAGCGATCGCGCTCCTGAAAAGGACGGTGGGGCAAATAATCGAAAAATAATCCCAGGGCAATACCAACCACTAGAGCTGGAGAGAACCAAAAATTGAAAATATAACCGAGGAAATCAAATTTCCATGCGGCAAAAACCAGTGCAGCTACCGCGAAACGTCCTAAAAACCACTCCAAAAGCTCCCAATTACGCCACAGTTGGCGCCTGAAGAAATAGATTTCGTGGTAGAAAAATCGAGCCGCAATCAACCAGAGGGGTCCACCGGTAGAAACAAAGTGGTCCGGGTCATTCTCCGGATCATTAACATGGGCGTGGTGTTGCAAATGCACCCGGGTAAACACAGGAAAGGAAAAGCCCAAAATTAAGGCGCTACCGTGGCCCAGCACCGCATTTACCATGCGATTGCGGTGGGCAGAATTGTGGGAGGCGTCGTGAATCACCGTACCCGCCAGATGGAGGGAGAGAACGTTCATCAAAAAAACACACCAACCCGCCCATCCCCAAAGGAAGTAGCCCAGAGTAGAAAGGGTAATTAGCCCTGCCGATGCCATAAACATGAGCGTATCAACACTCAGACCACCCTCGGTTTTTAACAGTTCAGGGGGGACGGTTTTTCGCATCGTCAGGGGCTCAACTGCCACCGACATGTCGCCTTGCTCCTACACACCAATGTTTCCGGTAGTATACGTTACGACGCTGCAATAATAAAGTTTTGTGACGACTCCTCAGGAAAAATTTTTAAATCTGGATGGTTCGGGAAGTGAGTGGTTGCAGCTGAATGGAGGTTAAAATTCTTACTTATCGGTGTTTAAAGTCTTTTAGCCTAGCTTTCTGGCCACCTATGTCCCTATCTCTGGTGTATTTTGGGGCTATCCAAAGGCCATCTTTCTTTAGAGTTGGGTGGGATCGCTTTTTCCCTTGCCGTTCTGTTGATGTCATTTATGCCACCTGCACTTCTGCCAAATAATTGTCGCCGCACCAAGATCGTCGCCACCATTGGCCCCGCTACCCAAAGTCCTGATGTCCTCAGGTCTTTGATTGAAGCTGGGGCCACCACCCTCCGCCTTAACTTCTCCCATGGTAGCCATGATGATCACCAGCGTAGTATTCGTCTAATTCGCCAAATTTCCTTTGAGCTAAACCAGCCCGTAGGGATTTTGCAGGACCTGCAGGGGCCAAAAATTCGGCTGGGAAAATTTGACCAGGGGTCTATTCAACTGGCCAAGGGAGATGCCTTTGTCCTCACCAGTGATCGGATCGTGGGTACCCAGGAGAGGGCCTGTGTAACCTACGACAAACTGGCTGAGGAGGTGCCGACGGGGGCCCGGATTCTGCTGGACGATGGCCGGGTCGAAATGCTGGTGGAAAAGGTTGACCTGATCACCCGGGAATTGCACTGTCGGGTAGTTGTGGGCGGGGTACTGTCTAACAATAAGGGTGTTAATTTCCCTGGGGTATACCTCTCCATTAAGGCCCTGACCGACAAGGATCGAGAGGATTTGCTGTTTGGTCTAAACCAGGGGGTAGATTGGGTTGCCCTGAGCTTTGTCCGCAATCCTCAGGATGTGCTGGAAATTAAGGAAATCATTGCCAGTGTTGGTAAGCCGGTGCCGGTGATTGTCAAAATTGAGAAACATGAGGCGATCGAGCAAATGGAGGCGATCCTCTCGCTGTCCGATGGCGTCATGGTGGCTCGGGGAGATCTGGGGGTGGAGTTACCCGCAGAAGAGGTGCCAATTTTACAAAAGCGCCTGATTCTCACCGCCAATTCCTTGGGAATTCCCGTGATTACGGCTACCCAAATGCTCGATAGCATGGTGTCTAACCCTCGGCCTACTCGGGCTGAAGTCTCTGATATTGCCAACGCTATTTTGGATGGCACCGATGCGGTCATGCTATCCAATGAAACAGCGGTGGGTAAGTTCCCGGTGGAGGCCGTGGCAACGATGGCCAGGGTGGCGGTGCGTACCGAACAGGAAGGGATGATCAGTCGCGATCGCCTTTCTGCTGGGGTTTATTCCATTCCCAATGCCATCAGTCAGGCGGTCAGCCGGATTGCTACCCAGTTGAATGCCGCTGCCATTATGACCCTGACTAAAAGCGGTGCCACCGCCCGTAACGTTTCTAAGTATCGGCCCCAAACTCCGATTCTGGCGGTTACCCCCCAGGTCAGTGTGGCTCGTCAGCTACAACTGGTTTGGGGTGTGCGTCCTTTGCTGGTGCTTGATTTGCCCTCTACCAATCAAACCTTTCAGGCGGCTATGGGGGTAGCACAGGAAAAGGGCATGCTTCAGGATGGAGACCTGGTGGTGTTAACGGCGGGTACTCTGCATGGAGTGTCAGGATCCACGGATTTAATTAAGGTCGATGTGGTGACGGCGGTTTTAGGGCGGGGCGTCGGCATTGGCGAAGCCTCCGTCAGTGGGCGAGCCCGGGTGGCCCACAACAGCTTGGAAGTTAGCAATTTCAATGACGGAGAAATCTTGGTAGTTTCCCACACCACAGCGGATTTCGTCGATGCCATTCGGCGATCGCGGGGCATCATTACGGAAGACGACAGCCTCACCAGTCACGCCGCCGTGATCGGTCTGCGGTTAGGTGTCCCCGTGATTGTGGGGGTAAAGAACGCCACGGAAGTTATTCGCGACGGTGCGATTCTGACCCTGGATACCCGTCGGGGCCTGGTTTATTCCGGTGCCATGGGACCCATGAAGCACGACCCCATGGTGAGCGGGCTCTAGGAATTTGCCCATTAACGCAAAAACCCTGACAGACATTGTCAGGGTTTTATTACATTAAGCATTTTTTTTGAGGGGTTGTAATCTCCATCTGGGCCAGAAATCAAGGATCTAAGCCAGAGATACGCCCATTGACTCCCTTCAGAGTGCCGTAGCTTAACCTACTTATAAAGCTCTGTTGATAGCCGAAGTGCCAAAATACCAGGTACCAAAGCAAGGGCAAGGGCAACAAAGATCTGAGTATCGGAAAGGGGCATAAAACCGTTCCTCTCTTAGGGGTAAACATCAAAAGACAAGCAGCCTGTCTAGACCTGATTGTTAACCAAGATGGTTCAAGCCGGGCAGTCAGGGCCAATAACTGTTACACAGCTTAATGGTCGATTAGAATGGGACTGTCTAGTCAGTTTATTCAATGCTGAGGTGCAGGACCTGACGGAATTTATAGCTGTGGCCAGCCCGCTGAGAACAGCGTTGATCGCTCGTCGCTAAGGCTGGGTAGACGTTTTAGCTTGCCTTCCCCCTGTCCCCTGGGGCATAACACCCAAACTGATACCAATCCTTCTTGAACTTCTGCTGTTGGTATAAACCTAATCTATATGTGTTAAATGCCTGTGACCTCAACCCAACCCCTCCGGACTGAATTTGAACGGCAGTTATTGCGGGTACAGCGTGACCTACTACGCATGGGAGCCCTGGTGGAAAATTCCTGCGTCTTAGCCCGCGATGCCCTCTGCGATCGCAACCTGGACGCGGTTCATCGCCTCAAGGCTCAGGACAAACGAGTGGATCAGTTCTACCGACAGATTGAAGTAGATTGTATCCACCTATTTACCCTGCAGATGTTGGCCGATGAGGACCTGCGCCGGGTAGGTGCCTTCATTCAGATGGTGCGAGATTTAGAGCGGATTGGCGACTATGCTAAGGATCTGGGAGAGGTGTCCGTTAAACTCTTTCCCTATCCCGTTCATCCCCTCATGGGACGGGTACAAATCATGCTAGATCGCTGTCGATCGATGGTGGCGATGAGTCTGCTGGCCCTGTCAGATTTAGATGCAGAATCCGGTCTTGAAATTAAGGAAAAAGATGACCTGGTGGATGCGGACTACGACCATCTCTACGATTACCTGGCCCATCAAACTGACCTGGTAGGCTCCGTTGAACCTACGGTTTTACTGGTCCTGGCGATTCGTTATATGGAACGTATCGCTGACCATGCCACTAACATTGGTAAGCGGGTGGCCTATATCGTTACCGGCGAGCGATCCTAGGCGCTGAGCCAGACTAACTTACCCCTCTGCTTGACCCCGTTCCCCTAGCCTCGGGGTTGACACTTTTACATAACGTTACTCTCTATTGACAAAAAGCTTTGCTAGAGGCTCATTTATTGAGAGACTAATAGGGGCAGAATGAATTAATGATCTGTTTTGTCTGGTCTATGGCAAGCTTTGGGTATAGGCAGGTCATCTCCCCAAGAACGCCCAAGAATAAGTAGGAATAAATCGCTACATGGAATTTTCGATCGCCGCATTACTCGCCAGCTTTGCAAAGGACAAAACCCTTACCCTCAAAAACCTGGAAAAGAAATTACACTGCAGCAGCGATAGCAGCCAGCGGGAACTGCAAATTGCCGTTGATGCCCTAGAGCGGCTTGGCATTCTGGTGAAAGATCGGGGCAAGTATCGGCGCCAAACCGAAGATCATCTGGTGGAAGGTAAGCTGCGCTGTTCCAGTAAGGGCTTTTGTTTCGCCATCCAGGATCAGGAGGGTAGCGAAGATATCTACGTCCGGGAAAGCCATTTGAGTACCGCCTGGAATGGCGATCGGGTCTTGGTTAAGGTAACCAAAGAGGGTGTGGGTCGCCGTAGTCCCGAGGGAGAGGTTCAACTCATTCTAGAACGAGCAAATGCGTCGGTATTGGCTCGGGTCAAGCAGCAGCATGGGGAATATCGAGCGGTGCCCCTCGATGATCGGTTGTTATTTGAACTGCAACTGCTGGCCAATGGCATCGACCTCAACACAGCGGTGGATCAGCTCGCCCACATTGAAATCATTCGCTACCCTTTGGGGCAAGACCCACCCCAGGGCCGGGTTGCCCAGGTGCTGGGTAGTGATGCGGAGAACGCCTCTGATATCGATATTGTTTACTGTAAACATGATCTGCCTCGAAAATTTTCTGAGGTCGTCATGGCGGCGGCGGCGGAGTTGCCGACCCGGGTCCGCAGAACCGACTTAAAGGGCCGTTTAGATCTGCGTAAACTCCTTACTCTGGCCATTACGGCCCCTAATCCTCGGATCATTGACGATGCCCTAACTCTAGAAAGAGATTCGGCCGATCGCTGGCGTCTGGGTATTCACATCTCCGATATAGCCCAATACGTCCCTGCCCACTCCCCCATTGATCAGGAGGCGGCTAGACGGGGCACCTCTGTTTATCTGGGAGATCAGACGGTGCCCATGCTACCCCTAGCTCTGGTGGAGGAACTGGGTTGCCTGAGCCCAGGTAACGATCGGTTGGCCATATCGGTACTGATTAACCTGGATGACAGCGGCAACATCCTTGACTACGAAATTCAACCTTCTGTGATTAAGGTCAATCACCAGATTACCTACCAGGAGGCCCAGGCTGTGCTGGAACGGGATAACCCTGAGGTGGTGGCTGCCTTGGGTATCAGGCCAGAAGCCCTGGGGGGCCTGGAGCCGATTTTTGATTTGATGGATAATCTTCTTTATCTGAGCCAGGCCATCAAGCGCCAGCGGCTCCAGCGGGGATCCTTTGAGCTAAAGCTGCCAGAGTACAACTTTCCTGCCGACAGTGAAGAACCTCTGACCCACTACCGATCGCCGAAGTTTCAGTATGACGATGAGGGTCTGCTGGGGGTAATGGTGGTGTCAACGGCGGGCATGGCCCGATCCATCGTAACTGAGTGTATGCTCCTGGCTAACCAGTTGGTGGCCCAACACCTGAAAGCGTTGGCAGTACCGGCCCTCTATCGCTTGCATCGAGCCCCGGATCTAAACGAGGCCCAGGAATTGATTAAGCTGGCGGAAAACATGGACATAGCCCTGACCCTGATTGATCCGGACCATCCTCAATCCCAGGACTACCAGAACTTTGTACAGCAGTTTGCCACTTCCAGCGCGGAAAAAATTCTCACCTATCTGCTGCTGGAAACCATCCAACCAGCCTTCTACAGTACCCACCCCGATCTCCACTTTGGCCTGGCTCTAACGGGGGGCTATACCCACTTCACCTCCCCTTCTCGCCGTTACGCCGATTTAATCACCCAACGGATTCTCCATGCGGTGTTTGAATCGGGCCGAGATCGTCGCACCACCCGTTCTAAGGAGGTGGTCAATCTTCGCCATAGTTCCTGCCACGGCCAGGTCAGTTGGAACGTGTTACCCCCTGACTTGCACCACGATCTAGAGGATGATCTGGGCCGTCTGGCCATTCATCTGACGGAGCGGGAGCGGCTGGCTCAGGAAGCAGAGTCTGACCTGGAGGGCTTGAAGAAAGCCGAATTTATGCGATCGCACACTGGCGAAGTCTTCCACGGCTTAATTACCGGAGTCCAGTCCTACGGGTTCTTTGTGGAAATCGAAGACCTCTTGGTGGAAGGGCTAGTACATGTGAGTTCCCTGAAGGATGACTGGTACGAGTATCGTGCCCGTCAACAAAAGCTGGTGGGTCGTAAAAACCGCCAGCAGTATCGGCTGGGAGACCAGGTGGATGTGCAGGTGAAAAGTGTGGACTACTACCGCCAGCAAATTGACTTGGTGGCGGTAGGAGGTGGCAGCCACCTTACCGAGGAGGAGGACGATGGCAATGGCTACGGTACCAATGCCGATGATATTGAAGAGACTGATCTGGCTCTCGGCGATGGGCCGGAGGATAACGAGAATGGTTAGGATGGGTCTGTAAATACCATCTGATTACTCTTCTGCATACCTTTTCCCCAGCCTGCTCCAGAACCTGGTTATGACCAATCTTAACTATCCTTTGATTCTGGGGGTAACCGGAGCCTCTGGTCTGATCTACGCTGTACGCACCCTCCAGCATCTACTTAATGCCGATTGGGTGGTAGATTTGGTTGCCTCTAAGGCTACGGCTATGGTCTGGCAAGCAGAGCTCGGGATCACCATGCCCCTGTCTCCCGACTCCCAAGCTTCCTTTTGGCGCCAGCAGGCCGGTGTGCCAGTGGCGGGTAACCTTCGTTGTCATGCCTGGGCCGATGTAGGTGCCTCCATTGCCAGTGGATCGCGGCGCACCGCCGGTATGGTGATCATTCCCTGCAGTATGAGCACCGTAGCCCGCCTGGCAGTGGGTATGAGCTCCGATCTATTGGAGCGGGCCGCCGACGTACAATTGAAGGAGGGTCGCCGGCTGGTAGTTGTGCCTCGGGAAACCCCCTTCAGTCTCATTCATTTACGTAATTTAACGGCGTTGGCGGAGGCCGGAGCACGCATAGTGCCAGCAATTCCAGCCTGGTATCACCATCCCCAAACCATTGAGGATCTGGTAGATTTCGTTATAGCTCGCGCCCTCGATCAACTGGACATTGATTGTGTGTCCCTCCAGCGCTGGCAGGGGCATCTCCCCCACGAAGTCCAGCCCGGGGCCTCCAATCCAGTCAGATCTCCCCTCCGAGAGGATTAAGTCTATGGCTACGGTGCGCCTTGTCTTTATCTTAATGGTGTCCGGCCTGGTGCTGCTCTTGACGGTACAAAATACCAGCCTAGCCCTTCCTCTGGTCTTTCTGGGAGGACGTTCCCTAGCCTTACCGGTGGGGGTTTGGCTATTGGGGGCGATCGCCCTGGGTTCCCTCACGACCCTGGTGTTGAACGCCCTGCTGGGGGCGGACCGCCCAGCCAGAACTAGCGGGCGACGGTATCGCTACAGTCCCCAGGGTTTCTATGAGCCCTCCACGGCGGAGACTCCATCCGCCGCCCAAGCCGCTAGCCCAGATCGGGGTGATTGGCAGGACTGGACTGACCTTAAAGCACCCAGCCAATGGGAAAATTGGGAGTCCCTCAGCCAGACTGCCAGGTCCACTGGGGAGACTCAACCGCCTCCTTCCCGCTCCCGTTCATGGTTTGGCCGGTCTAGCCAGTCTCAACCAGACCAGAGTCAGAGGCTGGAACAGTCCCTGGAGGAACTGTCTAGCGATTGGGGTGATCTGGAACGGCGACGCTACCGCACTACGGGTGTCAGTCCAGTACAGGATAGCCTGGATGAAATTACCGAAGGTTGGGATGATATTGAACCGACAGCCCCAGCCCGGGAGTTTGAAGCCCCCCAATCCCCCCGCCAGGTGTATCGGGACGGTTCTATCTACTCCTATAGCTACGGCGATCGCTCCAGCCCTGGTCAGACCGATAATATCTATGCACCCCCCGAACCCGACAGACCTGGCTCCGAGCACCAGTCTAGCTGGTCCCCTACTCCCGCCCCTCAGCCCCCCGATGATGCAGAAGGCGAAGAGGCTGGGATCGTAGATGCCGACTATCGGGTTTTAATTCCTCCCTCTCCCCCGACTAGTTCCGGAGACAGGCAAGGGGATTCCCCCGACCGTCCTCTTTAGCCTAGTTTGTGTCCTTCTGCCGCCATGACCCTACTCCAACGCCTCCAGGGCATTAATTTCTATCTCATTGGTATGATGGGTGCTGGCAAAAGCACTACCGGCCGAAGTTTGGCGGAGGTTTTGGGATACCAGTTCTTTGATACCGATACGATCGCTGAACAGGTGGCCGGTCAGACGATCACCAGTATTTTCGACCATCAAGGAGAAGCCGGTTTTCGCCAGCTTGAAACAGAAGTACTGGCTCAACTATCGGCCTACCGGCGGTTGGTAGTGGCCACCGGGGGTGGCATTGTTACCCAGCCTTCTAACTGGAGCTATCTGCACCATGGCATTGTGGTATGGCTCGATGTTCCCCTACCCTTGTTGCAAAGGCGGTTGATGGGCGATCGCCAGCGGCCGCTATTACAAAAAAACGACTGGCCCGCCACCCTGGCCACCCTACTCCACCAGCGCCAACCCCTCTACGCCCAGGCCGATGTGCGAATTACCATTGAACCAGGGGAAGAAGTAGACGCGATCGTGGATCGCATATTAACGCTTGTTGACGAAAGAATTCGTCCTGAGCTTAATTCTGTTGAGTTGAATTGATACACTAGCCAAGGCTCTTGCCTTTAATTCCCTATCTACGCTAGTACCATGGTTGCCCCAGCCTCCTCCCCCCAAGCCGATGATATTCACGCTGCCGAAGCTCTGCGAGTGCGCATTTTAAGTGAGGCCCTGCCCTACATTCAGCAATTTCACGGACGCACGGTGGTGGTTAAGTACGGCGGTGCGGCCATGAAAGATAGCAGCCTCAAGGCCGATGTAATTCGCGACATCGTATTTATGGCCTGTGTTGGCATACGGCCCGTGGTGGTCCATGGCGGTGGTCCAGAAATCAATTTGTGGCTGGATAAACTTGGCATTGAACCCCAGTTTAAAGATGGATTACGAGTAACCGACGCCCCCACCCTGGACGTGGTGGAAATGGTGCTGGTGGGTCGGGTCAATAAAGAACTGGTGTCTCTAATCAACCAGGCCGGTGGTCAGGCGGTGGGACTTTGTGGTGTAGACGGCAACCTGATTACCGCCCGCCCCCAGGGCTCCCAGGGAGTTGGTTTTGTGGGAGAAGTTAGTAACATTGATTCCAATGTACTTAAATCCCTGATCGAAGCAGGTTATATTCCTATCGTGTCCAGTGTGGCCAGTGATGAAACGGGTCAAGCTTACAACATTAACGCCGATACCGTTGCTGGAGAAATTGCCGCTGCCTTGGGGGCCGAAAAACTGATTCTACTGACCGATACAAAAGGAATTTTAGAGGATTACAAAGACCCTTCCACCCTGCTGCCCAAACTAGATATTCAGCGAGCCCGGGAATTAATTGAAGCAGGTATTGTTTCGGGAGGTATGATTCCGAAGGTGAACTGCTGTGTTCGATCCCTGGCTCAAGGGGTAGGAGCCGCCCATATCCTGGATGGGCGCATACCCCACGCCCTATTACTGGAAATTTTTAGTGATTTGGGTATTGGTTCGATGATTGTGGCATCGGACTTTCAAGGTTAACTCGGGTTGGTTGATTAACCCTATTCTTGGCCTCCTTGCAAGTGACTAGGGCTATAGAGTCTTAGTCACGAGGATGAAAAAAACAAAAAGGCTTCAGAAATTATCTGAAGCCTTTCTAAAATTTGGTGGCGGGGCATGGATTTGAACCATGGACCTTCGGGTTATGAGCCCGACGAGCTACCAGACTGCTCTACCCCGCGTCGACTCATACAGTATAGCGATAAGTACTTGAAACAACCACTGTTTTTAGATTTTTTTTAGATATGGCTTTGGTCAGAAGGTTGAGGACACCGTTAACCTGCCAATCTTAGTCTTACCTGCGAGGTGACCAACCCTCCTGATTAGGGGTCAGACCCTGATGGGCAGGGTTCTAGTCAACCATTACTATAGCTAGCATAAGCACGGCATGGTATTACTCCCGTTCTCAAGAAGGGGCTACTCCGGTAGCCTCTTTTACCTCTTATTGTTGATCCTTACCTGGAAACTACTATGGTTTATCAACTTTCATCAAGTCCCAGTCTCACTTCCGATGCTATCGGCTCAGGCCATAGTCATGGTTTTTCCAAGTCCCAGGACTTTCCCTTCCTTACCGCTATTCTAGAAGGTTTTACCAGTGGGATTCTTGTGTTGACGCGGGAGGGAACCGTACTGCATGCCAATCAAGTTGGCCAAACCTTTGCCCGTTACCTGAGCAATCTGGACGGCTCCATAGGACAATCGGTTCCTACTAGTCTTTGGACAATCTGTGGATATCTGGAGGAGAGTCGGGAATTATTTCCAGACAGCTCTTTAGTGTTAACCCAAGATTTCACCAGCCTTGATGGCTGCCATTTACGGGCTCGCGTACAGTGGCTAAATCTACTGGAGGTTGACCCCCTCCTCTTTTTAGTAGTCATTGAGGACCAACATCCGTCCTCTCAGGCTTTAGCCGCCAGTTAATAAGCCTCCCTTTTGCCGGGGAGGAAAGCCCAAGGTGAGCCGCATCAGTCTAAGCAATGTCACCTTGAACAGAACAGGGAGGCTGCTGGGTTAAAACAAGGCCTGGGTAGACCTGCTGAACCGGCTGGCACAGCTATATTTTCTAAAAGACTCCATTGATATAACATTTTTGGGGTGGGTCGATGACTTCCAGTCGGTTGGGAATGACGACAAGCTGCGATCGCCCACCCTGCTGTACTCCCTCAAAATGTCCCTCCACCCTGAGCCAGCTTTGGTCGGCGTAGGTGGCCATGTTATCGGCCTGTAGGGTGAGACCCAAGGGCACGGTATCCGCCAGACAACAGCGAATAATCTGGCGAGCCAACACCAACTGGTTGGTCGGCGTGCCCAGGGGACGGTGGACAAAACCCACGACATCAACGGTCTGACCAGCAAAGCTAAGAATCGGATCGGGAACGCCGCTGATCAGTCGTCGCCACTGCAACACATTACGCTTGAGGGGATCGGCCTCCTCGCCAGCGGGTTCAGCGTAGACCCAGATATCAATGGCAGGTTCCTCAGTTTGATTTTGGCGCCCGCCGATCCACTGACTCAGGTTTTGTAGGCGGGGAAAACGATTGAGCATCATCCTTACCCTTTCCTAAATACGCGTATCCAGCATTTCTGCCAGTTCCTGTTCCTCAAAGGCCCGCAGTACCTCCGATCGCAAATGGTCAACGAATAGGTTGCGATGATAGTCGAAGCCCTTACCCATTAGGTCTCGGGGGCGGGCCATGTCCACCGGCACTACCTCCAGGACTCGACCGGGGTTAGCGGTTAGAATCAACACCCGGTCCGCCAGATAAACCGCCTCGTCAATATGGTGGGTAACAAAGACTACGGTGGTGCCGCTGCCCTGCCACAGGTCTAGCAAGAACTTTTGCATTTGCTGACGGGTCTGTACATCCAGGGCCGCGAAGGGCTCATCCATTAGTAATACTTCGGTACCGAGACAGAGGGCGCGGGCAATACAAGCCCGCTGCTGCATCCCCCCAGACAGTTGGTGGGGATAGCGATGGGCCGACTTGAGTAGCCCCACCTGTTGCAGGTAATGACGGGCCCGATCCTGGCGTTCGCCTTTACCCATGCCCTGCAAGCTGAGGCCAAAGGCGACATTGTCCAGCACCGATAGCCAGGGAAACAGGGAGGGGTGTTGAAAAATCATGCCCCGCTCCGGAGCGGGTCCCTGAATTGGGCGATCGCGGTGAAACAGGGCACCGGCGGTGGGTGTTTCCAGACCGGCAATCATACTCAGCAGGGTACTTTTACCACAACCGCTGGGACCAATAATAACGAGAAACTCCCCCGTCTTGACCGTAAAACTGACCTCATCAAGGGCCAGGTTGGCATCATTGCTGCCCCGATTCCATACCTTGCTAACCCGCTGACAGGTAATTTCATCCATAGGTTTAAATAGTCCCCTTTTGCCCTGAATACCCCAATCTCCACCAGGTAAAAACCTGGCCAGCCTAAAGCTGGACTGAACCCTTCCACCACAGCACCCGTTGCTGGATTTGGCGCAGGGCCAGATCCAGCAGGTAACCCACCACCCCAATCACCCCCATGCCCAAAAACATTAGTTTGGGATTAAACATCTGGCGACCCACCATAACAATCGCCCCCAATCCCGTATTTACACCCACCATCTCCGCCGCCAGTACCGCCATCCAGGCCGCAAATAAGTTAATCCGCATGATAAAAAATAGATCGGGCAGAATGGCAGGCAAGATTACCCGAAACATTACCTGTTGACGACTAGCTCCCAGGACCCTGGCGGTGTTTATGTACAACTGATTAACGTTATTAATGGCATTCACCGTAGCCAGGGTGAGGAGGAAGAAAATACCAATAAAGACTACAAACACCGACGCCCCGTCGCCAATGCCAAAGGCCATAATGGCAAAGGGAATCCAGGCGATAGGAGCGATGGGGGCCAGTAGGGTAATCACCGGCAGGGTCAACTTGCCCACCAGGCGAAAGTAGCTGGCCAATCCCCCTACTATTAGGGCCGCCACAAATCCCAAGACCAACCCGATGGATACCCGCTTGAGCGTTGCTACCACCGCCGTCAGCAGCACAAAATTGCCCCCCACCCGTTGCACACCGATGCGGGGCGCTAAGAACTGCTCCTGGTTACCAATCTCCGCTATGAACTGATGGGGGGCGGGCAGAATAATGGGATTCACCCACCCGAGGGCCACGATCAGCTCCCATAGTCCGAGGAATAGGCCCAGGGAGAGACACCACCACCCCACAGCGATCGCCATTTGTTGCCACCAGGGTTGAACGGGGGAATCGGTGGAGGCTGATGAAGAAGGGGGAGCGGAAAGGCCAGTCATAATAGTACGGTAAGGGGACAGCGGAGACAGGCTATTTAGGGCAGTCAGGAAATCAGAAGGCCGCCTCATCAGGATTGGGAAATGCCTGGGGTCTCAGGAGCGATACGGACTTAACCCCAGGCAAGAGTTAAATGCCTAGGCGGTTACCTTCACCTTTACCCGCTGCCAGAGTTCGGGACTTTCCTTAATCACGGCTTCCAGCAGGGAGAAGTTGACGAATTTGTCATCGGGAAGGGCCTTAATATAGTTCAGCTCCAGCATGCTTTTGGCCCGACTATACATGAAGTCTCGTTTATCGCGGATATCGACGCCGGGGGGCTGGGCCTTGGCGGAGGCCAACAGGCTGGCCATGTCGGTTTTGTAGTACTTGCCAATGGTGGTTTTGGCCGCCTCCTCAAAGTTGTTCTCGATTTGGTACTGGGCTTCGAAAAAGACCCGAATCACATCCTTAACCATATCCGGTTCCTTTTGAATCACCTCGTTGCGCACCGCCAGCACACAATCCGGGTAATACTTCCCGTAGATATCGGTGCCGTTGCCGAGAATATTTCCCTTAGTGGTGGTTTTGGCCTTGGTGGCGTAGGGTTCGATGTGGCTAACCGCATCCACCTGTCCGGAAATGTATGCATTCAACAGCTCGGTGGAATCCCCCAGGTAGACCATTTCCACATCCTTGTAGGTCATTCCATACTTTTTCAGATAGTCATAAACCACCACATCCAGGGTGTCGGCCTGGAAGGTGGCAATTTTCTTACCCTTGAGGTCAGGAAAGGACTTAATCTCCGGCTTGGCCACCAGAATCAGCCCCTCTACGCCACTGCCCGCCACCACCTGGAAGGAGGCTCCCTGGGTATAGGCGGCGATCGCATTGGTAAAGGGAATCACCGCCATTTCCACCTGACCCGTGGCCAACTGCACCGCCACATCGGCGGGCATGGGGGTGAGGGCAGCCGCACCGCTGAAACCATACTTGCTGAACAGTTGTTTTTCTGCGGCGTAGAACAGGGGCATATTGCAAAGCCCGGCCCCGTGGGCAAACTTAATGGCCCGATTGCCCCCCTTACTGCCGGTGGTCTGACCTCCGGTACAGCTATTTAACAGGGACAGCATAGCGGGGGCAAGGGCCGTACCCATGGTGAGGCCCAAAAAACGACGGCGACTGGTGGTAGAACGAAACATAGGGTTTAACTCCTTGACAACAACGGTTCACTAAATCAACGGTCTAAATACAACCAGGGGAAATAAAATCTGTTCAGGATCAAGCGACTAAAGTCCCATCGACCCTAGCGATGACAGCAATTGGGACGGTAGAAAGAATCACAGGTTTGGGGATTAAACCACCCGTCGTAGACCTTCTTGACGTAGGGAAACACCTCCCGCGCCAGTTCTCGACGGCGCAGTTCTACCGGGGTCAGGGGGACTTGCAGCGCGGCGGCCAACTCCTCCAGCAGGGCCTGTTTATTTACGCGGGTAAACTGTCCTCCCTGCAAAATCACCTGCCCATTCACCATTACCATGTCGATACCGTGGGTACGACTGCGCTGAATCACCGCCTCTAGGGGATGAATGGTGTCATCCAGGTAGGGATAGGCCAAATGGTGCCAGTCCATCAACACCAAGTCTGCCGCCTTGCCCGGCTCCAGGGTGCCCACTTCCGCCGCAAAACGGGTGGTATGGGCACCGTTTTCCGTGGCCATCTGAAACACCTGGGGGGCAGTGGGCACCCGGGAATCCATGCCGGGGTGGCGGTGTAGCTTCAGTACCAGGCGCATTTCCTGCAGCATGTCTCGATCGTCGTTGAGGCCGGCTTCGTCCAGCCCCATGCCAACCCGTACCCCCTTCTCGGCGTAGTAGTTCAGGGGGGCAATGCCACTCTGGAGTCGTAGGTTAGAACTGGCGTTATGGCAGATCATGGTGCCAGTTTCGGCAATCAGGTCGATATCCTGTGCCGTTAGCCAGACGCCGTGGCCCAGGGTGAGGTGGGGCCCCAGCACCCCCAACTTGTGCAAATGTTGAACGGCGGTGGTGCCCGTACGACGCTGGGCGTACTCCATCTGGTAGGGGGTTTCCAGCAGATGCATGTGCATACCCACCTGGTATTTGTGGGCGTACTCGGTCTGGGTGGTGAGGGCATGGTCGTCGCACCAATGCAGATTGGCCGGGGCCAACTGAATGCGAATGCGATCGCTGGCCTGACCATTCCAACTGCCCCAGAGGGTTTCAAAGAACCCCAGATAATCCTCCAGAGGCACCTCCTGGGCCTTGAGGATAGTTTCCATATCGGCAGCGATGGTAGGGGGCAGTTTAGCCACAAAGTCTTGGTTAGATTCGTAGACAAAATGGTTTTGGGTGCGCACCCCAAAGCAATAGGACACCCGCATACCAATGTCTTCGTAGGCCTTCAGAATCTTGCCGGTAATATCGGGCCAGAGACTAGCGGGACCCGGCAGCCAGCCATGGATATGCTGCACTGTGGTAATACCCGATTCGATCATCTCAAAGGCTGAGTAGAGGGTATCCAGGTAGGGGTCAACGGCGCGGGCCGACAACCGACTGGCAAACCACAGCTCTAGGGGATAATCCAGGGAACCCAACTGAAAAGGGGTCAGGCCCACATGGTGGTGGCTATTAACAAAGCCGGGCATGACCACATGGTGCGGTGACCCTACCACCTGGTCGGGATTGTACTTTTGCGCCAGCTGGCTGTAGGTGCCAACTTCTACAATCTGACCATCCTGCTGAAAAACGGCACCGTCTTCAATCATCTCGACGGCGGTGCGATCGAGGGTTTTGCATATTACGTATTTGCCACGAACCAGGGTGGAGGCCATAGAGAATTCACCTAACCTGAAAGGAAAAAATAACCAAAAGAAATTAGCCAAAGCGATCATTAATCAGACCGCCATGAGGAAAACAATAGACTAACCAAGAGCCTTCCCAGAAGAGAAAACTGCCATCTTGGCCAGGCTTGATTGCCTAAAATCTTGACTAGTTCGACAAAATATTTAGCGAAAACAGCTTGAATTTGAGAGTCGTTCCAGAAAAGATTTTCGGGACGTGTTGCGCTAGTGCTCAAGGCACCTACTCTCAACGGCTTAAGCCACGCCAAGCTAAAGCTCTATGAACAAGGGTTATACTAAGAGAGGATCAGTCAAATAAAAGTATCCTCAGATACAATCACTTTAGTTGATATCGATCAAGTAAGATCTAAAAATTCTATCTAAATAGGCTTTTGGTAAAATTAAAGCTATTTTTATACTGATAAAATATCTTCCTTCCTGATAGCTTTTAATAGGCTATTACGGGTTATTTTGTCGGTGGTTATCGCCTTTCTATAGGGTTGCCATGAAAGTCAGAAATCGGAATTCTTAGTTGTGGTAAAGACGCTCAATTTTTACGCGGCTGGCGTAGTTTCCAGCTTGGTTCGTCAGGGAGAGTTAACCTCCTCTGAGTTTGTTCAATCCTGCTTGACTCAAATCGATAAAAATGAGCCCTATATTCAAGCCTGGAACTATCTGAATCGGGAGAAAGCGTTATCCCAGGCGGCCTATTGTGATGGCCTATCGCCCCTTCAGCTTTCCCAGCTTCCTCTGGCAGGTATTCCCATCGGTATTAAGGATATTTTTGCCACTGCTACCATGCCCACCACCTGGGGGCTGTCCTTTTACCAGCAACCTAGGGGATGGCCAGAGGCGGCGGTGGTGCAGCGACTGCGATCGGCCGGGGCAATTCTGCTGGGCAAGACCGTTACGACAGAATTGGCGACTACCGCGCCCGGTCCCACCGCTAATCCCCACCACTGGGGCCACACCCCTGGGGGTAGTTCTAGTGGTTCGGCAGCAGCGGTGGCAGGTGGCATGGTGCCCCTGGCTCTAGGTTCCCAAACCATGGGGTCCATCCTCCGACCCGCTGCCTACTGTGGAATCTTTGGCTTTAAGCCGAGCTTTGGCCTGCTCTCTCGCCATGGCATGCTCTCCCTCTGTCGCGATCTGGACCATGTCGGAATGTTTGCCCGAAGTCTGGAGGATATTGCCCTCCTGCTCAGGGTACTGGCTGGTGCCGATGACCGCGACCCCGATTGTTTAGGGACTGCAGACCTGGCTACCGACCTGGGCGATCGCCGGTTCCGTCTCCTTTACCTGGCTAATCCCTACGGTCCACCCCTGGAGCCGGTGGCCGCCCATCGCTTAGAACAGGTGCAGGAGGTATTGGCTGCCGCCGATATCGATGTAGACCGACAACGCCTACCACCATCCGTTGCCACCGCCTGGGACCATGTCCAAAATCTCTGTGCAGCGGGACTAACCGCCAACCATGGTGCCTGGCTCCGGACCCACTGGCAAGATTGTTCCGCCGCTCTTCAGGACTGGGTAATCCGGGGGGAAGGGCTGGGTGGGTTGGCCTATGCCGAAGCCCGTCAGGCCACGGTAGCCTATAGTCTCACCTTGCAGACCCTGATGGCGGACTACGATGCTATTCTCACCCCGGTCACCCCTGGCCCGGCCCCGGCGGGGCTAGGATACACTGGAACGGCCTACTTTTGCAGTCTTTGGACCCTGCTGGGTTGGCCAGCCCTCTCTATTCCTGTCGGCACCAGCCCCGATGGCCTACCCCTGGGCTGCCAGTTGGTAGGACGACCTAGGCAGGACGCCCGTTTACTGCAGATAGCCCAGCTATGCTGGGCCCTCCTCAGCCCGGTTTTTGGTGATATTCAAACTCCCTGTTTTAATCGACAGGGAAAAGACCAGGGAACCTAAAGGGTCAAGGACTGGGGATTGGTTTCAATCACCTCGGCCAGGTCCTTGAGGAAGCCAGCTGCATCGGCTCCATAGATAATCCGGTGGTCACAGGTGATGTTCACCTGCATTTGTCGCTTCACCCCGAGTAGACCATCGGCGGTGGCCACCACCATGGGCCGAGCCCCTCCGATCGCCAGAATTGATCCCTGGCCGGGCGGCAGAATGGCATCAAAACTAGTTACCCCAAACATACCTAGGTTTGAAAGGGTGAAGGTGCCGGAGTTGTACTCTTCAGGCTTCAGTTGTTTAGTGCGGGATCGCTCCACCAGGTCGCGCCAGTTGCGAGAGAGGGTGTAAATATCCTGCTGGTCGGCATTTTGCAAGACGGGGGTAATCAAACCGCCGCCATCCATCGCCACCGCGATCGCCACATTAATACTGGATCGGTATTGAATGCCCTGGTCGGTATAGCCCGCATTCAGCAGGGGATATTTTTGCAGGGTCACGGCCACTGCCTTGGCGAGCAGGCCAGTCATGGTGACGCCCTTAGATTTAATTTGCTGATATAGGGCATCCAGGGCATCGGTGGTGATGGTGTAACCCACGTGGAAGGTGGGCACCCCTAGACTGGCGTTCATGTTGCGCACCACCGCCTGCTGTAGGGTGTTGAAGGGTACCAATTGACCCAGGGGAGCGGTGCTAGGAACTGGGGTCGGTAGGGGTAAGGGCATCGGGGCAGGCGGAGCAGCAACCACTGGAGTAACCACCGGCCCACTGGCGGTGATCGGACGTCCAGCGGCGCGTTCCACATCCTGGGCGACGATGCGGCCATGGGGGCCGCTGCCCTGCAAGCTGGTCAAATCCACCTTGAGGTCCTTAGCTAGCTTGCGGGCCCGGGGGGAAATCACCACCCGATCCGACCGGCTAGGGGTACCGCCGTTTTGACTGGAGGGAGGAGTCGCCTCTGGCAAGGTTGTTGTTTCTGTCACCGCCGCCGTACCCCCCTCAGCCTTAGCCTTAGTGGCAGCTTGTTGCTGGGCCGCAGCAATTTCTGCTTCGGTTTCCGCCAGTAGGGCGATCGCCTCGCCTACCGGAGCCGTACCCCCGGCTTCTACCACGATTGCAGCCAAGATCCCTTCGTGGAAGGATTCTACGTCCATGTCAGCCTTGTCAGACTCGACGATGACCACCGTTTCGCCCTTTTCTACCCGATCACCAGGGGCTTTTACCCAGGAGACAATTTTGCCTTCCGTCATGGTTGAACTGAGGGCAGGCATAAAGACTTCACGAATCATGGGGTGACTTCCGAAACAGGGCTAGATAGACAGATGAAGGTTATATTTCCATCTTATCCCTAAGGGGATTACATCTAAACCCATGGATGTCAGAAATCCCCGGTAGTTTAGGGGTAGTCTAGACCCAACTGGGATTGGGTAGCAGTCTTGTCCTAACCAAACTGGCGACTGCGATTCCGGGTAAGGCTCTGGGTCTTGGCCCAGAACCTTACCCGGAATCTTAAGCTAGGTAGATAAAATTACATGGCTTTGACCAAAACGCCCAAGCTCCGGTTGATCGGCTACAGCAAAAGCCGGGTAGGCGTTCTGACGAGCAGCCAAGGGTGTTTGCAAGTTTCGATAAAAGTCCTGAGATGGAATCGTCGTTGTAAACATCCTTGCCGCCTCGTTAAAGATGGCTAGGACTATACCTGGCCCCGAATTTCTTGAATGACGCCATCCCTCAGGAGTATCTCGACCTGGAGTTTTTGCACCAGGTTTTCCCCTATGCCGACGGTAAAAAAACTTTCCACCTTGCCCTGGTCAACTTCCATTTCTAGATCGACGGTTTGTACCTGCTGCAACTGCTGGAGATTTTGGTTTTTTTGCTGGAGTAGATTACTCTTATCTTGATTTAGACGATTCTGCACATCGGCGATTTGCTGCTGAATCGTTAGATTACCCGGTTGGGTTTCTGCCTGTTTCTGTAATTCCGTCATCATTCGTTGACCCTGCATTTCCAGTTGCTGGAGTTGGCCATCGATTTGGTTGATCTGGCTTTGTAGTTGTTTTTGGGCCTCTTCCTTCCAAAGGGGAGTGACGATCGCCTTAATGTTTACAACACGCTTTAACTGTAGTAGCTGAATTTCATCCATAGGAGTTTGGCCTGGTTAACGATACCTATAAAACAATCTACGGGATTCCGATCCCCTTGATCGGATGATTTGGATAAACTTCTAGGACCCCTAGGGGAGGTCCCCGGTCCAAACTCTATTTAAACATGGCCTCAATCATATCGTGATAGCGTTCCATCACTACAGGACGGCGAACTTTTAGAGTTTGGGTCAGTAAGCCATTGTCAATGGAAAAGGGTTCCAGCACCAATCGGAAGGAACCAATGCGATCATCGGGGCGGTAGCCGGGGCGGTCTTTGACCTCACGGGTGAGTTCATCGCGGATGAGTGTTTCTATGGCCCTATCCGCCAGGGTAATGGGTACAAGGCTAGGGGAAGCCGGCCTCTCTTGGCCAGCTACCGCTAACCAGCGAGATTGGTGGGCGGCCCACTGTTGTAGGGCCTCCAGGTCAGGCACAATCAGGGCCCCTAGCGATCGCTGATCTTGCCCCACCACCATAATCTGACTGACATAGGGACTGCGAAGACAGGCATCTTCAATGGGCTGGGGCTCAATATTTTCCCCATTGGTCAGCACAATGGTGTCCTTGGCCCGGCCCGTCAGCACCACATTGCCATCGGAACTAATCCAGCCCAGGTCGCCAGTATCAAACCAACCCTGGCTATCAATGGCCCGTGCCGTCGCCTCTGGATTACGGTAATAGCCCGCCATAATTTGGGGCCCCCGCGCCAGGACTAGACCCTGGGTTCCCTGGGGCAGGTCTTGGCGGCTGTCGGGGTCAACAATTTTTAATTCCGTACCGGGAATGGGCTGGCCCGCCGCCCCTCGCAGATTGTGCCAGGCGCGGCGGGCAGATAACACCGGCGAGGTTTCTGTCAGGCCGTAGCCCACCAGCAGGGGGACACCAATGATCTCAAAGAAAATATCCAGGTGGCGGGCCAGGGAACCGCCCCCACTGATGAACTGTTTGACCTGGCCGCCGGTGGCCTGACGCACCTTGTTGTACACCAGTAATCGTCCCAATTGGTGGAGGGGCCAGAGCACCAGGGCCATCAGACCTGAAACTAACCGTTTTAATCTGGACAGATGGGGCTGATCGATTTTTAGATTCTGGTACCGCCAGAGATTTTCTACGTAACTCTGGCTCAGTCCTAGACAGGTAAAAATGAGCCGTTGTTTAGCCGGAGTTTGTTCTCGAAATTGTTTCTGGGCCCCTTCGTAGATCGACTCCCAGAGGCGAGGTACCCCCACCATGTACTGGGGTTGAACGGCCTTCAGGTCGGCCTTCAGGTGGCGGATGCTGCTGTAGGTTTGGCTACAGCCCCGGGATAGCAAAAAGTATTCGGCAGTACGTTCAAAGCTATGCCAGGAGGGCAGAATACTCACCACCCGATCGCCTGGTTGGGGTTGCACCACTACCTCCAGGGTATTGATCTGGTGGAGCAGATTACCGTGGCTCAACATCACCCCCTTGGGTTGACCGGTTGTACCGGAGGTATAAATCAAGGTGGCAATATCTTGTAAGTTGACCTGAACGGGGGTATAGGGATGACTGTGCCCCAGCCCCATCACCTGGCTAAAGTTAAGGGTTTGCAGGGGGAGTGGGGAGGACGGCTCTTCGTCCGAGAGTAAAATCGCCAGGGTCAGTGGTAGATCGGCCAGGCGATCGCCCAGCCGCTGTAGCAGAGCCAGATTCTCGACCACGATCACCGTACTTTCGCTGTGTTCGGCAATATAGAGCAACTCCTGGGTTTCGGCGGTGCCGCTGCGCACCGCATTCATGGCCCCAGCGGTCATCATGCCCTGGTCGGCAATCAGCCAGCGATGGCTGTTGTCAGCGAAGAGAGCGATATGGGTGCCAACCCCCACCCCCAGGGCCTGTAAACCAGCGGCAAAGGTACGAATCGCCTCCCCCAACTGTTGGTAAGTGAGGCGGGCCACGGGGTAACCATGGGGGTCATCGAGGGCGACGATATCACCAAAGGTCCGGGCTACCAGAGGCCAGATTTCATGAATTGCCTGCAGCTGTTCATAGAGATTGCGGGCCTGGAGATAGGTACCGTCCCTCTGGCTCAACTCTGCTAGTGCCTGACTGAGTGTCGTCATCGCCAATATTAAGAAATAGATAAAATCTAGGCTTGATTCTATCGCAGCACGGGTGGGCCTTACCAGGACACCAAGTTCCCACCTCCTTCGGCTCTAATTTCTGATCAAAGCTTTGGTCAGAAAACTGAGGACAGCCTTGGGCGGTCATCACCAGAGGTCCTGGCTACTTTCTAGATGCTTTTGCAAGGTGGCTTTAGGTAGGGGACCCAGGAGGTGATCCCAGGGCAGGGTTTGGTCCCTGTTCCAGAACTCATGGACGTAGAAATCTAGGGGAGGGAGGTGCCCTCGCCGGTCCTTAAAGGCCCGCTTGTAACTACCGAGGGAATCCCCATACTGACGCACCTGGATTAGCAGGGGAGTAAGGCGGCGATCGCCACGGGCGATTAGGGCTTGAATTACCGACCAGCTATAGCTTTCTGGCCTGAATTCGATACCGTTTTTAGCCAACTGGCGTTGTAAATATTTCAACCGTTGTTGGGCCTCAGGGTTCACCCCTACCCATTGAAACGGCGTATGGGCCTTGGGGACAAAGGTGCTGCAACCCAGGGTCAGGCGCAAGCCTGGAGCGGCCTTCTTAAGCTGGACCAGGAGATTAACCGTTACCTCCAGATCGGCTGGGGATTCTCCGGGTACCCCTACCATGCCATAGAGTTTCATGGCTTTGAGGCCACCGCTACGCGCATTCATGGCAGCTGCTTGAATGGCATCACTGGTTAACTTCTTGTTGACGATCGCCCGCACCCGCTCCGATCCACTTTCAATGGCGATGGTAATTGACCGGGTACCGTGGCGAGTCAGGGTTTGGGCCAGTTTGGGGGTGACCGTGTTGGTGCGAACCGAGGCCAGACTGAGGCGAATGGAGTCGTATTGGGGCTGGTTGAGGTGGTCTATCAAACTGTCAAACTCGGGATGCTGGGTCACCGACGCCCCCAAGAGGCCCAGGCGATCGGTAACCGCCAGCCCCTGGTCGATGGTGGGTATGAGAAAACCCTCTAGACCGGCGGGGCGAAAGGGTAGGGTGAGGTAGCTAGCCAGACAAAACCGACACATCTCTGGACAACTGCGCACCGTCTCCACCATGAAAATATTTTCCCAGGCGGCGTGGGGGGTGACCACGGTGGAGGCCGATAGCACCTCTCCCCGGTAGGTTTGCTTGGTCACCGCCGGCGGCACCTCAGGGATAAGGGGCTGAATCGCCACCACAGGTCCCTCGGCCCCCTCGTAGGTGACCTGGTAAAGGCTGGGAACGTAAACCCCTGGCACCTGGGCTAGATGGCGGAGCTGATCGCCGCGATCGGCGGTTCGCAGTTCCACCATCTGGTCTATAAAGGCATCCACCAGGGTTTCTCCATCCCCCAGCAGCACCACATCAAAGAAATCCGCAAAGGGTTCGGGGTTCGCTGTCAGCACCGGACCACCCCCAAACACAATCGGATGGTGACTATCCCGATCGCGGGCATAGAGGGGAATTTGCAGACGATCTAACAGGTCTAGAAGATTGCCATAGTCTAATTCCCAGGATAGGGAAAACCCCAGTAAATCTGGGCTAGACGGCAGGGGCTCCTGATAGTCGGTAAACAGCCGGCTCACCGCGACATCTGACCGTTGAGCCAGGGTTTTCCAGACCACCTGATAGCCCAGACTGGTAATCCCCACACTGTACTGATTGGGAAAGGCAAAAACCACCGCCAGAGCGGAATTTAGTGGCTCTGCCGGTTGAAATAATAGGGTCTCATCCGCAAAGGGGAAACGGCTCACCTGGGGCTCCGTGAAGAGGTGGTTGGGGGGACTTAATTGAGGCGATAGGGTTCCGTTATAGCGCAAAGTACTGCTTAACGGCGGCTAAGATGCGATCGCAGGCATGGCCATCGCCAAAGGGATTAACCGCCCTGGCCATGGCCTCGTAGGCGATCGGGTCCCTCAGAAGTTCCAGGGCATGGGTGGCAATGGCGGTGGAACTGGTGCCGATTAGACGGGCGGTGCCGGCCTCCATCGCCTCGGGACGTTCCGTGGTGTCTCGCAGCACTAGAACGGGCTTGCCCAGCCCTGGGGCTTCCTCCTGGAGACCGCCCGAGTCGGTCAGCAGCAGGTAGCAGCGCTGCATCGCCCCCACCAAATGGTGATAATCCAACGGTTCGGTCAGAAATACCCGGGGATGGTGCCCCAGCAGGGCCGTCAGGGGTTCTCGCACCAGGGGATTGCGGTGGAGGGGAAGCAGCAGGGCCGTATCCGGTTGTTGGTCTAGTATGGATAGAAAGCCCGCCCCAATATCCCCCAGGCGATCGCCCCAGTTTTCCCGTCGATGCACCGTAGCTAGCAAGACTCGATGGCGATGCCAGTCAAGGCCATCGATGGGACAATCGGGTTGTTGCTGGGCAACCGTTAGCAGGGCATCAATGACGGTGTTTCCCGTATGGTGAATTTCCCCGACTACACCAGAGCTCTTCAGATGATCAACGGCCTTCAGGGTAGGGGCAAAGTGCAGGGTGGTGAGCTGGGAAACCAATCGCCGGTTGGCCTCCTCCGGGTAGGGACTGTAGATGTTGTCTGTGCGGAGTCCGGCCTCCACATGGGCAACCGGAATCTTCTCATAAAAAGCCGCCAGGGCGGCTGCAAAGGCAGTGGTGGTATCGCCTTGAACGATCACCAGATCGGGATGATGGGCCTGAAAGTAGTTGGCCAATCCCTCCAGACTACGGCAGGTAATCTCGGTCAGGGTCTGTTGGGGTCGCATAATGGCCAGGTCGGCATTGGCCTCTAATCCAAACAACTGCATGACCTGATCGACCATTTCCCGATGTTGGCCCGTCAGCACCACCTCCGTATGCAGGCTGGGCTCTTGCTGAAATGCCTGAATTACCGGTGCCAGTTTAATGGCTTCGGGACGGGTGCCAAGAATAATACAGACGCGCAGAGGATGATCGGACATCACGCCAAACTCGCTAAGGGTTTAAACCGATAATCATCATGGCATGCCCCATCCCCTCTGCCACAATAGAAAGGAGCGAGTTTTTCCCCTGACCTCTGTCCTATGGCCCAAACCATTACCCTGAGCGCTGCCCATCTGCAATCTTTAGATCTAACCCCTGCCCTGGCGGTCATTGAACCACCCCTGGCCAGCGGAGATATTCTCAAGGAGAACCTAGCTCTGCAATTTGCTATTGATCTAGACCGTGACCCTACGGACCCCAGGGAACTGTCTGAACTGCCGGAAGTCCGACTATGGTTTATTCGCCTGGATGGTTGCTATCCCTGGTTACCCCTGGTGCTGGATTGGGAGTCGGGGGAATTGGCTCGCTATGTCGCCATGCTGGTGCCCCATCAGTTTAGCCCCACCGATGGGATTCGCTACAACCCTGAAGCCCTGGAAATCTTTATTATGAATAAAATTTTTGTTATTACCGCCTGGTTAGAACAGCAGGGCATTAACAGTAGTAGTAAGGTCAAGTTTATGGCTAAGACCCTGGGCTACGAGATTGAAGATAGCCTGTTTACACTCTTAAAGGGCTGATCGGTTTAGCTCCCTAGCGCCAGTAGCCTAACTCAAGGGTCGTTGCTAGGCCCCCTCAACCTTCTGGTCAAAGCCAGGACATCCGACCTCAGGGCCTAGACTCTGCTTTAGTCTATTTCATCTATAGAAAAACCATGGGCAGATAGGCCCTGGGGATCATAGACAATTTTAGATGGGGCCTTTATAATAAAGTTTGTGTGAGGAGCGAACCAGAGGAGATGCCGAGACGAAACACGGCCAGTCGTCGGCATCTCTTTTGTTTTAAAGACTTTTTCCAACAATTAGTTCCTATGGGCAGGTCTATCCATCCTGAAGATAGTCATTAGCTTTGGCTAGAAGGCCTCCTCAGCAGGTTTTTTGGTCTTACTAACCCAGGCAAACCTGTCGGGTAGCGGCTTGCAATTGACTCGTTCACCTTGGCCTCAGCGCTCTGGCCAAAGCCAGAGCAGTCGCCAGTCCGGTAGGGCAAGACGGCGACGCCCTTGGCTCTAGACCCTCAGCCTATAGCCTGCCTCGGTGTTCTAGGTTAAAGCGTACCCGCTATATATTCCTGAATGGATTTAACCTCCAGGGGATGCTGTTGCAAGGAGTGAATCGCCGAGGCGGTGGCCTCAGCTCCGGCGATGGTGGTGATAATGGGCACCTTATAGGACAGCGCGGTGCGCCGAATGGAGCGATCGTCCTCGAGGGCGGCGCTGCCCACAGGGGTGTTGATAATGAGTTGGATCTCATTATTTTTAATCGCGTCCTCGATGTTAGGGCGTCCCTCATGTACCTTCAGAATCAGGTCTACGGTCAGGCCCTCATCCATCAGTGCGGCTCGGGTGCCAGCCGTGGCAATCAACCGAAAACCCAGACCAGCCAGTTTTTTGGCCACAGGGATAACGGCCGCTTTATCCCGATCGTTCATAGAGATAAAGATGGTGCCGTCCATCGGTAGCCGTTGATAGGCTCCCAATTCTGCCTTGGCAAAGGCCTTACCAAAGTCCACATCAATCCCCATGACTTCGCCGGTGGACCGCATTTCTGGTCCCAGTAGGGCGTCGGTGCCGGCGAACTTCTCAAAGGGCAACACCGCCTCCTTGACAGCAATATGCTGGGGGATGACCTCTTGGGTAAAATTCAGTTCCGCCAGGGTTTTACCCGACATCACCCGCACCGCCAGTTTGGCCAGGGGACGGCCGATCGCCTTAGAGACGAAGGGTACGGTACGGGAGGCGCGGGGGTTAGCCTCGAGGATGTACACCTGACCGGCCTTAACGGCGAATTGAATATTCATCAGGCCGATCACCTGCAACCGCTGGGCCAGCTTCACCGTCCAGTCCCGAATCGTGGCCAGGACGTCAGGAGATAGGGTAATGGTGGGCAGGGAGCAGGCCGAATCCCCGGAGTGGATGCCGGCCTGCTCGATATGCTCCATAATGCCGCCAATCACCACCTGACCGGTGTGGTCGGCGATCGCGTCCACATCCACCTCGATGGCATTCTCCAGAAACTTATCGATCAGGATGGGATGATCGGGCTCCACCTGGACGGCATAGGTCATGTAGTGTTCCAGGTCGGCGTCGGAGTAGACCACTTCCATGGCCCGACCCCCCAGTACGTAGCTGGGCCGCACCACCACCGGATAGTTAATGGTCTGGGCTACCTTGAGGGCCTCCTGGAAACTACGGGCCATCCCGTTGGCCGGTTGGAGAATAGCTAATTCCCGCAGAATAGCTTCGAACCGCTCCCGGTTCTCGGCGGTGTCAATGGAATCGGGGGAGGTGCCCCAGATGCGGGTGACGGGCTGGTCCGGAGCAGTGGCCAGTTGATTGGCCAGGTACTCCTGCAGGGGTAGGGCTAGCTTCAGGGGGGTTTGGCCGCCAAACTGAACGATAACACCGATGGGGTTTTCTGCCTCAATGATATTCAGGACGTCTTCCTTGGTGAGGGGCTCGAAGTAGAGGCGATCGCTGGTGTCGTAGTCGGTGGAGACGGTCTCGGGATTAGAGTTCACCATGATCGTCTCATAGCCGTCCTCCTGCAGGGCAAAGGAGGCGTGGCAACAGCAGTAGTCAAACTCAATACCCTGGCCAATGCGGTTGGGGCCCCCGCCTAAAATCATTACCTTGGGGCGATCGGAGGGTAGGATTTCGCTTTCGCTTTCGTAGGTGGAGTAGTAGTAGGGGGTAAAGGCTTCAAACTCAGCGGCGCAGGTATCCACGGTTTTGTACACCGGTATCACCCCTAAGCCCTTACGGTATTGGCGGACGGTGTCTTCGTCGGTGTGGGTAGCGTAGGCGATCTGGCGATCGCTAAAGCCCTGACGTTTAATCGCCCTTAGTTGATCGGCGCTGAGGGCATTCAGGGCAGTCCGCTTCAGGAACTTTTCGGTCTTCAGCAGACCGACCATCTGGTTGAGAAACCAGGGATCGATACCGGTGAGGTCATAGATCTCCTCCACCGTCAGCCCCAGTTGCAGGGCATGACGCAATTCAAAAATCCGTTCTGGATTGGGGGTGCGTAACTTGGGACGAATTTCGTTGAGGCTGGGAAGTTTTTCAGAGCGATCGCAACCCCAGCCGGCCCGACCAATTTCCAGCGATCGCAGGGCCTTCTGAAAGGATTCCTGAAAGGTACGGCCAATGGCCATGGCCTCCCCCACGGATTTCATCTGGGTAGTCAGGGTGGGACTGGTACCGGGAAACTTTTCAAAGGCAAAGCGGGGAATTTTAGTGACGACGTAGTCAATGGTGGGCTCAAAACTGGCGGGGGTCTTCTTGGTAATGTCGTTAGAAATCTCATTCAGGGTGTAACCCACCGCCAATTTGGCGGCAAATTTAGCGATGGGGAAGCCAGTGGCCTTAGAAGCCAGGGCCGAACTGCGGGAGACCCGCGGGTTCATCTCAATTACAATCACGTCGCCGGTGTCAGGATTAACCGCAAACTGAATGTTGGAACCGCCGGTTTCCACCCCAATTTCCCGAATGATCTTGATGGAGGCATCCCGCAGCCGTTGGTATTCTTTGTCGGTAAGGGTTTGGGCGGGAGCCACCGTAATCGAATCGCCGGTGTGCACCCCCATGGGGTCCAGGTTTTCAATGGAGCAGATAATCACCACGTTATCCGCCAGGTCCCGCATCACCTCCAGTTCGTACTCTTTCCAGCCCAGCAGAGATTGCTCCACCAAAATTTGGGACACCGGGCTGGCGTCCAGGCCAGAGCGGGCAATGGCCTCAAACTCCTCCTGGTTGTAGGCAATACCACCGCCGGTGCCCCCCAGGGTAAAGGCGGGGCGAATAATCAGCGGGAAGCTACCAATCTGCCGACCAATCTGGCGAGCTTCCTCCAGGGTTTCCGCCAGACCGGAGGGGCACACGCCTACCCCAATTCGCTCCATGGCTTCCTTGAAGAGTTTACGGTCCTCGGCCATTTCAATGGCGTCCAGTTTAGCCCCAATCAGTTCTACCCCGTAGCGCTCTAGGACACCGGTTTTAGCCAGGGTAACCGCGATATTCAGGGCTGTCTGCCCCCCCATGGTGGGCAACATGACATCGGGGCGTTCTCGCGCAATTACTCGCTCAACAAATTCGGGGGTGAGGGGCTCGATATAGGTGCGATCGGCGGTCTCTGGATCAGTCATGATGGTGGCCGGATTGGAGTTCACCAGCACCACCTGGTAACCTTCTTCCCGCAGCGCCTTACAGGCCTGGGTGCCGGAGTAGTCGAACTCACAGGCTTGACCAATGACGATGGGGCCAGAGCCAATCAGCAGGATTTTATGGATGTCATCGCGGCGGGGCATAGGCGGCAGAGGGCTTAGGAAAAATCCCAACTATTCTAAGGGGTATCGGCTCGAAGCGACGGGCGATTGGGTAACAATCTGCCTGAATAGCCCTGGACTTTAGGCCTATGTCAAGGTTTTCTGAAGTTAAGGAAAGAAACCAGGATTGATTGCGGAGTGTAACGAATAGGGCTATGGCCCCACTGCAATCAGACTGGCCACTCCAGGGCCCAGTTCCCCAACAAACCGGTGCGAAAGTCATTCAAAACCCGCTTCGCTGCCCGCTCCTGGTCATGCTGAAAGCGCTCAGCCGCCAGTAAGGCTAGGAATTCTTCTCCGCTATACTGCCTCAGGTCAAGGCCATAGCGGTTTTTCAAGGTTGGACCATAGCTATCGGCGGATGGGGACTCTAGGGTCTTCAGCAGGTCTAGGAAGGCGGCTGTTGTCCGCTGGTGATCGTAGGCCGCCGCCCCAATATCGTCACAGATGGCTAATTTCAAGGCCGCCTGTTGGTCAGCCAGGCGGGCGGGCATCACCCCCGGCGTATCCAGCAGGTCTAGATCCTCGGTCAGACGAATCCAGCGGAGCTGGCGGGTTACCCCTGCCCGCCGGGCGCTGTCTACCACCCGTCGGTTTAAAAGGCGATTAATGAGAGCAGACTTGCCCACGTTGGGGAAGCCAATTACCACAGCCCGAATCGGTCGGGGTTTCATGCCCCGGGCCTGGCGGCGCTGATTAACCATCTGACCGGCTCGCTGGGTAGCCTGGGCGATCGCCTTAATGCCCTGGCCCTGCTGGGCATTGGTAAAGAAAGGAATCTGTCCCTGCGCCTGTAACCAGCTATCCCAGGCGGCTTTAGCAGTGGTAGAAATCATATCTACCCGGTTCAAAACCAGTACCCGTCCCCGAGGACCCACCCAGTCATCTAAGCGGGGATGGCGAGTAGCCAGGGGGATACGGGCATCCCGTACCTCGAGCACGACATCAACCCGACTGAGCTGGTCTACCAGGGCCTTTTCTGCCTTGGCAATATGTCCGGGGTACCACTGAATATCGGGGGATGTCATGGTGCGCTGGGGGTGTTCCCTCTAAAGCCGTCTAATGCGGTAGTTAGCCGTTGGTCTTAAGTCAATCAATTGTAGCGGTTTCCCCGTTCAACCCCCCGTTGGGGTGAGAGGATATTTGAGCAAGGATACGGATGGGTAGTTCGCCGGTCAGGCTGGAGATAAAGTTCCCTGCTAAGGTTACGGACCCAGAGGCATTGGCCCAAGATCCATAGGCTACTTTACAGGAGCAAGTCAACCGTCTCATCCTAGGAATTATCGGTTTATTACTATGATCGGAGCAACCGCAGCCGAGGCTAAAATCCTCGAGTTAACCCCCTCTCCCCAGGGTATCACCCCAGAACGGGTGGCCCTCACCCTGGCCAGTGGTCGGGTCTTGGCAGAGGCTGTAACCAGTAGCCTGGATATTCCCCACTGGGATAACTCTGCCATGGATGGCTACGCCCTCAGGGCGGAGGATGTAAGGACAGCCAGTCCCGAGTGTCCCGTTAGCCTGATGGTTACCCAGGTGATTCCAGCGGGCCAGGCGCCGATCGCTGCGATCGGCACCGGTCAAGCCGCCCGCCTTTTTACCGGGTCAATGCTACCGCCAGGGGCTGACACTGTGGTCATGCAGGAAGACACCTGTCGCCAGGGTTCCCAGGTAGACATTCGAGTTGCCCCCCCTCCCGGTGAATTTGTTCGGCATCGGGGTAGCTTCTACCAAGCCGGTACCCCCCTAATGGCCCCAGGTACACGCCTGGGAGGGCCAGAAATCGCCCTTCTGGCCGCCGCCCAGTGTCCCCAGGTGAGTGTCTTCCCTCGCCTCCGGGTGGCCATTCTATCCACTGGCAATGAACTGGTAGGGATAGACACTCACCTGCAGCCAGGTCAGATTGTAGATTCCAATCAGTATGCTCTGGCGGCCCTGGTGCAGCAGGCAGGGGCTATTCCTTTGCCGATGGGAATTATTCCCGATCACCCCGATGCTCTAGCTAAGGCAATTACAGCGGCTCAACTGCAGGCCGATATGGTGCTTTCCTCTGGGGGAGTATCGGTGGGAGATCTTGATTATGTCGATCGCACCCTGAGTGACCTGGGTGCCACCCTGCATATCAAAGCCGTCGCGGTTAAACCGGGTAAACCCCTAACCGTGGCAACCCTTTCCCCACTGCGGGGAAATCGCCCTATGCTCTATTTTGGCTTGCCCGGCAATCCGGTATCGGCCCTGGTCAGCTTTTGGCGTTTTGTAGAACCGGCTTTACGAAAACAATCGGGGCTCAGGGGCAACTGGTCTCCCCGCTTTCTCCAGGCCCACACCACCCAGTCCCTGCGATCCCAGGGCAATCGGGAAACCTACCTTTGGGGTAGGCTGGAAATTTTTGAGGCTAGCTACCAGTTTCATCCGGTTACCGGTAGCTATAGTTCTGGCAACCTGGTCAATCTGGCGGGCACCAATGCCCTGGCGGTACTACCCCCAGGTACCTGGGAGGTAGGGGCGGGCGATCCTATTACCGTGATGATGGTAGGGAATGGGTGGGGAGTAGCTCCTTAGGTCGGCCCTTGGATGGGGTTTGTAGAGCATCTCGGAGAGGGTTTTTTCCTATTCACTTAATTCGATCCTCTAAAGCCTTTGGAGACAGGCTGGTGGTTAGGCTCAGGGGAAAACTTGCATCGGCCAGTTGTTGGGCAAAACTAGCCTGCAAGACCGGGCGAAACCGTTCGTCACCACTCAAGGTAAGTTTGAAAAAAGCCTGGGCAAATAACTTAATGTAGTTCTGAGCCAGATCGGGACGAGGGCCAATAATATTTCTAGGAATGGCCAGGGATTGATCGGAACCACTCATATCGCCATCGCCAATACCCGAGAAATGGGTACCTCTCTCCATCAGTAGCAGATAGCGGTTGGGGGTAGCCAACCAGGTAAAGGGCTGAATCTGTTCTGGAAAGGCTGGAGCAATGGTATCAATGGCACTGGCAACCATCATTACCGGGATGCTAATGTTACCGTACCCCGATCTCCCAAACAATACACTGCCAATGGGATTGATGATAAAAATAGCCTTTATTCGGGGGTCAGTCAGGTTATAACCCAGAGAGTCCAGGTGAGTCACCTGGCATTGTAGTAGTAGGGAGGGGTTAAAGGTAATCTGGTTGGCAGGACAAGACTGAGTTAGGCCGGTCTGATCAAAGCTGGCACCGGCCAGGGCCAGAGCTGTATACCCCCCGAAGGACTGGCCAATTACCCCCACCTGTTGCATGTTTAGACGACCGCGCAGTTCGGGGCCATTCCGGGAGGCTTGGGCCAGGGCCGTAATGGCCAGGGATACATCCTCAGGGCGGCGCAGAAACTCTGTATTCGGTACAATGCTATCGGTCTGACCCTTGAGCAGGTTATCCAGTTGTTGACCGTTACTGCCGCTGTGTTCTAGGGTAACCACAACCATGCCCGTGGCCGCCAGATCTTGGGCCAGGTAGCTGTAGCTGTGGCGACTACCGCCCAATCCATGGGAAATAATCACCACGGGAAAGCCCGATCGCGGTACCCTTGCCTCAGCCTTGGCCTCGGGTAAAAACAGGGTGGCGGGTTTGCTGACTCCCGGCACCGCCAGATCAAGCTGTTTTACGCTGTAGCGGTGATCGCCCTGAATCATCTGCTGAAGAGCACGAAAGACTGGGGGGGAAAGAGGGCTAGCCTCCGTTTCCTGTTGAGCGATCGCCTTTACCCTGGCAACGGCGTGTCCTGATTGTAAAATTGCCTGATTCACCTCTTGGGCAATGGCTAGTCCTCCCACCAGGTCAATTCGAATAGTCTGTAGGGGGTAGGAGCGTAGGACATGGAGCAGGGTAAAACCATGGGGATTGCCGGAGGCCGCCAGAATTAGGGCCGCCCGCAGAGCTGAAAAGCTCGCCTGACGGACGGGGGCCTGCACAACCCGGGTTAACTCCTGGAGAAGGATTTCCCCCTGTTCGGTGTAAAGGAACTGGGAGACGGCCACCACATCCAGATTTTGAGCAGGGGTTACTAAAACCTGACGAACCTGATTTAACTGATCCTCCGACCATTGCAGTTGACGATTATAGGATTGCAGTTGAGGACTCAACTCACCGGTTTGGGCAAACTGTTCTAGATCAGCAATAGCTACACTACGTTCAAAGGCACCATAGGAAATCAGAATTTCACTGGCGGCCCGACCTGGGGTAGGAGTGAGTATACAACTCAAGCTACTGAGAACGATTAATCCATAGGACCAACCCTGACTTAGCCAACCCCAGGACCCAGGTCCAGGATTTTTTAGGTGACTACCCATGCCCCTGTCCTCCATACTGCTCAGGGTCGATGGTTATAATTTACAACCGCAAGGTGCGGCATCAGGAAAAAATATAAATATAGTTTCAGCCATGGGCAATAGGGAGCCAGGCCAGTTAGAACCCCACCCCTCAGCTACAACTCAGCCAGACCCCAACCGTTCTAAAGAAAGACGGGCCGCTTCTGCAACTTGAAAGTTAGAATCTTTCTCCAGGTAACGTAGGGCTGACCTGGATTGGGGGCTGGACAGATAGCCCAGGGCCTCAGCCAGGCGCTGACGCACTAGCCAATCGTCCGATTCGACAAATCTCAGCATGGCTGGCACAGCTTCTAGATCGCCAATTTCTCCCAGAGCCGCGATCGCCGCCTGCTGCATCACCACTTCATCGCTGCTGAGGGCCTGTAGTAAGACATCGTGGGCACGGCTATCCTTAAGATTTCCCAGGGCTACTGCTGCGCTAAAGCGCACGAGCCAGTCCGTATCTTCGTAGAAGGACCGCACCAGGATCTCAAAGGCGCGGGAATCCTCCAAATAACCTAGAGCACCAGCCGCATCGGCTCTAATACTGTAGTCAGAGTCGGTAGTTAATAGGTTAATCAAAATGTCAAAGGACTGGGGGTCTGGCTTTAACCCCAGGGCAAACACCGCCATGGATCGAATCTGTAGGTTGCTGTCATAGATCATCTGACGAATCAGGGGAGCGGCCTGATCCGCAGGCACATCCCGCAGAGAAACCAGAGCCAGCATGCGGTCCCTAGAATTTTCACTTTTCAACTGGACGGCGATCTGATCTAAGTCTACAGCGGCCATAACTAAGTATATTTACATGTCTTTACAGTATAGCAAGCCCTCCGCCTTTGGGTCAGAAGCGCGGAGGCGACGGGCCAAAACGGTAACCCTGGCTGGATCTAGCCCTGGCTGTCAGGCGTCCCCCTATCGTGGTTGAATAGATTGTGTAAATAATACGGAGAAGAGTAATGGGGTTTCTGGCCTTTACAATTTTTCTGACGGCAATGGTTGGTCTGGCCCTGGGCCTCTACTTTAGCCTGAAACTGGTGAAGTTAATTTGAGGTTCAACTACAGCAGTCAGCTATCTATCATTACTGTAGTTACGGATAAGGGTGCTAAAGGACTGTTGAGAGGCTTTTGCCCCAATTGTCCCACACCCTTTGCACTGGGTTAAAGCCCCTAACCGGCCCTGGTGTTTTGATGCTGCCTAAGCTGAGAGTAAGCCCGCCGGTTAGTTAGGGAATGTTAATTGACCAGCCAACCGACTCTTAAGGATTTTCACCAAGGCTATAACTATAGCTAGTGCTCCTTAGCTGAGACCATAGTAAAGGGCCTGATAGCCTTGTTATCACTGGGTCGGCCACTGTTATACTCTGGTGGTAGCCTTCCTATTCCTTGTTTTTCAATACAGAAGAAGGGGCGATCGATACATATTTTCGCTTCCAAATCAGGCAAAGAATCTAAGGTTGAGGATAGATTAGCCCAGGAATTTACGCTACAGTCTACTAGCTATTTCTTGACTTAGTTTTGATCGATTCAGAACCCTGGGAGGGTACCCCATGGCACCACCTTCAAGACAAACTATCCTCCTGGTTATTCTCAATGGCAAAGGTGGAGTCGGTAAAACCACTACTGCCGTAAATCTGGCGGCTATTTTTGCAGAAACCCGATCTGTGCTTCTGGTAGATGCTGACCCCCAGGGATCAGCACTGTGGTGGACTGGCCGTAGTTCTATCGATCTAGGGTTTGATATTGTCCAGGCTGAGGATCCGACTGAGTTGGGGCAGTTAAATCAGGTACATCGCCATGATCTGATTATCGTGGATACTCCACCGGCCCTCCACTCTCAAGCTCTGACCATGGTGATTCCAGTAGCCAACTACGTGCTACTGCCCACTCCACCAGCTCCCATGGATTTAGCCGCCCTGATTACTACGGTTCATCAAGCGGTGTCGCCCCAGGGGGTACCCCATCGAGTATTGTTAACAAAGGTAGATTCCCGAAGTGGGGGGGAGGCGATCGAAGCGCAAAGGACGCTGCTAGATTTAAATATACCCGCCTGTAAAGCCTTTATCCGTACCTATAAAGCCCACGAACGGGCGGCACTGGAGGGGGTTCCTGTCTTGCATTGGCATGGTCAAAATGCCCAGGAAGCCCGTTCTGACTATTGTCGAGTTGCTGAAGAAATAGAGCAAGACTGGAACCCCTATGACTAAGAAACGTCTCTCCGACCTGCTGAAGGAAGAAGCTAGTAAGTCTGATTCCACCGATCTAGCTAACGATCTGCCTAATCCCGAATCTCCACCCGACAGTCGCCGTCCCCTTTCCCGCCGACGTGGCACCGCTGCTGCTCTCCATAGCAGCAGTAGTCAGTCCGCCCCTTCCTCCGAGCCAACTATTCCTGGTCAGGCTCCAGAATCTGACGCAACCACATCAGAAACCCCTGTCCCTTCAGCTTTAGATCCTCGCATTGCAGATCTGGAGAAGGCTCTGGCTGCCGTCGAAGCAGAAAAAGCCGCTCTGGAAAGCACCGTAAAGGCGCTTCAGACCGATCTGGACGCTCGGCAAGAACGATTATTTGAACTTAAGGATCATCTGGATAAATCCCAGGCGGAGCTGCAAGAGGCGAAGCAAACGATTCTGAAGCTGAGTCAGGTGAATAAAACCCCGGCACCTGCGGCCGTAGCCAAATCGTCGGCTAGTAAACCCCCTGGTCGGATTTCTGGGGTAGACATCCTGCCCCGATCGCCCTCCCAGACTTCGCCCCAACCCGGCTATGTGCGGGGTGTACCTACCCAGCCCTCCCAGACTAGCCAACCGAATCCAATGATCTCTAACGAAGATATTGGCTGGGTGGATTAGGAGCCTCTAGTGATCACTAAAGTTTTATCGCTGCGGTTTTCAACGTCCGGTCTAGGGCTTAGGGCCAGCCCTGCAGCCCTAGATCCACTTAAGGGCGTGAAGTAGGATAAAAGGCCCTCTGCCTCAGCTGACGAGTCCGTGCTCCAGGGCATAACGTACTAACTCAGTACGACTATTGGTGCCGGTTTTACTAAATAAACGACTCACATACTTCTCAACGTTACGAACACTGGTGTCAAGGCGACTGGCGATTTCCTTGTTCATCAGCCCTTCTGCGACTAAATCTAAAACACTTTGTTCGCGGGGAGTTAGATCGATGTGGAGATCGGCGGCCACCCTGGTAACGCCCCCTTTTTGGGTGAGCATTGCCTTGATTTCTTCGATCTGGCGAGCCATCACGGCAATGTCGGGGAGTTCTCCCGATTCAGGGGTCTGGGCCGCTCGACGTCCAATTAAATTACTAACTACCGCCACTAATTCCTCTGGATCAAAGGGTTTAGAAAGATAGGCATCACAGCCGGAGTTATAGCCCTGGATGCGATCGCGGGTCATCCCCCGGGCAGTCAAAAATACCACCGGCAGTCCCTTAAAGCGCACATCTTCTCTGACCTGGGCGAGGAAGGCATGGCCATCCACCTGGGGCATCATAATGTCAGAGATGAGGACATCGGGAGTTTCTTGCTGTAGCAGAGTCCAACCTTCCTGGGCGTTGCTGGCGGTTCTAACGATAAACCCACTATCCTCAAGGTAAACCTGTACCGACTCCCGTATACCTGGTTCGTCGTCAACCAGCAAAATATTTCCGCTGTATTCAGTCATGGCGTTGAAGTAAATTTGGATAATGGTTTGAGGTTACCGGATATGGCCCACTCTAACCTGGAACAACCCAACGAACCAAACCTGCTGGGCCTGCTGGGTAGGAATATAGTTTTGGCTAGCCCGCTGAGGACAGCATGGACCGATCAAAGGGTAGGCCGGGTAAGTATTCTGGTTCGCCGCGGCCCCGTTATAGGTGGCTGCAACTGTAGCTCCCCAGCTCGGTTAGGATAACCAATACCCGGGAGCAAAGGTTATTTTAGATTAAAGGCATAGGTTTCAGATCAAAATCAGGTTGGGGAAGTTTTGAGTCAGGGTAATGGGTAAGGTATGAGCCATCTGGCAAAACAGTGGATGGGTTTGGCGGTAGGCCTGGTTATAGGGGCCGGTGGAGGCTGGTTCGCCCATCAGTATGCAAGTCGAGGGGCGGCCTCCCAAGGGGTACTACCGGCGGGTACGGTCGCGCCCATCCTGGAAGCGAGCCATGGGGCAGTTGACACCGATTTGGCCGTCTCCCAGAACCCGGTGCCAGTAGCGTCTAATTTTATTGCTGTGGCTGTGAAGCAGGTAGGACCGGCTGTAGTCCGTATTAATGCGGTGCGATCCCTATCCCGGATTAATCCAGATACTTTTAATAACCCCTTCTTTCGCCACTTCTTTGGTAATCAGAATTCTTCCCAGGAGATACCAGAACGGGTTGAGCAGGGGACAGGTTCAGGATTTATTGTCAGTTCCAGTGGCCATATCTTGACCAATGCCCCTGTGGTTGATGGGGCTGAAACGGTGCAGGTGACTCTGCGGGATGGTCGTACCTTTGAGGGACGGGTAGTTGGGGTTGACTCCGTTACCGATGTGGCTGCTGTTAAAGTGAACGGTGATCGTCTACCGGCGGTGCGATTGGGCAATAGCCTCAGGTTATCGCCAGGACAGTGGGCGATCGCCATTGGTAATCCCTTAGGGCTAGACAATACGGTCACCGCCGGAATCATCAGCGCCATGGGTCGCACCAGTAACCAGGTTGGGATTCCCGACAAGCGTGTGCAGTTCATTCAAACCGATGCCGCCATCAATCCCGGTAACTCCGGCGGGCCTTTGCTCAATGATCGGGGTGAGGTGATTGGTATGAATACGGCCATTCGGGCCAATGCCCAGGGGTTAGGTTTCGCCATTCCCATTGAGACAGCAAAACGGATTGCCGATCAGCTATTTGCCACGGGCAAGGTACAGCACCCCTACCTGGGCATTCAAATGCTGGAGTTAACTACCGACAATATCGGAACGATTAATCAGTCCCAGGGGTTAAACCTGCCATCGGGTCAACGGGGAGTCGTGATCCTGCGGGTGCTGGAGGGCAGCCCTGCGGCCCTGGCGGGGCTGGCAGTGGGGGATGTGATTGTGTCTATTAATGGTGCTGGTATAACCACACCCGCCGATGTACAAAGCCGGGTAGAGACCAGCGAAATTGGTAAGGTCCTACCTATTCAGGTCAGTCGCAAGGGCAAAACCGAAACCATCGCGGTTAAACCAGCGATGCTACCACCGGAATTACGCTAGGGGATTTCCGTAACTACAATGGTTGAAATCTTTGGTTTAGTTGTTTTTTTTTAAGCTGGTTTCTGCTGTGGACTCCCATAGCCCTGGTGCTATTTCGATGGCAGGGAATCCCGTTTCGCTATCCTCTCCTGCCTGCCCACAAGCTGATTCTATTGATTCCCCTCTATCTGCTAGCTCCCCTGGTGCTTGAGGTTTACCGGCGCCATTGGACCGGGGTGACCTGGGCGGCCTACGGCGTCGGTGGTAGTCATCGTTTCTTCCTTGAGCTGGCGCTGGGATTTGGGATTGCCCTCAGCGGTATAGGGATTTTCCTGGCTATCCAACTGGCTTTAGGATGGCGACAATGGCAGGGACACCGCCCCAGGTTACGGGCTCTGCTCGGTCTCATCGCCGGGTTACTCCCCCTCACCCTGCTGATTGCCGGTATCGAAGAAACCCTCTTCCGGGGTATCATTCCCTACACCCTGCAGTCACTTCTGGCCTGGCCAGTCCTCCTGGTGACCGTTAGTTTGATCTTTGCGTTGTCCCATCTGCTCTGGGATGGTCCCCAGGGTTTACCCCAGTTGCCCGGTTTAACTCTGATGGGGATAGTTTTGATGGTGGCCCGTTGGGTAACTGCCGGTCAACTGGGGCTGGCTTGGGGACTACATACCGGATGGATCTTTACCCTAGCCCTCATCGATAGCCTGGCCCTGACCAAGGCTGTCGATGGGTCTCCCCTTTGGCTTGCCGGTAAGCCAGACCAGCCCCTCACGGGTTTGGCCGCCTTGGGGTTGCTACTCTTAACCGGTGTGGGGCTATGGCTGTATGGTCAGACGGTGGGGACTATGGGGGGGTGAGGGTGGCTAGGGTAACGGGGCTCAGAGGTTGCCAACGATGCAGGTGGGCTACCTGGGTACTATGGTGAATTTGGATTTGGCGGAGCTGGACTTGCCAGGGCTGGGACTGATCGGCAGAGGTCTGTTTGACCCAGGTTAGCAGGCTGTGGAGATGTTCCAGGGTGGCCAGGGCCAGTACTATTTGCCCCTGGGGGCGGAGGCGTTGGCCACAGGCATCGAGGATGGCCGTCAGGTTGCCGCCGCTACCGCCAATAAAGATACGGTGGGGATTGGGAAGAGTCTGCAATACCTGGGGAGCAACTCCGTGGATGGGGTAAAGGTTGGGATTTCCCAGGTTCTGCCGGTTCTGCTCAATTAGGGTAATGCCCGCCAGGGTTTTCTCAATGGCGTAGACCTGGGACTGGGGGCAGAGTCGATTAATCTCAATACTTACCGAACCGGTGCCAGCCCCAATGTCCCAGAGGATTTGATCCGGTTGCAGGGCTAAATCGGCCAGAATGTGAATGCGAATATCCCGTTTGGTAATCAGACCCGGGCGATCGCTAAAGCAGGCAAAGCTTTCATCCGGTAGACCCAACAGAGGCAGATTGGGGACGGCAGTAGGGGATTGGCGCTGCAAGACCACCACATTCAAGGCCGCAAAGGTATGCTGCTGGACCGTCAGGGGGGTTAGATCGTAGAGGCATTCCCTGGCGTCCCCCAGGTTTTCACAGACCCATAGACGATAGCTATGGGCCAGCCCCAGACTGATGACCAGTTGTCCTAAGCTGGCGGGACTATGGATGGCATCGGTCAGCACTGCGATCAAGCCATCTCCCCGACGCAGGGCGGCGATCAGCAAATCGGTGGATCGACCATGGGCGCTGATCAGGGTGGCCCCCTGCCAGGGCAGCTTAAGACGGCTAAAGGCCAACTGGATGGCACTGACCTGGGGATGGAAGGTGAGACTGGCGGCTGGCAGGTGCGCCAGGAGTAATCGCCCCAAACCAAAGAACAGGGGATCACCCGAGGTTAGCACCACCGCCATACCAGGCGATGCTTGGGTGAGCCATTGCTGTAATCGCTCTAACCCACCGCTGAGATCCTCCAGGTTCCACCTTTCCGCCCCGCTATCGGCAAAATAACTGAGGTGTCGAGAGCTACCCACCAGCAACTGGGCCCCATCGATCAGGTCTAAGATGCGCTGGGGTAGCCCTGATCGGCCATCCAGTCCCACGCCTACCACCTGAATTGGGGTCATGGCATCTGATTGCGGGCCATCACCAGCAAGGCATTGACAATGGCCGCGGCTACCGCCGATCCCCCCTTGCGGCCCGCAACTCGAATTTGGGGTGTGGCTAACTGGGCTAGCCGTTGTTTGGCCACCTCAGTTGCCACAAATCCCACCGGCGCTCCCACCACCAGGGCAGGTCGGGCAGCCCCGGCTTCTATCTGGTCACACAGACTCAGTAGGGCGGTAGGGGCATTGCCAATCACGACGATTGCCTCAGGGGCTTGGGCCAGTCCCTGGAGCAAGCCGGTCTCGGTGCGGGTGCGACCAGGTGCCGCCGCCTCGACCAGGCTAATGGCGGTGAGGAGAGGGTTTTGAAAGGTACGTTGGACCATACTAACAATGCCCTGGCGCACCATGGTGACATCCACCAGAATCGGACAGCCTGCCTGGATCGCCCCTAGCCCAGCGGCGATCGCTCCAGGGCTAAAGCTCACCAGGTGCTTAAAATCAAAATCGGCGGTACTGTGAATGACGCGCCTGATCACAGCATATTCCGCTGGAGTTAGATTATGGGGACCGAATTCCTGATCAATCAGGGCAAAACTTTCCTCTACAATGGGGCTTTCTACTAGCTGAGCCATAGGCGACTTGATAACGTGGGGGGAGAACGGGAAGAACCGACCGCAGCCCTTCCCCTATAGACCCAGGTATGCCCGAGCCCAGAGTCTCATAGTAAGGTATTCCCCATCCCCTTGGCGGTAGCCCTGCAGTAGGTAAGCCGCCGGTATGGAGTGCTGACCACCCCCTGTCCGCTCATATTGACGGCCCCCTATGCCAGCTTATTTTTTCTGGGGAGATAACGAGTTTGAACTGCAGGCCGCTATTCGGGCTTTGCGGCAGCAGGTGGTGGATGCCAACTGGGTCAATTTCAACTGCGATGTCATTCCCCCCAGTGTGGTGAATGGCCCGGTGCAGGCCCTCAACCAGGTAATGACGCCCCCCTTTGGCCTGGGACAGCGCCTGGTATGGCTGCAGGATACTACCCTGGGGCAACGCTGCCCAGAGGACGTACTGGTGGAACTGGAACGCACCCTGCCAGTTCTGCCCACCACCAGCGTGTTACTGCTGAGCAGCCCCAATAAACCCGACGGCCGGTCTAAGTTCTTTAAAGTATTTAAGCAGTACGGAGAAATCCGGGAATTTTCTACTATCCCTCCCTGGAAAACCGCCTTAATTCGCCAGCAGGTAGAACAGGTAGCGAGGCAGCGGTCCATGGCGCTTGCCCCCCAAACCGTTGATTTATTGGTAGAAGCAGTCGGTAACGATACTCGCCAGCTTCACCTGGAACTGGATAAGCTGGAACTTTACTGGAACCAGTCCGATCCGGTACCCCTGGAGGTGGCGGCCAGCCTGGTCACCACCTCTACCCACACCAGTCTGAAGCTGGCCGCGGCCATCAAGCAGGGGCATACCAGTCAGGCCCTGCTGCTGGTAGAAGACCTGCTCAACCGCAATGAGCCGGCCCTGCGGATGGTGGCTACCCTGGTTAGTCAGTTTCGTCTGTGGCTCTGGCTCAGGGTCATGGAAGCAGCGGGTATTCAGAACGAAGCCGAGATTTTAGCGGCGGCAGAAATTAACAATCCCAAACGACTATACTTCCTCCGGCAGGAGCTGCGGGGAATGAGCCTGGGGCAGTTGCAACGAACCTTGCCTTTACTACTAGAATTAGAGGCAGATCTAAAACTTGGTCGAGATGAACGGGCCACCTTACACACCGCTGTAATCAATCTATGTGGGTTATTTAGCTCCCCTAGGTAGGTCAGGAAATCGACCTGAACAACCGTTGCTTCTATCTCTCCTGCTTCCGTAAAGAGCACCAGTTTACACTCGAGTCATCGCAAAACAGGGAAAATCCGTGCGTTATTCAATGGTTTCACTTCGATCCACTGGGGTGATGGGGCGATCGCTAGCGATCGCCTTGGTACTGTCTAGCCTATCCATTCTGGCCAGGGCCGTAGTCACACCCATGGCTTTAGACGGAATCCACTACCTACCTTTGACATCCCTGGCCTGGGCCCAGAGTCTCCAGGTCTCCCCTGAGGAGGTTATGAACTATGCCCGCTCGGTCCTGGAGATGGATGGCCCGCGGACCCAGGCGTATAACCAGATTAAAACTTTACTCAGCGGTGCTAACTACGATATCAATGCCATTGATATGCGCTGCACGGCTACGGCTAACCTCAACCAGTTACCCCGGCGGATTCGGCGGGAGGTACGGGAGATTGTCATAGGCTACTGTAATCGGGCCAGCGATATTGTGCGTACCAATGGTCTTAAGGTAGAGCAGTTTAATGCCATTACCGCCGCCTATCCCCAAGATCAGGCCCTGGCGGAGCAGATTCGCACCGCCCTGATGCAAATGCAGCAGCGATCCCAATCCCAACCCTAGTCCGGCGATCGACATCAGGTCCATGGGCTAACAGCATCCCAACACCATAGAAACACCAGAATGCAATTTATTGATCAAGCAGAAATCGAGGTGATAGCGGGCAATGGCGGTGACGGCATGGTAGCCTTTCGTCGGGAAAAGTATGTGCCAGCGGGAGGTCCTGCTGGGGGCAACGGGGGACCTGGCGGATCGGTATATCTCAAGGCGGTGGAACGGCTGCAAACCCTGTTAGATTTTCGCTACGCCCATCGCTTTAAGGCCAGGGACGGGGAGCGGGGAGGGCCCAAAAATATGACCGGGGCAGCGGGCTCCGATCTGGTCTTAGAGGTGCCCTGCGGTACGATGGTTTACCAGACCGAGGGCGATCTCCTCTTAGGCGATCTGGTGGCCCCGAATCAGATCCTGTGTGTAGCCCAGGGGGGTAAGGGGGGGCTTGGTAATCGCCACTTTCTCAGCAATCGGAACCGAGCTCCAGAGCAAGCCCTGCCTGGTCTCCCCGGCGAGCAACATCGCCTGCGGCTAGAACTTAAGCTATTGGCGGAGGTGGGGATTATTGGTTTACCTAATGCCGGTAAATCAACGCTGATTGCCGCCCTATCGGCAGCTCGTCCCAAAATTGCTGACTATCCCTTCACCACCCTAATTCCCAATCTGGGGGTGGTGCGTCGTCCCACTGGGGACGGCTCGGTCTTTGCCGATATCCCCGGCTTGATTGCTGGAGCCCATACTGGCTTAGGTCTGGGACACGATTTTTTGCGTCATATTGAGCGCACCCGATTGTTACTGCATCTGGTGGACGCCACCGCCGATTATCCTCTGGAAAACTACCAGATCATTCAACAGGAACTAACAGCCTACGGACACCACCTGGCCACCAGACCCCAAATTCTGGCCTTAAGTAAGATTGATAGCCTTTCCCCAGATCAGCTAACTGAGCGAGTGGCTCAGTTTGAAGCCTTGGGAATCGGTCCTGTCTACTGCATTTCAGCCGTCACGGGTATCGGTTTGGCGGCCCTGCTGCAGCAGATCTGGCTAACCCTGGATAGCCTGAAACTTCAGTTGGAGTCTGAAGCCTTTAATTAAGCCTTACCTTTTCATAAATTTACATCAATTCTTCTGGCCTTCTAGGTATCCTTACGGTGCTCAGAGTAAGCTATTTTCGGGGCATCTTAAACTTATTTCGTAAAATTTTTCTCCTCCGTACCTCTACCCGTGGTTATGGTTAGTTTTTCTGTACCAGAGGCCTGCGTTGATGCTCCTATCACCAGTTGGCCCTGCTGTCTTCTCAAAAATAAGGGTCAGGTCGATCAATCTCAGATCCGCCAGGCAGCGATCGCCCGCTTGGGACTGGAGAGTAGGCTCAGTATTCCAGCCTTTGAGGAGGCTTGCCAAGTGGCCGCCCACTTTTTGCAGGCTCCGGTGAGTTGGGTGAGTGTGGCCAACCATAGCACTGAATTTCTGAAGGCAGCCTCGGGTCTCTATTCCCTGGGGTTTGCGAATAGACTGGCCAGCGATCGCCAGATTCCCCTAACCATTGGCATGACCACCTATGTGCTGGCCAGCGAGCAACCCCTGGTGATTCCCAATTTAGGGGAATTCCCGGGCCTAGACCAGCATACCCTGATCGAAACCTATGGCATCAGAGCCTACTGTGGGGTTCCCTTGATCACCTCGGAATACGAGTGTATTGGGGCCTTAGCAGTGGTTGATCCTCACCCCAGAAATTTTAGTGATCGGGATGTGGCCTTTCTCTCCATGGCTGCCCGCTGGGCCATGGCCGAATATGAGCGATCGCTGGTTACCCTTCCCCCCTTTAGCCCTAAGACCCTAACCAGGTCCATTCCAGGGGATTATTCTATCGATGCCCTCCGCCTTAATTTACTCAGTCAGCTCATCCAGGACTTGCGCAATCCCCTGACCGCAGTGCTGGGCATGACCAGCATGCTGAATCGGGAGATCTACGGACCCCTGACGGAGAAACAACGGGAATATACCGAAATTGCCTGGCGCAGTAGTCAAGCCCTGATGGCCCAGGTGGACGAAATTCTTGATCTGGGCCTGATTAGTGCAGATTCCCCTGGTCTGGTGCCAGCATCCGTGGATATTGAGCGCCTGGGTCAGCAGGTGATGACCATGCTAACTCCCCTGGCTGAAAAGTTAGCTCAAACCCTTGAACTGACCGTTGAGCCAGGCCAAAATCTATGGTTGCTAGATCAACAAGTAATCAGGCAGGTACTCTACCACACCCTATTTAGCCTGATGCACATGGCTAGCGCCAACAGCACTATTCGGCTCCACGCCTCCCGCAAACAGGACAGCCTCTCCCTGGCGGTATGGGTCGCCAACCCCTGGACCGGAGATGGCCTACCCACCAGCCTAATTACCCTCTATCAAAGTTTGCAACAGCATGGGGAGATCTCCTCACTCACCCTGGAGGGTGAGGAAATACCCCGTAACTGGTTAGGGTTAATCTTGACCAACCACCTAGTTAAACACCATGGCGGTGAGTTATGCCTATACGGCAGTGAAGAGTCCAACTATCGGCTAGGGATGCGCTTACCTATGCTAAAACCTATGCGGTCCCATCCTCAGCAGGTTGGTCAGTCTCCCCCCAAGGGGGAATCTTGACCAACTCCAGGGGAGGTCCAAGCCATGATGGCAGCTATGGGAATAGCCTCCTTCTAGATCGGGAGGCAGGAGACCACTGGGGGATGGGAGAGGTCGTCAATTCCGAAGAAATTCCTAAAGCTAAGGCGGTTTTCCGATTATTCTCCCTAAAGTGGTAATAAATTAACTCGCCTGGGTATTTAAACCCTTTCGGCATGGCCACTAACATCCCCTCCCTATCTCCTACGGTTCTATCCCCCTACAAGGTCTTCCATGGGTTTGCTGGTTCGGACCATCAGACTCCCACCGATCGGCTACGGCGGCTAGTGTGGAAAATTGCTCTAGCTACCCTGGTCTTGATGGCTGTTGGCAGTGCTACCCGGGTGATGAATGCGGGCCTAGCTTGTCCCGATTGGCCTCTGTGCTACGGTCAGTTGGTTCCTCAGCAACAGATGAATCTGCGAGTTTTTTTGGAGTGGTTCCACCGTCTGGACGCAGCCCTGATTGGTGTTAGTACCCTGTGGCTGGTGGGGCTGAGCTGGTGGTATCGCCGTCAGATACCGACCTGGCTACCCTGGGCCACTACCCTGACCCTCCTGCTAATTGGTTTACAGGGTGCCCTGGGGGGTTTGACCGTTACCCAGTTACTCCGCTTTGATATCGTTACCGCCCATCTGGGGGCGGCCCTACTATTTTTTACAGCTCTGTTGGTAATTGGTTGTGCCCTACTGCCCTACAGACCGACAGGCAACGTTGGTCGCCTTCCCCTGGGGGGGCTGATGGCCACTGGGTTAGTTTACGGACAATGCTTATTGGGGGGACTGGTGGGCTCTCGCTGGGCTGCCCATCAATGTTTTGGTCTGGGAGAGCTCTGCCAGGTTATGAATAGTCACCTGCTGGGCATTGTCCCTATCTGCGGGGCTGTCCTGGGCTTAACTCTGGCGGTGTGGCGTACCCCTGCCCTGAATTACCCGCTACGCAGGCTCGGCAACCTGGCCAGCATAGTTTTAGTCTTCCAACTGCTGATTGGTATTACTACATTTCGGCTCAGGCTACAGGTTGAGCCCCTAACCATCCTGCACCATACCCTTGGGGCGGTCCTGTTGGGTAGCCTCACCTGTTTTACGGTTCTAGCCCTACGGGATGCTGTGGGTTCTCCGGTGTCCCTGGCGGCAGGATCGCCAGATTCCCTTCAGACTTGATGATTTTTAGATCTGTTCCATAGTCCGACTGTGGTCTAGCCCAACTCGGACTTGCCCTTTTCAAGACCTTCGCTCCAGTCGTATTGAGTAATGAGGATTTCTCTGCCATGAACCAAACCACTACCTGGAATGAGGCAACTCGTCACCACCACTCCCTGGGGGAGGTGGTGCGCAGCTATTGGCAACTGACAAAGCCGCGGATCATTCCCCTGCTGCTGATCGAGACCGCTGCCGCCATGTGGGTGGCCAGTCAGGGTCAGGTTGATCCGATTTTGCTGGGGGGTACCCTCCTGAGTGGTACTTTAGCGGCGGCGGCGGCCCAGAGCATTAACTGCGTTTACGATCGCGACATTGACTTTGACATGGAGCGTACCCGCCATCGCCCCATTCCTTCTGGTCGGGTCCAAGTTCGGGATGCCCTGATATTCTCGGCAATCATGGGAATTCTGGCCTTTATTCTGCAAGCCTGGGTGGCAAACTTACTGAGTGCGGCCCTGGCTATGGTGGGGATCGCTATCTATGTAGGGGTTTATACCCACTGGTTGAAGCGATCGTCACCTCAAAATATTGTCATTGGTGGGGCTGCCGGGGCGATTCCGCCCCTGGTGGGCTGGGCAGCGGTAACCGGAGATATTCCTCTAGCGGCCTGGCTGTTTTTTGCCATTGTCTTGATCTGGACCCCGCCTCACTTTTGGGGATTGGCCATGCTGATTCAGGAAGACTACGCCAAGGTCAACGTACCCATGATGCCGGTGGTGGTGGGAGATGCAGCTACTGCCCGTCAGATCTGGTATTACACCCTGGTGCTGGTACCCCTAACCATAATGATGACCTTTCCCCTGGGGGTCACCGGTGCGGTCTATACCCTGGTGGCTTTGCTGCTGGGAGGTTGGTTTATCAAGAAAGCCTGGGCCTTGCTACAGCAACCCAGCGATCGCGACCTAGCCCGTTCCCTATTTAAGTTTTCCATTCTTTACATGATGCTCTTGTCCGCGGGTATGGTGGTGGATAGCTGGCCGGCTACCCGGTCCTTGGTGGCCAGTTTGTCTACCCATTACCTCTAGGGCCACAGAAGAGGGGGCATAACCCAGTCACACGGCTCAGGATCGCCGCTTTGGCTGGGTTTTAGAACGGGTAGTTTTCTTTCTGGTTGTGCCCTTGCGCTTCCAGAAGGAACTCAGCCAATCGGTGGTGTAATGGCTTAGGGCACCCAATTCCAGGCCTACCAATAGGGCTAACCCGACTTGCCAGTAGGTGTGTATACTCCAACTTAAGCCAGTGCCCAGATCGCCCCAGGTAAGAGCGGTACGTTGCAAGCTGTTAAGGGCATCAACCACGACTATTCCCCCCATCGCCAACCAGCAGGAAGCGTAGAGAACCCGTACCGTGGTCCCAATAATAGGGCCATGGGACCAGAAAGACCGGTGGCGCATGCTCCCCCGGTAGGGTAGCCAGATCCACCGTAGCCAGCCCCACCGCTTATACTGCACCGAGTGAATGTCTAGGTCAGGTCCCAACAGCAGTCCCCCCATTAAAAAGCCCAGGCAAACCCAGGCGGTCAACCAGATATTCAGGGTCACCCACAGGCTTGCCATCATCACTACAGGTAAGCTCCAGAGGGTAATGCGATCGTGGGTCTGACCTGAGGACATAGCGGTATGGCGATAACCAGGATAAGGGCGTAGAAAGAAGGTTTGGAATGGTTAGGCAATCTCAAGCCTGGGGCTGAAGCTGGCATAACCCCTGGCGGCCAGTCAAACGGTCTGACCCACGGGCTCCCAGGGCTTCTATCCAACGCCCTATTCTATAATGGTTTGCCTGTACTAACCGCTTAGTCTGAAAGGAAATTGCCCCGATCTAATCGGGGCCTAAACCCGCTAAAGTCTTGAAAGTCTTTACTTTCATTGCGCCAGTCCCTATGAAATCTGTGATTGCCGTTCCCCTGCCCGATCAGCCCTACAATATCGTGATCACACCCGGCGGCTTGGAGGAGGTGGGAGACTGGCTCAGTACCGGTCCCAAGCCCCTGGTTAAAGTCGGTCAACGACTCCTGGTAGTGGCTAATCCGGTGGTGTTTAAAGCCTATGGTGAAGGCTTGGTCAATGCCCTTTCCCAAGCGGGCTATCGGGTCCAGTCCTGTTTATTACCGGCAGGAGAACGCTACAAAACCCTCAGATCCATCCAGAAGATCTACGACGCGGCCCTGACCTTTCGTCTAGAGCGTCAGTCAGCCATGGTGGCCCTGGGAGGAGGGGTAATTGGTGATATGACCGGCTTTGCCGCTGCCACCTGGCTACGGGGAGTAGGGTTCGTACAAGTACCCACCTCCTTGCTGGCCATGGTGGATGCAGCCATTGGGGGTAAAACCGGGGTCAACCATCCCCAGGGAAAAAACCTGATCGGGGCCTTCTACCAGCCTCGTCTGGTCATGATTGATCCCCTGGTGCTACAAACCCTACCTCCGCGCGAATTTCGGGCCGGGATGGCAGAGGTAATTAAGTATGGGGTGATTTGGGACCTACCCCTATTTGAAGCCCTGGAAGCAGCTCCTCGCCTAGATCAGTATCGCTATTTGGACGAACAATTGCGCCATAGGATCCTGACCCATTCCTGTCAGGCCAAGGCTGATGTGGTCTCCCAGGATGAGAAGGAGGCGGGATTGCGGGCCATTCTCAACTACGGCCATACCATTGGCCATGGCATTGAGAGTCTGATGCACTACCGGGGAGTCAACCATGGCGAGGCGGTAGCGCTAGGTATGGTGACGGCTGGTCGGATTGCCTCGATGCTAGGGTTCTGGAGCGATGCCGAGGAACAGCGGCAACTGGCCTTAATTAAAAAAGCTGGTTTACCCACCCGTCTGCCAGTAGCTCTAGATTTTAGCGCTATTCTCGCCGCTCTCCAGGGGGATAAAAAGGTCGAGGCGGGGCAGGTACGATTTGTTATGCCCAAGGGCCTGGGGGCAGCCCTGGTGACTGGAGAAGTCAGTCAAGAGGTAGTTCTGGCTGCCCTGGAGGTGATTGGAGGGGGTTAATCAGCTGGTCAAGGTCAAGGTTGAACGGGCTTTTCCAATCCCCTATGTGCCCTGTTAAACGTGGCTAGGGTGCTAACCAACTTCTTAAGCTATCCAGGAGATCCTGCGGTAGATCAACCCAGGAGGGATGAAGCCGCCTAAAATGTGATCGGACTATACTAGTCTTCAGGTATCAGTACGAGATTTACGGCCCATGCGAGAGCTGGACAATGCCTATCGAATTCTAGAATTAGAACCTGGTGCCTCAATGGAAGAGGTCAACCGGGCCTATAAGGATTTGGTCTTTGTCTGGCATCCCGATCGCATTCCCCAGGATAACGAACGCCTGTATCAAAAAGCTCAAGATAAGATTAAGGCCCTGAACCAGGCTCGGGAGCTACTGCGGTCCCATAGCCGTAACGGTAACGGTCGTCATCCTGGCGCTGGGAGCAGTACGACTGGGAGTAGTCATAGCCATAGCAGTAGCTACAGCTATCGGACCAGCTATGGTAACCACCGCCCATCCGAGACCCATCGCTATCAAACCAAGGGATATGACACCCATACCCAGCACCACAGTAGCCATGGTCCATCGGCAGATAGCACCAACTCTTATCGCTATCAAAACCCCTATTATTCCCATGCTCGTAGCGACCATAGCCCCTCTGAGGCGGCCCCTAACACCTCTGGCAGCCAGGCCAGCAGTGCCCACAGCTCGGCCCCAGAGCCCCCCCACAGCGACCAGCAGACCTATCGTCAACGCCGGGATGCGGCGGCGGGGGTAGGAACTTCCCAGGCTAAAACCCAGCCACCTTCCCCTACCAGCAACGACCAGGGCTATAACACCTACAATGCCCACACTCGCCATGGCAGTAGTAGTCCCCATCGATCGCGGCAAAGTCCTGACCTGAGCGGGGCTGACCTGCGGGGAGCAAATCTGCGGGAAAAGGATTTCGCCAGCCGTAACCTGAGTGAAGCAAACCTGAGTGGAGCCGACCTGAGTGACGCCTTTCTCCACAAAGTTAATTTAAACCGAGCTAACCTGAGTCGGGCTAAGCTATTTCGAGCCAATCTTCTGCAGGCCGATCTGAGCCATGCCAACCTGCGGGAAGCCGACCTGATTGGGGCTGACTTTAGTGGCGCCGATCTGAGCGGCGCTGACTTAAGTGGAGCTAAGGTGGCGGTGGGAGGTCGCACCATGATTAAAATGACCGGGGCAATTCTAACCGGCGCAATTATGCCCGATGGTTCGATTCACGAGTGACCGAGATTGGCCTCGGTTTCCAGACTACTCACTCGAGAGGCCCGCAGTTGACCACAGGCCGCATTTTCCTCTAAACCCCTGGAGTACCGTACACTCACCGCAATATGGTGGGCCTTCAGGGTGGCCACAAAGGCCTTGATGCTGGCTTCACTGGGTCGTTGATAGGCCGCTTCGGCGATGGGATTGTAGGGAATTAGGTTGACATGGCTTTGGAAACCCCGCAGGTGTTGGGCCAGTTCCCTGGCATTGTCAGCTTGATCGTTCAGCCCCGCCAGTAAGATGTATTCAAAGGTGACCCGGCGCCCGGTCCAGTTGACGTAGTCCCGGCATTCTTCTAATAAGGTTTCCAGGGGATAGGCTTTGGCGCTGGGAATCAGTTCTAGACGCTGGCCCTGATTTGATCCATGTAAACTAATGGCCAGGGTAACCTGGAGTTGGGCCTCCGCCAACTGCCGAATGCGCCCAGGCAGCCCCACCGTAGACAGCGTCATGGATCGCTGGCTAATCCCCACATCCTGGTTGAGGCAATGAATGGCGGCAATCACAGCGGCGCTATTCAGAAGGGGCTCTCCCATACCCATAAAGACAATGTGGCTAACCCGCTGGCCAAAGTCTTCCTGGACCGTCAGTACCTGGTCAACAATTTCGTGGGTCTCAAGATTACGTCTAAAGCCACCTTTACCGGTTGCACAGAAATCACAGGCCATGGGGCAGCCCACCTGGGATGATACACATACGGTCAATCGCCGGGCTGAGGGAATACCCACCGTTTCAATAATCTCCCCATCCCCCAGTTGCAATAGATACTTAACCGTGCCATCTCTCGCCATGGTCCGATGGTAGAGACTGGATCGCCCCACCCTGACATCGGCCAGGGTCTGCCGCCAACTCTTAGGAAAAACGCTGATCTCCTGTAGCGATCGCGCCCCCCTTTGGTAAAGCCAATTGTGTAACTGCTGTCCCCGGTAGGCAGGTTGCCCCTGGGCCGTGACCCAATCCCGCAGAAACGGCAAGGACTGACCCAACAGATAGGTTCCCGACCCGGTTTGGGGATGGGCTGGAACCTCGGGTAACGGGGAAAAAGAACTGGTAACCATGGTGATGTTGATCCAGGGGGATTGATCAAGATCAATTGTATTCTGGCAATCGTGAAAATTCCCTGGGTATCCCCTAATTACCATCGCCTCTGCCATCTTAACCATGGCGGAGGCAAGTAGACCCTAGCCAGACCTTACCTATGGCTTGGCGTCCGCCACATCGCTACGGTGAACAAACCCACCCCGCAGACCCAGGCTGGCATCTCGAAGATGGATCTGTTTATCTAAAGGGCCTGAACTACAGGGTAAAGGCGCATACCAACAGCTGTAGTGATCTCCACCTTTGACGTAGTAGTAGGCAATTTGGTTAGAGGTAGCCCTAGCCAAATCGGGCTGAATGGAAGGGGACGGGGGCAAAAGAAAATAACTATGGATCAGCTTCAGGTTAAAAACCATGACCAGACAGGCTAGACCTGGAGCCAACCAAGTTTTGGTCCGTCGCCCGGGTAGGGTTGATTTAGCTGCCCTAGCAACCAATACAGTGGCTATCCAATAAGCAGGTACCAGCAGCAGAATACCCATGCCAAAGCGAAAAGATACCTGTGGATTTAGCCCGACTACGAAGCAGGATCCCAGGATTCCACTGATCAAAACCCAGTTTTCTCCAGGATTTTTTCCCTTTCTTTGTAGTAGCCTCTTACTACCAAAAATAAAGCTAAAACCAAGCAGTAGGGGTGAGAGAAGGTCATCTCGCTTACCCAACCATAAATTCTTAGAAAGAACTTGACGGGCGATATTAGCTAGACTGTGATGGTTAGGATGTCTATTGGTATGGGTCTGCTGAGCTGCATCTAATAGTAAACCACCCCGAGTAATCACCTCGGCTTCCTGGCTGATCGCCTCCGCAGGAACCGTCCATGGGAAGGGTAGGCAAAGGGATTGGGAAGGATAGAATAAACAGCCAGAGGTGATTGCCTGAGCACTACCCAGGGGTAAAAGGAGTAGGGAAATTAAGCCCATACCGATCAGCCAATGGTGCACTTTCTTAACACTTCCAGGCACCTTAGAAAGAAATAAATCTAGGATAACAGGTATCAAAAATAAACCTGTCATCTTGATGGTGACAATGATACAGCTCAATCCTAGGGGAATAATAAATAACCGCCAGTATCTATCTTGCTGCTCTACAATTGCATGGCTCCAAAGTCTTGAGGTGACTAAGACTGACCAGCTTACTATCCCCACCATATAGTTGACCGGCATGTCATGGGCAAAGGAGGTTAGAATCTCTCGTCCAGTTACCTGAGAAAATACATAGGCTAGAGTTAGGGCAATCAGATAGGTGGCTAGAAAGATAGATGAAAGGGGGAAGGATTCAGACCTATCTCGGCCTTTGTTGAAAAGAATTAGGAGGGTATAGATAACTAGAACAATCAAGAAAGTATTACTCACCGACCCGATGCGATCGCCCAGGAAACTAGGAGTAATAGCCGCCGAAAAAGCAAACCAGGAGGAAATAAAGCCTAACTTATTATTAATTAAAGCCAGCCCCGGTACAAAGCCATAGTCCGATAACCAGTGAATCGCCCCCAGGTGATAAACACCACTATCAAACCAGGTAATGGGACGAGCACTGAAAATAGCCCAAATAATTTCTATCAGCACTAGCGGTAATCCCAGCCTGATCCAGAAGTCCTGAAACTGACGCCGAAGGCGTGGGCGATTTTGCGGTTGCCAGTAGCGCCCTAGCCAGTGAAGGAAGGGAATCAAACAGGAAACCAGAATCAGCACCGGTCCCACTGGATTCAGAGGAATAAACAGCGCCAGGGTCAGAAATCCTAAACATTGCAGGGCCAGACCGGTCCAGGCGGCCAGAATCAGTCTTTCGCTAGGGGCCATCAGGTCCTTGACCTTGAGGCAACCCAGGACCCAAAGACCCGTAAACGAGCAACTAACCAGCACGATATTCCAGATAATCAGCGTGTAAAGCATAGGACTAGCTAAAAGCCTCCAGCGCCACAAGGTGAGACTGAGAATCTGAGGATTGTGGTTTCAGGTTTTCCCAAGTTTTATTGGTAAAGTCTTCGTGGTAAGACCGCTCCACATTGACATCCCAAAGGTCATGGTCTTCTCCCAGAATATTGCGGGCTGCCAGCATGGCGGTCAGCATGGAGTGATCCTGGTTGTTATAGCGGTGCATGCCATTACGCCCCACCGTTTGCAGATTCTCAAAGGTTTTAACGTAATCCTGCAAAACCTCAAGGTGCTGACGATAGTCACCGTCGTACACGGGGTAGGCTTTATACTGACGAATTACACAGCCATCCTCTATCTCATCAGGGTTAATCCCCAGGTTGAGTCTGACAATTTCTTTAGAGGCTAGGGCAATCAGCTGGGGGTCTTCCATTGCCCATAGGGCATCACCTTCGCTACAGAAGTACTCCAACCCCAGACAGGTTTTACTGGCGTCGGGCACCATGGCCGGACTCCAATTCTTAAAGTTTTGAATCCGCCCCACCTGAAATTCAGGGCTATGGATGTAGAGCCAGTTATCTGGAAAAAGATGGGCGCGATTGATAATCAAGGAAACAATCAGAAAATCCCGGTATTTCAGACCCCGGGCCGCCGCCAGCACGGGCTCTGGTGGTAGGGGGTCAAGACGATGGACCAGGGCCGCGATGGGCATGGAGTTAATAAAGTGCTGGCCGGTAATCTCCAGGGTCTTTCCCCCTTGTTTGGCGACTACCCGAGTAATACGATTGCCCTTGCGTTCCACCCGCAGCACCTCGGTATTCAGGTGCACAGGGCAATCCTTAGCATTTAACAGGTCCTGACAACGCTCCCACATCATGCCAGGACCCAAAACTGGGTAATCAAAGGTTTTAATTAGGCTTTTGGCATTTTGACTGCCAAATAGGGCGTTAACGACCGCCTGCTTGAGGGAAAGATTTTTAATTCGTTGGGCGGCCCAGTCAGCCCGAATCTGGCTGCAGGGAATGCCCCATACTTTTTCGGTGTAGGTTTTAAAGAAAATACGGTAGAGTCGCTCACCGAAGGAGTCCGTTACCCACTCTTCAAAGGTTTCAGCCTGGAAACCAGGGTTTTTCCATTTTTTGGCTTTAGCTTTGAGGTAACTGGCTAAAATTAAGGTACTAGTAATGGGTCCTAGATTTTTTAGGGTTTTCACCAGGGCAAGGGGATAATCGTAAAACTTACCATCGTAGTAAATACGAGATAGGCGGGGTACCTGGATAAACTTATCCCCCAAAATTTCTTTCCAAAAGGCCTGAACCTCACCCACCTTGGTAAAGAAACGGTGCCCACCGATATCAAAGCGGTAGCCCTTATAGGTCTCGGTGCGGGAGATGCCCCCCACCTTGTCAGCTTTTTCTAAAGTGATAGATTTAACCCGCTGTTTACACAGCTCGTAGGCCGCAGTCAGACCTGCTGGTCCGGCCCCGATCACTACAACAGGGGCTTTAAGCGAATAGTTGTTCATCAATAACAACACCCTGACGGGAGTAAGGTACTTTTGTGATAGCAATAGCCTCGGCCAGAGCGCTGAGTTGATCGGTGAAACCCAAAACTGGAGAGGTATTCTGGCTCGCCTCTGCCCCTGGACCCGGGGCTACGGCTATAAAAGACGGTAGATGTGCCTAGTTTGCCCAAATCAAGCGGTCAACAAACGGGCCTAACGGCCTAATTCGAAGGTTGAAAATAGGGGTTTTAGACCCAATCTGTAGAAGGAACGGCCGCGCCGCAGATAATGGCGGGTCATCCCTAAGCCGTAGGCCAGACCGCAGTAACTAAAGTAAAGCCAGTGCCAGGGTATGGCCTGCACCATAAACCAAACGCCCCGCTGGCGATGGAAGAATTGATAAACTGGATGATTTAATAGCAGCAATAGCAGGCTGATAACCCCAGCCGGGGCCACTCCCAGGGGCCACAGGCTAGCCCCTAATAGGCAGGCAATCAGAGCATAGGTTAACGCTACACTCAGGCGTGTAGTTTGGTTAAGGTTCAGATCATTGGCCATTTGTCGCCTTTGGAGCAATAATTCTGTCCAGGGCAGGGCCCGGTAGAAAAACTCCGCCCGCAGCAGAGAAATGGGCTCCCAGCGTTTCAGATGCTTCACATAAAGAGTTTTGCAGAGATAGATGGAGCACCCCTGCTGCTTGAGGCGGTAGCCCAGTTCAATATCTTCGATGGAGGGGTGGCGATACCGTTGATCAAAGCCGCCCACCCGCCAGAAAATGTCACGGCGAATCGCCCCACAGGCACCCCAGAAGGTAAAGGCCTCTGGTCGAGAGGTTTGGTGGGTGTAGTGGTGAAACAGATTTTTGTACTGGGATAGAAAGTTAGGGGCACCAGGGGCATCATCGTAGGAGCCAATGGCCGCCGCCAGGGTGGGGTCGTTTTTGAATAGGGTGGCTACCTGGGGAATCGTATCGGCGTGGATCATGACGTCAGCATCCACAAAAAACAGGATCTCTCCACGGGCCTGAGCGGCCCCCAGGTTACGCGCCCTGGCCGGACCTCCCGCCCTGGGGGTACGTAGAACGGTGGCACCAAAGGCTTCAGCCAGCTGATCAGATCCGTCGGTACAACCATCGGCCACCACAATTACCTCGGTCCAGACCTGATCGGGGTGAGGACGGAACAGTTGCAGGCTCTCAAGACACCGTCTGAAGGCTGTGCCGCCGTTATAGACCGGAATAATAATAGAAATTGTCGGCAAGCTGGTGACAGAGACAGGTGACTTCGACATGATTTTTATAAATGAAAATTTTTACGAATAAGAAGAAATTGCCAATAAATAATCTAGGGAATAAGAAAATCTGATTTCGATAGATAGATCGGGTGAAAATACTGAAGCCACCTGTATTTAATTTTTAGAGAATGTCAGTAATACTGTCTAGATAAATAAATCCTTGTTTTTTATCGATTTTAATTAGTTTTAGCATGAGTTTTGTAGACTCAGAAAAATTTAATATTCCCTTGATTCCTATGATTTCAATAAAAGTCAGCGGAAAGGCTGAATTCAATTACTTTTTGATGAAACTTCAGGCTTTTATGAGCCTTAGATAAACTTGTTCGAAAAATCCGGAAAGGCTTGGCAGAATTGGGAAGACCTTGGGGAGTAGATGGAGTTAGCGATCAGGGATCAGAAGCCCTCTCTACCCACTCCCTCACCCACCGAAAATGTCTCCCCACCCCATCCAGGTCTACAGGCTGAGCCCAAGATAATCAGGGACCCTTCTTTAAGGATTAGCGACCCTCCTTCTGCTAGGAATGAAGGGTGATGACCGTGGCACAATGGCCAGAACAACGGGCCAGAGCGATCGCCTGGTACCAGAGCCGGCCAAAGCCTCAGCTCAGGGGCGATCGCAAAAACTCTCCCACCCATATCAGGCAATCGGGAAAGGCCAGGGGGGCGATGGTGTCCTGGGCTGATAGCCTCTGCTCAGGGCCGTAGCCCTGGTCTCCGGGCTCTCGAAATTGGTAGAGACAGTTCTCTTCGACATCCAAAATCCAGTACTCGCGAATGCCGGAGCGGCCATAGAGGGGGACCTTGAGATCCCGATCGCGTCGCAGGGTCCGGTCTGCCACCTCAATCAACCAGAAAATCTCCGGCGGCCTTGGGTGGTGGTCTTCGTAATCCAGGGGATCGGGTTGAACGATCGCCACATCGGGCTCTGACTCTGAGATATCGGTTAACTGCACCGGGTCTTGAAAGCGCAGTAGAGCTCGGTTCCCCAGGCGTTGAGATAACACCCGATCGATGCGAGTGATGGCGGCACTGTGGGCCGTACCTTTGGCAGCCATGGTATAAAGTTGTCCCTCAATCAATTCCACCCGCTCATCGGTGGTCAGAATGCCTGTTTCCACCATGCGGTGATAGTCCTGCACCGTCAGCGATCGCAGGTCAGGGGCGATCGTCATGGGGCTAACCTCCTGAGATGCGTCTAAAGGTTGGCTCTAGTCTGGCATATTCCTGGAACTTTTACCGGCCCTGATTCTTCGCAGCCTAACTGGGGACCGATGCCCCTATCACCATCGCCCTAAACCTGTGGGCCCTACTGCGCGGACATCTACGCAATCGGCGCTGTCGGGCCTATGCCCTGGATATGAAAGTCCGGATTGAGGACTTAAACTGTTTTTACTACCCCGATGTGATGGTCACCTGTGACGATCTCGATCTGGCCTCCAGTACCTTTAAACGCTATCCCTGTTTGATTGTAGAAGTCCTCTCAGACCGCCCAGAGGCCTTTGACCGGGGGGATAAATTCACCGATTACCGGCACCTGGCCAGCCTGCAAGAATACGTGATGGTCTGCCAAAGCCGGCCCCAGGTGGAGGTGTTTCGTCGCAATGCCGAAGGGTTGTGGGTGCTGTATTGCTTTAGGGCCGGGGAACCGGTGGTATTGACCAGCGTTGGCTGGCAAGGGGCGATCGCCGACCTCTACGAAGAGGTCAACCTCTCTGAGGTGGCTCCAGTCGGGCCTCAGGATGCAAGGGCAGAGGGCGAAGCCACCAGACAGTGAGACCTGGTTAGCGCTGGTTCAGCTCAGGAGAGTTTTCTGAAGAATTACTTATTGCTGCCGTAGTTAAGTGCTATATTCTGCCCAATTGACTTCTAAGGGTTTCATAGCACTCCAGCAGTCGCTGGTTCAGTTGCCGGCTATCGTGGTATTGCTCTACGAAGGCCCGGCCTACAGCCCCCATTGCCTGACGCCGTACAGGGGATGTCAGGTCCAGAATTACTTCCTTCATGGCCAGCCAATCATGCTCTGGCACTAGCTTGGCGCTTTCCCCAGGGACTACGATCTCGGCAATGCCTGAATGATCGGTAGATAGGACGGGAATACCAGCCGCCTGAGCCTCCAAAATCACCATGGGGGTACCTTCCGCATCCCCATCGGCTGCCGTAACACTGGGCACTAGTAACAGATCGCTATGGTGTAAATAATCGATCACCTCCCGGTTAGGCCGCCCGCCCAGAAAGGTGACCCGGTCGGCAATGGCCAGAGAGGCCGCCAGCCCCTCCAATTCAGCCCGACAGGGACCCTCCCCTATGATGGTGTAGTGCAGCGGGGTGTGGACGGCGGCGGCGGCGACGGCCCTGAGGCCATCGGCGATGCCCTTTTTAGGAACTAAGCGAGCCACGGAGAGGATGTTCAGGGTGGGGTGCAGGGTGGCTGCACGGGGATGGAAGAGAGAGGGATTGACCCCCAAAGGATGAATGAGAATTTTGTCGGGAGGGGCACCCATGTCCACTAGCCGGAGTCGCATCCGTTGACTCAGTACTAGATGTAAATCTCCAGTTTGAAATAGATAGCGGTAGGTGTGGGCGGGGGTTCTAGACACATCGTAGCCGTAGAAAGTCGTAATCAGGGGTGCTTCCACCACCCCGGCTTGCCGCAGAGCAGCTACCATCGCCCCTACAGGACCAAAGTGGGCATGGAGTAGGTCCGGTGGAGGACAGGATCTGACCGTAGCGGCCTGGAAGAGGAGCCGCAGAGAAGCGGCTTCCATCCCTCCGTACCAGGGATTCAGCAAGGCTAGACGCTTAGGTAACCCTGACGGTGGCCCCAAGGCCAACAGGCGCAGAGCCGGGAGCAATCGTTGGCGGCGTGATGGCGGTATGGGGTGATACCGAACCTGGGGCAGCAGCTCACGACTAGCCATGTCGGTATGAACCCAGTCATGGTCATCGCCACTATCGGCCAAAATCGTCAGGGAAACGCCGAGATCCTTGAGTCCCAGGTACTGTTGACCCACAAAGGTCTGGGACAGGCAAGGAAAATGACGCACAAAGGACAGAACTTCCATCATCAGGGATTCCTTGCTAACCATCTTGCCAGGGGCGCCCGCAGATAATGCCGCCAGGTGAGCTCCTGAGGAGGGCACAACCTGCCCCTGGGTCGTTGATAGCGGTGGGTGACCAGATCTTGCCAAATCTCCTGGAAAAGAGCCTGGTAACGGTGGACCATGGAGTCAAGGGTATACCCCCCAGCCAGGATTGTAGCCCTGGCGGCAGCAGACATCCTGCTGCGCTGCCCAGGATTTTGGGCTATGGTGGCCAGGCGATCGGCAAAGCCTCGATGGTCACCGACGGGTACACAGTAGCCATTGACACCGTCCTCAACCAGGTCCGGTATGCCACTGGTAATGGCGCTCACCACCGGGATACATCCGTAGGCCATAGCCTCCAGTACCGCCAGAGGTAGACCTTCGTAGGCAGAGGGTAGCAGCAACACCGTGTGGGAACGGTAGATCTGGGCCATGGCATCAGGGGCGACGGTTCCTAGCCAACGCACTTGATCGGCCATGCCTAACTCATGGAACATCTGCTGCAGGGCTGCCCTGGCCGGTCCTTCTCCGGCTATCGTCAGCTGCGCAGGAATCCCTCGTTGGTGGAGGCTGTGCAGGATCGGAGCCAGATCCCTGACTCGCTTCTGGCGCTGCTCCAGGCGCCCCGCGTAGAGGATGGTTAAGCCGGTCTCTGGGGTTGACGCTGTACCCATCATGCTGGGGTCAACGGCTGGATCGATCTGGACTCCATAGGGAATGGAACAGGTAGGAATATGTCTCAGTTCTGGCATCAGCAGGAGTCGCTGGGTAATCTCGTGACTGACCCCTACCACGGCATTGCACCAGGGCCCCAGGCGACGCATATGATCGTAGTGTTGGGGATCGTCGCTATGGGCAATGCCAATCACACCAATGGAGGAGGGCAGCACCGGGGTAATGGCTGAGTGTAGTACATCATGATTGGGGAGATAGATGCAGGGAGCTTGGGCGGTGAGATAGGTTTGCAATGTCCGCCAGCGAGCTGACCAGGTGGCAACCATGGGCAAGGCCAACGGTTCTATGGGCAGATCATTGGGCCAGGGGAGAGGCTTCTGGTCCCGCCAGAGGCTGCCGGTAATCAGCAAGGTGGCATGGGTGCCCTGACGACAGAGCCCACGGACCAGGGCTGCACTAAAGATATTGACACCATTGAGGGTCCAGTTGGGGGTACCAATAATCAGACGCATCTACATTAGCCAGAGGGAATTGATCAGCACTGCCCTTTAAACCCTGCCTAACCGCTTGATCAGCCGTTGCACCAAGCCAGGGGAGGGATCATTATTTCCTTGGGACTGGTTTTCAGATGGCTCTGAGTCAAGGGGTTCAGTATGAATGATTTTGTAATTCTTCAATAGCTTTTTAGTGATGGTACGATCGCTGCCCAGTCTACTGTAGAAGCCATCGTCAACGGCATAGATCAGAATGTCCTGATCTTGACGGGTTACATGCCAGAGGTCAGCTTCCTCTGGGATCAGCACACAATTTCCGGCAATTCGGGGCGTTGATGATGTGTTGGCAGGGGAGGCATGAATGGTTCGCAGGTCGTAACAGACAGCCTGGCCGATCGCCAGCTCAATCTCCGTCATGGTGGAGAGTTCGATATCATCATACTTCCTATAAAGATTTGATCCACAGAGGGGTGTGTAACGATGGGACCCTGGCAGCACGTGTAACCGTCCTGCCGCAGCGGTGGTTTCCGTTAGAGGGGCCCATATCGCCACGGCGGAATAGTACCTGTCGTCAACAAAGGTGAAGTCAGTATGGGGGGGAATCACACCGTTCTCACCAGGATATTTGGCAACAAAGGCGCTATTAACAAATTTGTAGGCATCCAAAAAAGCCGATGCTTTTTCCCCAATCCCTTGACGTACGAGGTTTTGTGCCCTTAAGCGGCGATCGCCATCCGCATCATGACAGGAAAAAACACAGCCTTCCTGGTTGTATGGATAGAGATTTCCATAGGCCTCAGCTAAACCCTTCATGTCCTCAGGTTCAGCCAAATTTATCACCACGTAGCCCTGGCTTGAGAAGGCTGCCTGCAGGGCCGCATCTTTGAAGGTGGGACGTTTTGCTATGGCCATGGTGGAAACTGTCATGGTGGAAATTAGTTATGGGTGGTGCTGAACTGGATTAACAGGTACTTTTGCCTGAAGCTGGTAGATGGATCACCCCAACGCAGCCCTAGGCAGGAGATTGGGCCTACTGGGATTTCAGGCTCGCTTAGGAAGGGGAGACCAGCCCCTTTAAGGTGAGTTCAACCCGCTTCCTCAGGCGTTTGATCGCCAGGGTCGGACCGGGAGGCTCCGGCGGCAGCCAGGAGCGCCAGCCTTGCAGATCCTCTGGGGGAAGTATGCCTGTGACCGGACGGCGGAAGGGCTGGGCCACTACCTGCTCCATTACCTGCAGATAGGACTCGGTCATGGCAGGAATGGTAAACCCCCCGGTCTCAATGGTCTGCTGGGCTGCCTGGGCCATCTGCGCCAGTTGTTGAGGGTTTTCGGCGAGATGGCTGATGTAGTTGGCAAAGCCCTCAATATCGCCAACGGTGACTAAAAAGCCATTTTCACCGTGGTCTATGACCTCATCTACCCCACTACGACAGTGGGCTACCACGGGTACGGCACCATGGGCCATGGCCTCCAGCAGGCTCACGGGCAACCCCTCAAAGGCCGATGGCAACAGGAAAACATCTGCCTGTGCCATCAGGGTTTGGACGTGGTGGTTGGCCATTCCCCCCATGAAGCGCAGCTGGCCACTCACCAGGGCCTGGGCGGAGGCCTGGAGAAACTCCCGCTCCTCTGGACCACTGCCGACAACGGTGAGTTCCACCGGTACATGTCGGTTTGCCAAAGCCTCAAGGATAGACAGCAGGTCAAATACCCGCTTCTGGTAACGGATTAAGCGGCCAGCGTAGAGTAGCCGCAGGGGCCTCTGGGGCGATCGCGGCGTCCTCCCAGAAGCGGAAGGCAGGGCCACCCCATAGGGAATGGTGTATAGTCGGTCTACCAGGGCAGGGTCTAGCGCCTTAATCTGATCGGCAATCACCCCACTCACCGCGACTATGCCGTTCCAGGTCGGCCCCAGCTTCAAACAGTGGGCGTAGTGGGCCGGGTCATCGCTGTGGACAATACCCACCACCTTTACGGTGGCGGGTAGGGTGCCGCAGATACCGGAATGGTGCCAGTCATAGTTAGGAATGTAGATACAAGGACCGGCCTCCAGCAGGGTACGCCGCAGCAATGCCCATCGCTGTTGCCAACTACTGCCGGGGCCAACGGCAAGGCTCCGCACCGGTATGTGTTCTGGAAAGGGCATCGGATCCGGCACCTTTTCATCCGGACGGGTAATTAAAATCTCCGCCCGTAGGCCGCGCGATAGCAGCCCCTGAACCAGGTGGGTGGCAAAAACATCCACACCGCTAATGCGACCTTTGGTGGCGGCCAGAATGATGCGATGCTCACTGAGGGGCGCGGTATGGGGGCGGTGGTGCCGGCTTACCCGAGTGGCGGTTCGGGGTTCAGGCCAGAGGGGAACCTGATTCACCAGTCGTGCGAAGGAACTGTACCGGCCTGGTAGGATGGAAACCCCACCAAAGCTAGCGGGGGGAGGGGTCATCATTCCCCGGGGACGATGTCGGGCCCGCTGGGTACGGGTCTCCAGGCGATCAAAGAGGGCTTGCCAGCGATCGATCATGGTTTCCAGGTCATAGCCCAGCTGACGTACACTGGTCGCGGCCCGCTCAGCCATGGCGACTCGTTCCACCGGGTCAGCGGCTAGTCGAGCCACAGCCGCAGCAAAGGCCTGCATGTCTCCGATCCCACAGCGAAATCCCGTTTTACCGTCGGCTACGATATCCGTTAGGGTTTCGATGTCAGAAACCACGGGTACGCAACCATAGGCCATGGCCTCTAGCAGGGCATTGGGAGTACCTTCAAAATCCGAAGGCAGGATATAAACGTCCTGCTGCCTGAGGGCCTCCAGGGTTTGCTCGTAGGGAAGGGTACCTGATAGGACCAAGCGGCCATCGGAGATAAACCGCGCCGCCGCCTTTTCAATGGCTGGACGGGACTCACCATCGCCGATCAGGGTAAGACAAAACTCTACACCACGGATTTCCAGTTGTTCGAGCAGATCGATAAAGTCGAGGCTACGCTTTTGGTACTCGCATAACCTACCGTGGTACACCAACCGCAGTTTGCCCTGGCCTGGACGGATCGGCACATCACCGGGCATGGGTACACAGATCGGAATCGTGACCAGATTAGCCGCCAGCCAGGGCATCCAGAGGGCCGCCCGCCGCTGAATGGCGGAGTTCACCGCCACCACCCCATCCCAGTGGCGAGCCCATCGCTCTACGTGTTCGTACTCCAATCGATAGTCCGTCATCATCGTTGCCACCACCACGACCCGGGAGGAGAGACGGGGGGTGATGCAAGTAGACCGAAAATCAACAACGGGAACATAGATGCAGGGAGCCTGTTCCTCCAAGAACCGTTCAATCGCTATCCAGGCCTCGCTCCAGCGGTCATAGGCGGTGAGGCGGATTAGGTCAATGGGTAAGTCAGCAGGTAGCGGTGGACTATGGAGGGGATGGGTAACCAGGGGGGTATGTTCCTCGGTTAACAACAGCCGGGCATCTTCCCCCCTGGCCCGTAGACCCCGAACCAAGTTGGCAGCACAGATATGAGCACCCCCCAGGCTCCACTCCGGTAGACCAACAATGATGCGTCGGGTCATATCGTCTCCTTAGTTTAGGTAGTCAGCCCTATAGGGGGCGTATATAGGCTCAATGGAATCGTTTCAATACCAGGGGACTCACTTCACCCCACCAGAGCTTTAAGGGCCAACCGGCAATCAGGAGGTAAACCAATGACAGGGGCCATAGGGATGGATGGCGCAGTAACACAACCCATAGAGAAAGCAGGGGTAGCAGGAGTTCGGTGAAGGTAGACAGGAACCGCATACCCAGCCATTCTGACCATTCAATCGGTTTCCAGAGGCGAAGTGGGGGTACGGGCTGCAGCCACTGTTGACGCAGCACTCTCCATTCCCAACCGGAAAAGGCCATGAAGCCAATCATAGGTAAAATCATTGGCCAGGAAAGCACCGTCAGCGCCAGCACCATAGCCGGCAGCTCAATGGGCAGCAGATAGTTTTGAATCACCTTTAGGGTGGCGGTGCGACCATGGCGCACGGCAAAGGTGCTAACTCCGGCCCCATAATCACCATCGAAATCATAGTACTGATGACGCAGTATATGGCGTATACCCTTGGGAAGCAGCCAGAGCAGCAGACATACTGGATAGATAGCAGCCCCTGATCCTTGAGGTTCAGGAGCAAAAATGGTCCAGGCTACAAGGGCAGGCATTACATAGCCATAGAGGCCATCAACCATAATCCCTGCCATACCCCGTTCCTTAAACCGCAAAGGTGGCACGGCATAGATAATAAACAGGATAAACTCTGCGGCCACCAGCCACCGTACCGTAGCCCAATGGGGGAGAAAATAGAGTGGTAGCCAGGCCGTTATAAAAACTAGAAGAAGTGCCAGGCTAGCCTTGACCTTACCTAGGCTCAGCCAGCCATTATCCTTACCGTTCAGGCGATCCTCCCGCTGATCAAAGGCATCAAGAAAGAGATGACCAAAACCAGCAATGCCAAAACAGGCCAGCAAAAACAGCAGTAACTGTACCGTCAGAGTTAGGGCAGAGGGTTGAGTCGAATAATGAGATACTCCCAGAAAGGCATAGGCCATTAGAGGACTGATCTTGTTGCCCCACCATTGGTTAATCTTCAAATATTTATACATGGGTATTTATCCGATACTTTGGCCAATACTTTAGTTTTTAAAGCTCAGGTTATAAAAACCAGTGAAGGCTTTAAATTCACGGCTTTAAAACCTGTCGGGAGGGATTGAAGCTGACTCCTGGAAGCAGCAAGGATAATCAATTCAAGGGCTTATAGGCCAGAAACTCAATGGCTTCGATCGCGTCTCCAGACTCTCTAACCCAAAAGGTATTGGTATGCCGCATAAAGTTTTCCCATGCCGCCAGGGAATAGGCATACATAGGCTTACGCATGTAATAGATGTCAAACCCTAACTCGCTGATGATATCTACCGTACCTGGGAGATCGGGCATTACCAGGCAGTAAATTCGGTTTAACTCCCGTAGATCTTTAGCGTGTAGCTCCAATAACTCAGGGCGAGAACGGTGATCAATGGCGTAAAAGTCTTTGATATAGAGAAAGCCACCCGGTTTAAGCACCTGTTTAGCCTGTTCTAAAGCCCGACGGTAATCTTCAGCATGGCATAGGGACTCCAGGAATAGGACCCGGTCAAAACTGTTAGCCGGATACAACTGAGCCAGGTGATGAAAATCGCCCTGCTTGACATTAATCTGGTGTTCCAATCCCTTAGCTTTAATGCGTTTTTGGGCCTCCTCGACCTGTACCGTGGAAAGGGTGAGGGCTTCAATGTTCAAATTGCGCCGTTCGGCAAATCCAACCGCTGGACCACCCACTCCGCAACCCGCGTCTAAGACCCTGAGCCCATCTTCTAACCTGGCGGCTTGAATCAAATACTCCAGCAATTCCTCCGTAGAGGCGGGTCTTGATCCCTGAAAAACCTCTCCAAAGCCTTCGATATAGCCCTGGGTCAATTCTTCATAGTAGCGTTTAACATCGGCAACGCTATGTTGGTTGACAGGGGAACGGACATCCCGAACCACCTCGGACGACTGGGAGATGTTCACTGTTGGTTGTGGCTTCACCCCGAGCAATTGTTTACCAGCGGCGGTGATGCGACTCAGTAAGGGTGGGGCCTTAGTTACCTGGGGTTGTACGTCCTGCGGCGGCCCATTGACGGCTCCTGTAACCACCTCCCTGAGGATGGGCTCTGCGGCTACTTCCTCAGAGATCGCGATAGGATGGTGAATTTCCTGGTAGATTTCCTGCTCTTTCCGAAGCAGTTCGGCAAACTCTACCGGAGAAACATAATAGCTATCTGGATAAAGTTCTTGGCGCAGTTGGGCTGCATTCCCCATACGCTTCTGAAACTCATCATAACCATAGGAACGATTCTGGTTAGGAATAATTTTAAGTAGCTTTAGATCTCCAGGTCGTGGTACGGGTCTACCAAAGTCTTTCTCGAAGAATGCATCTGTCCCTTCATAGATTTCAAACTGCTGAGGGGACCTGGAGTCAAAATGAACGTGAACGGCAGTTGCTTCCTTAGGAATACAGGTGCAATGAATCGCGTAACGGGCAGAATCTGTCAAGTTCTGGGGTGACCAATGGAGTAAACTGTCTTCAAAAATTACCCCATGTCCGGCCTTTGATGGCAGGGCAACGGAATACTTTTCACGAATATTTCGCTTATAGTCTCGACAAAAAAGAGCCGTGTCGGAAGGATAGTCAATAACCTCTGGAAAGATTTTATGGCTCTCTGGAACAACACAGAGGGTGCCATTGGATAGGTCTGTATCCAGTAATGGACACCAGATATCGATCACCCAGTGCCCTAAGTCCTCCACTACGGTTGGATGATAATGAATATCCAGCCAGCCCCCCCTTGGAGCCTTAACGAAGAGCCCGCAGTAGAGAATGCGGTAGTCCTCTAGAAGATCCTCGATATGGGGCGATAAAATATTCTGTATCACCTTAGGACCAATCGCCCGGACTTCCTCTGATTGATCTGTGTAACTATTGGTGACGTAGGACTGGGAAATATTGTCTTGATGGAGAGAAAACCTACTTTCGGGGTAGGCTTTCTGAGTTTCCTCTAGCAAATACCTAACTTCCGAGTCTGGCAGCAGTGGTTGCTGAATATACCCTCTCTTGAGGAGTAGGCGATTTAGGTGCTTGTCTCGAATCACTTGACGCATATCTATATTCCTATGGGTATTAGTTTATGTCTGATCAAATCTATGGGTAAGGTTAGCTAAGGTTGAGATTTACCAAAACATTGATTTCCTGATTGTATTAGAGTGTTCCATTCTCTCTTTAAACTCGTCAAAGGTGTAGGAAGGATTTTTATTAGGTAAAATCGCTAGTAATTTCAGGTTATCGCGCTGGGTTGAAGGGGTACGCTCAATAAAAAACTGATCGGTAACTTCATAGACTTCAAAATATTTAGAATCCCTTGGATTGAGATAAACATAAACCGCCGTTGCCTCCCTGGGAATACAGGTGCAGTGAAGGGCGTAGCGGGGTGAATCTGTCAAATTTTGTGGAGACCAGTGGAGTAAACTGTCTTCAAACAGAACAGCTTCTCCGGCTTTTGCCGGTATCGCCACCGAGTACTGATGACGAATCTCCTCAGCATAGCCTTGGTAGAAAGGAGGATCTTGAGGAGAACAATCAATAATCCTGGGAAAGATTTTATGACTTCCAGAAACAGCACAAAATGTACCGTTGGAAAAATCGGTTTCCTGTAAAGGACACCAGATATCAATAACCCAGTGTTTTAGATCTTCAACAACAGTTGGATGATAGTGCAGATCCAACCATCCACCCTTTGGCGCCTTAACAAATAATCCACTGGCAAGAATACGGTAATCATCCAGCAGGCTGTCCAGGTGGGGGGACAGGGTTTCCCGGATAATTTGAGATACCTGTTCCCGCAGGGCTATATCACTAGCTAGATAGCTCGTCGTAATGTCAGGATCAGAAGATTCATCTGCTTTGGGTAGAAACATACTTTCGGGATAAAGCTTACGAACCTCACCCAATAAATACTGAATTTCCGATGCTGATAAAAGCTGATGCTGAACATAGCCCTTCTCAATCAGATGATGGTTTTGGATCTGATTCGAGATTATATTTCGCATGGAATTCCCTCGGAGTTAAAAAGTTGTTTTCTGGCATAGATCTGATGACGAATTTCATTCCCTTGTTTGAGTAATTGAATGAACTCTGCTTCGGATATGGGGCGATTTTTATTCTCTACAAATCCTAGGCTCCTGCGCGGACGTTGACGCACAGCATGCTGGTTTAGATCCTCTGTTAGATAGAAGTCTGGAGAGATTTCGAACTTCTCAAATCGTTCTGGATGATCCTTGTCACATAGGTACAGAACGGGAGTCTTGTCCTTTGGGAAAGCCGTAATCTGGACAGCGATGCGGGGTTTACTGGAGTTATTGGCTGGCGTCCAGTGAATTAAGGATTCATCGAAGATCAGACCTTCTCCAGCCTTCAGCGTCATAGGTTGGAGATATTTTTCTACCAGGGTGTTTTCGAAGTCTTTGAAGTAGGGAAAACCAACGGTTGATTCTATGCTTTCTATATGGGGAAGAATCTTATGGCTACCAGGAACGAGATGCAGGGTACCGTTATGGGCATCCACATCCTGTAAAGGGCACCACAGGGTAACGCTGGTATCATCTAAGTCTAAAACTGGCCAGTTCTGGTGAATTCTCAACATCCCTGTGTAGGGAGGCTTGATAAAAAAGTTACAGGATAGGATTTCAAAATCAGGCATAAAACCCTTTAAATAGGGCTCGAAGACATCTTTTATTAGATCGAAAGCCTTCTTTCTATAATCTAAGTTTTTGTCGAGAGAAGTACAATGATAGGTAATATAATACTTTTCGTCCAGGTGGGGATTAAAGCTATCTTCGGGACATAGATTGTTAATTTCATCTAGCAGGTAGTTTATTTCCAGGCTAGACAGCATGGGCACCTGGATATATCCAGTAGACAAGAACTGTTTTTGTAATGCCAAGTCTGTAAACAAACGATTCACTGACTACTCCTTTGGGCTACATAAATAGGACGTATTCTTATACCTTTACCTTTGGGTTCTCTTGGGCAGAGGTTACAGAGGTTTCTACACCGATCTGGCTGATAAGAAAGATCTTTGAGGAGAGGGATCTTGTGATATTCCTATGGGAACAGCCTTCTCCAGGAATATGCAAATCTAGCGGCCTATCTGACCAGCCCTGGTTCCAGAGTGAAAAGGATGTACCTTCATCGATCAAACAGAGTTTTACCAAGTAGTTGCCGGGTATCAGGGGCAAAGACGGGATTTCCATCGTCAGTTTTTGTAAACCTGACGATAAAACCACCCCATCGCTGATAGATACCGCGATCGCATGGGAACCTTCCTGGGGAAAAATGGCGGCCATCCCGTTAAGGCTGACCGGGGCGCGGTGGACAACCAGGGTGAAGTCTATGGTGAGCGAGCCCTGTTTACCCTTAGGGGCCGGAGGCTGATAGGACATAGCCGTCCTCCGTACCTCAAATAGGGGCCTATCGGTTGTTGCCTTTGAGTTGGGAGCCGCCTGGACCGGTAACTGACCCGTAGTGGACAAACCATAGTCCTGGGGTGAAGCTAATTCAGCAGAATTTAACACCAGATCCATAGCACTCACCATCGAGCCATCGAATTGAATGCAGCCCCGGTCTAGGATAATGCCGCGATCGCAGGCCGCCTGCATTTGATAAGGGTTATGGCCGACGAAGACTACGGCACCACCCCGATGGCGAAACCCTTCCACCAGCCGCAGGCACTTATTTTGGAAGGACAAATCCCCTACGGCCAGTACCTCATCCACCAGCAAGAGGTCGGGGTTACCGTGAACCGCTACCGCAAACCCCAGCCGAGCCCGCATGCCGGTGCTATAGTGCTGAACCGGGCTATCAATAAAGTCCCCTAGATCGGCAAAGGCCAGGATGTCCTCCATTTGCCGATCCAATAACCCTGGGCTGTAGCCATGGAGCAGAGCCTGGAGACGGATATTTTCCCGACCCGATAGATTGGGGACAAAGGCTGAGCCTAACTCAACGATCGCACCAATGCGCCCCCCCACCCGAATATGTCCGACTGTGGGCCGATAAATGCCTGCAATCAACTTCAGCAGGGTGCTTTTGCCAGCCCCATTATTGCCCAGAATCCCCACTGACTCCCCGGCCTTGAGGCAAAAACTAACATCCCGTAGGGCCCAAAACTCCCCGGGTCTTAGCTGTCGGGCCCGATCACCAGGGGATGGCATGAGTTGTTGGAAGATATCGTAGACCCCATACCGCAAAGCATGGCGCATGCTGCGGGAAAAGCGCTGGCTAACCCCCTTAACCTCGAGTACACTGCGCTCAGCCATTAGCCAGCCCTCACGGCGAGGTGGGGACGGGCCAGCCTCAAAAACCCTAAAGCCAGCATGGCCAACCCCGCAGATATGAAACTGGCCAGAATCGTCTGGAAGGGCATGGAAACCTGGCCGATCAAAAGGGCCTCTCGGGCCGTAACCAGTAACACGGCGACAGGGTTCCACTCCACCACTAGCTTGCCTATTCCCTCAGTGGGCATGGGATAAACAATGGGAATTAGGAAGAACATGAGTTGCAGGCATAACCCGATCCCTCGCCCAATATCCTCATACAGTAATCCGATGGGGGCTAATAGTAGGCCGATCCCACCGCCTAGCAATAGTAGGCTGGCCATAAACGGTAGGGAAAATAGGATGGTGCTGAAGGTACCAAAGCCGATCACCCTCAGCACCACAATCAAAACACCCATGCTGAGGGCAAACTCCACAAAGGCTTCAGCCCAACCCGCTAGGACGATCGCCTCCCATGGGAAGTGATATTTACTAAATAGGTGGCGAGAGGCGGAAAGATGGGATAGGGAGCTATTCAGTTGTCGGGAAAACCCCTGCCAGAGAAACACCCCTGTGACCACATAGGGTCCGTAGGGAATATTGGCCTCTGGAATCTGGAAATTTCCGCTACGTTTTAAAAAAATCCAGGCGCCAGCTAAGACCAGAGGCGACAAAATCAACCATAGATAGCCCAACTGGCTATTGCGATGGCGAGCCACCATATTACGGACGAAAAGTTCCCAACCCAGACGAAAAGTGATAGCCATTTCCCCAGCCTTCATGACGCCTTACCCCTTGCCCGCTCATAAATTACCGCCCCCGGTATAAGTAGCAGAATCAGTAGAAAAGCATCCCAGGGATTTAAGAGATTTCGGTGCATCAAGGCAAAAAATACCCTGAGACGATGGTAATTAGATAGGGGCTGAAAGGGCACCTCTGTGGCTAAATGCTCATTGCTGGCCCCGTATACCGCCCGCTTGGAGTAGTAATGATCGATGGAGGTGATTTCCATATGATCAACCTCCATTTCTGGATTGAATTCTATCACTGATGTGCCTAGGGAATGGGCAATTCTTTGTATGAAGATTGTGTCACCTCCCCGTAATCTTTCTTGGAACAGTCCAGATTTTTCAAATAAGCTTCGACGAACAGCCATATTATTAGTGTAGCCATATACATAGGAAGGATTTTTCTGGGCAAGTATCCACTGAATTTTCTGATTTTCGTAAGCCGCTAATAGGGAAAGTTCTTTACTCATAGTGCCGTAGTGCCTTTTCCCTAGCACAATCTCAACCCCAGGGTCTTGAAAGGACGTTAAGGCTGCCTCCAGCCAATTTTGCCTGGGCCGACAATCGGGATCTAGGAAAAGGATGATCTCTCCTTTTGCGGACTGAATACCCAGATTTCGGGCAGCGTAGGAACCGCGTACAGGCTGAAATAGTAAATCCACCTCTTGATAGCTTCTAGCAATATCAATTGAACGATCTGTAGAACCATTATCAACCACGATGATTTGGTCGTTCTGAGTAATCCACCCCTGGGAAAGTAGCGCATCTAGAGTGCTTGATAAATAACACTCCATGTTTAAAACCGGGAGGATAATAGAGGTTGTGTAGCGTAAAAACATAGCCTATTAATTGATATTTATAGAGAGCCATTGCCTCTGACCCCTTTAGATAGCGCCGGATAAAGACTTCAGGCGGCACAGGGCTGGCAGAGGTCACGGGCCAGGGCGTCTTCGTAGACCTGGGCTGCCTGAATCGCTGCGGTCACCACTTGACGGATGGATTGGCCCTGCTCTACCTGTCCTTGCCAGCGTTGGGCTTCGTTACCCTCCCGCAAAATCTTCTGCAAAGGACTGAGGAAGCAACCTATACCGTTGGCCTTGGCAATGGGCCAGACCTCTTGATAGAGTTCCCCGATCCAGTCGCGGGCCATCATCGGGCGGCCGTCTTGCCAGTGGTGCAGGGTGGCGTCCAAACTATGGCGAGCGGCGGCGCTTTCGTTGGCATCGCTGAGGGCTACCAGGTCGGCGTTCCGGGTAGCGGCGGAGAACTGACTGCTGACCAGGGGATCGAGGCTGGGGGTCTCCAACAGTTGGATTAAGCGGGCCTCCAGTAGGGCCGTCACCGCCAGCAGGGCCACCGGGTCAATAATCAGGTCACAAATGCGTAGTTCCAGACGATTGAGGTTGTAGGGGCGACGATCGCCATTGGGCCGCACCGCCGACCATAGATGGCGGACATTTTGCATGGCGCCCGCCGCCAGTTGGGCTTCCATCCAGTCAATATGGTGCTGGTGGCTCTCAAACAGGGGCACCAGGGCCGGGGTCTTGGGAAATACCTGCCAGCGGCTGGAGTGGGACCCGGTCACCTGGCCATTCAGAAAGGGGGAGGAGGCGGTCAGGGCCAGGTAGAGGGGGGCCTCCACCCGTACCAGGCGGCAGGCCCGCATCAGCAGTTCGGGGTCGGCGATGCCAATATTAATGTGTACACTGGCGGTCACTACGGTGGTGCCGTAGGTGTGTTCGATATAGCTGTGGTAGGGGTTACCCGGATCGGAGCGAAAGAACCGATCGGTGGGGCCCAGGGCCAGGGTACTGCCGGGAATCAGGGTGTAGTTACCCAGGGTTTTGAGGTAGCGGCGCAGTTCGTGGCGGGGGCGCACCAGCTCACACAGCAGTTTTTCGTACTGGCACAGGGGCGGGGTGGTGTACTCCACGTTGCGGCTATCGGGCTCCCGCACAAAGCCATGGAGGTCGGCCACGATGCGATCGGAGAGGCCAACAATATCCCCCTCGGGGGTACCGGTATAGATTTCGATTTCAAAACCCTTCGATAGCAGCACGGTATACCCCCATGGCCGCAACGGCCTGTGACTCTCTCTTCCATCCTATCGGTTGGGGGTCACCCAGGATGAGTAGAACAGTCCAGGGTTTTCAGGGGAATGGGGCGACCCGCCGCAAAGGAACGGGCAATGGCGTCGCAGCGTTCATTGCCAGGGTCGCCGCTGTGGCCCCGCACATAGACCCAGCGCAGGGGCCGATCCAGGTGTTGATTGAGGTCAAGGGTGAGGGTGTCCAGCACCTCCCAGAGGTCGCGGTTGAGCACGGGCTTTTTAGCCGAATTGACCCAGCCCCGTCGCTTCCAACCAGCGATCCACTGGGTAATACCCTTGAGCACGTACTCACTGTCGGTGTAGACCGTTACCCCGTCCCGCTGGCCCCGATCCCTTAGCCAGGTGAGACCGGCGATCGCGGCCTGCATCTCCATCCGGTTATTGGTGGTTTGGGCAGCCCTACCGCCCAACTCATGGGCAGGACCCGCCGCCGTGTAGAGCACCGTCGCCCATCCCCCTGGTCCAGGATTACCAGAACAGGCGCCATCGGTGTAGATGCGTTGAATAATGGCCATAGTTTAGAAGGTAGAGGTCGGTGATCAGTAGTCAGGAGTCAGAATTGAGGAGTCAGGAGTTAGCACTCAGAACCCCGAACCGAGGAATTGGAACTCAGGAACTAGAAAATTAGAACCCGAAAGTTAGAAATCGGAACCCGGCAGTTAGAAATTTAGAAATTAGGACTCAGAATCCTGGGATGGGGTGAGACTAATCAGGGTTTTGACTAAATTCCGGGCTTGGTCCTTCTGGTTACAGGAATTGCGCCCCTGCACAGGGCAGATTTTCTCCCCACTCCCGCTCTCCGTCGCTCCAGGGTAGAGCCAGGCCTTATCATACTCCAGGTGGGGATATCCGTCTGGTTCCAGCGTGGAAGCCGACTCCTTCCCACGTTACACTGTTAGGCAGCGATATTTGGGCAGGTTCGGTCTATGAGTTTGCAAATTAAAGCGGTACAGGCCCCCTACTATGGCGATGCCATGTATCGGACGCCGCCCCCCGACTTACCCTCCTTGCTGCTCAAGGAGCGCATTGTTTACCTGGGGCTGCCCCTGTTTTCCGGGGATGACATTAAGCAGCAGGTGGGTATTGACGTGACCGAGCTGATCATCGCTCAGTTGCTTTACCTGCAGTTCGACGACCCCGACAAACCCATTTATTTCTACATCAACTCCACTGGCACCTCTTGGTACGACGGCAATATGATTGGCTACGACACCGAAGCCTTTGCCATTTGCGACACCATTAACTACATCAAGCCGCCGGTCCATACCATCTGCATCGGCCAGGCCATGGGCTCGGCGGCGGTGATTCTGGCCTCGGGCACCAAGGGTTTTCGGGCTAGCCTGCCCCACGCTCGCATTGTCCTCAACCAGCCCCGCAGTGGCGCCCAGGGGCAGGCCACCGACATTGAAATTCGCGCTCGGGAAGTGATTGATAACAAGCGATCGATGATGGAGATTCTGGCTAAACATACGGGCAAACCCCTAGACCAGGTAATGCAGGATACGGACCGGATGTTTTACATGAATCCCCACGAGGCCAAGGAGTACGGCATTATCGACCGGGTCCTGGAAAGCCGCAAGGGATTGCCCAAGCTACCGGCGATCGCCGCTGGTTAAGACCCCAACCCCTCCTCCCCAGATCTGCCCTCTTTCCTCCCCCATTACTTCAAGGTTGCAAGAACACTATGCCCATCGGTACCCCTAAGGTTCCCTATCGCCTTCCCGGTAGTCAATACAGTCAGTGGATCGACATCTACACCCGCCTCAACCAGGAACGCATTATCTTCCTCGGTCAGGAGGTCACCGACAGCCTGGCCAACTCCATTGTGGCGGCCATGCTCTACCTGGACTCCGACGACAATACCAAACCCATCTATCTCTACATCAACTCCCCCGGCGGGTCAGTGACAGCGGGCATGGCCATCTATGACACCATGCAGTATATCAAATCCGATGTGGTGACCATTTGTCTGGGCCTGGCGGCCTCCATGGGGGCCTTCTTACTGGCCGCTGGCACCCCTGGTAAGCGTTTGGCCCTGCCCCACTCCCGGATTATGATTCACCAGCCCATGGGGGGCACCGGTCGCCAGCGTCTCCAGGCCAGCGATATTGCGATCGAGGCCAAGGAAATTCTGCGGGTGCGGCAGGAACTCAACGAAATGATGGCCCTCCACACCGGTAAACCAATCGAGCAAATCGAAAAAGATACCGATCGCGACTACTTTATGTCCGCCGAAGAAGCGGTAGCCTATGGCCTGATTGATCGGGTAATCGAAGACCGCAGCCAGGAACTAGCCTCCGCCGTGGCGGTGGTGGGTTAGGCAACAGGTATGGCCGTGGCCACCTGGAAGCAGGTGGAGGCCAACCCGAAAGCCTGCCCAGGCAGCAACGAAAAATCCCCGCCTACCCCTTCGGGGGGTGAAGAGTTCATCACACCAAGTATCCATAGCCATGAAAGTCCTTATCGTCCTCACCTCCCACGATCAGCTGGGCAGCACTGGCCAGAAAACTGGATTTTGGCTGGAGGAATTTGCCACCCCCTACTATGTTTTCAAGGATGCCGGGGCCGCCATCACCCTGGCCTCCCCCAGGGGGGGCCAACCGCCCCTGGACCCCAAAAGCGATGAACCTGAGGCCCAAACCCCAGCCATCCAGCGTTTTAGGGGGGATGCTGAGGCCCAGGCGGCCCTGGCCAATACGGTAAAACTGTCTGAGGTGTTACCCGACTCCTTTGATGCGGTATTTTACCCAGGGGGGCACGGTCCCCTTTGGGATTTGGCCACCGATCCGGATTCCATTGCCCTGATCGAAGCCTTCTATGCCACCGGCAAGGTGGTGGCCGCCGTCTGTCATGCCCCGGCGGTACTCCTCAATGCGAAGACACCGGATGGGTCTCCCCTGGTGCAGGCCAGGGCGGTGACCGGCTTCAGCAATGAGGAAGAGGCCGCCGTTCAACTGACTGAGGTGGTGCCCTTCCTGCTAGAGGATGCCCTCAAGACTAAGGGCGGAAACTACTCCCGGGGGGATAATTGGCAGCCCTATGCGGTGACCGATGGGATTCTGATTACTGGCCAGAACCCAGCCTCATCGGAGCCAGTGGCCCAGGCGGTGCTGGAGCAACTCCATGGCCTGTAGTCGGGGATCGGTTTCTCCGCCCCGGTGCCCCTGACCATGGGTTCCCAACTGGCCCGTAAACGGTTTGGTCAACACTGGCTCACCAGCCAGACCGTGCTCCAGTCCATTGTGGCGGCGGCGGCGGTTACCGCTGAAGATGGGGTTTTGGAAATTGGTCCTGGTACTGGTGTGTTAACCACCGCCCTGGTGGAGAGGGCCGGTGGAGTAGTGGCGGTGGAGATAGATCGGGACCGCAGCCGTCAACTGCGTCGCCAATTCTCCCACCAGCCTAACTTCACCCTGGTGGAGGGGGATATTTTAAGCCTGGATCTATCCGATCTGATCTCACCTCTGGAGGATCAGCCCCTGAATAAGGTGGTGGCCAATATTCCTTATTACATTACCGGCCCAATTTTAGAAAAACTGCTGGGCACCATTGCCCAACCCAACCCCCAGCCCTACCAGGGAATTGTCTTGATGGTGCAAAGGGAGGTGGCCGATCGCCTCTGTGCCCGACCCGGTAGCAGGGCCTTTGGCGCCCTATCGGTGCGGGTACAGTACCTGGCCAGCTGTGAACTGGTCTGTCCGGTGCCCGCCAAGGCCTTTACCCCCGCCCCCAAGGTGGATTCGGCGGTGGTGCGCCTCACCCCTCGCCCCCTGGCGGTGCCAGCCCAATCTCCCCAGCGCCTGGAGCAACTGGTCAAACTGGGGTTTGCCAGTAAACGCAAGATGCTGCGGAATAACCTGAAGAGCCTGATGGGAGTGGAGAATCTGACCGCCCTACTGGGCCAGCTGGGGGTTAGTCCAACGGTGCGAGCCGAAGACCTGAGCCTAGAGCAGTGGGTGGCCCTCAGTAATGGCTGGGATGCACCCTAGCGCCATGGCCTAAGCAGTTGACGATGATTTCTCCAGAGTAAAACATGCCCCCTTCTATCTATCTTGGCCATAAAGGGTGGCTGATTCCCCTGGACACAGTTATGGATACTTTGTGTGCTTCTACCTGTGCACCGGCCTCCCGTAAAGCATTTACGATGCTTTTGCCGAGGGCTCGATCTACAAAAAATGTTGGTTTTTCTAGCTTACTCACGCAGCCTTGTCCTGCGACTCGAAATAAATGGCGCTAGCAATTTGCTCTGGGGTGGAGTCGTAGTCTTTTGCTATGACCTCTATTGAGTCTCCGGCTTCATACAGTTCATTGATAACGCTTGTGGGTAGCCGGTACCAGGGATCACCGGTCTACCAAAAGACACGGTAGGGTCAATCATCAAAGGACGGGATGATTCAGCCTCAGGTCCCATTTCAACCATAGGGAAAAGGCGCGATGCTTTACCGTATTGGCCCCACTCGATCCGACTGATTAGAACCTTAAGCCTTGTAGCCATAGCTAGTCGCTTCGAGCGTGATAGACCCAGGGACTGTCCAAAGGCATTAACTAAAAGGTCAGATCCCTTCGAGGAAAAGTCATTATGCACTAGCGGGTGGGAGTGACCCAGTTGCTTAGCTAATTTAGATAGAGCCGCTTGCATAGTCTCTCGGTGATCCCCTTTGAACATTCTTAACATCTGAAGGAGATGGGCCTCAACCAGGTTAAAAAAAGAAAGATCTGGGGTTGTAGACAAAGGTCGTAGAATCAGAGGCTCAACCGGTTGCGGTTATTTTTCACCCTCAACGAATTTCAACTCCCATTTCAACCACTTACGGAGAACAAAGTCAGGAACTTGCAAGTATCGAGCAGCTTCAACCACCGGGTATAGAGGCATGTCTCTAGGATCGTCCTCTCCATAAAGCTGATTCATGAAAGAACCCCCTTCCTGGCTTCCACTTAAAGTTTCCTGCGTCTTTTTACCGCAGTCTTAGCTACCTTGATTATGTCATTTGGGAACCGTTTAGTGACTAAATCCCACCCCGATATAGCTCATGGTGGTCAGCCAGACCGGAGGTGAGACCGCCGGTATCCCTTCATCGCATGGTGACAAACTCCTCGGCGGAACTGGGGTGAATGGCGACGGTGGCGTCAAAGTCGGCCTTGGTGGCCCCCATCTTGACGGCGATCGCCACCCCCTGAATGATCTCAGCGGCATAGTCCCCCACCATGTGGGCCCCCAGCACCCGGTCGGTGGACTTTTGCACCACCAGTTTCATCAAGGTGCGGGACTCCAGGTTGGGCAGGGTGTAGTACATGGGCCGGAAGCGAGAACGGTAGACCTGAATATCATCGTCGCCAAATTGCTGCCGGGCCTGTTCCTCCGTCAGGCCAACGGTGCCCATCTCGGGGGTGGTGAAGACGGCGGTGGGCACGTTGTCGTAGTTCATTAGCCCCGATTTACCACCAAACTCCCGGTCCGCCAGCAGGCGACCCTCCTTAATAGCCACCGGGGTGAGGTTGATGCGATCGGTAACATCGCCAACGGCAAAGATGTGGGGCACAGTGGTGCGGTGCAGGGTGTCCACGGTAATGGCCCCCTGGCTGACCTCTACCCCCGTCTTGTCTAACCCCAGTCCGTTGATATTGGGGCGTCGCCCCGTGGCCGCCAGACCCACCACATCCGCCAGCACGTGCTCTTGTTTCTCTGGCGTAGCGAGGGTGACATCAATGCCCCCATCGGTTTTATGGATAGCCACAATCTCACTGTGGGTAAACAGGGTAATTCCCCGCTGGGCCATGGCGGATTGAATTTCGCTCTGCAGATCGCCATCAAAGCCCCGTAGGATTTTGTCTCCCCGGATCACCTGGGTGACCTGGGTACCCAGGGCCTGTAACACACAGGCGAATTCACAGCCGATGTAGCCGCCCCCCAGGATTACTATCCGCTGGGGCTGTTCCGGTAGGTGAAAAATATCATCGGAGGTGATGGTGTGTTCGATACCGGAGATGGCGGGTTTGACCGGTTTACCCCCCACCGCGATCAGAATCTTGCCGGCGGTGATTTTCTCCTCCCCCACCGCCAGGGTATGGTCATCCAGAAAACGGGCGTAGTGGCGAAACAGGTGCACCCCGGACTTCTCTAGCATGGTCTGGTAGATGCCATTCAGGCGGGTGACCTCCCGGTCTAGGGCGGTGATCAGGGTGGGCCAGTCAAACTGGGGTTCACAACGTGTCTCCGTAGGAGAATCGCCCACGGTCCAACCGTAACCCGCTGCCGCCTCAAACTGCTCGGGAAAGTGGGAAGCGTAGACCATCAGTTTCTTCGGCACACAGCCCCGGTTCACACAGGTACCCCCCAGGCGACCGGCCTCCGCCAGTCCTACCCGGGCCCCGTACTCCGTCGCCCGCCGAGCCGCGGCAATGCCACCGGAGCCCCCACCAATCACAAATAGGTCGAAGTCGTAGGCCATGGTCTACCTCCCCACCAACACAACAAATTTCCCTTTCTATTGTATAGCCCGAGCCACCGGCAAGCAGGGGAAAGTCGTCTAGGGGAAAGTGAGCAGAGTTTTGTGTGAATTCCGGTGCGGGAAACCAGAAATCAGTGGTTTCAGCCCGATCTAGCCCGGTTTTCTGAACACTCCCTTCCTGACCCCTGAGTAGTCCCAGACTTTTCCAACAACCCCTAGGGGGGCTGAATTTCGGTTACCACTGGCCCGCCATCGACGACAAAGGTGTTGTCTTGTAAGTGCCCGACTCCCCGAGTACCCGTCAGGTTTAGGAGGGGGTTAACCTGCTGATAGTGGACCCGACCTTCGGCGATCAGATCCTGGGTTTTGACCTTCCAGGTGAGGCGATCGGTGGTCAGGCGGGATTGGTTACGCTCCCCCAGGGCCACTACCTCCTGGCTCAAGATCACCGCCTGGCTCTTCAGGTCCATGACGCCCCGCTGAGCTGCGACCCGCAACTTTTCCCGGGGATGGATAACGGTGAGAGCTTGGTTGACCTGAACCTGCTGATCGGCGACGCGCCATTCCAGGGCCGTACTGATTAACTTCAAGGGCAGTTCCAGCATATCCATGGTGACCGCATCCTGCAGGCTGACCACCTGCTGGCCCAGATCCACCCCACCCCGCTTACCCGTCACCACGTCGGTGATGGTTTGATCCTTAAATTGCTCGATGCGAATGGGTTGATCGGTGTCAATGCGTTCCCGATCCCAAAGCCAGACCAGTTTCTCGGCCTTCAGCTTCAACCAGGGCTGGGTCTTGGGATCTTTAACCACGGTGTTAGCGACCACCTGACCCTTTAATTCCATGCGGTTCTGGCGATTGTAGACCCTGGCTTCCTGGGCGCTAGCCCGCATTTGGGGATGGGTGCCGGTAATCTCCCGGCGCATAATCAACACATCTTCCTTGGGGTGCCACTCCAGTTCCTGACCCCGTAATACCGAGCCATTCTTCACTCCGGTGGCGACGATGTGACCGCGCAGAAAAATTACGTTGCCGTTGTTCTGAATTTCTCCCTGGTCTGCGGTGACTCTGTAAATCACCTTGCCATCTTGAAATAACTCACTGTCAGGATCCGTTACCAGGGCTACCTGCTGATTAGACCGGTAGGCTACCTCTCGAGCCTTCACCCGCCACAGCAGGACTCCGTTTTTGTCGGGCTGTTCCAGGGTAACGTTGCGTAGATTCAGCCCGGGTTCATTATCGGCTCGCGAACCGACCGAGGAGGACTGGGGGGCAAAGCCAGGCCCTAGCAGTTGATACAGTCCTGCCCCTACCGCCAGGGCGATCGCCCCCATGGCTACTAGCTGCCAGGCTTTTACCATGGGTTTCTACCTCCCTACCCTGGCTCCTTAGTGCTCTACCGATACCTGCTCGGGTGGACCCAGCTCCACCAGGGGCCTGTAACTATAGCCCTGTTGAGGGCTACGGGGCAGCTTTTTAATGTCATCCTTAACCATTTCCAAGTCGATGTAGCGATCGGCTACATTAATCAGGCTATCACTGGTCATAGACCGCAGGCTAACCACCTCAATGCGGGCCCCACGATAGCTGGCGGCATCGGCAGCATAGGCCAGGTCGCCATCGCCACTGACAATAACCGCCGTATCGTAGTAGTCCACCAGGGCCACCAGGTCCACGGCGATTTCCACATCCAGGTTAGCCTTTTTTGAACCATCGGGTAGCTGGATCAGGTCCTTAGCAATTACCCGGTAGCCATTGCGGCGCATCCACAGCAAGAAGCCCTGTTGCTTTTCGTTGGTGCGATCGACACCGGTATAGAAAAAGGATCGAAACAGGCGAGAGCCTGAGGTCAGCTTACAGAGCAACTTGGTGTAGTCAATTTCAATGCCCAGCTGTAGGGCTGCGTAGAATAAATTGGATCCATCAATAAAAATGGCCACCCGACCCCGGTTATCTAAAACCTGTTCGGGGGTAAAAATAGCATCTTCACTAATCAGGGAATGGGCTTCTAGCATGGGGAAATAGGGAGAATTGAAGGAGTTTTAAAGGGGAGCTAATGAGAGAAACCAGTTTTTTATGGAGAGCAGATTGACCCTAGAGGGAGGTCGTCGATGGATCGATGCGCTGAAATACCGGGCGGGCTTCCCCCAAAATCTGTCCGGCTGGCAAGCCTCCCCAGGTAGCGTGGTCCTTATAGGGAAGGATTACACCGGTGGTTTTCTGGTTGAGATCGACATCGAACCCCAACTGACGATAGATTTCGGTACTGGTCTGGGGTATCACGGGAGATAACAGATAGGCGGCCAGCCGAACCGATTCCAGCACAGCGTAGAGCACCACTTCGGTTTCCTGCTGTTTGCCCTGCTTATAGAGGCTCCAGGGAGCCTCCCCATCCAGGAACTTATTACTTGCCTGGGCCAGCCCCAGAATGGCTTCGCAAGCCTGGCTAAACTGCAAATTACTGTAGAATTCTCCTACGGTGGTGGCCAAGGTCTGACCCAGATACTTGAGTTTGTGATCGGCTGGAATGGTGGCTCCATCAATCCCTGGCACCCTACCCCCACAATAACGCTGCGCCATATTCAGGGTACGGTTTAGCAAGTTACCCAGATCGTTGGCGAGGTCGGCGTTGAGGACGTTGATGAAGCGGGTTTCATTAAAGTCACCATCCTTGCCAAACTCGATTTCCCGCAGAAAGTAGTAGCGCACCGCATCGGCCCCATACTTTCCTACCAGTTCGACGGGATCCAGGGTATTACCCAGGCTTTTTCCCATCTTGAGGCCATCCTTGGTTAAAAAACCATGGCCAAACACCTGACCCGGAACGGGCAAGCCCGCTGACATTAACATGGCCGGCCAGTAGACCGCATGGAAACGCAGAATATCCTTACCGATCAAATGCAGGTTTATGGGCCACCAGTGGGCAACGGCGGCCTCCAGACTGGGGGGTTCGGCGGGATCGAGCAGAGCCGTGACGTAACCTAGCAGAGCATCGAACCAGACGTAAAGGGTATGGCTAGGGTCGGTGGGTACGGCAAAACCCCATTCCAAGTTGACCCGGGAAATGGAGAAATCCTGCAAGCCCCGTTTGACAAAGCTGAGGACCTCATTACGCCGAGCTTCGGGCTGGATGAACTGGGGCCGTTCGGCGTAGAGTTGCTCCAGTTGGGTCTGGTAGCTGGAAAGACGGAAAAAATAGTTTTGCTCATCGCGCCACTCCACCGATTTATTGGTGTGAATAGGACAGCGATGATCCGCCAGTAAATCTCGCTCCTCTTTAAATTCTTCGCAGGAAACGCAGTACCATCCCTGCTGTTGCCCCAGATAGATGTCGCCCCGGTCCCAAACCCGCTGGAAGAATTCTCTGACAATCACCTCATGGCGCGGATCGGTGGTACGGCTGAAGCGATCGCAGGCAATATTCAACTGCTGCCAAAGGCGTTCAAAGCCCGCCGCGATCTGGTCACAGTGCTCCTGGGGATGAACTCCCCGGTCTTGCGCCGTCCGTAAAATCTTCTGCCCATGCTCGTCCGTGCCCGTAATCAGCAACACCGGACGCCCGGTTAAGCGGTAGAAACGGGCTACGGCGTCCGCCGCCATGGTGGTATAGGCACTGCCAATGTGGGGCAGGTCGTTGACGTAGTACAGCGGCGTAGTTAGGACAAAGGGCGTGGGATCGCCAACATCAAAGGTCATAGTATCCTGACGGAGGTAAATTGGATGACAGGGACGTTAACCTAGAACCGGGCCACCATTTTCCTGACATTCCCAGGAAAAATAAATAGTAGCAATTCAGACAAATAAATGGCCGAATCCATCCTGGCTAAGCCTAACCCATGGTTTCTTAACCAGACCAAACAGCCCAGAAGATTTAACCATTTGGTCAGGAATACGGTCCTTGAAAACGAAACTGTCACACCTGGGTTGTTACAATGCTTTATATTTTGTTACAACAGTAGAGATATCGGGTTGGGGTTAGACATTCTATGTTAAGTAGCTTTACGGGCGTGAAACCCAACACGACGAAGGATTTCGGTGAGCGGATGATTAATTCCGTGGTCACCCAGTCCCTGCGGCACCTGTTTAGTCGCAGTGATTTTATTGATGTGGCGGTGCGCTGTTCTCCTTCTAGTAAGTTACTCCAAGGGGTGATCGATAGCTTTCGCATGGAAGGGCGAGGGTTGTTGATCCGCAACGAGTTTGAAGCGGCGGAGATGATGTTTGAGACAGACGCCGTCTCCATTGACGTGGCGGCGGCGATTGGGGGTAAAATTCGCCTGCGTCAGCCTACCCAAGCGATCGCCCAGGTGATTTTAACCGAGCCCGCCATTAATCGGGCCTTTACCGCCCAACTGGTGCGCCAGCACCTGGAGGGTCTGACGGAGGAGTCCCTCACCAACCTCTCCGGCGGCGAACCCGTCAGTTTCCGAGACATTCAGATGACCCTCCTACCCGACCAGCAGGTCAACATCAGGGCCAAGACCGACTTGCCCAATCGTCAGGATATACCAATTCAACTCACGGCAAAGGTGACGGTAGAAAAGCGGCGACGGATTATTTTTGCCGATCCCCAGTTCATCCCTGACGGTATTCCTGAGGACCTCAAGGGTCTCTCCGCCAACCTTACCCGCTCCTTTGCGGTGATCCTCAACCGCATGGTTGATCTGGAGCGCTTTAACCTGGATGGGGTACTCCTGCGGGTTAATCGCCTGGACACTAAGGGTAACCAACTGGTGTTCAGTGGCTACGCTCAGATCGATCACTTTCCTGGGGTGATCTAGGCAGGCGCAGGATGGTCAGAAATTAGCCAGGACTCCCCAAACTGGCTAGAACTTTCTCCGTTAGCTTGTCGGGCACGGGATCGAGGTGATCGTAGGTCCAATGGAAAAAGCCCACCCCCATGGTCAGCGATCGCAGTTCCAGAATCATGGTTTGCATCTCTGCCTGGGGTACATAGCCAGCAACCAGGTCCCACCCTGGCCAGTCGGCCTTGGCATCGTAGCCCGAAATTTGCCCCCGGCGTCCGCTAATGAGCTTCAATACATTGGCGGTATAGCTATTGGGTACGGAAATGTGCACCTGGGCAATGGGTTCTAGCAGGGTTGGGTGGCAGGCCGCCATACCCTCCTGCATGGCTAGGCGAGCCGCCTGCTTAAAGGCCATATCGGAGCTATCTACACTGTGGTAGGAGCCGTTAATCAAGGTTACCGCCACATCCACCACAGGGAAGCCCAGGGGACCATGGTTGAGGTACTCGCGCACCCCGGTTTCCACGCTGGGAATATACTGCCGGGGCACCACTCCCCCCGCAATGGTGTCAGTAAACCTAAACCCCTCACCCCGGGATAGGGGCTTAATCGCCAGGTAAACATCACCAAACTGGCCATGGCCACCGCTCTGGTGTTTGTAGCGACCATGGGCCGACTCGGTGGCCTGGCGAATGGTCTCTTTGTAGGCCACCTGGGGTAGGTGACTGGTCATGGGTAAATTGTATTTGCGGTGGAGGCGATCCATGGCCAGGCTCAGGTGCCCGTCTCCCTGCCCCCAGAGAATGATTTCGTGGGTATCACCGTGCTGTTCCCAGGCCAGGGAAGGGTCTTCCTCTAGAAGTTTGGCCATGGCTCCACTGAGTTTGACCTCGTCACTGCGATGGACGGGAGTCAGAGCTAGGGCATAGACCGGGTCCAGGTCCGATACCCGAGGTAGGGGATCGGGGACCTGCAGGCCAGTAGTCAGGGTATCGCCGGTTTGGGCCTGATCGAGGCGGGTGATCGCCACAATCTGGCCAGCTTCGGCCCGATTCAGAGGGATTTGCTGACTCCCTAAAAGATCATAAATACCCCCCAGGCGATCGCCCTTGAGGCTATCCCCATCTCTGATTTCTCCTCGCCACACTCGTACCAGGGACATCTTGCCGCCCTGGGGACTGTAGAAGGTTTTCAGGACCTGGGCCAGGAGCTCCCCACTGGCGCCAATGCCCCGATGATGGGCAGTCACTGCCGGAGGCGGGGCCTCCCTCACCAGGGCATCCAGTAGGGGCCGAACGCCGTAGTCAGCCTGGGCGACCCCCAGCAATACGGGGACAATCAGGTCCGCCCCCAACTCCATGCGTAAATCCTTGAGAATTTCCTCCTGGGATGGAGCAATGTCCTCCAGTAACTCCTCCAGCAGGTGATCGTCGTAGTCCGCCAGGGTTTCCAGCATTTCGGCCCGGGCCGCCTGTTCCTCTGCCCGCAGGTCAGGCGGAAAGGGAAGGGGATCGGCGGGAGCTTGGGGATGGTAGTGGAAGGCCTGTTCCGTCACCAGATCAATAAAACCCACGACTTCATGATTTTGATGAATTGGGTACTGCTGGGGCACGATGGGTCGCGATGAAACCTGTTTGAGGGCAGCCAAAACTTCGACAAAGCTGCCATTACTCCGATCTAATTTGTTAATCCAGATTAGGTGGGGAATTTTCCAGGTATCGAGGAACTGCAACAGGGGAGAAAGGGTCAGGACTCGATTAGGATCGGCTTCGCAAACGACGATCGCCCCATCTACTCCGATCAGGGCATGGCTAGCTTCCTGTTGTAGCTCCACAGAACCAGGGCAGTCAATAAAGGTAAAGTCAATACCACCATATTTGGTAGTGGCGACGGTTAACTCAACGCTCATATGGCGGTTGCGGGCTTCCGGAGAGCTATCTCCCACCGTGGTGCCGTCCTCCACCTTACCCTTCCGGGTAAGGGCGCCGGTCACCGACAAAAGGCTCTCTAATAGGGTAGTTTTTCCACTCGAATAAGCGCCCACCAAGGCGATGTTGCGGCGGTCTGAAACAACATTTTGGCTCATGGTCAACTCCTTATTGCCCCCTCCAAGGGGTCTAATTCCCAGAGTAACCCGCCCCTCTCGAACCGTTTAATCAGGTTCGAGAAAATTCACCTGCTAACGTTTTATGGCGATTTCTTACCATCGGTAAAGGGCCTATTCTGGGCTGACGGCCAGATCAATTTGCTGAAGCCGATCAAAGGCCCGATCCAGGTAGAGTTGTCCCCTGAGAAAACCCATATTAGCGGCGGGGCAGAAGTAGGCCAGATCCGCTTCCCTAAAGCGATGCTGGAGAGCTTTCACCTGGGCTAGTTGACGCGGCCAATGAAAGGTTTTAGCCAGACGTAGGGGCTGAATTTCTCCCTGGGGATTGGGTAAGAGATGGCGACCGGTGAACAGAATACCGCCGTAATCCCGGTGATAGACACAGGCCGACCCGGGGGAATGGCCCGGGGTCCAAAGGGCTTCTGTTTGAGGATTAAAGCAAAAGCTCTGGTGAAAAGTGGTGGTGGGTGTACCCGGCAGCAGATAGGCTTCCTGCTCCTGGATTACCAGCTCACAGTTCAAGGCTTTTTGGATCATAGCCGCCTGCCCCAAGGCTCCCCGATGGGTAATAAATAACCAGCGGACCCCTCCCCTGGCGGCCAGGAAGTCCTGGGTGGTCTGGGTCCAGGGAGGAGCGTCAATGAGCAAATTCCCCTGAGTCTGCAGAGGAGAATTGTTTACAATAAAGTAGGCGGTTCCTCCCTGGGTGTCGCGGTTGGGAGGGAAGGCAAAGATGGTATCAAATACCGAACGAGGTGATTTGGGAGGCGGGGTTTGGAGACTCATGATCAAAACCAGACTAGGTGGGTGCCAGGCAAATTCTGACCGGCTCTACGGCACTGCTTTCCGGTCTCTCCTTACCAGGGGAATCGACGTAGGTCGGCAGGGATTAGCTTACCTTGAAATGTTCCTAAAGCCTGGCAATCCCCATCAAGTAACTTTTCCAAATAATTTTCCATGGTAGTTTAGCTAGCAAGGGATATGCTTTTTAACTGCAAACAAGCTTCAGTTCTGGTTCATTGGTGTTAATTGTAGATGGTGTTTCTCTGGCTATGTCTGCTTCTGCTGGGTCTGTGGACCTTTGCCATGATCAAGCGCAATGCAGGATCGATGACTCGCACCCCTGTATGGTTGCTATGGCTGGTCATGATGTTACCCGCCTTAGTCGTAGCCACCTGGATTATTGCCAGTGGGAGCCAGTCTGTTCCGCCCCTGGGTCTACTACTGGCCCTGTTTGTGGTCTGCCCGGTGGTTTACTGGCTGCTGGTGCTGTGGGGACGTCCCCCTGGCCTACAGCCTCAGCCCGGTGAACTATCCTCCCTGCCCTCAGAACAGCCCAAACAACTGCCTAAACCGCCGCTTCGCCCCATTGATAAGACGGAAGAATCCATTCTCAAGAACTGTTTTCCCTGGTCGGTCTACTATTTACAAAATATTGAATACCGGCCCCAGGCCCTGATCTGTCGAGGTCAGTTAAGGGCCGCTCCCACCCTCGCCTACGATACGGTGCGAGAAAATGTGCGCCGTCATTTCGGCGATCGCTTTCTGGTCATTTTTCAAGAAGGAATCCAGGGCAAACCCATTTTCACCCTGGTTCCCAATCCCCAGCGGGAGACCGCGCCAGACCAGCCCCAACCTTCCCTGACCCGCCCTGGTCTGGCCCTGGGATTGCTGCTGGCTACCCTATTTACCACCACTGGGGCGGGTGCCTATCTGGCTGGCATCACCGATACCCAACTGCAAAGCCATCCCGTTCTGTTCTGGCAGGGTTTGCCCTACAGTTTAGCCTTGCTATTGGTTCTGGGTTGCCACGAAATGGGCCATTACCTGGCTGCCCGTTACTATCGCATGCGCACTACCCTGCCCTACTTTATCCCGGTACCCCTATTCCTGGGTACCTTTGGAGCCTTTATTCAGATGCGATCGCCCGTACCCCATCGGCGCGCCCTGTTTGATGTTGGTATCGCCGGTCCCCTGGCAGGTCTGGTCATTACCCTGCCCCTATTGTGGTGGGGTTTGGGTCACTCAACCCTGGTGCCCATGCCAGAAAATGGCTCCGGTCTGCTGAACTTCCAGGCCCTTAATCCCAGGGCCTCAATTCTGCTGAGCCTGATAGCTAAACTGGTGTTTACTGACAGTCTGGGAGTCAGCCAGGCCATTCACCTGCATCCAGTCGGGATTGCGGGCTGCCTAGGGCTGCTGGTTACCGCCCTTAACCTGATGCCAGTGGGGCAACTAGATGGAGGACATATTGTCCATGCCATGTATGGTCAACGGATGGCTACCCTGGTGGGACAAATTTCTCGGCTCCTGCTGCTGTTGCTGGTGATTGTGCATGGTGAATTTTTAATCTGGGCCATCCTGTTGTTCTTTATTCCCGCCGTTGATGAACCAGCCCTGAACGACATCAGTGAACTCGACGACCGCCGTAATGGCCTAGGGCTAATAGCCCTAACCCTATTGGTGATGATTGTCCTGCCCCTGCCCTCTCCCTTTGTTCACCTCCTGTTTTAAGCCTGGAAGGGTTCCAGGCCCTGTTATCTATCCCCCCTAAAGCCATGTCTAAGGATTTACCTGAATGGATTGCGGCCATAGAGAACTTACAAAGCCAGCTGCAGGAAACTTGCCAACAACGGGATCAAGCCTATAAAAGCGCTGCTAATTGGCAACGTCTCTACGAAATCGAAGCTAGTCAGCGGCGTCAGGCAGCGGAACAGTTGCAAGGCCGCATTGATCAACTGCAAGCCCAACTTGAAGCCCTCACCCAGGGGTCCCAACTTCAGACTCCACCATCCCCGGCCCTCCCACAGCAGGTGACCTTCCTACAGGCCCGCTGTGACCGACTCAGTCAAGAACTTCAGGCCGAGCAAAATGCCCATGCCCAAACCCGGCAAAGTCTGACAGCAGCCTTGGGAGAAACCCTGGAGCAATTGAAGGGCGATCGCTGGCAGTGAGAAAGCCCCTGATTCCGCTGGTTAAGGCCCCAGGTATAGCCGCGATCGGAAGTCCTCCGCCCCGTTACAGGTGGCCAGGGCTAAATCGACCAGTTTCTCTCGACGAAACTCTTCAAGCAAATGCCCTCCGAGGGGTAAAATGAGATGCCGAAGATTGACCTGCCCACCTGTCTACTAAAGCCTGCGCTATGATTTCCAGCAATGATTTCCGTCCCGGCGTCACCATCGTCCTCGATGGTTCAGTCTGGCGTGTAGTCGAGTTTTTGCATGTCAAGCCCGGTAAGGGCGCTGCCTTTGTCCGTACTAAGCTCAAAAACCTTGACACGGGTAACACCGTCGAAAAAACCTTCCGGGCCGGGGAAACGGTTGCCCAAGCGGCGATTGAAAAGCGCGATATGCAGCATACCTACCGGGATGGTCAAGACTTGGTGTTTATGGATATGGAGAGCTACGAAGAACTCCGCCTCAGTGCTGAGGACATTGGCGATCGGGTGAAGTACTTGAAGGAGGGTATGGTTGTCAGCGTCCTCAGTTGGACGGATACGACTTCGGACAACAAGGGTAAGGAAGCCGTGGAGAAGATTCTAGATGTGGAGTTACCCAACTCCATTGTGCTGGAGGTCACTCAAACCGATCCAGGAGTGAAGGGAGATACGGCGACGGGGGGAACTAAACCTGCTACCCTGGAAACCGGTGCTGAAGTGATGGTGCCCCTGTTTATTAACATCGGCGAGAGAATCAAGGTAGATACCCGCACCGATACTTACCTGGGGCGCGAGTAGCTGGCTGAGCTTACAGGGTGTTTTCCGATCAGGTTTACCGGTCCGGGTCAGTTCAAGCCCCTTGTGGTAGTCCTTTGCCGGGTCAGATAACTGGGCTTAAGGTGTTAATCGTGATGGTGGAGTGAGGGTTGGTCAGTGGAATTAACAGCTAACGAGCTTAAGGATTTAGTCGTGGCTCTCAGCCAGAGCAGTCTGGCTGAGCTTACGTTGAAGAGTTCAACCTTTGAACTGACCCTGCGCAAGCAGGCCGCATCATTGGTGTCATCCCCCATGCCCCCGGCGGTAGAGGTGGCGATCGCACCCACCGTTGCAGCGCCCCCATCTCCCTCTGTTGAGGTCATTCCCCTGACCCCAGCCAGCCCCCCGGCGGCTCCCCCCGGCAAGGGACCGGAGTTGACGCCGATTACCTCCCCCATGGTAGGTACCTTCTACCGATCACCAGCTCCCGATGAGCCGCCCTTTGTAGAAACCGGCGATCGCATCCGGTCGGGTCAAACTGTTTGCATCATCGAGGCCATGAAACTCATGAATGAGTTAGAGGCGGAAGTGGCCGGAGAAGTGGTTGAGATCCTGGTGAATAACGGTGAACCAATCGAGTTTGGCCAAACCCTGATGCTGGTGCGCCCCAGCTGAGAACCGTAATGTCGGTAAACCATCGCCTGATTGTTCCCCTCGATGTGGCTTCCCCCGCCGCCGCCCTCGCCCTGGTGGACCAGCTGCCCCAGGTGAGTTTTTGGAAGGTCGGCCTGGAACTATTTATTCGGTCAGGGCCGCTGGTTATCCAGGAATTAAAGGCCCGCCAAAAGCGCATCTTTCTCGACCTAAAACTGCACGATATTCCCAACACCATGGCGGGAGCCTGTGCCGCAGCCACCAGCTACGGTGTGGATTTGATTACCCTCCATGCTACCGCCGGGACGGCGGCCCTGGAGGCAGCCCGATGGGCCGCCCAGGCTGAAGCTGAGCAAGCCCACCTACCCCTACCCGTATTGGTGGGAGTAACCCTGCTGACCAGTATGGCTCCCCCTGACCTGGCCAGGGAACTGCAGGTGCCCCTGTCCGTAGGAGAGTACACCCTGCACCTGACCCACCTGGCCCAGGCCGCGGGTCTGGGGGGAGTGGTTTGTTCTCCCCAGGAAGTGACGCTGCTGCGCCAGGCCATGCCCCCTAAATTTGTACTGGTTTGTCCGGGGGTACGGCCAGCCTGGGCCCAGGCTAACGACCAGCGCCGTACCCTAACGCCCCTGGAAGCATTACGGGCGGGAGCCACCTACCTGGTCATAGGTCGGCCCATTCTAACCAGCCCCGATCCCGTCGGTGCCTTTGATCGCATCTGCGAAGAATGTAGCGGGCTCTCAGACTGAGGGATAGGACCTATGGCCAGGTTTGTGATCAGCCTTATCCTGAGCCTGGGTTGGCTGGTCCTGGGGAGACCCAGGCCAGTGGCGGCAATTCCCCCGACAGCCTCCGTGGCGATCGCCGATCAGGGAGGTGGGTCTCTACGGCCTTCCCAGGCTTGTCCGACCGACCTGCCGTCCCTCACCACCGCCCTTTTACGAGACCTACCTGCCTATGCCAATCGATTGGCCAGTCGGAGTTTGGGCTCTCTGGTCAGGGAGGCGGGTCCAGCCGGCACGGTGCTGATTGCCAGCAACCCTGACTTTGAACCCCTTGATCTGACCCAGCCGTCCTTGAGCAGTGGTTTAGACCAAGACCCCCAAATCCATCAGGTTTTCTTTACTACCTTGGAACGCCAGTATCTGACGGGCCAGGTCGTGGCTCTACAGCAGTACCACTGGTTATTTTTGGTTGATGGCCCAGAGGGTTGGCACTTAGCACTACTCTATTCCAGCCTGGGCCCCTACCCAGGCGGTAACCGGCCCGCCTCGCCTCCCCAGGAAAGCAGCGATGGCCTGATCGGTCAGGCAATTAGGCTGTGGTTACGGGATTGCCGGGCCGGGGCTGTGTCTGTTGGCGGTGCCTCCACCAGGGAGTAAAGGGTGTGGCGCTGCTGGGCTGGACGCTGGAGAGCGGCGATCGCGGCCTCCAGATCGGCTACCTCCATAGAGGTTCCCCCCTGGGCTCCCGCCATGGTGGTAATATGCTCTTCCATCAGGGTGCCACCCAGGTCATTGCAACCCCACCGCAGAGCTTCCGTAGCTCCCGCCAAGCCCAACTTCACCCAACTGGGTTGGTGGTTGACAATCCAATTACCCAGATAAATACGAGCGACGGCGGTCAGGCGTAGGGCCTCGGGCAGATCTGGTTGATCGCGGCCGACTCGCCGCCGTAGGGACGGCGGTGCCTGCTGACCCACAAAGGGCAAGAGAATAAACTCCGTAATCCCGCCTCCGTGGCCTGCCTGACGAGCAGTCTGCTGCAACCGGCGCAGCTGATCCAGGTGATGAATTTGCTGCGCCGGGGTTTCGATGTGACCCGATAGCATCGTACTGGTGGTGGGTAAATCCAGGGCGTGGGCCAGGCCCACAATCTCTAGCCAGGTAGCACTATCAATTTTCTCTGGGCAGAGAACCCGCCGTACCCGATCATCCAGGACCTCGGCTGCCGTCCCGGGTAGGGAATCCACCCCCCCGTCCCGTAAAGCCAGCAAAACCTGACGATAGCTGAGGCCATCCTGACGGGCAATAAACTCTACCTCCTGGGGAGAAAAGGCGTGGATATGGAGATGGGGAAATTGGTTTTTAATGGTCTCCACCAATGTCAGGTAATACCGCAGGGAACTGCCGTCGATCTGGGCGGCAGGGTTTAGCCCTCCCTGCATACAGATTTCCGTAGCCCCTAAGGCCACCGCTGCAGTCGCCTTTTCTAAAATGGCCCCGAAATCAAGCCAGTAGGCCCCTGGGGTATCAGGGGTACGGCGAAAGGCGCAGAAGCTACAGTGTTGTTCGCAGATATTGGTGTAGTTGATGTTGCGATTAATCACGTAGGTGACAGTCTCCCCCACCTGCCGCCGCCGCAGCTCATCGGCGGTGCTGCGCAGGGCTTCGAGGGCGTCTGGGTGCTGTTGGGTTAGGAGAACCAACCCCTCATGGGGAGTTAGGTCAATCCCCGCCAGGGCGCGATCCAGAATATTTTGGACGGTTGGTTCTACCATGGCTGAATTCCACAACATAGGGATGGCCTACACTCAATTGGATTAACTTAACCGACACAGAGTTTGCAGCGTTTTTTAACCAGGGTTTTTAAAACTTTATGAGGATGATGAAAAATGCCGCCTTTCCACTTTGCTGGGATAGGCTGTACCATAGAGCTAGGGTCATTTATACCCTGATTGTATAATTTTCTTTGAAGAAAACTATCTATTCTGCTTTCGATTCTCACTGACCACTGGTTGAATCGTCTATGGATTTTAGGTCCTCTCTCCACAGCTCCAGTCAAGATCAAGGCTATTTGCCCTGGTCTCGGAGCCCTAGGACTGTGACCGGAACCCTAAAGACCCGGTTGATGGTTCAAAGCCTAAGTGGGAAAGACCTTCAGCTTCTTCCCCCAGGCTGTTTGCAAACTGAGACAAAAACCTTTAACCGTTCTAACCCTCCTTTGTGGCCGGCTAACGATGGCTGCGAGAAGGGGACAAGCTTTGCGGTAGACCAATTTCACCAGGGCGACCCGGCCATAAAACTCTTCTCCTTTCTTCCTATTCCATCCACTCAAAATTTTGTCCGCTAACCACCCTCTACTACCATCTACCCATGGAGAGAGGTGCCCGGAACTCTCCCGGGAAGTGCTGCCTACCGATCTGCCATGGGCTGCTCCAGCGCCAGTTGAGTGGTTAACCGATGATCTGCTGTTTCAGTATCAACGCTGTCGGCGGCGAGCTTTTCTAGATTTTTACGGCGATCGCGCTAACCAGGACCCTCCCTCCGACTATCTGCTGAAACTACGTCAGGATAGTATTCACCATCGACGCCAGGTGCTCAAATCCTTTGAACCTTGCCATCAGCCCCAATTTGCCGCCGGTGACTGGGCTGGGGGCGCCAGGGCTACCCTCGCTCTGATGGCCCAGGGCGTGGAGGTAATTTACCAGGGTGTATTGGCCCTGGCTTCCCCCTTGGATCAGGTATCTCTGGTTAGCCAGCCCGACCTATTGATTAAGCAGCCCGGCTGGTCTTGCTGGGGTCCCTGGCGCTACGCCCCGATCAATATCAAACTGGGTAAGAAACCCAAACTCGACTACCAGGTGATGGTGGCCTACCCCGCCTACCTGTTATCTCAGTTACAGGGAGTCTGGCCTGCACAAAGCTATCTGGCCCTGCGCGATGGCAACCTCTACCCAGTTTCAGTAGAACGATTCACGCTCAAGCTACAGGAGGTTATGGCGCAGTGTTTGCAAGACCTGAAGTCCAAAACCGCCCCCGAATTATTTATTTCCCATAGTCGTTGCGATCTATGTCACTGGTTTAGCTCCTGCTATCAAGAGGCCCAGTCTAGCAGCCACCTTTCCCTACTGCCAGGGGTTACCCCAGCCCGCTACGAATTACTTCAGCAACGACAGCTGATTACCTTACCGGCCCTGGCCCTGGCCCAACCCGCCGATTTGGCGATTTTGCCAGGGTTCGGTGAGTTAGTGGCAGATAAGCTGATTCACCAGGCCCAGTCCTTCCTCCATAATCAGGCTATCCCTCGATCCGATCCGCGATCGCCCCACGGGTTTCCCCTATGGCCCGAGGATCTACCCACTGGAGAGGTAGAACTCTTCTTTGATATTGAAGCGGCCCCCGATCAGAACCTGATCTATCTGCATGGCGTATTGGTGGTCAATCGACGTAACGGGTCAGAAAGCTTCCACGCCTTCCTGGCGGAAGATCATCTTCAACAACGCCAGGTTTGGCATGATTTTCTGGACCTGGTGCAGGCTTACCCCCATGCGCCGATTTACCATTTTTGCCCCTATGAAGCCCAGACCGTTGCCAGGTTAGGTAAGTTGTATAACACTCCGAATCGCCTGATCGATAGCCTGTTAGGGCGCTTCTTTGATATCCACCGCTGTGTTACCGATGGGGTTACCCTTCCCATTGAAAGCTACGCCCTCAAGCACATTGCCCGATGGGTTGGCTTTGACTGGCGAGACGAGGGGGCTAACGGAGCCCAGTCAATCTGCTGGTACAATGCCTGGCGGGAGACCGGCGATCGCGCCTACCTGGAGGCGATTCTGCGCTACAACGAAGACGACTGCCGGGCTACCTACCAGGTCAAAGATTGGCTAACCAGGTTTGCTGAGCCCTACTGGGATCGGTTCTACCAGGCTATGGGCTGAGGATTTAACCACCGGTGCCCACATGGTCACCCAGAATTTTCGCTAGCCCCGGTACTGCGGCTTCAACGTCATGCTTCACCGATTGGCGCAGCCGACTGTAGGAAGTTTTCACCAGGGTGTTACGGCTGCCTGCGATTCTGCCATCGGTGACACTCAAGAGTCTATCAGCGGTTTGCCCCCGATTCTCGGTTAGATAATCGACGGGATTACCGGTCTGCAATCCTTCTATCCAGAGGGGATCGAGGGCTGCCATCATTTCTGGCAGCAGGCGTTCGATCGCCCCCGATAGATAGGTTGGACCAATACCCTTGACCACCCCGTAGGTCGTCTTCAAGGCCAGGCCCGATAGCCCCCCTTTAGCTGCTACCTGTTGATCAATCAGGTGTAGACAGTTAATCACCAGACTAGCCTGAATACTTTGATCCTTAAGGGCATGGGTCAAAGCCATAGGTGTACTCCCCCCGTACAAAACATATTAGTATCTATTATTTCCCGATTGGGCCGTAGACCTTACACCTCAGCCTGGCCTTTGAAAGGTGTTTATCAAAATATATAGCTTTGGCCAGAAGGCTAGGGCTAAGGTGCATCAATCACAGTAAAGCCTGGGTCCCTGCTCTGGCTGGCCATAAGGGAGGTACCAGCTTGAGCACAAGCCCTGGAATTGAATAGACTGTCGGAAATACCCTTTCGCCCGTTTACCTATGGCTAGGGCGATGGGTAAACGGGCCAAAAGGGCTTTAGCTGCTTTGCCGCAGTCAGCAGTCTTTGTATTTTCTCAGCGGTCCGGTGACCCAAGGTTTTTTTGGCCTGGGCTTGCTTGGTCATATCACCCAGTAACCCTGGTAAATCAACCTCGGGCTGGGGCCGGGCAAACAGATAGCCCTGCCCCCGACAGCAGCCTAAATCCATTAGAATTTGTCGCTGCTCCTCCGTTTCTACCCCTTCTGCCGTGACCACTAATTGGCAGGTCCTGGCCATATCAATCATGGCCCTGCAGTAAGCTCTGGCATCTCGGCTTTGACCCAGGTTGTTAACAAAGGTGCGGTCTATCTTGATGTTGTGGAAGGGCAGCGATCGCAATAAGGCCAGGGAGGCGTAGCCTGTACCAAAGTCATCCAGGGCCAGTCGAAAACCTTCTGCTAACAGGTGGTTGATCACATCTTTGCAAGGACCAGAGGGATCGAGCCACTGGCTTTCGGTAATTTCTAGACAGATACGCGATGGAGAAATTTGGTACTCTGCCATTAACATCATCACAGTGGCAAAGAAGTTAGGTCGCATTAACTGCTGTACCGAAAGATTCACGTTCACCACCAAGTCACTGGTCGCCACCATGGGTTCGCTCAACAGGGTACAAGCTGCCCTTAACATGCGTTTACCGATGTTATCAATTAGGCCAGTCTCCTCCGCGATGGTAATGCAGGTTTGGGGGCTGACACCGGTCAAAACCCCGGTACTGGGCCGAAACAGCATTTCTACCCCAACTGGCTTACCAGTCTTCAGGTCTACGATGGGTTGACCATGGGGGTTAATCAGATCTTGACCAACCGCCTTTTCCATTTGCTGGCATAGCTGTATGCGGGTATAGGCCTGGTTCAAATGGCTGTTATCGACGACGATGGTCCGATTACGACCCAGGCTTTTGGCCAGACCACTGGCCCGATCGGCCTGAATAATTGCTTCCTCCAGATTCCAGTCCACCGTAGCGCAGTCCACTAAGCCCGCAGAAAAGGTAAGGCGAGCCCTAGCCTGATCGATTTCAATCAGTTCATTTGCGAAGTTTACGGAGAAGCCTTCTAGCCGTTGCTCCACTTCCTCTAGGGGAGCAGCAATCAGGGCAACGAATTCGTCACCCCCAAAGCGCACCAATAACTCAAAGGGAGCTAGTCCTGCTTCCAGACTGCGACTCACCCGCTGCAGTAACTTATCCCCCAAATTATGACCATAGCTATCGTTAAAGGCTTTGAAATAATCCAGGTCTAAAAAAACCAACATCAACGGACTTTGATTATCCCGATGCTGGGTCAACTCTCGCCCGGTCCATTCTTGTAGCTGACGACGATTACCCAGCTTGGTCAGGGCATCTTCCCGGGCCTGCCGGTGCTGCTCCTCGGTTTGCCGTCGTCGTTCTTCATCGCGGCAATGGCGTTCTGCCGCTAGGGTAGCCAGGTAAGTCAGGTGATCCACCAGTTCTAGGTCAAGGGTAGTAGGTACTCGCTGGGTACTGTAATACATGCCAAAGACCCCTAATAAATTACCCTCGGTAGGGGAGATTAGGGGCGTAGACCAGGCGGAATATATATTGAAGTTACGGCACAACGGGTGAAAATCTTCCCAGAGGGGATCGGTAAAAACATTCTCGGTGATCACTTGTTGTTTGCGGAAAGCGCAGGTGCCGCAGCTACCGTGCTTGGGTCCAGGCACCAAGCCATCTACCAGATCCTGAAAGGTTTCGGGTAGACGACCGTAGCCTCCCCGGACTAGACACTGACGATAGGGATCATAGTAGAGAATCGAGGCAAACATATCTGGAACACAGGCCTCGGCAAACTCGGCAATGTGGCGCAGAGTATGCCTGAGGGGTTGACCGGTGGCTACCATTTCTAGAATTTTCTGCTGTCCTTCCAAAAGCTGCTCTGGAGACAGGGCTACTGGGGATAGCATACCCTGACCCACCGCTTGCTCGTAACGAATGTCGGTGCAGGATATTTCCATAGAGATATACTCCACTTGGCGTAGATTTAAGTCAATAATGTCAAACCCCCATCATCTTGTAAAGCTGGGGAAATTACTGGTTTTTTTAGGGTATTCTATACGTCATTTGTATTGACATAGGTCACGTAAAGCTATGCCGGTAGATGGCGAGGCGGAGCTAGGGCAGACCTGTCAGCCAGCCTTCCCTTTCATTCCCAGCTCTGTCCCCAGCGTTTCGGTAGCTATCCCTGACCCCGGATCCAATCAATAAACTGGCGTGCGGTTCGCCCCGATCTGCCGTTATGGCGTGTGGCCCACTGGAGCGCTTGAGCCGTTAGCTGGTCCCTATCCAGAGTGATGGCAGCTGACTGGGCCAGGTGGTTAACAATGGTGAGATAGGTCTGCTGGTCTGCTGGTCCAAAGGTGAGGGTAAGGCCAAAGCGATCGCTAAAGGACAGCTTCTCCTGAACGGCATCCCAGGCCTGTACCTCTTCCTGGTCCCTGGGCTGGGGGCGATCGCCAAAGTATTCTGGCACCAGGTGACGCCGATTAGAGGTGGCGTAGACCACCACATTGTCAGGGCGGGCGGTTAGCCCCCCTTCCAGCACCACCTTTAGGGCCTTAAAGGCGGCATCGTCGGTTTCAAAGGCAAGGTCATCGACAAAAATGATGAACTTCTGGGGCAAGGGCCGGAGGTGGTCCATAATCTCAGGCAAGTCCTCCAGTCCGGCTCGGGGCACCTCGATCAGCCGTAGTCCCTGGCGGTAGTACTCATTCACCAAGGCTTTGACCAGGGAGGATTTACCCGAGCCGCGGCTACCGTAGAGCAATACATTTAAGGCAGGGTAGCCCCGCAGCAAGGCCAGGGTATTTTGGATTAGATCTTGCCGGGGGCGATCGTAGGCAGTTAACTGGGCCAGACGAATTGGATCGGGATAGGCAATACCCTCCAGGGCCTGGGCCTGCCACCGCAGAGCCCGATACTGGCCAAAAACCCCCACCCCCTCCTGACGATAGTGGTGAGCTAGGCTAGATAAACCGTCTACCCAAGCTAGATCGGGGGCAAATTCAAAGGGCAGAGGAGTGGGACTGGCTCCCACCCAGGCAACGGGAGGGGCTGGCAAGTCGGCTATCTCCTGCACCCAGGTGCTTACCTCCCCACCATCGAGGTCATGGAGATACTGCAAATTCACCAGATCGGAGCACACCGCCTGCACTAGGGCCGGTGGCAACTGTTCTAGGGATCGGGTTTGGACCTGGCGCGTAAAGGGATTATCTGCATAGATCAAGCGTCGAACCACATAGCTAGACCAGGTTTCCTCGGCCCAAGCCAGGGCCTGAAACCAGTGGCCGTAGGCTCGCAGGCAGGTAGATGCCCTGGCCTGGAGAAGAGCCTCTAGTAGGGCTCGGAACCCTTCTCCCACCGGGTCGCCAAACATATCCCCGTAGATCAGCAGGGCATCAAGAGCCTGCCGATAGGATTGGATTTTAGTCAGGGCGGGAGACAGAGACATAGACAGACGAAATCGCAAACGCCTTAGGGATCGGCTGGAATTACCCTGACGGTACCCTTGATTTGAATATGGTCTGGAGTAATTACAAAGTCATCAATCTCCGTTTCCGACCCCAAATCAAAGGCAACTGTCTCCATGGGAATGGGATTGGACCAGGTCCTATCAGCATAACGGCTGATCACTGGCTGATGCAAATACAACCAGCGTTGATCCCGCAGTACCATAGCTGTTTCTAAACGCAATTGATTTGCCTGGGACTCAGCCCCACCCCAGGTAAGGGCCAGCCAATTATGGCCAAGGGTAACATCGGTTACCGTTGAAAGACAGGGTAACTGAACCGACTCCCCGCCGGGGTATGGTTCTAGCGGCGCTAATCTGGCTACCACGTCGCCTAACCCCTGAAGAATTAGAGGTGCCTGCAGCGAAGCTTGCAGATCTTCAATGCTGAGATACACTTCCCCCCTGACGGGAAAGGGCTGGAGCAGTCGTAGGGCCTTACCTCGCAGTACCTGACCGAGATTCAGGTAAATATCATTAGCCCTGATCCGAGCATTTCTGATGCGCAGTCCTTGATAGGTGGCTTGATCCGCTGACAAGGTCACCTGGGGTAGGTAACCAGAGAGAATTTGTCGATCCTGACCCTGAATCCCAAAGTCCAACCCCTCCAGGTGATCGAGCTGGGTGTGTAGCCAGAGCCGGATAGCAGGGGGTAAGAGGCGACCAATTAGACGACTACCGCGAACGGGAGATGGTTCTGCAGATGATCCATAGGCTTCAGAGTCATGATTCATAGTTACTCCTGATTCTTCACTCCATGATCCGCGGCTACAGCCAGATTGCCTCCGAGGAGTTGATTGAGAAGGGTATCCATGGACCGCTGAACTGACATCTGTGGATGCAAGTTTAACAGATTATCCGTTGCCATCTAGCCAACTGTTCTTCGGGGTCTTACCCAAGTCCTAGGGGATCAAATATCAATAAATCGTGACGTAGTTATACCCATGGGGATCATAATGTCATGAAATCAATACATTTTGATCCCAGAAGCCCTGATTTCTCGCACCAGTCCTCGGAAAAGCCTTTCCAGTGCATTGATCCCAGCCTTCATCTTTGTCATACTACCGATGCAAGAGTGATCCCCGATAGCGGTCTTACCCGTGTCGTCAGTTCAAGTTTGATGTTTTTAACTGAAGCTTGCCTGGCCACGGTTTACCTATCGACCAAGTCGTCCATGTCCAATCACGAGGAGGAAATTGGCCTATGTCTCAGCAGTATGCTCCCCTGGAAGATCTGACCCTGCGGCAGTTGCGGAGGTTGGCGAGTGACTACGAAGTATCCCGTTACAGCCGCATGCGCAAAACCGAGCTGATTGACGCTATTCGCACGATTGATGCCCAGCGGGGCCAGGTTCCTGCCCCATCGGTGATAACTTCCTCCATGGCTGCCCAGACCCAGATGGAGGCCTCTAAGTATATGGCCGCCAATATCCCTCCCCTGGAAGCTTTAGTATCCGTGGATGAAGGCCTGGCCGATCTGCCCGGAGGCTACGGTGAAAGTCGCATTGTCCTGATGCCCCGCGATCCTCAGTGGGCCTACGCCTATTGGGATGTGCCCGTTGAACATAAAGAGGATCTGCGCCGTCAGGGGGGTGCCCGGTTAGCCCTCCGATTCTACGATGTCACCGATATTGATTTGAGCTATCAGGCGCCCCACAGTTTGCAGCAGTATGAATGTGATGAGATGGCGCGGGACTGGTATTTGCCCATTCCCGTTAGCGATCGCGATTATGTTTCGGAAATTGGCTACCTCTGCAACGATGGTCGCTGGCTGGTGTTGGCCCGCTCCCTTCCGGTCCACATTCCCCCGGTTTATCCCTCTGACTGGGTTGAGGATCACTTTATAACCGTCGATTGGGAGTCCAGCCTGCGTGGTAAGACGCTCATGACCCTGAAGCATCCGAGCCAGAAAGTCACCGATAACGGCAACCCCATTTACGACAATATTTTTGCCCTGACCCAATCCGCCGAAGCCCAACGGGTGGCTGGTTCTTTGTTTGGCTCTATGCACCATGTACCTGGTTCTATGGCACCGGAGCAAGCGATTAGTTCCTACGTCTTCCCCTCAGGAGCAGGGCTTTGGGCTGTACCTGGAGCCATACCCGGTATGGTTCCCAACATGTCTGGTTTAACCATGTCTGGGGTTGGCTTCTCAGCTTCCGCTCCACCGATCCGGCCTCGTAAATTCTGGTTAATTGCCGATGCGGAGCTAATTGTCTACGGTGCTACCGAGCCCGATGCTACGGTTACGATTGGGGGCAAGCCTATCAAGCTCAACCCAGACGGTACCTTCCGCTTCCAGATGTCTTTCCAGGATGGTAACATTGACTACCCCATCATGGCAGTAGCCGCCGATGGAGAACAAACTCGGTCCATCCACATGACCTTTGATCGGGCTACTCCCTCCCGTCATACCAATACCAAAGATGAAGCTGTGTTGGAGTGGTTACCCTAGGTAAGCCCTGGCTAATGGAAACGGTTATATCGGGAGCGTCTGACGACGCTCCTTTTCTACTTTGTTGGTTCTGAAAAAAAGGCGTAAACTGGGCTGCTACCAGCCTAAAATTAGAACTTGTCTTTTGCTACCCCTATCCTTGAGATCCTGACCTGTGAAGTTATTCCTCTACCATATTCCCGAAGAAGTTCCTAACGACGCAACTCCAAACTGCGCCATTGCCATTGATGTGCTACGGGCCACCTCAACCATGGCGGCGGCTCTTGAAGCGGGGGTGGAGGCTATTCAGGTCTTCAGCGATATCGACGAGTTAATGCAGGTGAGTGAAGCCTGGCCCAGCGATAGGCGCTTGCGTGCTGGAGAACGAGGCGGGGCGAGAGTGGAGGGCTGTGAACTGGGCAATTCACCCCTCGATCACAGCCCCCAGCGCTCAGGTGGTAAGCGATTATTTATGTCGACCACAAATGGTACGCGCTGTTTGAAACGCATCGAGCAGGCTCCTACGGTGATTACCGCGGCCTTAATTACTCGCCAGGCCGTAGTGAACTTTTTGATTAAGCACAATCCTGCCATTGTCTGGCTGGTTGGTTCCGGATGGGAGGGCACCTACTCCCTGGAGGATACGGTCTGCGCCGGTGCGATTATCCAGGGCGTTCTCAGCGCTACAGGACAAAGCCTAACCGACCTAACGGGTAACGACGCCGCCATTGCCGCTGTCAGTCTTTATCTGCAATGGCAGGATCAATTGCTAACTTTAATTCATTACGCCAGTCACGGTCAGCGGCTGCTGCGATTAAGTAACGAAACTGATTTACAGTATTGCGCCCAGTTAGATGTTCTGGACATTGTGCCAATTCAGCAATCTGCAGGTGTCTTAACCCTATAGGGCGGAGTCAACCGGTCCTTTCTACCCCCCTGGTTGACTGTAGCCTCAATTCCTATATCAATCTGTTCCAATTGTGAGGTTCTCTCCCACCTGGGTAGAGGGCCTTATTTTTATCGTTTTCTCTGGGTAGATGAAATTATGGTTTTGGCCAGAAGACTAAGGACAGGGTTAATCAGTCACAGCAAACCCTTTGCAAGGGTTTTGACTGATCCCCGACCCGAGAATCCATGACTAACATTTAAGGCTAAAGCCTGATGATCCGTTGCGGAATAGAGTATTAAACCGGCGTTACAAAGGGTTCAATCAACGGAGCACATCTAGCAGCAATTTATAGCCCATACTCATTGTTGAGAGACAAAGAAAAAACTCGGAGAGGCTACTGAAACTGAAAACGTTGTAGCCACTCAAAAAAACACCAATAATTCCCATAACTACCGATGGAAAACCATAAACCTTAGAACCTAAGGGCAATAGGACCAACATAAAAATACCAGAACAGACGAGAACCAATGCAATATTTTCAACTATAGATTTCCACAAAAAATCTTCTCCGGTAAAGGAAGAAAGGTTGCGACCCAAAAAGCAAATAGATATTAAAATTAAAATCAATCCAATAACAGGAAAAAAAGTCTTAGCCCGCATACCTAGATTCATAGAAATACACCCAATTTTTATAAAACCCTTCTTTTAAGTTTAGAGCGACTCTACCAACTCACCCTAGTCAAATTGCAAAGTTCATCAACTCCATGACCTTCAACAGACTTAAAAAACATAAATTCTACGTATAGTAAATCCACAAATAAGAATCTTAAAATATCAAAAAAAGACCTCATTTATACTGTATAGCTTCTCCCATTCCCGACATATCAGTCGTTTTATCTATACTGCAATACATTTCGTTTTATCTATACTGCAATACATTTCGTTTTATCTATACTGCAATACATTCATTAGCCTACAGATGGTATTTCCAGAAAATCCCAGAAAGCAGCCAAAAAACTAACGACTCAAAATTCAACAAAAAATCGGTTTTTAGCTTTACTCTTCATCGAGCCATAATATCTTTCTAGCATATCCTTTGGGAGTTAACAAGTAACTTCTATCACCTATTAAATAGGGATATTTTCATACCTTTTCGGACTTCTCCGTACACATATTTTCTTAGAAAGCCCTACAAAATAGATAGTTTTATGTAAAGAAATAAGAAAGCATTGCCCACCGTAGACATCATTTTTCAAATAGTCTTAAGAACTACCAAAAAACCGTGAAGACTCTAAACTCCAACAACTCCCATATAAGTGAGTTGATTGCGTCAACCTTTATTGATTATTGGTCTCCTCATGCTTTTCTAGCATACCCTCCGGGACCAGCAGGTGATTTGCATCACATGTTGAATACGGAATTTCGCATATAGCGGTTCTTGAGCTAACGAGGTACGATCGAAGTAGATGAGACGCAAAGGATCCTACACTACTGCGTCTTCCTCAGGA
>JBEITR010000051.1:0-22744 GCA_040374765.1 Leptolyngbya sp.
CAGAGGCGATCGGCCAGCTCACCCAGCTCACCGAGCTTGACCTCGCGGGCAATCAACTGACGACGCTGCCAGAGGCGATCGGCCAGCTCACCCAGCTCACCGAGCTTGACCTGCAGGGCAATCAACTGACGACGCTGCCAGAGGCGATCGGCCAGCTCACCCAGCTCACTACGCTTTACCTACAGGGTAATGATCGCTTAAGGATCCCCTCGCCGATCCTGGGGCCTACATCGGAACAGGTGCAGAAAGGGGCGGAGCCGGCTAATCCCCAGGAAATTCTCAACTACTACTTCCGCGCCCTGGCGGACCAGAAACCCCTGAATGAAGCCAAACTGATTTTGGTGGGTTATGGCGCCGTTGGCAAAACCTCCCTGGTCAACCGCCTGGTTAACCAGGCCTTCAACCCCGACTCTAAAAAAACCGAGGGCATTGAGATCACCCAGTGGGAGCTGCGGTTGGCTGGCGACGAGGTCATCACCCTCAACGTCTGGGACTTTGGCGGCCAAGAGATTATGCACTCCACCCACCAGTTCTTTCTCACCGATCGGAGTCTGTATCTGCTGGTCTTAAATGGCCGCCAGGGGCATGAAGATGAGGATGCGGAGTATTGGCTAGAGCTGATTCAAAGTTTTGGCGGCCATTCCCCGGTGATTGTGGTGCTAAATAAGGTTGGGGAGCACCCCTTTGATGTTAACCGCAATGCCCTGCGGCAAAAGTTTGCCAATATTCGTGACTTCATCGCCACCGACTGCCAAACACCGACGGGGATTGATCAGCTGCGATCCACAATCGAAGCAGTAACCGACCAGCTTGAACACCTGCGAGACCCCTTCCCGGCCAGTTGGTTTGAGATCAAGCAGGAGTTGGCCAAAATGGCAGACAACTATATTTCCTTTGAGCAATTCCGGCAGATCTGTTGCCAGGATGGGGAGTCAGATCCCCAGGCCCAAAACTCCCTGGCGGGCTATCTCCATAGTTTGGGCATTGCCCTCAACTACAGAGAAGATGCCCGCCTGCGGGATACCCACGTGCTCAACCCCCGCTGGGTCACCAATGGTATCTACAGGCTCCTAAATGCCCAGGATTTAAGTGCCAGCCGAGGGGAACTGGCCATGACAGAGCTGAGCCACCTGCTTGATCCGCAGCAGTATCCGCCGGAGCGCCACAGCTTTCTGCTGGAGCTGATGCGAAAATTTGAATTGTGCTTTCGCTTCCCAGAGGATGAAAATCGCTATCTGATTACCGATCTGCTCGACAAGCAACAGCCCCCGGAGGCGGCAGGGTTTGATCCGCGAGCATGCCTCAACTTTCGCTATGCATACCCGATCCTGCCGGAGGGGTTAATGCCCCGATTCATTGTCCGCACCCATGTTTTAAGCAAGCCCCAGTGGCGCTGGCGTATGGGTACCATCCTGACCTTTGAAGACAACCAGGCCCTGGTCAAGGCTGACCGCCAGGACAGGTGCGTCACCATCAACGTCAAGGGGGCCAAGGAAGGACGGCAGCGGTTATTGGCGATTATCCGGTCTGACTTTGATCGCATCCACAGCAGCTTTAAGTTTACCCCTACCCAGGGGGTGCCCCATCCGGCCTATCCAGGGTTGATTGTCGGCTACCAAAAATTACGGGTGATGGAAAGCGAAGGAGTTAAGCAATTTCCTGAGGTGATCGACAACAACAAACTGATTACCATCGATGTGGGGGAGCTGTTGTGGGGAATTGATCTACGGGAGTCTCGCCGCAGAGGGTCTCCTCCAGGCGATGACTGGCAGCAGGGTCGGGAGGGCAGATCTGCCCTGCGGCTGTTCTACAGCTATTCCCACCAGGATGAAACCCTGCGGGACTGTCTGGAAATTCGGCTAAAACTCCTGGAGCGGCACGGGCTGATTCAACCCTGGCACGATCGCCGCATTTTCCCAGGGTCAGACTGGCAAGCCGCCCTGGAAACCAACCTGGAAAAGGCGGATATTATCTTGCTGCTGGTCAGCCCAGATTTTCTAGCCTCTGACTACTGCTACGGCATCGAGACAAAACGCGCCCTGGAACGTCACCGGGCCGGGGAGGCTCAGGTGATTCCCATCCTACTGCGCCCGGTCAATTGGGCCAAAACCCCCATCAGCCACTTGCAAGCCTTGCCGACGGGCCTGAAACCGGTTACCCAATGGCCTGACCCAGATGATGCCTGGCTCAACATTGAGCAGGGGATTGAGCGGGTGATCGAGGGGCGGTGGCACGATCCTCCCCTCAACCGGTCCTCAGCCTTCTGAGTAGCAGGCTAGTTTTTCATTCAACCCGTTGTCTGACCGGCTAGACAATCGCCTACCCCCTACCCCCCAAGGAGGCCACCATGACCGCACCCCAACCCACGCCCCGCCCGGTTACGGGGGAGTCTGCAGCGGTGCAGAGCTATCTGGGTATGTTGCAAGCCATCATCACCCGCATGGCGGGCAACAGTGGCAATTGCAAAACCTGGTGCATTTCCCTGGTCTCAGCCATGCTGGTGGTGATCGTCGATCAAAAAAATCCCCACTATGTCTGGATCACCTTTATTCCAGTCCTGCTCTTCCTTCTGCTCGACGCCTATTACCTGGGGCAAGAGCGGGCCTTTCGGGATGTTTACAACCACTTTGTTGCCAAACTCCACTCTGGCCAGGCTACCGATCGAGACTTATTCCTCATCAAACCGATGCAGGGGTTTAACGTGGTTCAGTCCCTATTCAGGGCCATTGGGTCCTTCTCTATCTACCCCTTCTACCTGGTGTTAGCTGGGGTGATTGTGATTGCCCGATACCTGGTATAGCAACGCTGTCAATCTCCCTAGGCAGCCAGAGTATAGATTTCCTGGCGGTGTTAATCAAGGAATCAAAAGTGTTAGAGCTTACCTGAGACCCGATTAAATAACCCCTGGTGCAAATGAGCACCAGGGGTTGGTTTAGTTATAGGAGATTAGAAATAGAGGCTTTAGCGGTGTTAACAAGGTTATCCTCCCCTGTTCAGCCCTATCGCGATAGGACTCTGCCCCCAAGTTCACGGGATGTTAACGAATATTACCCCCAGGTAAGAATCCGATATTTTGTGACTAGAGATTACGGATGGTTGCGGGACTGTTCAGATTTCTGTGTAAACCCTGGTTCTGGCAACCAGAAATCAATGGTTTCAGCCTGATCTGGCACTGTTTTCTGAACACTTCCGCAATTGTGTATCTCACCCTACTCCGCCCATGGGTTCCCACCCCCAACTTGAGAATCAAGGCCCAACAGTACCCCCCAGCAGGTGACCAACTGCGATCGCACCCCCACCAACCGCGATCGCAGGGCTGCACCTACCGATCGCACCCCTGTGTATACCGATCACACCCGTGCACATAACGATCACACCCATGCACCTATCGATCACACCCGTGCACCTATCGATCGCAGCCCTGCACCTATCGATCACACCCGTGCACCTATCGATCACACCCGTGCGCATAACGATCACACCCGTGCGCATAACGATCACACCCGTGCGCATAACGATCACACCCGTGCACATGTCGATCACACCCGTGCACATAACGATCACACGGGTGTGTATAACGATCACAGGCCTGTGTTTAGCATGCACTCAATGGTGATCGACATAGACATAGACCACAACAATGGTTTTTAGCCAAATTTTAACGATCACAGGGGTGTGTTTAGGATGCACTCAATGGTGATCTTTATGCACATAGACTACAACAATAGTTGCACGCGTGTGTTTAGAATGTGCTTAATGGTGATCGATATGTGCATAGATAAAACCTTAGGTATTTTGGGCCAATTCATCCCGATCAGCTCCGACAACCCCACCCCCCTACGGGCAAGGCCCAGTAGAAACACCTTGCCAGCACAAGTCATAAAATAGCCCCATCTCCATCCCTCAGGTGCTTAGGAAAAAAAATACATAATAGGCCGGTGTCAACGCAGGAATCAGCCAGGAAAACAGCGCCGTCCCTTCCCCCACCGAACGCCTCCGTAGCTGCCAATATAATAAAAAACCCGCCCCGTACAAAACCGGATAAAACACCGTCAACAGCAAAAATGTATATCGTTGAATCTCGTCGATTCGGCTCTCGATAGGTGAGTCAAAGATAAAGAGCGCACCCATGGATAGAAATGGCCAGGGCAGAATGCCCAGCCCAAACACCACCGCCAGAATCCACCCGGCTATAGACCACCTGGGCCTGGGTACTGGTTGATTGAGTCCAGCTCTGTACTTTTTCATAGTCCGTGCCTTCTACCTAACGCTGAAGTAAATAAAAACCATCGCAGCCTGAACCCCTGGAAGGCAAGCCAAAAACCCATCCGGCCCTCAGCGGGCTAGCCAAAACGATACTATAGACATGGGCCTTCCCGGCAATAATTGCCCCATCCCTACCCCCCACCCTACCATCCCCAAAACCCAGGAAAGGAGCCTAGGTTGATTGACTTCGGCCTGTCCCTGGCCAGCTTTCACCTAAACCGAGCGGCTAAATCGGGTAAACACCAGGAGTGAGTCCTATGAAAAATATCTGCCAGAGTTGTGGCATGCCCCTTGCCAAAGATCCCATGGGTGGAGGCACCCATGCCGATGGATCTAAAAGTAACCGTTACTGCAGCTTCTGCTACCAGGACGGCGCATTTATCCAACCAACAATGACAGCTCCAGAGATGCAGAGATTCTGCATTGGCAAGCTGGGCCAGATGGGAGTACCTCGCCCCCTGGGGTGGCTGTTGACCCGCAATATTCCCACCCTGGAGCGCTGGCAACAACCAGCCCCCTGACATTGGCCCAACCACCCCAGGGTAAGGCTAGATCGCAAAGCCCCCTCCCCAGATGGGGAGAGGGCCAAGTCAGCACTCAAGGTAGCGTTTGTGAAGAACTAAACCCTCACCTAAACCTCTGGTTTAGGTTTAACCGAGCGATCGCCAAAGGCAGCCTTAGGAATAATGCCATGAACACCCCAGTTGCCGTCCACCACCTGGGTAATGGCGAAGTCACTACCCACCGTAATTAGGGAGTAGGCTTCATCTTCGCTCATACTCATACCATTCATCAAAAAGTCCCGAACCTTAGTCGAGCAGTCCTTCAGAGCGGGGTCTAGGGAGGACATCGAAAAGATTTTGGTTTGAGCCTCTGGCCCCAGCGCTTCTAGGTAGTTGGGGAAGGTAAAGCCATGGACAATCCAGGAGTCGGGAGTTTCCAGCAGAGGGTAATTCACCCCCTCTAAAATTGTGCCGGCCAGCTTATTTTGCTTGTGCAAAACAAACTGGAAGGTGCCAATCAGGGACGTTTCAATGGCGGTACCGTCCAGCTCAGAGTCTCCCTGGGCAGTATGGGCATCCCCCGCTGAAAATAGGGCACCCGGCACCGAAACCGGGTAATACATAGAGGTGCCAGCTCCAACATTGCGGTCATCCATGTTGCCGCCGAAGTAGCCCGGCGGAATGGAATTAACGATCTCTGCCTCCTTCGGAGCCACCCCCATGGCACCAATATGAAGACGCAGGGGGATCTTAATGCCTTTAAGGGCCTCGGTGTTTTCCACCACCTTGCTATGGTCCACGATGATGCCGGGGTAATCAATGGTGCTGTGCTGCTTACCATCCGGTGTGGTTTGCTCAGTCCACCGGTAGTTGTAGACTGGTTTAGCCCAGCTACGCCGACCCGTGGCATCAATTTCGTAGATGGTAATCACCTCACGGGGCTTGGGCTCCTGGGCCAGGTTTTTATAGTGAAACCCCCACCAGGCGGCTGCATTAGAGCCGAAGGTTTTATTTTTGTAGAGGGGGTTGCCACTGGGCTTAGGCTTCAGATCGAGGATGCGGACTTCTAAGATATCCCCCGGCTCTGCACCACAGATTTTCACAGGGCCAGTCAGGATATGGACCCCAGGCCCCCGGTTAGAGACGGCTGGCTGGGCTTTAGTCCATTGGTAGATACTCTCGATACCAGGGTCACCCTTAATCATGCGATCGTAGTCATCACCGGCATGGTGGGTGATCAGGTCCATGGTTACCTGGTCTTTTGAGTTGATGGTTAGTACGGGAGCCAGGGATTTACTGAAATACCCCCAATGCACCGTATCAGCATTACCAATTAAGCGATAGTGGCGTTCACCCTTAGCGGCGGCCTGACAATTATCAGCCATTGGAGCCTCAATTAACTCCATGGCCGACCCTGCGATCATCGGAGCCACCTCTGCCTTTACGGGCAATAGGGTGGCCGCCAGGCCAAGCAGAAGACAGGAGAAAAGGCTAAGTATGGTTAGCCTACGACGTTTGAGAGAAAGGAAAGACATTGCCAACATTCAGGTAGGACAGAAGATAGAAACCCTATGGGGCCATTTATCCACCAGATTGACTTGTGAATTGGTATTTCTAATTACAAGTCAACAGTTCCATCCAAAGATTTTGACCGATTCACTCTGTCCCCAGCGGGCTAGCCAAAGCTATATTTTCAGTGTTTTATCAATTCTTTACTTGAGTATGGTGGCGGGCAAGGTGGGCGGTTGCGTACTGGTCAAGCTATTGCAGACCCAAGAAACCAAGACCCAATGCAGGCTGGGTAGGTGTTCTGCCCCCTTGACCCTGGGGTAAAAATCCAGCCCGGTCCCATAGACTATAATGGGACCGGGCCATAACTATGACCAAAAGGCCGGGGCCAAGGTTAATCGGTGCAAGCTAGGCCTGGCCAGCTATTCTAGGGTGCCGCCCCCTTCACCGGGGCTACCGCTACGGAAAGCGTAGAAATAAAAAATAGGTAAAGGTTGACCTATGGATAATTTACTTGGCTTTTTCCTGATGTTGATTCTGGGTGGTTCGGTAGCCGCCAACTCCGTCAAAATCATTAATCAAAGTGACGAAGCCCTGGTGGAAACCCTGGGTAAGTACACCGGTAAAAAACTCACTCCCGGCTTAAATTTCATCATTCCCTTTCTAGATAAGGTGGTCTTTAAGCAAACCATCCGAGAGCGGGTATTAGATATTCCCCCCCAGCAGTGCATTACCCGCGACAATGTATCGATTACCGTAGATGCGGTGGTGTACTGGCAGATTGTGGACTTAGAAAAGGCCTACTACAAAGTCGAAAACCTCCAGTCCGCCATGGTTAACCTGGTGCTCACCCAAATTCGCGCCGAAATGGGCAAACTGGAGCTAGACGAAACCTTCACCGCCCGCTCTGAGATTAACGAAACCCTGCTGCGGGAACTGGATATTTCCACCGACCCCTGGGGGGTCAAGGTTACCCGGGTAGAATTGCGGGATATTGTCCCCTCCAAGGCGGTGCAAGAGTCCATGGAGCTGCAAATGGCGGCGGAGCGGAAAAAGCGGGCGGCGGTACTGACCTCGGAAGGAGAACGGGAGGCGGCGGTAAACTCGGCTCGGGGCCGGGCAGAATCGGCGGTATTAGATGCGGAGGCCCGGCAGAAGGCCGCCATTCTGGATGCACAGGGGGAGCAAAAGACTATTTTGTTGAAGGCCGAAGCCCTCCGGCAAGAACAGGTGCTGCGGGCCCAGGCCACCAGTGAAGCCCTGGCCACCATCGCCCAGGCCCTGGCCGCCAACCCAGGCACCCAGGCCGCCCTGGAGTTCCTAATGGCCCAGCATTACCTGGAAATGGGCCTGAAGATTGGCAGCAGTGAAAGTACCAAGGTGCTGTTTATGGACCCCCGTAGTCTTCCCGCCACCCTGGAGGGTCTGCGGACCATGGTGGGGGACCAGACCTAGAGGGGGCGGGGGTCAGTAATCAGGAGTGCCAGAGTTTATCCTAAAACTCTCCTTCCTCTCCTAAGCTCCCCTATTCCTCCAGGATTTTCGGTACCTTAAAGAAGTCACCCTCCCGATCGGGGGCGCAGTTGAGCATCTCCTCCCGATCACCAAAGGGCTCCAGGTGGTCGGGCCGGGTTACATTACTCAGATCGATCGCCCGGGTGGTGGGCTCTACCGCCTCCGTATCCAGTTCACTGAGGTGATCAACGTACTCTAAAATGCTGCTGAGCTGGCCGGTAAACTGCTGCTCTTCCTCAGGGGAAAGGGCGAGGCGAGCTAAAAGAGCCACCTTACGGACCTGTTCTAGATCAATCATAAAACCTGGGAAAAAAGAAAAAACTACTTAGAAGAAAATATCGTTTTTCATTCGGCCTGTATTTTTAAGCCAGTTTTGGGCCTCAATGTAGTTGTTAGGGGCAATGGAAATCGCCTCTAGCCAGTAGCGGGCGGCTTCATCAAAGAGGGACTGGGCCCCGTCCGTATCGCCCGCAACCTCTGCCTGCTCCCCCTGGTAGTGGTAAATCACCGCGATGTTGTTGAGGGCCTGGCACATGCGGGGGTTGAGTTCCAGGGCTTCGTGGTATTTCTCCAGGGCCGTCTGGTGCTCGCCGTTACTGGCATGGATCAACCCCATGTTGTACAAAATAAAACTTCTATCGTAGGGGTCTTCTTCTAGGGTGAGGGCTTCCCGATAATTATCCATAGCTTCGGCGTATTCCCCATCGGCCTGGGCCGACATGCCGTCTCGGTAGTAGGCAAAGGCTTCTTTCTCGCTCTGTTTGGTCGGCATCATCTTTAGGATCAGATCGGCCATGACCGTAAAGGACTTGTCAATAAAGTTGTCGTTGCGTTGGGTTCTGGGCATATCGAGAAGGAAAAACTACTGGTAGGGGTGAGCTCAGCCAGGGGCCTACCCATTAGCCTAGCAAACCCCTGGAATTCTGCTAAGCAGTCAGGAGAAGTTGACGCTGATTTTGCAACGCCCTAATGCGCTCCAGGCTGCCCAGGGGAATGGCGTTAATTAACTGCTGGGTGTAGGCACTCTGGGGCTGGCGGTAGATCGTCTCGGCGGGGCCGATTTCTTCGACCTGGCCCTGGTTCATCACCATGATGCGATCGCTCATAAACTTCACCACCCCCAAGTCGTGGGAAATAAAAATGTAGGTGAGGTTGAATTCGCTCTGGATCTCCTTGAGCAGATTCAGCACCTGGGCCTGCACCGATACATCCAGGGCCGAAACCGACTCATCGCAAATAATAAACTTGGGGTTAAGGGCCAGGGCGCGGGCAATACAAATGCGCTGGCGTTGCCCCCCAGAAAACTCGTGGGGAAAGCGATGCAGACAATCGGCGCTGAGCCCCACCCGCTCTAGCAAATAGGTCACCCGCTGGCGGCGGTTGATCCGCCCCTTGTCAACCCCATGGACCTTGAGGGGTTCGGCAATGGCCGCCCCAACACTCATGCGGGGGTCGAGGGCGCTAAAGGGGTCTTGAAAAATAATCTGCATATCCCGGCGGAGTCGGCGCAGTTGGCGGGGCTGGAGGGCCAGAATGTCTTTGCCTGCAAACCAGATGCGCCCACTGCGAGCCGTGACCAAACGCAGCAAGGCCCGTCCCAGGGTGGTTTTACCACAGCCTGACTCCCCTACCAGGCCAAAGGTTTCCCCCTGGCGAATGTGAAAGGAAACATCATTGACGGCCATGACATACCGGTGGGTGTGGCCAAAGACGCCCCGCACCGGATAACCCACCTGCAGGTTCTCCACCACCAGCAGGGGACCACTGGCCTCCAGGGTGCGATCGCGGCGGGCCAGGTCCTCCGCTGTCAGGCTGGCAAACTGGAACCGGGATCCTGACCCCAGGATCTTTTCCCGAATCAGGGGCTGGCCGTCCACCTGATCGACCACCATGAAGTCAGCCACCGTCGGTAGTCGCTGCAGCCGTTGATCGGGGCGGGGGCGGCAGGCCAGCAGGCCGCGGGTGTAGGGATGGCGGGGGTGGGCGAAAATCTCCAACACCGGCCCACTCTCAACAATTTCACCCCGGTACATGACCGCCACCTGGTCGGCGATCTCGGCAATAATGCCCAGGTCGTGGGTGATGAACATTAGGGCCATGCCACGGCGATCGCGCAGCTCCCGCAGCAGGTCGAGAATGGTGGCCTGCACCGTCACATCCAGGGCAGTGGTGGGTTCGTCGGCAATCAGCAAATCTGGATCACCGGCAATGGCCATGGCAATCATCACCCGCTGCAGTTGCCCGCCAGAGAGTTCGTGGGGATAGCGGTTGAGCAGGGCCTGGTAGCGGCCGTTGATTTCCCTGTGCAACTCCCCGTCCCCCAGGCCTGGGCTGGTGGCAAGGATTTCCTGGCGCAGATTCTCTTCAGGGGGTAGGAGTTTGACCTCCTGCAGGCGGGCGATCGCCTGGTGCTGGGCCTGCTCCGGCGTTACCGACTGATGCTGGCGAATCGCCTCAATGATTTGAAAACCAATGGTGTAAACCGGGTTAAGGGAACTCATGGGTTCCTGAAAGATCATCGCCACCTGGCCACCCCGGTAGCCCTGGCGCTCGGCCTCCGATAGGGCACAGAGGTTAATGGCCGCCTGGTGCCGCTGGTGTAGCCAGATCTCACCCTGGGTGAGGCGGCCAGGGGGCGAGGGCACCAAACCCATCACCGCCAGGGCGGTCACCGACTTACCCGAGCCCGATTCCCCCACAATGCCGAGGGTTTGACCCCGCTTCACCTGAAAAGAAATACGGTTGACAGCCTGGGTAACCTGGTGATCTAGCTCAAAGCAGACACTCAGATGCTTAACTTCCAGGATGTTATCGGTCATTCAATTTACCTCATACAGATCGGCGATGTTTTCTTGCCCCTAGCTGTGCTCCAAAGCCTATCTACCGAAAGGCCGGCCTCTCCCTAGGACAATCCAGGCCAGACCTGCCTACGATTGCCAACATATTCCCACTAAACGGCCAAGGGTCGACACATTTTACGATGAAATCCCCGATAGTTTTTTATTTTTCTGACTTTATCTGTCTTATGGAGACTTGAGTCCATCTTCAGGGTCTTCTCCGCCCCATTAAAGCCGCCCCAACCTTTGTAAACTCGGCTGTTGATGGAAGCACTAAAACAAAGTTACTCTAAGTTCTTGGCATAGTATCCCATTGTTGTAAAACCGGACTAACTTAACCGTGCTCAATTTCCAACCCCAGGGGTTTGTACAAAGGGTCTTGGCAACCGATCTGGGGGTAATGGTCTACTACACTAACGCCACCGCTGCCGGTGACCGTGCCCCCACCCTGGTGTTTCTCCATAGCTTGGGGGGTGGGTCTTCGGCCTTTGAGTGGTCTCGGGTCTATGGGAACCTCGGCCCATCCTACCGGGTGATTGCTCCCGACCTAATTGGTTGGGGCCAATCCACCCATCCGGTGAGAGCCTACCGGGTGGAGGACTACTTTGCCCTAATTACCCATCTGCTGGAGTCCTTAGATCTTGCCCCCGCCCTAATTGCAGCCACCTCCCTAACCGCCGGGGTGGTGATCCGGCTGGCGATTCAGCGCCCCGATCTGTGCCGGGGATTATTCCTCGTATCGCCCCTGGGTAATCGGGATTTTGGGCGCGACTATCGCCTTAGCCTACCAGCCCTGCTGACCCGTGTACCTGGCCTGGATCGCCTGGTCTATGGGCTGGGGGCCGCCAATGAACTGGCGGTGCGGTGGTTTCTCAGCACCGTCCTGTTTGCCGATGGAGATCGGGTTACCCCTGAGATGGTGCAGGCCTACCTCACGGGCACCCAGCAGCCTCAGGCTGAGTATGCCGCCCTGGCCTCCCTAACCGGGGCGATTAGCTTTGACCTGGCGGCCTACCTGGGCCAGCTCCAGGTGCCCACGGTGATGGTGTTGGGGGAAAAATCCCGGTTTACCCCGCCAGCGGTGCTCAAACGCCTGGCCAGTCTGAACCCCAGGGCTATCGTCGCCCTCCACCAGGTGGCGGGGGCGGGGGTGCTGCCCCACCTGGAGCGGCCTGAGGTGGTGGAGCCTCTGCTACGGGACTTTGTCCAGTCCATCCTGGCCTCCAGTAGCTGACCGGCGACGGTAAGGGCGACGGCCCCATACCCGGGGTAAGGCCCGCAGGGATCAGGTGCCAAAGCTGCGATCGCCCGCATCCCCCAACCCCGGCACAATAAACCCGTTATCGTTGACCACTTCATCGATGGCGGCGGCAAAAATGGTCAGACTGGGATAGGCCTGGGCCAGCTTCTGCAGGGCTGGGGGCGAGGCCACCACCGCAATCACCCGGGTAGCCGCCGGATCAATGCCCCGCTGGGTGAGTTCGGCCATCAGAGCCATCAGGGTGCCGCCCGTGGCCAGCATCGGTTCACTGATAATTACCCGGGTTTGGGCATCCAGGCGATCGGGGAGGCGGTTGAGGTAGCAACTGGCTTCCAGGGTTTCCTCGTCCCGCACAAAACCCATGTGGTAAACCGAGGCCAGGGGTAAGAGCTCCTGAATACCTGGCATCAGCCCCAAGCCAGCCCGTAGAATGGGCACAATCATGGTGGGGGTGTCAGGATTAATAAAGGTGGCGGGACAGGGACCCATGGGAGTGGTGATGGTAGTGTCAAGGGTGGGCAGCCATTCCCGAATGGCCTCGTAGGTGAGCCAGCGCCCCAATTCCACCAGGGCCGAACGAAACAGCGGCGAGGGGGTGTCGGCATCACGAGCGACCCCTAGCCAGTGCTTGACCAAGGGATGGGGGGGGACAAAAATACGGAGTTGCGGGGCCATGAGCTGTATACGCCTGTAGGTCAACCAAATCAGCCACATCATACCTGTTAAAGCCCTACTGCATATGCGTTTTGAGTTTATAAATCGATGAATTTGCAAGAAAGTCTGGCAATGGCGGTTAAAACCCTGGCGGCTAACCGGCTGCGGAGTACCCTGACGATGCTGGGTATTGTCATTGGTAATGCCTCGGTGATTACCATGGTGGGATTGGGGCAAGGAGCCCAGCGGTTTATTAATGGCCAACTGGAAACCCTGGGGCCGAATGTCCTATTTGTGGTGCCGGGTACTCGGGAAACCCGCCGCCTAGGGGCTCTCAACGTACCCCGTACCCTTGTACTGGCGGATGCCGCCGCGATCGCCCGGCAGGTGCCGACGGTGACCGGGGTAGCGGCCGAGGCCAGTTCCCGCCAGTTAGCCACCGTCGCCAACCGTAATGCCAATGTCAATGTGGTGGGGACGGGGCCGGGCTTTTTGACGGTACGTAGTTTTGACGTGGCCACCGGTCGCTTCCTCAGCGATCTCGATCTCAGCCGCAATGCTCCGGTGGCGGTGCTGGGCAGTACCCTGAAGCAACGCCTATTTGACCATGACCAGGCGGTGGGGCAATCCCTGCGCATTGGTGGGGTTACCTTTGATGTGATTGGAGTACTGGCGAAGAAGGGATCGAACCTGGGCCTGGACTACGACGATGCGATTTTGGTGCCCCTGACGACCCAGGCCAACCGGCTGGCGGGCATCGAGCGATCGCCCTACGGCATTCCGGTTTCCTTTATTACCGTAGCCGCCCGCGATCGCCAAACCATGGCCACCGCCGAATTTCAGGTCACCAATCTGCTGCGGTTGCGCCATAGCATTAGGGACGAAGATGACTTCTATATCAGCAGCCAGGATACCCTGCTCTCCATTGCCAACACCATTACCGGTGCCCTCACCCTGATGCTGGCGGCGATCGCCGGTATTTCCCTGCTGGTGGGGGGCATCGGCATCATGAACATTATGCTGGTGTCGGTGCGGGAACGCACCCAGGAAATCGGCCTACGCAAGGCGATCGGTGCCACCCAGGCAGATATTCTAGGCCAGTTTTTAATTGAGGCAATCATCCTATCGGTGGCAGGGGGGATAGTTGGCACCGGTCTGGGGGTGGGTGGGGTGCTCCTAATAGCGGTCTTTACCCCCTTTGATGCGGCGGTATCGGCGGCGGCGATTTTACTGGCCGTGAGTATTTCCGGCGGTATCGGCCTCTTTTTTGGCGTTGTCCCCGCCCGCCAGGCGGCCCGCCTCGACCCGATTGTTGCCCTCAGAAGTGCGTAAGGACAGGACGGAAGGGTTTAGCATAGGAGCGAACCTTTAGAGGATGGTGCTCCATGCCCACGGTTGCTCGCTCCGATATTTTGTTCCTGGTGCTGGATACCCAGCGGCTGGACCGGCTGTCCTGCTATGGTTATCCCCGCCCCACCTCCCCCCACCTGGACGCCATTGCTGCCCAGGCTACCCGCTTTACCCAGGCGGTGGCGGCGGCCCAGTGGACCGTGCCCTCCCATGCCTCCATGTTCACCGGGCTCTACCCCTCCGAACACACCATGGTACAGTCCTATTCGGTGCTGCCCGATACCCTCCCCACCCTGGCGGAGCGGCTGGCGGCGGGGGGCTACTATACCGCCGGGTTCTGTAACAATCCCCTGGTGGGGGTGATCAACAATGGGCTGCGGCGAGGGTTTACCAGCTTTCTCAACTACAGTGGCCTGCTCACCACCCGTCCCAACCAGGCCGGGTCGAGATCGGGGCTGATGGGGCGCTATCGGCAATGGTTCAAGGGCCGACTAGCCCGGCTACTACAGGGGGTACAGGACGCCTTTGCCCGCTCCGATACCCTCCTAGCCCTTTCCTTTACGCCCCTGATGGTGCCCCTCTGGCAAACCGCCCTGAGCTTTAAGGGCAATAGCCAGAAATCCCTGGAGGATACGGCCAATCTGTTGATTGATCGGCCGGGGGTGGGAGCCGATCAACCCATTTTTGCCTTTGTTAACCTGATGGGCACCCACATGCCCTACCACCCCCCCCGGTCCTACATCGAAGCCTTTGCTCCCCATGTACTGGCCGATCGCCAGGCCCAGAGCTTTCTGCAGCGATTTAACAGTGATGTCTATGGCTGGCTAGCCCCCCTCACCGGAGCCCTGGATGATCACCAGAAGCGAACCCTGGACGGCATGTACGACGCCGAGGTGGCCTACCAGGACGCCCTGCTGGGCAACTTCTTCCACCGTCTACGCCAGACTGACCGCCTGGACCACACCCTGGTGATTATCTGTGCGGATCACGGCGAACACCTGGGGGAAAAGGAGTTAATGGGCCACAGCCTGTCGATTTATAACGAATTGGTGCGGGTGCCTTTGATCATTCGCGACCCCGCTCGCCCTGATCGGTGGGGCCACAGCGTCGATCAGGTGGTGTCGACCCGGCGCTTATTTCACACCGTACTGACCGCCGCAGGTCTAGCCAACCCGACGGAACAGGCCCTGGCCCTGGAGCACCCCCAGACCGGCGAGCCCGGGGGTGACCACGATTACGTCTTTGCCGAGGCGATTCCCCCCCAGAACGTGGTCAACCTGATGCAAAAACGCCAGCCTGACTTGGTGAGGCGGCGCGACTGCGATCGCATCCGTCGGGCCATCTGGATGGGACAGCACAAGCTGATTGAAACGGAAGGTGGCCAGGCTGAACTTTACGATGTTCTGGTGGACCCCGCCGAAGCCCTCGACCTCAGCGCTATCCTGCCGGAAAACGTAGAGGTGCTGCAGGACTGCCTGCAGGGGTTTGCCCACCGCTCAGACCAATCCCTAGCCCAGGCCGGGGTGGGGCGGGCCAGTGGCTACGATGACCCGGAGGTGCAGCGTCGCCTGGCGGACCTGGGGTACCTGGAGGATTAACCTACCAAAAGTCACCGATGGCGTAGCCCAGTTCCTCCAGCAGCGATCGCAGCACCGGTAAACTGAGGCCGATGACATTGGTGTGGCAGCCGTTGATTTTTTCCACCAGCAGCCCCCCCTTGCCATCAATGGCGAAGGCCCCGGCGCAGGCCAGGGGTTCCCCCGTATCCACATAGGCGACAATGGTAGGGTCATCTACAGCGGCAAAATAGACCTGGGTAACGGCGCAACGGCTCACCATCTGACCCTGGGGGCCGATTAAAACATGGCCCGTGTAGAGTTCCCCCATCTGCCCCCGCATGGTCTGCCAGCGGGCGATCGCCTCCTCCCGATGGGCGGGCTTGCCATAGATCTGACCCCCTAGAGCCAGCACCGAATCGCAGCCTAGCACCAGGGCCTGGGTAAATTGGGGGGCCACCGTCTCTGCCTTGGCCTGGGCCAGGGTCAGCACGTATTGGTCGGGCGGACCCACCTCCACCCGGGACTCATCAAAATCGCTGGGACACACAAAGGGATGGATGCCCGCCCCGAGCAGCAGTAGCCGTCGTGCCTTAGAGGCGGAAGCCAGAACAAACTGGGGCCGGTCAGGGGCTACCCTTGCCATGGGTCCTAGGCAACCTTAAAGGAAGCTACGGATTGTTTCATCAGGTCCTTCATCTTTTCCCAGCGGTCTTCCTGGGTTGAAGCGTTAAAGGTGTAGAGCTTGCCCCGACGGACAATGGCGCTGGCTAGATTGTGGCGGACTCCGGAGGGAAGACTGGCGACGTATTCCAGAATGTAATAGGTTTTACTATCGGGGGTATCGATGCGCTGGGCATTGACCAACTCCACCTGGGCTTCCTCAGCGGTCAGGGTGTTAAAGCTTTTAGAAAGCTTGTAGCCCACCTCCGTCGGGCTGCCCAGAGCCTCTAGACTCTTGCCTTCGGGAACGTCGCTAATGACTACGCTGACGTTTTCAGTTTCGTTGATAATGTCGTGAAATACCACCTCCGCAGCCACCGACACGGGCACCTCTACCCAACCAGTAGGGTAGCGAAATTCATACCCGGCAGCCGCATCCACATAGGCGAGTAACCCGTTCCCACTAGCCACACAGCCCTGTAGGGTAACCGCCAGAATCATCAAAAGCACCGCCACTAGACGTTGCACCATGGTTGGATATCCTCAGTGTGTGAGTGTTTGATTAATTACGTGGGTATTGACCCCAGCAGGCTCTGACAATTTACTCAGCGATGACTCGCAGATTCACCGTGGCGCTGACTTCGGGATGGAGCTTAACCACAGCCTGGTATTCCCCTAGCTTATTGATGTCGGGCACGGTAATATCGCGCCGATCCACCTCTTTGCCGGAGAGAGACTTAATCACATTAGCCACATCGACGGCCGTAACGGTACCGAAAATGGCGTCATTTTCACCGACGGGTTTTTGAATGGTAAACATACCAATGGTGGCCAGGGTGGTCTTGGTGGCTTCGGCCTCCTGCTTAAGGGCGATCTGCCGCTGCCGTTCGGCTTCGCGGCGACGCTCCACCTGCTTTAACACCCCAGGGGTGGTGCGGACTGCCTTACCGTTAGGCAGCAGGAAGTTGCGGGCATAGCCCGGGGCCACCTCTACCAGATCACCGTTTTGGCCCAGTTTGCGAATGTCTTCGGTGAGAACCACCTGTACCCGTTTTGCCATGTTTTCCCTTGTCTAGCGCAATTGCTTATACTACCTAAAGTGCTTATACCTTGGCAACTAGTTTTTTGATTCTATGGTTAGATTCCTGTTTGCCCTGATTCCCGCCCTGTGGATTGGGGCGATCGCCATCGTCGCGGTGCAGAATGCCACCCCCGTTTCCCTCCAGTTATTCACCCTCCATTCCGTCGCCATGCCCCTGGGGGTGTTGCTGGCCTTTGGAGCCGCCGGGGGTATGGTGGCAACGGCGGCTATTTTGCTTCTACCAGGGAAAGGGCGACCGGTCCGGCGTTAAAAAGGCCCGTCACCCCCTCACCCCCTTACCCCCTTACCCGGTTTGGCCCAACGCTTGATGCGACCGACGGTGACGGGCATGGTATCGGCCACATCCAGGGTAAAGCGGAACACCTGGCGCGATCGCTTGCCATCTTCGGGGTCATAGAAGGTCAGCAGCACATCCCAGCAGTCGCTATTCATGCGGCAGTAGGGGCTTTTTTCCACCTCAATGGTGTCCAGCTGGCGGCGGTCGGCGATCGCCTCGGCAAAGGTGGCCGCCGCCTGAAAGGTGTTGGTGACGGCAAAGTTGAGGGCCCGATCGCGGCTGGTCTGACCCACATTGCGCAGATCGTGGTAGACCCGCTGCAAAAAGGCAGTGAGTCCTTCTCTCAGCAAGGTCGTTTCGCCTTCGGGGGGGGTAACGGTGGCCAGGGCCGCCTCCACCAGGGTGGGCACGTTCCAGCCGTACATCCCCCGGGGGTTTAGCACCTTCAGCACCGGCACCTCCTCCCCCGACAGCAGCACCACGGTGCGGTCAGTGCGCTTACCGGGCAGACTGATGTGATCGATAAACTCCCCACTGGTGGGGGGAGCCAGTTGGCCATTGAGCATTAACAAAAACATCTCATAGGTGGCCGGGGCAAAGGGGCCCTTGGGGTCGAGGGCGTAGAGGGTGTTACCGTCGAGCTGCAAGGTCCAGATCAGGTCAGGGGCCTGGTCGGGGTGGTGGTCCAGGTGGTCCACCATCTGGCGGGGGTCGTAGGGGTCCGGCGGCAGCAGCACCCCATCCTGGTTGACCGCAGCCATGGCCTGCTTAAAGGTGTCCCGCCGGGCCTCATCGCCAAAGTCGTAGGCGATCGTCCCCAGGGCGTAGACATGGCCGGAGTGGGCGGTGGAGGGGGTGATGGTGGAAGGAGTGATGGGGAGAGAGGGAGCAGGGGAGACGGGGAGCAGGGGGGAGGGGGCGGCGAAATTCTCGACGGCCTCGCTGCTGACCACTGATGGAGCGATCGCCCCATAGTCCTGCCGGGTAACCTGGTCGCCGGTGAAGGAGATGGTGACGGAGGGGCCAAATAAAATCTCCATGGCACCGGGGAGGTTAACCTTGCCCCGCAGGCAGCGTTCCGGTTCGTCGGTGTCGGCGGCGGTACAGGGTCGGGCGGTGTTCAGTAGGGCGGCGCGGATGGCTTCGGCGTCGAGGGGTTTGCCCTGTTGCAGTTGTCGGCTCATCAGCAGACTACAGAGCCCGGTCATCACCGGGGCGGCCATGCTGGTGCCCTTCAGTCGCACCGGCGCTTCGTTGGCGGGCTGGGCCCCGAGGATCTCGCCGCCGGGGGCCATGATTCCTTCCAGGGCGTTGTTGCCACCCCAGTTGCTGAACTTGTAGGGCTTACCGTCGGGTTTGAGGGCCCCCACCGACAGCACCCCCGGCAGGGTGGCGGGCATGCACCAGCATTCCCCTTCGTCGTTACCGGCGGGGGCGACGATCAGAATATTTTGATCCAGGCATTTGCGTAGGGCCTGCAGCAAAAACTCTTCCCCCTCTCCGGTTTGGGTAGGGCGACAGGCGGCGCAGTGGATGATGTTGGCCCCCAGATCCAGGGCCAGCTCAAAGGCCCGGGCCAGGTTGAGGGGGGAGATAAACTCCTCATTGTCGCTGCTGGTATTGAGGGGGACGTTAATCACCCGGCAGCGGGGGGCTAGACCGGGAGAGGGAGTGTTTTCCTGACCAACGATGGTGCTGGTGATGTGGCAGGCGTGGTTGTCGCCGTGGATGCGCCGTAGGATAACCTCGGGGAAGGCGGCCTTGATCGCTTCGGCTTTCTGGTCTTTATCTAAGGTGTCGTCGTTGTCAATTTCCTGAAATTTGAGATAGGCCTCCTGGGGCACGGGCTCGGCGGCGGGGTGCCAGTAGGGGAAGACCTTGGAGATCTCTGCCCCATCGAAACAGGAGAGGCTGTGGTCGGGGTTGCCATCCAGAATGACGATGGTGATGCGGGGGTCCCCCAGGGTGTGGTTGCGCAGGTCGGCGAGACCGGGAATGCGATCGTCCAGGTCGTGGGGGGGGAGGGCGAGGGAGAGGGGGGGAGACGGGAGGGAAAGTTGTTGCACAAGCGGCTGAAGCTGCTCTAATAACACCTGGGCTGTGGCCGGACGTTCGGCTGGGTCAATGGCGACAGTGCGGGCAATTAGGGCTTGAATTTCGGCTGGTACAGGCAACGTGTTAATCACCTCAGAGAAACCGATCTGCTGACTCCTCAACCCAGCATCAGTGAAGAAACTTTTGCCTTTGAGGCATTCGATTAAAAAGACACCAAAGGTGTATACATCACGGGCATAGGGCAAGGTATCGTTGTCAGCTTCCGGGGGTTGAAAGTAACGAGACTTGACATCGTGACTTAAGCCAGAAAAGCCTGGTGGGTCTTGACCGACCCGTCTGGATTCACCGAAATCAGTAAGTTTCACCTGGCCGTCCTGGTTAATCAAGACGTTCACAGAACAAAGGTCGCGATGCAGGTATTGCTGATTGTGGCAAAAGGCCAGCGCTTCTAGAACAGGTAAGGCAATCGTTACGAAGAAGCTCTGCCAATTTTTATATTCATGCTCTTTCAAATAGTCAAATAAATTAGAATCCATTAATTCCAACACAAAGAATGAATAGCCCGTTGCCTCATCAATGCCGCAGTCCAGCATTTTAATAATATGGGGATGATGCAGCTTGGTTAGGGCTTCCCGCTCGCTGTTGATCTTGCGTAGAAGAATGTCTTCTCGAAACACAGGATGATCGTATATTTTGATAGCCACCTCCAGGTTTTGGTTGTCTAGATCGATGGCTTTATAGACACTTGTGGCAAACCGTTCCCCTAGGGGTGGTTCGGTAATGGCATAGCGGTGATTAATAATGCGCGGTGAACTCGAATTCGTACCGGAGGACTGCTGAACCCCTGGAGGGGTAAGGGTATGAGGGCGAATTACAGAGGATTCTGAAGTGTGTATACGAGACCGACTCGCACCAACTTCTGCGCTGGGCAGGGACCCTAGCATAAATTCGCCGACGGAGGATTCCACCACGTAGTCGAGGCCGGTGGCTTGGGCGAAGCGATCGCTATCCCCCGCCCCTAGGGCGCAGGGGGCCAGGTCCATGGCGGTGGCGACCAGGTAAAAGTTTTCGTACAGCACCCCCACATGCTTCAGCACCAGGGCGTAGGCCAGGGAACGATATTTGCGAAACAGGCGGCCAAAGCGGGCGGTGATGATCAGCAGCACCTGGGGCACCCCCTGGGCACCGCTGGACTGGTGGGCGTCCTGCAGTAGGGCCTGGATATCGGCCTCGGCGGCCTCGACTTGCACCAGGTGGTGGTTAAGGGGGTCGTAGTGGTAAAGGCCCGGGTTCACCCCAGGGCAGTGGCGCACCACCGGGTAAATTTCCAGCTCGTACATGGCCCCACCGCAGGGGTAGGGGCGGCGGCTGACCTCGCCCCAGTCAAAGGCCTCACCAAACTCGGCCTTGATCAGAGCCTGCTGCTCCGCCTCCAGGCTGTAGACTTCTTTGACTCGGGCGGTGCGGTAGAGAAATTCCCCCAGTTGCTCCAGGGTAATGGGCCGATGGTCGTCGTACTCCCGCATCGACTGCCGTTTCTCCAGGGCGGTGGTCAGGGTTTTATCCCGCTGGCGAATGGCATCAATGCTGAACTGGGGTAGGGGAACAATGGCCCCACCCAGCGGGGGTTTGACCACCGGAAACTGGTCCCAAACCCCTACACTGGCGGCGATATCCCCCGTTGGGTAGTCGTGGCGACCCTGGCGGCTGCGGCTATGGAACAGTAGGTTGTGGAACTCCCACAGTTGCAGCTCCGGGGCCTCCGCCTCGACGCTCAGGAACCCTGTGGCCCACAGCAGATTGAGGAACTGATAGGCGGTTTCTGGGCCAATTTGGGGCGGTGGCGTCAGCCGCCGCAGGGGTTGGGGCTGGGCCAGTTGGGCCAACAGGGCACTGGCTCGCCAGTCGGTGAGCTTAATCCGAAATTTTGACAGGGGCGACTCCAGCACCATGCCGCCCTGGTGGCTGCGTTGGTAGGCAAAGCGCGACAGGCTGACATTGGCCTGGCTCCAGTGGGGGATATCAAGATCAAGGGTGGCGGAGTCTGCCATGGGTTCGGCGATCGCCAGCGGCAACACCCCATACTGCAACCAGCCGCGATCGCCCAGCGCTTGTAAGGTGGCAGCCAACTGTTCCCCAACTTCCGCCCCTTCCCGTGCGCTCAGGGTTTGGGTCAACTGCTGTAAGGTCGCCGTTCCTTCCCGTAAATGGGCGATCGCGTTTTCTAATCCGGGGAGGGCTGGTACGGTCAGCCCAGCAGCGATCAGTCCTTCGCCAGTGCTAGCGGTCAGGCCCAGGGTGTAGCCGTTTTCGGACGGGTTGACTTGAATGCCAGAACTCAGAGACAACGTAAACGGATTAGGGTGCATGATTTTTTGATACCTCTTAACTCTCAATGGCAAAAATACAAAACATCCAAAACATCAGCTCTGTCAGAACGGGACGCTTGCTTGCAAAGGGTGGCAGCCCTGTTAGAAACCTTGGCAGCAAGACCCATTCATTCAAGATTAAGGTTTACATCTGCATAGATCTCCGCCATGGGCATAGATAACTCAATACTCTCTAACACCAGCAAATCTCCAGATCCATAGGCTTGCAAGACCCACAGGTTTGACTCAGTGCGCCTAAAAACCTCAACCTGGGGGGTTTTGGTACTTATCAAGACGTATTCCTCTAAGCTGGGTAGGGTGCGGTAGTCACGAAACTTATCTCCCCGGTCAAAGGCTTCCGTCGAGTCGGAGAGCACTTCAATAATTAACTTAGGAAATCGTTTGTCATGGGCAGTCTCTTGATCCCGGGGGTCACAGGTGACAAACAGGTCTGGGTAGTAAAAACAATTGCACTCCTCCAGACGAGCTTTGACCTCTGCAAAATAAATACTGCAATGGGTGCCCCTCAGCTTAGCCCGTATGGCCAAGGCCAGATTCAGGGCAATGGTGTTGTGGCGATCGCTGGTTCCGGCCATGGCCCACACCAGACCATTCCGGTACTCGTGTTTGACCGAGCTTTCGGTTTCTAGCGCTAAATATTCACCGGGCGTTATTCTTTGAGGAGTGGCACTCATCGGACTGGTGGGGGAAGAGGGGTGACGGGGTCACCCGTTGACCCGGTGACGACGTGACCCAGAGACGGGGTCAACCCGACACTCCATAACGCCAACACCACATGACCATAACACCAACTCTAACAAACTCCC
>JBEITR010000061.1:0-18149 GCA_040374765.1 Leptolyngbya sp.
CGCTGCATCAGCGTTCCATTAGGGCGGGGTTCACGCCCGTTTTTCACAACCTGGTGGCTCTGGCAGTGAGGACAGTCCATAACTTTGGGGTAATTGCACTATAGCCATTTTACCTATCATCGCTTACCAGACCAGTGCCTAGGCGAGGAGTCCATCATGAGTTTAGAAGGTAGAGGCAAAGCAACCGCCAAAAATATCGAAGGTAAGGTTCAAGAAGCCTTAGGTGAGCTGACTGGCGATGCCAAAGTTCAAGCAGAGGGGAAGGCAAAACAGGTAGAGGCAAGCCTTCGGCACACTGTTGAAGATGTGAAAGATGCAGTCAAAAAAATGACTGACTAGTGGGTCATTTGCCGTGGAGTTTGCCAAACATGAAGTATAGTCATTCGCCACGGTAAATGGCTGAAACCCTGCTTTCAGCGGATATCTTTCTGAAGGAATAACTTCTCTATGGGGGCAAGGAAGCTACTCGTGGGAGGCGCCATCAATAACCCCAGTAGCATCACATCCCTAGCTTCTCAAGAGGCTGAAGATCGATCCCTTGGCAAACTTACGCCGTCAATTACTAGAAACATCTTTCTCAAAAGGGTCTAGACACTGAATTTTGATCACTTTTTTACTAGGAGAAAATATGTTGAATCTTATCTGGACTGGCATTGTTGTGCTTTTCATTCTCTGGTTGTTAGGATTCGCAATTCATATTGGCGGCGGCTTAATTCACCTACTTTTGGTTTTGGCCCTGATTGGCATTGTCTATAACTTATTTATCGGACAACGTGCCTAATTACTGTTGTGGCTGGCATTCAGAGGATCTGCTGACCAAACAGCCTAATAAAATCTAAGTAGGTGGGCGCCATAAAACCAGCAATTCTCATTTCAGAACCCTTGTGCAAAAAACGACGTTTCTACGTTAGATCGTCCAAGGAAAACATAGGCTTTTCAATTAAATTTATTGAGAATGTTCTCAATAAATAGAGCCAGAATGAACTCAAGGTTTTCATAATGAGAATTGCTGTATCTTAGGCTTTGGCATTGACGAAGATACCGCAATAGTTGTAGACAGTGACGAATTGACAGTCGTGGGGCGTGGGGCACTAACAGTCGTCGATGAATCAGCGGCAACTTATAACAATTTAGACGAACTGCTCAAAGATGAAGCAATGGCAGTGTGTGGAGTCAAATTGCACATCCTACCTCAAGGATTCCGTTTTAATTTGAAGACTCGTAAGCCAGTTTTTTCTCAATCAATGCAGAAAATCTAGAAATTCAAATAGTTCATTAGTACACTGCAGAAGCTGGGTGACTGACAAAACTTAGTCAGAGGCGTAGTGAAAATAAGGGGCCTCACCATGCTGGAGATGAACGTCTTTGAGTTTCCATCCCGTCCCCAGCGAGTGGGGACTCTACCCCATTAAAACCTATACGGGCAGGGCATTTCAACCCCCGCCCTCCTTGAGCGATAGACACCCCCGAGGCTGTCGAGTACACCTCGACCATCCCGCAGAGGGGGGTAGGATGGCCTGGCAATCACCACTGAAAATAGGGCAGGCGGGCGGCGGTGGCCCGAATAGCGGAGGTGTTGGCCACCAGCTGACCACAGGCATCCCAATCACCCTCCAGAAAAGCCTGGCGCACCCCAGGGGGAATGGCAACGGGGGCAGTGAGGGCTCCACACCGAAGCTCCAGGCGGTGCAGATCCAGGCTCAGGGGTTGGCTGGGCTGGGCCGCCAGGGTAGCCTGGACCTGGGTAATCACCTCCGGGCTGGCGGTGAGACAGGGGATACCGATCGCCAGGCAGTTACCAAAGAAGATCTCCGCAAAACTTTCCCCCAGGATGGCCTGAATGCCCCAGCGGGCGATCGCCTGGGGAGCATGTTCCCGGGAGGAACCACAGCCAAAGTTACGATTCACCACCAGAAGGGTGGCTCCCTGGTACTGGGGTTGATCAAAGGCATGGCTCCCCCCCAGGGCGGCCCGGTCATCGGCGAAGACCTCAGCCCCCAGACCATCAAAGGTGATCGCCTTGAGGAAGCGGGCTGGGATGATGCGATCGGTATCAATATCATTGCCCACCAGGGGGATGGCGGTGCCGGAAAGCTGCTGAATTTTTGACACAGAAGGACTCCTTAGGCGGCGATCAGTCGAGCCACCAGTTTAGCTTCAAATACCTGTTCAAAATACTCCTTTTTATAGCCCAGGTTCCAGAGTTCTGAAGCACAGTCTTCCCCTGGGTGGGAGGGCTGAATATCCAAATAGAGTACCTGGGACTCGGGTTCAAACCGACAATGAATGGTTTTAACCGCTCCCATTCCCCGCCGATCAAGGGCTACAGCCAGGCGCAGCAAGGCGCTCAACTGTAGTACTAACTGACGATGGTAGCGGGTGGGCAGGGCCCGGAAATTTTCATGCTTTTTCTTAGGCCCACTTTTACGGTGGTAGCGGGCGATATTGGCAATCACCTCTAGTTCGGTTTCGGTATAGCCCAGCAGTTCACCATGGCGAATTAGATAGTAGGAATGCTTGTGATGGGCGGAATGACTGACGAAATGACCGCAGTTATGGAGAATGGCCGCCGCCCACATCAGTTCCTGTTCTGGGCTATTCCAGGTGTGTAAACTCCCCCAGGTTTGCTCAAACAAGGTCATGGCAAAGCGGGCCACCCGCTCCGATCGCTCCAGATGCACCTTGTACTTATGGGCAGTTTTCAAGACATGACGCTGCCGTACCGATTTCTGAAACTGCATTCGGTCTTCAATCAGACCGTGGGTTAGCATCCAATCGACGATAACTCCCTCCCGCAGGGCCCGCTCACAGATGGTGAGGGAGTGGGCCTCCAGTAGCCCCATGGCTTCGTGCAGAATCACCGCCCCCGCCAGGATAATTTCGGCCCGCCGGGGCACCATGTCGGGTAGGGCCAGACGTTCGGCGTAGGTGGATCGTCGTAACTCCTCCAGGAGCTGTGAGAGTTCTTCGTAGGTAAACTGAAAGCCGTTCAGGGGTGTGGGCACCACCTCCAGACGGCGGTAGGCAATCAGGGTGGCTAGACACTCGATCGTGCCGGAGGTGCCAATTAGTTGCATTGACTCCCCCGGCCCTAGCTTTTGCCGCAGTTCCTGGGTGGGGTTTTCCAACATCCCCCGAACGTAGGAGCGCAGGGCCAGAAACTCACTATCGTTAATGGGGTTTGAGCTAATAAACTGGGCGGTAAGACGCACAGCCCCGACCTTGTTACTACTCAGGTAGCGATGGGGCTCCCCAGTACCCAGAACTAATTCCGTCGATCCGCCGCCGATATCGATGATGGCATGGGGTTGACCGTGGAACTCGACGCCAGAGAGTACCCCCAGATAGATCCGTCGGGCTTCCTCAGGACCGGAGATCAGATTAACCGCCAGGCCGACTTCTGCGTAAATGCGGTCTAGAAACGCTTGCCCGTTATGGGCTTCCCGCACCGCACTGGTGGCTACCGCCAGCACTTCCTCGGCCTGGAAGCTAGTGGCAATGGCATAGCACCGTTTTAGGGCGGCCACGGCCCGGTCCATGGCGGCGGTGGTGAGCTCCTTGGTGGTCTCATTAAAGTTGCCCAGCCGGACGGTTTCCTTTTCCCGATCGATGATGCTAAAGGCGGGCAGGTCAGGCTGGATCTTGACCACCACCATATGAATGGAGTTGGTGCCCACATCAATGGCGGCCAGAATTCGATCGCCCTTAACGGTGGCTGGGGTAAAGTCTGAAAAATAGCTCAGCCGCTTGATCGTTTCCCCCACAGGAGCCGCATTTACCACAGGTCACCTCCAACCATGCCTGTTTCAGATTTTACCCAGTCCTGTGGTTGGCAAGGATGGATTCGAAAAACTTTATCTTGTCAAGCCAGACTGTGTATCGATCCAATTAACCCGGCGGCCATTCCAGCGATCGCCCACCGAGAATGTGCAGGTGCAGATGATCAACGGTTTGGCCTCCGTCCCGGCCGGTATTAATCACCACTCGGTAGCCCGAGGTGGCCAACCCTTCCTGATCGGCCACGGTTTTAACCACCAGCAACAGATGACCCAGCAGGGTTCCATCCTCGGGGCTGGCCTGGGATAAATTGGCCAGGGGCTGTTTGGGAATCACCAAAATATGGGTAGGCGCCTGGGGAGCGATATCGCGAAAGGCCAGACAGCGATCATCCTCGTAGACAATGGTGGCGGGAATTTCCCTCCGAATAATTTTGCCAAAGATGGTGTCTCCACTCATGGCCAGCCCTCCTAAGTCAATGCGGCTATTCTCCCATGGGGAGAGGCGGTGGTGTAAAGTCAGGATGGATTTCATCGATTCAGGCTGCTCAGCATGCGGTTAAACAGTTGTCCATGACTCAGTTTGCTTCCCTTTTCGACCTGGCCGGGGTAATCGGGGCTCCCCTGGATGGGGTGCCTGGCGATCGCCAGCCCAGGCTGGTACGGCAGATCACCACCGACAGTCGCGACCTGGAGACAGACGCCCTGTTTGTGGCCCTACCCGGCGATCGCTTCGATGGCCACGACTTTGTGGCCCGGGCCATCGCCCAGGGATCCCTGGCGGCGGTGGTGGAGCACCAGCGCTGGGAGTCCAATCCCAACCTTTCCTCCCTCCCCTGTCTGCCGGTGGCCGATACCCTGGTGGCCTACCAGAGTCTGGGGCAATGGTGGCGGCGACAGCAAGGGGCGACCGTTGTGGCGGTGACCGGATCGGTGGGAAAAACCACCACGAAGGAACTGATTGCGGCGGCTTTAGGCACCCAGGGCAAGGTGCTCAAAACCCAGGCCAACTACAACAATGAAATTGGCGTGCCCAAAACCCTGCTGCAACTCCAACCAGACCACCGCTTCGCCGTCGTTGAAATGGGTATGCGGGGACCGGGGGAGATTGCCCTCCTAGCCCGCATCGCCAACCCCGATGTGGCGGTGATTACCAACGTGGGTACGGCCCATATTGGTCGGTTGGGTTCCGAGCAGGCGATCGCCGCCGCCAAGTGTGAACTATTGACCCAGTTGTCTCCCCAGGGCATCGCTATCCTCAACCACGACAACCGCCGCCTCATGGACACCGCCCAGGGGGTTTGGTCGGGGCGCACCCTGAGCTTTGGGTTAGACGGGGGGGATATTCGGGGGGACTGGTTAGATGATCACACCCTGGTGGTGCAGGGCATTCCCCTGCCCCTACCCCTACCGGGCCGCCACAACGCCCTGAATTTTTTAGCGGCGATCGCCGTGATGACCGCCCTCGATCTAGATTGGTCAGGCCTCAGCCAGGGCCTACGGGTAGACCTGCCCACCGGTCGGGCTCGCCAGATTCACCTGCCGGAGGACATTGTGTTACTGGATGAGACCTACAACGCTGGCTTTGAGTCCATGGCCGCCGCCTTGCAACTCCTGGCCCAAACCCCTGGTCAGCGCCGCATTGCCGTCCTCGGCACCATGAAGGAACTGGGGGACCACTCCCTGGATCTCCACCACCGCATCGGCGCGACGGTCAAACAGTTGGGTATTGACCGGCTCTTGATTCTGGCGGATACCGAGGAAGCTGAGGCCCTCACCCAGGGGTGCGATGGGGTAGAGAGCCAGACCTTTGCTGACTACCCGGCCCTGGTTGAGGCCTTGCAGGCCACCCTACGGGCAGGCGATCGGGTGTTATTGAAGGCCTCCCGATCGGTGGGTCTGGATCGGGTGGTCACGGCTCTCACGTCCTAACCCCTGCTCTCTTTTGCGGGCACGACCCGGGGTGTCCCAGAGCCCATCGTCCAGGTTAGGGCAGCGGTAATTAGGAGAAACTATGGCTGAGTCTTTGGTTTTAATTGGAGTCGGGATACTGGCGGGCATATTGGCCGGTTTCCTGGGCATTGGCGGCGGCACCATTATGGTGCCGGTCATGGTGGCCCTGGGCCTATCGGCCGTTAAGGCTGTAGGCACCAGTACCCTGGCCATTCTAGTGATTGCCCTGGGCGGTAGTGTTCAAAACTGGCGCATGGGTCTTTTAAATCTCAACAATGCCCTGCTGTTGGGCCTACCGGCGATCGCTACGGCCTTTTTGGGGGCTACCCTGGCCAGCTCTTTCCCCGAATATATTTTACTAGGGGTCTTTGGCCTGTTTATGTTGGTCAATATTTACCTGGTACGGGTTAAGCAACAGGTGGTGGCTGGAGCCCAAAGTCAGGCCCTATCTGGAGGTGAGATGGCATCCCAAACCCCAAACCCGACCCAGTCCCGTCTGCTTATCGGGGGGACGGCCGGGTTCCTGGCGGGGTTATTTGGAGTTGGTGGGGGGGTGATCATGGTGCCGTTACAGATCTCCTTACTCCAGGAAGAAATTAAAACGGCCATCCAAACCAGCTTGGGGGCGATCGTCGTTACGGCCCTTTCCGCCCTGGGCTGGCACACTATGCGGGGCAACGTAGAGGGATGGATGGGGCTGCTGCTGGGACTGGGAGGACTGGTGGGGGTGCAGGTAGGTACGCGCTACCTACCGCGTTTACCGAATCGAGTCGTCACCTTGATGTTTAGAGGGGTACTGGCTTTATTTTCAGTGTTTTTCTTCTACCGAGCCTGGCAGAGCTTTCTAGTCTCAGGTCGATAGTTGTTGCCTCCAGAGCCAGGTAATTGGCCTGCATCCATGCCCTAAGCATGGCAGTTCGGCTCCCCCCTTTCCCGGACCCATGCCTAGGACTTCCATCTCACCACCAACATCAGGCAGATCACAAGTTGGGCCAGGGTGGCTATGAGATTAGGCAGGATAGCTTGATGGGAGAAGGGCACCATCAGCCCCGTCAGCAGTAAAACCAGCCCCCCACCCATCGACGTGATCATGACATTGGACATCTTGAGGCCCTTGAGAAACTGGGCCAGGTTTTCTATCTGTCGAGCCCAACTGAGACTGCAATAGGTAATCAAAATAGCCATGGGAATAAATAAACCTGGCCTTAAGTTCCCCTGGGTTACACTCAGGGTCAAAGAAATAATCATGTAGTGTATGGGCACCACTGCCAATGAACTGATGCCTCGCAAGCCCATAACCCGGCGAATTCGATTACCCCAACCATTGACTCTAACAACGTAGAGAATAAAGCCAGCAAGGACCAAGAATAAAAGACTCAGAATGTAGAAACCAATTCCCATGGTTCCCCAGCGGAAGAAAGAGAGTTGTTTAACCCAGGATAGGTAGGATAAAGGTCCCAAAACCAGGAAAGAGCCGATAAAGGCAAAAGTTGTCCTGGCTTCTAATTGGGACTGAGCTTGGCTTTGAAGATGAAGGGCAACAATTTCTCCAAAGATGTATCCCAGACAGGGATAGGTAATCCATGGCGAGAACGCGTAGGAGACGTTAGGTAAACTTGCCGCACCGATCAACCACAGTAGAAAATTATGATCACCGAATAGACCAGTGAGTTTTCCACCCAATAGGAACCGCAGGCCAATAGATAGGGCGATCAGAATTGTAGCCGCTAGCCATGGCTTAGGGGTCTTTCGGATAACCGCTATAGTTAACATGCTTAAGCCAATGAACCCTAGAAAGTCCATTCCTAGAGAACTTCCACCCCTCCAGAATAGAAATTGATCGGCAATGAGCAACAGGGCAATTTTATATAGAATATTATGCCAATAACGATTACCTCTAGTGGCTTCTCGACCTTGCAATCCATAGCCAAAACCGGTAATAAAGAAGAAAAAAACCGGCGCAAAGCTGGAGACAAAGAAAACCGAGCTCCATAGACCTTCCTTTACCAGATCAGCGGGCAAAAGGCGAATAGTAGCATGGTTAACGACCATAAAAATGGCGGCCATTCCCCTAAAAACGTCTAACTCATAGAGATTAACACTGGCAGGAGTCAGAGTACTTAAGGAAGCCTGCTTGTCTGCGATGGAACTCATATACTTAAAAATTATAAAATGGCGCAATATATGGCTATGGCCAAAACTTTTCAGGCAGGGATTTTTAAAATTAATAAATAATCATCTTCAGTTATCTATTCATAATCTTCCCCGTCTAGGATTTAATGTTTAAACCTACAGTGAAGATTACTGAATTAATTGTTAATTAAAGAAGAGGAGGCAACGCAACCCCTTGCCCCCGCCTGGCATTTGAGTGCTTAAGCCCCCTGACCATGGAGATGGGGGCGTACCGCATTCCTCAGGTGGTTTAGGTCACAGGTGCTAGAGCCAGGCTAAGAATTTGCCAGGGCTTCACCCTCACCTCCAGTGGTTGGCCACCGGGCAGGACTGGAACTGGGGAGGAGGATAGTAACTCCTCCAGAAGGTTCACCTCGCCCTGGTAAGTCAGGGGGCTGGCACTTTGGAGCAGGAGGCTACAGCTTTCTCCCCTACTTTCGTAGCCCCGTAAAATTAACCGCTGGGGATGATCTTCCGAGGGTTTAAGGGCGGTTACCACAAAGCCATTGTCCCCCAGGTCTAAGAAACTGGCCGATGGGTTGCTAGCCCTGGAGGGGGGGGAGGGGTGCTCGCAGTCGACTGGCCAGGTTCGCAGGGGCAGACTCAGATTACGGGCCAGTTGTACCGTATTGGCGGCTTGCCAGGATTGGGGGTGGGGATAGAGGGCATAGGTAAATTGGTGCGCCCCGCGATCGGCCTGGGGATCGGGCCAGAGGGGTGATTTCAGTAGGGTCAGGCGGAGTTGGTCGGGCCGGGCGTCGAAGCCGTGTTTGTAGTCGGTGATGATACTGAGGCCCCGATCGCCCTGACTGAGGTCGGCCCAGCGTAGGGCAGGGACCTCCCAACGGGCTTGATCTTGGGGAGTTTGGGGAACAGTTGGGCGGTCGATCGCCCCAAAGGGGATTTCGTAGGTGGCCTGGGCGGCATTGATGGTGCAGGGGAAGGCGGCCTTAACCAGGACCTGGTCTTCTTGCCAATCCACCTGGCTGCGAATCACCACCAGGGCCGCCTGGGCATCCAGGCTGTAGTCCTGCACAAAGGTGGATTGACGGAACCGCCGCACCACCCGGATGGTCTGGCGGCAGGGACCGTACTCCCGCCAGGTGAGTTGCTCTAGCTGAAACTCCGGCAGCGGATGGTGGCTGTAGTCAGGGGCCAGATTCCAGGCATCCCAGTATTGGCCCCGATCGGTAAAGGCCTGCAGGTGGTTGCCAGGGCCGCTCAGGACTTCGGTGTGACTGCGGAGATCCACCAAACTAGCTATATTGCCGGTGGTTTGATCCAACCTAACCCGTAGATAGCCGTTGTCCAGAACCCAGTCTGCGGGGGGCAGGGGCGGATCATCCCTGGTGTCATCCGCAACTAACCAGAGAACCCTGTAGCCCAGGGGTGGAATGGGGGGGGCGGCAACCAGCAGGGTTGTCCCCTGCCCATCTACCGCCGCCTGGCTGGGGAGGAATCGACCTTCCTCATCTACCACCCGCCAAGGCCCGACCGGGGGGCAGGGCAGGGCGACCACCTCCTGTCGGCTCCAGTTCAGGGAGTTGAAGACCAGCCGGGCGATCGCCCCCGGCAACGGGGGGGGCGGCAGGGGGCAATGGCTGGCCAGCCGGGCCAGGGCATTATGCAACACCTGGTCGGCACTGGTCAGGGCGGCCTGCCAATCCCGATTGGCCTGGTCAAACACCGCCCCAATCGAGGTGCCCGGCAAAATGTCATGAAATTGGTTGAATAGCACCTGTTTCCAGGCTGTCTCCAGGGATTGACGGGGATACTCGGCCCCAGTCACCAGGGTAGCCAGGGAGGCGAATAATTCCGCCTCAAACAGTCGGTCTTCGCACTGACGATTGAATTGTTTCTGGTCGCCGTGGGTGGTGTAACAACCCCGGTGCAGCTCCAGGTAAAGCTCGTCGGACCACACCGGTCGGTTAGCCAGGGGTTGGGCCTCCACCAGTTGGTCAAACAGGGGCTGGGCCTGGCCAAAGATAAGCCGGGGAAAGAAGGGAGAGGCGGCCCACCGCCGTGCCTGCACCAGCATGTCTCGACTGGGGCCACCCCCGTGATCCCCCACACCGGGCAGCCAGAGGCAGTCGGGCAGCCCGGTGCTGGCCTCCCACTCACAGGCATGGTGGGCCATCTCCAGGGGCTCGATGTCGGTGCCAATGGGGGGCAGGGTGAGGCTGGTGAGGCTGGTCCCATCCCGTCCCTGCCAGCTAAACAGATGATGGGGAAAGGGATTGGTATCGTTCCAGCGGAGTTTTTGCGTGGCGAAAAAGCGAATGCCGCCCTGGCGAAGAATTTGGGGCAACTGCCAAGAAAACCCAAAACTATCCGGCAGCCAGGCGATCGCACTGACGGCCCCAAACTTTTCTAGACAGTAGCGCTGGCCGTAGAGCACCTGGCGGGCCAGGGCTTCGCCCCCAGGCAGGTTCAGGTCTGGCTCTACCCACAGGCCGGCGTCAATGGCCCAGCGGCCCGCCTGCACCTGCCGCTGCAGGGCCTCAAATAGGTCTGGCTGGTGTTCCTCCAGCCAGGCCAGCAGGGCAGGGGAGGAGTGGCTAAAGGTGAGTTCGGGGAAGTCTTGCTGCAGGGCCAGGACCGACTCAAAGGTTCTGATGGCGGCGGCCCAGGTCTCTGCCACCGGCCACAGCCAGGCCAGATCCAGATGGGCATGGCCCAAACAGTGGATGGTGCGCTGTTTTAGCCAGGGGCTGAAATCCTGCAAAGACTGACGCACCTGACCTAGGGATTGGTCAAAGCTGGGACGATCCCCCAGGTGCGGCCAGGCGATGGTGGTCAGGGCCTGCTCCAGGCGGGGCATCTGCTCTGGCTGGAAGGCCTGCAGGTAGGTGGCCAACACCGCCAACTCATCGGCCACAAAGCCCGGTTCCAACTCGTCGGCCCCAGTCGCCTCAAAGCAGATCTGGGACTTGACCAGGGCTCCCTGATCATGGCCAGGGCTGATCAGATGGAGGGCTATTTCCACCCTTTCCCCTGGCCTCACCCGATCGCAGATCAGGTGGCGGGTCCAACAGTCAAATAAATCCCCCCGATGCACCTGCACCCCATTGCGGTAGAGGTCGGCCTGGTCGGCCCACCAGCGCAGCGCCAGGCGGGCCGATAGCCCCTCCAGGGGGTAGCCCTGGAGGTTCTCTGGCCAGGTAAAGGATTGGTACAACCAGAGGCTTTTGCCACCCCCCTCCCAGGTAATCTGGCGACGCTGGTTGAGGGGCGATCGGGGCCAGCTAGCCGCCTGCTCTCCCCGGGGGATGGGGCCATTCCAGGACTCTGGGGCGCGATGCCAGTCGCTCTGGACATCCATTTGGCTCAGCTGGCGCAGACGGGTCAGGGTAGCCTGAAGGGAAGCGGGGGAGAGAGCCATGACTCCGGTATGATCAAGGTATTCTCCCAGTGTACGCAGACAGGGCGCCTAGCGTTATGGCTTCTTCCTCGCGACCGCTCCGTAGCCAGACCCTCTCCCAACTCCTCAGGGGCTACCGACACCTTAACTATCGGACCCAGCGCTGGCTACGGCAGGGCAGCGCTGCCTTGACCTGGGCCCTACAGGTGGCCCTGTATCCCGCCTATGTTGGGCTGCAAGGTTTGCGGAGCGTCTCTCGCCGCCTGACGGCCCCCTCTACCTGGCGATCGCCGCTCCTTAAACCGAGGGAAACCGCCCCAGATTGCCAACCGCCGCCTGTCGATACCCCGATTGTGGCCCTGCTGCTAGCCATCTCAGCGGAGCTACCGCCCCTGCCTGCCCCGCCCCGATCCCTAACCCGTCTGCTGCAGCGATCGGGGGTAGGGCAGGATCTGGCCCAAACCGGCTGGATGACCCTCTCCACCCCAACGCCGGTAGAGGCCATTGCCTGCGATCGCACCACCCGCCAGCTAGTTCTAGTGACCGCCAATAACAGTATTTTTTCCCACCTGACTCCCCAGCAGCAGGCCCAGCTCCAGCGAGCCATTGTGCTGTTGTTGGCGGAGTACGGCCACCACCGGCGGCAGCATGGGCTCAATCGTCAGATCCAGGCCGGTCCCCTGCCCCTGCCCCCCGTGGTAGCCACCCACTACTGGCCTCTGCGCTGGCTTTACCGGGGACTGGGGTGGATGCAAACCAGCCCCCTGGCGATCGCCGCTAATTTATTTGGGGAAGCCGATCTGCTGCTACGGCCCCTGGCCGGGGGTGACGGGCTGAGGACCGCTAGCCCCCCGGCAGCGGAGATCCCCGCCCAGGCTTCCCGACCCCCAGCGGTTTTCCCCCAGACGGGGGAGGCCCTACCCCTCCCCGAGCCCGCTGCGATCGAGGCCCAGACCACCCTGCTGCACTACATTGACCATCCCCTGATCACCCTGCTACGCTCTTTGGACACCCTCTTGGTGGGATTAGAAGGTTGGCTTAAACGCCTTTTTACCTGGCTTCGGATACATTTGAGATAGGCCTAACGTTTGGCGATATGATAGACCCAGGTTGATTGATTCTGGTTTTTGGCTCACCCCAGGGGCAGGCTGTTTCTAGCAATTTCTCCCAGGCGGTTACGGCCCCTATCCATGGATTCAGCCCCCTCGTGATTGGAGACTTAACAATGCTGACACTCAAAATAGTGGTTTATCTGGTTGTAGCTTTCTTCGTGGGCCTGTTTATATTTGGCTTTTTGAGTGGTGACCCCTCCCGTAATCCTGGTCGGCAGGACATGGAATAGGCACAGATATAGGGAAGACTTGTATGGCCTCCGCTCCCTTATCCGTAGCAGAGGCAAGAAAGCTTATTCATCCTGATATCCCCTCAAAACATCATCAAAGCCCGCCCGTCGGGCTTTGTTTTTGGCGTTGCTGATTTTTGTGCTGGTTTCCCCTCAAGCATGCCTTTGCTCCTCAGTTTGCCAGATATCCCTGCTCTGATTGCCAGTCAACCGCCGGCGACCCCCACCCTGGCGTCCCTACCCTGGTCTGACCCGCCAACCACCCCGCCCGTAGCGGCCCAGGGGCTGGCCCAGGACTCCTTGCCCTTGGTCACTCCCCCCCCTGCCCTAACCCTACCCCCGCTAGTGTTAAGGGCTGACCAGCAGGAATACGAACCCCAAGCCCAGATGGTCAGGGCCAGTGGCCATGTTCTAGTGCAACTGGGAAATGGGGACATTACCGCCGATCGCCTGTGGATTAATCTCAACCAGCGTCAGGTCAAAGCCGTAGGCAACGTGGTGTTTACCCGTAATCAGCAGGTGATCAGGGGCGATAGCGTCACCTATAACCTGCTGCAGGGGGCCGGGGCTATGACCAACGCCCGGGGAGAGTTGAGCCCCTCCACCGCCCCAGAGGATTTTTCCATTCCGCCCAGGGCCGCGGACTCCCCCACCCCATCCCGCCGGGATCAGGCCTCTATTTCCCAGATCACCAGCCCTGGGGATCTGTCCTTGAATACCCTGACAGGACAATCCTGGTCAGGGGGCCAGGCGGCCCTGGGGCGAGTGCGTTTTCAAAGTAGTTATCTGACCTTTAATGCCGATGGCTGGTACGGTGACGATCTACACCTGACCAACGACCCCCTACCGCCGCCCGAATTAGAATTGCGGGGCGACCATCTGCGGTTGACGCCTCTAAACCCCGATGAAGACGAACTTTGTGTGGATAATCCCCGGGTTGTCTTTGACCAGGGCCTCACCATTCCCATCCTCAGGAACTGCTACCGGCTAGAGCGGGGCCGTCTACCGGCCAATGCCCTCAACCCTCTACCGGTGGGTTTTGGCTACGATGGCCGCGATCGGGGGGGGCTGTTTATTGAACGGGAGTTTGACCTCTTCAAGGGTAGCCCCTGGCACCTCAGCCTGGCCCCCCAGATCTATCTCTCCCGCTGGTTGGGTAGCGCCGACTTGAACCTGGTAGAGCCCGCCAACTTTGGTCTGGTGGCCCGGTTGAATGGCCCCCTGGGACCCCGTACCTCCCTGACTGGGCTGGTCAGCCTACCGGGCTTGGACCTGGATCACTTCAGCGATCGGTTGCGGGTGAATCTGCGGGCTCAGCAGTTAATCGGCGACCATCGGCTCAGTCTGGAGTACACCTACCGCGATCGCCTGTTTAATGGCTCCCTGGGTTTCCAGGATGTGCAAACCAGCACGGGGCTATTACTGGAATCCCCCCTGATCAGCCTGGGGAATACTGGCCTTAACCTCAGTTATCAAGCCTCCGGGCAATACGTCACCGCCAACACCGACCGGCCCCAACTATGGCAACCGGGCAGCCAGTCTACCCTGACCAGTTTGTCTCGGTTTCAGGGCATGGTGGATTTGAGTCGGGGCTTTACCCTATGGCAGGAGCCAGCCCCCACCCAGGATTCCCCCGCCAGTCTGCGTTATTCTCCCCGTCCGGTAATTCCCAACCTGACGCTTACCGCCGGGCTCAGGGGAGTAGCTACCTACTACACCAGTAACGACCTACAGGAATCCCTGGAAGGTCGCATCTCCCTGAACGGCCAACTGGGGCATTTAGTGGCAGACTACCTGGATTACACCCAATTTAATATTGGCTTCTCCAGTAGTCTGGTGCGGGGCGATAGTTCTCCCTTTTTGTTCGATCGCGCCGTGGACCAAAACGTCCTTTCTGCTGGCCTTATTCAGCAAATCTATGGCCCCCTTTTATTGGGCTTTCAAACCTCCTTTAATATCAATACTGGGCAGCAAATCGACACCGCTCTGATTGCAGAGTACAGGCGCCGCACCTATGGCATTGTCATCCGCTACAGCCCGGTTCAAGAAGCAGGGTTCTTAGAATTTCGGCTGAGTAACTTTAATTGGCAGGGGGATGGCCAGGCCTCCCCGGCCGGGTCGGCGACTGCCCAGCCCTAGGTTAGGGCGACGGCTTTTGCCGCTGTGGGTAAGCTTGCTACAGTTCGTCAAAGCAACACCGGCTAAGGTAGAGGGTGAGCTTTACCCTAGGGGCTCCTACACAATGAAAGCCAAATCCAAAGATAGGTCCATCGCGCCTGCCCTAGCATCCATGGCTGACCCGGAAAAACAGCCCGCGGCTAAGGGGGCCTCCACCGCCAAAAAACGCTCTAAGCAGAAGTCTAAAGCTAAAGCTGGCCCTAAGCCAGAGGCTAACTCCCCAGAGCGTCCGGTCTTTTTCTACATCTCAGAAGGGGAGGGCAGCTCGAAGTTATCGCGTCAGTTCTACGAAGGTGAACTGGCCCGGTTACAGGTGGAACTGGTGAAAATGCAGTACTGGGTCAAGTACACAGGAGCCCGCCTGGTAATTCTCTTTGAAGGTCGGGATGCGGCGGGTAAGGGGGGAACCATTAAGCGGATTACCGATCCCCTCAATCCCCGGGGCTGTCGGGTGGTGGCGCTGTCTACTCCCAGCGATCGGGAAAAAACCGAGTGGTACTTTCAGCGCTATGTGGCCCACCTACCGGCGGCGGGGGAGATCGTTTGCTTCGATCGCAGTTGGTATAATCGGGCCGGTGTAGAACAGGTGATGGGATTCTGCACCGAAGCCCAGTACCAGGAATTTATGCAAACTTGTCCAGAGTTTGAACGGATGCTGGTGCGATCGGGGATTTTCTTACTGAAGTACTGGTTTTCGGTGAGCGACGAGGAGCAGGAACGGCGCTTTCAAGCTCGCACCACCGATCCAGCCCGTCGCTGGAAACTTAGCCCTATGGATTTAGAGTCCCGTAACCGTTGGGTTGAGTATTCTCGGGCTAAGGATACTATGTTTGCCCATACCAATATTCCCGAAGCCCCCTGGTTTACCGTTGAAGCTGATGACAAAAAGCGGGCACGGTTGAATTGTATCAGCCACATTCTCTCTAAGGTTCCCTATGTAGACATGACCCCGGAACCCCTGGAGTTACCGCCTCGAAAAGCAGCTCCCTACGACTATGTGCGTCCTCCCCACAATGAGCAATTTTTCGTGCCTCGGGTTTACTAGGGTCCGGTAGAGGCGATGGATCGGGCTTGGCTTTGCCCTCAGCCTGTAGACCTGGCGGGTGGAGTCGGCTTCTGTCTAAGGACTAGGGGGGCAGTATCCGTTTCAGGGTGGCCAGGGGACGTTCACCAAAGCAGTGCTGATAGTCGCGGGCAAAGTGACCGCCGCTCCAAAAGCCGAACTGCCTGGCTACCTCCGTGACCCCAACCTGATCGGGGTGGGCGAGCTGTAAAGCCGATCGCACCGCCTGGAGTCGTCGAGCCTTCAGGTAAACCATAGGGCTTACCCCAAATACCTCCTCAAAGGCATAGAACAGGGGGCGACGACTACAGTGCAAGGCCTGGCACAGATCCTTTAGGGTCAGGGGCTCCTGCAGGTGGGCCATGATATAGTCCTCCGCCTCCCGCACCAGCTGGTAACGGGCAAAAGCAGACAGATTGGGGGACGGGGCCTGGCCATCAGGGAGGATAGCATTGACCAACAGGGGAATCAGGTCGTCTAAAATCAGTTGAGCCTGGTGGGGCGATCGCAAAGACTCCGGCTGCTGCCGCAACCCCTGCCGGAATTGCTGTAGATAGGCAGTCAGCGATGGTAGGGTTTGGGGCAAGTGGAGAAAATGGTTATTCTGGATAACCTGGTCAACGTCAAACCGCTGCATTACTTGCAGGTAATCTCTGAATAGCTGTCGAGAAATTTGCAGACTGGCATAGACCATCTCTGCTGGCAAAATCATATTAATCTCCTGGTCCTGAAGTAATCCTCCCACGGTCAGATGGGAAACCCGGTGCCCCTGGGCAATGCGGCAAGCTGTATGGGAAGAAAGGCTCAAGTTGAAGTTAAGGTAATCAGCAGATCGGCGCCCCTGTAACCGCAGCGGAGACAGAGAGTGACCGCATAGAATGCTGAACCCTTCACAGCTATAGATCGCCAAGTCAACCTGGAGTGGACTGGTATCCAGCTGAAGAATTTGAATTTGGCCATAGGGAAGGACCTCAGCCAGTTGGTCAATGGCTTCAAACCTGGCCCACCAGCCAGTTCTTTCCGGCGGGGGAGCGGACTTCTCTAGACTTGGCACCATACGACTACTGCTTAAACAGTACTTTAAATAACTTTAACCATCTCACCCTGACAATAGACCCCTAGTCAATCAATGGTAAAGATTGATTGACTAGGGGTCAAGAAAGCATTTTCTGCACTTTGTTTCTCTTTTTTTATAATTGGGATTAGAAGATAATAGAAAGTAGTTTAGTCTAGAGATGATGATCGTTTAGTAGCCTATGGTTTTCGAAAACTATGAAGTTCTCATAAAGCTACCGACTGGTAAGTCAAGAGAAATAAGCTAACCTACTGATTTTTAGCGGCCTATCACCATTACATAAAAATCAGGTCTATTTTCATGAATATAACTATGCAATCTCGAGCTTTATTCCCTATAGTTGGATTAATTTTAGTTTTAATTTCTATTTACTTTTTGGGTCGTAATCTTTCCTCCTTCAGTGGAGAAGGCTTTTTGTGGAAATCTATAGTTGAGAATATTTCTTTAGTTCTCGTCTGTGCTGGTATTTTTATGCTGGTCCTATTGCCCCTAGGCTCCAAGTACTATAGTTTTCCATCGGTAATCATGGGAATTATTGGTGTTTTTATCAGTGGCTATGAAACTTTCAGTTTCAATGACCTCTGGGAACTTTTGATTTGTCTGACAACAATGGGTGTGGGCTATAAATTGTTACTAGACTCACTCCGTTGATTACCCTGGGTTCGGCCCATACAAATGGGAATCCTGTATCCCTAGCCCCCAGGGCGAGCCCTAGGGGCAGAAAGGCTAAGGTTAAATTAATATAACAATCGAGAGATCGGTGCCCCTATAATCACAGCAGAGAAGCAGGGTGACCCCATACCCTACACAGCTATAGATCACCAAGTCAACCTGGAGTAGATGGTATTCAGTTAAAGGATTTGAATTGGGTCCTAGGGAAGGTCTTTAGCCGGTTTACGAATGGCTTGAAACCTAGTCTATCAGTCGATTTTTCTCGTGGAGGAAAGGGCTTCTCTAGGTCTAACGCCATCCACTTCGCCCTGATCATAGTACCTCTGATTAATCAATGGCAAGAATTAACTAATCAGAGGTTAAAAAAGCACGTTTTGCACTTTTCTACCTTTTTTGTACACTGAGTCTTGAGTCTTGGGGCGTATCTAAAGGTTAGGGGAGGGGTCGGTTAGGGGGTTAGGAACGGAGGGAAAGAGGTCATCAAAACGATCATTAGCCCAAGCTAACCTGAGCAAGAGAAGATGGTTAAAGCCATCCTCACTCCAGCGCATACCGAC
>JBEITR010000081.1:0-8719 GCA_040374765.1 Leptolyngbya sp.
AATGGCGTTGGAAGACGGCACAACGGCACCAGAGATGATGTTGTTGCCGTACATCAGGGAGCCAGCTACCGGCTCACGGATACCGTCGATGTCCACAGGAGGAGCCGCGACGAAGGCGATTACGTAGCAAGCGGTTGCAGCTAGCAGAGTGGGGATCATCAATACACCGAACCAGCCAATGTAAAGGCGGTTTTCGGTGCTGGTTACCCATTGACAGAACTGCTCCCACAGGGAAGCGCTCCGTTGTTGTTGAAGGGTTGTTGTCATGATAGTAAGAAGTGCGGGTTTACAAAGAAAGTTACCGTAGGGGCCTAAGGCCAGGGGTAACGAGGTATGTATATCCCTATATTAACCGAACTATTACGGTTTGTAAAGCTGTTCGTAAGAAAATAGAATCATAGGCTGCAAGAACAGTTGCATGGCTGTATTTAGCATGTGCTTAATAGCGATCGCTATAGGCATAGGCTAAACCTTGGTTTTGCTGGGGTTCGGGAGTAGGACCAGGTCATCAGATTCTTCAGAACCTATTTCCCTGCTGCCCAGCTGCGTTAACCAAACCGTCCCCGCCGGGATCATAGCAATCTCCAATCCAAAGAGCCCCTTAGGATGGACACGCTTCCCTTTAACCATCCTACTTGGACCCGAGTCAGAACGATTGCCAGGCCCTGGCGGTAATGCTGACGATCTTAGAGGACTACTGAGGAGTCAGAGGTAGGTAGATCGGGCCATCGGGTGTTCAAGGTCGTACCTGGGTAGCGGCGAGAAGTTCCCGTTGTTTCGCCAGCATGGCCACCAAACTATCCTGATCAGGGTGATCCCAGCCAAGCAAATGGAGGAAGCCGTGGGCCGCCAACCAGGCCATTTCCCACCCCAGGGAGTGGCCCTCTGCCTGGGCCTGACGCTCGGCGGTATCCAGGGAAATGACAATATCCCCTAGGTAGAGGGGTTCGCTCGCCAGTAGTTCCATCGTCAGGGGAGAGATATTTTCCAGGGCGGCAAAGGCCAGCACATCCGTAGGTCCATCTACCTGACGAAAGGCCTGATTCAGATCGGCTATGTCGGTATCACTGGTGATTCGTAGGGATAGCTCGTAGGCCTGAATAGGTGAACCGGTCAGCGACATCTGGCCCGCCCACTGTTGAAACCAGGCTTGCCAATCAGAGACAGCCACCACCTCGGCCCTGGGATGGTTTAGCTCGAGAGTTAGGTCTAAGGCTGGAAGAGCTGCCGTCATAGAAATCCAAGGGAAAGGGTCAGCGGCCTAGCGGGTCAGGTAGGCTAGCCCCACCAACAGTCCTAACAGACCCGCGGTGGTGAGGGAAAAGTGCCACAGAGACTTACCGCCTTTGCGGACCATGTTACGCATGGCCAATTTGACAAAGCTAGGGGAGGCTGGAGCTGACTCTGGATTTCCGGCGGATTGGTCAAGGCTGGGTTGACTCATAGCAGTTGATCAGTCGATTTATCTATCTACTGTAAACTACCGCTGCAGAGGCTGCCATCTGAGCAGTAGAGCTTTGGTCAGAAAGCTGGGGACCACCTTGGCCTTCTGGCCAAACCAAACTGGCGCCTGTTGTCAAGGATTTGAGTTGCCCGCCCAATTGTCGCCTTGCTGTGACTGGGCGGGTACCCTTCCCATATGTCCTGTTAATCGTTTAGGAAAATTATCGGCCCATGCTGGCTATACCCGATTTCAGCACCCGATTAGGGAAAGCTACCCTTGTCACTACCGATACTAAATTCAGAGAAATCTTTGAGCAGGTCCAGGTCGGAGCTTGCCAGATTACCCTGGATGGATATCTACTGGATGCGAATCTGGGCCTTTGTCGGATTTTGGGCTATGGCTGGCAAGACCTGGTGGGTAAGTCTCTGGGGGAGATTACCCACCCAGACGATGGGCCTGAACTCTGGCAGGGCTATAGCCATCTGCTGGCTGGTCAGATCAATTCCCTTACCCTGGAACAACGCTATCTGCATCGAGATGGCCGATCGCTGTGGGTTACCCTGACCCTGGATGTAATCCGCAACTCCCAGGGGGAACCCATGTTCGTCGTGGGTATTAGTCAGGACATCGGCGATCGCAAGGCAGCGGAAATGGCTCTGCGACGCATTGAGGAACGCTTTGCCGTAGCTATACAGGACAGCAGGGTAGGGGTTTGGGACTGGTATTTACCCACCGATACCCTCTATGTGAGTCCTAACTTTACGGATTTGCTGGGCTATGGTGCTAGTCCCAGTACCATGACTGACTGGCAAGCCTTTATCCACCCTGAGGATGGGGCCGGTTTTATGGCCGCCCTGATCCACTACCGGCAACAGCCCCAGACCATGGTTCCCTTTGAGCACACCTATCGCATGTACCACCAGGATGGTAGCCTGCGCTGGATTGTATCCCGGGGGCAGGGGATTGGCGAGGGCAGCCTGCCCCTGCGGCGGATGGCGGGCACCCATACCGATATTACGGCCATGAAGCAGACAGAGGCGGCTTTACAGGCTTCCCATGGGCGCATCAACGATATCCTGGAAAGCATTACCGACGCCTTCTTCGCCCTTGATCAGCAGTTTCAGTTTACCTACCTGAACCCGCGAGCGGAGCAGTTTCTGCGCCGTTCTCGCCAGGATTTACTGGGCCACAACCTCTGGTGTGAATTTCCTGATCTGGTTGGCACCCTCTTCTGTCAGAACTTTCGCCAGGTGATGGTAGAACGGCGTACCGCTACCTTTGAGGAGTACTTTAGCCAGTCCCAAAGCTGGTATGAAGTGCGAGTTTATCCAACTCAGGAGGGTTTGGCGGTCTATTTTCAGGATATTACCAGTCGGCGTTTAGCCTACGACAAAATTCAGCATCAGATCCGTCGAGAGCAGGCCCTCAGCCGGGTGATTCAGGCCATTCGTCAGTCTCTGCACCTGGATACGATCTTTGCCACGGCGGCTCGGGAGGTCGCCCATTTACTGGAGGTTGACCATGTCAACATTCAAATGTATGAGCCCCACTCCCTGGTATGGCAGGTGGTGGCGGAGTACCGTGCTAACCCAGAAACCACCAGTTTGCTCCATGTGGTAACCACCACCGATAGCTCCCTTCTGCAGCAAACCGAGGTGATTCAACTGCACTCCGATCGGGATCTCCATCCCCTCACCCAAACCCTGCCGGGCTGCTGGTTGCTGGTTCCCCTATCGGTTAGCGATGACCTGCCCTGGGGGTGTTTGGGTATCCACCGTTCACCCCAAACCCAGCAACTATGGCAGGAGTCGGAGATTGAGTTGGTCCAGATTGTCGCTACCCAACTTGCGATCGCTATCCAGCAGGCCCAAACCCTAGATCGGGCGCAGCAAGAACTGCAGGAACGGCAGCGGGCCGAGACCCGCCTTAAGGAGGCCCAGCGCATTGCCCATACCGGTAATTGGGAGATGACTTTGCCTGGTCAAACCCTGATCTGGTCGGAGGAAATGTTTCGGATCTATGGCCTTTCCCCCCAGTCCCAACCGCTCTCCCTGGAGGCCCAGTTAATGGCCCTGGAACCGGGGGATCGACCTCTCTGGGAACACCAATTTGCCATGGCCTGTCTGGAGGGTAAGGGGATTAATCTAGAGGGATCGATTCGGGGGGCTGACGGTAATCACCGCTTTGTTCATCTATTGGGACAGGTGCAGCGCCATCCCCAGGGAACTATTAGGGGTTTGGTGGGAACCCTGACGGATATTACTGAGCGTAAGCAGATTGAAGCTCGCCTGGCCTACGAGGCCTGCCACGATCCCCTCACCGGTATTCCCAACCGGGCTTACTTTATGGAACAGCTGAATGGGGCTGTGCACCAGTCTCAGCAGACGGGGAAGGAAGCCTTTGCGGTGCTATTTATTGATCTCGATCGCTTCAAGGTAATTAACGACGGTTTGGGGCACCTGGCTGGGGATCAGTTGCTGATTGAATGCGCTAAACGGCTGCGATCGGTGGTCCGGGATGAGGATCTGGTGGCTCGGCTGGGGGGAGATGAGTTTGCCATTTTAATTAAGCCGATTACGGCGATCGACGATCCGGTGAAGGTGGCCGATCGCATCCATGAAGTCTTAAAGGTTCCGATCTTACTGACGGGTCGGGAAATCTTTATCAGCGCCAGCATAGGGGTCTCCTCTACCCTTACCGGATCGGTGGAAGCGGTGGATTTTCTGAGGGATGCCGATACGGCCATGTACCAGGCTAAGGCCCATGGTCGGGGGAGATCGGCCTTGTTCACCCCTCAGATGTACGAGCAGGTATCCACCCAGTTAGCCCTGGAAAACGACCTGCAACGAGCCCTGGAACGCCAGGAACTGGCGCTGGAGTACCAGCCCATCGTGGATCTGGCTAGTGGTGATCTACTGGGACTAGAAGCCCTGCTACGCTGGAACCACCACCATTGGGGGCTGATTTCTCCCAGTACCTTCATTCCCCTAGCGGAGGAGACCGGCTTAATTTTGACGATTGGCGAATGGACCCAACGCCAGGCTTGTCAGCAACTACGCCAGTGGCAGCAGAGCTTTCCCCATGCTGCCAACTTGGTGATGAACGTCAATCTTTCGGTGAAGCAATTTACCAGTCCCCAACTGATTGCCAGCATTGACGAAACCCTCAACCGTACCGGGTTGGGGGGCCACTGCCTGCGTCTCGAAATTACTGAAAGTGCCCTAATTGAAAACACCGAAACCGCCGAGTCCCTGCTGCTAGATCTACAGGAACGGGGCATTCAACTCTGTATCGATGATTTTGGGACGGGCTACTCTTCCCTCAGTATGCTGCATCGCTTTCCCGTCCAGGTGCTGAAGATCGATCGCTCCTTTATCCATCGTATGACCGCCGACCAGCGCGGTGCGGCCATGGTTCAGGCCATTCTTGCCCTGGTGCGTAGTTTGGAAATGACCGCTATCGCCGAAGGGGTAGAAACCGCCGAGCAATTGGTCCAACTGCGTCAGTTAGGCTGCCCCTACGCCCAGGGACTTCACTTCTCCAGACCCCTCACCCCTGAGGACACCACGGCCCTGTTGGCAGCCTGGCCCCAAAACCAGCCCTGGACACTTTAGGGTCCTGAAAATGCAGCTAGACCGCTAGCATCCAGTCCCATGGTGTCCTGCCCATGGACCTGGCCAGAGCTATACTTCGGGCCGACATTACTGGGATACTGAGAGGCGCTGTCTTTATATTGAAATCCTTGACCGTTCCCCCCACCCAAGCGGCTGGCCACTCTGGCGCGATCTACGCTGTTCTGGCCTATACGACCTGGGGTTTACTGCCCATCTACTGGAAGCTTTTTGGGTCTATCTCGGCCCTAGAAGTACTTAGCCATCGAATGATTTGGTCGGCTCTTTTCCTGGTGATCATTTTGGTCCTACAGCGCCGCCTGGGGGATCTGCTGCGCCTGCTGAGATCCTACAAAATTGTTCGCGTGCTGTTTCTAACCGCCAGCCTCTTGGGGTTTAACTGGGGACTCTATATCTATGGGGTAAGTACCGGGCAGATCGTGGAGACTAGCCTGGGTTATTACATTAATCCCCTGGTAAGCGTACTACTAGGTTTTCTCTTCCTCCAGGAACGCCTGCACCGGGGACAGCAGGTGGCCGTAGGGTTGGCGTTTGTTGGAGTTGGCTACTTTATCTGGCAGCTGGGCACCATACCCTGGATCTCCCTTGGTGTAGCGATTTCCTTTGCCTTCTATGGTCTCCTACGGAAGGTAGCCCCAGTTGCTCCCCTCCTGGGCTTGGCCCTGGAAACCCTGCTCGTTACCCCGATCACTCTCGTTTTCATAGAGTATCTATCCACACATGGTCAGGGACATTTTGGCCGTTCCCCTGGACTAACCTTACTCTTCATGGGGGCAGGCATAGCCACTTCCATGCCCTTACTGTGGTTTAATAACGCAGCTAAGCGTCTTCCCCTGGCTACCCTGGGTTTTTTCCAGTATTTGAACCCCTCTATTTCCCTGTTGTTAGGGCTGTTTGCATTCCATGAGCCCTTTACCACCACCCATGCAATTACCTTTGGGTGCATCTGGGTAGCTCTAGTGCTGTACTCTACAACTGCCCTTCGCCATGCTAAAGGACAGCTATAGCCAGGGGAGGGTGGCAAAGGCGAGCCGAACATCCACCCCGCCTTCACCTGGCCATGGCTCCTAACCCGCAGCTGTCAGCTAGGAGCCATGGCACTGGACCGGTCCGGGCTGTTCTCAGTGGGCTGGCCAAGGATGGCCTTGGCGATCGGGTCTATTGAGTGGCAACCGTATCCAGAGAGGCCAGGGGATCGGCAATAGTGGCGGAAGGCGCTTCAAACTCCCCAGTGGCAACATACTCCAGTCGCAGCTTTAGCCAAGTAATGAAGGTTTTGTTCGTGGACACTACCGCTACCGCCGGTTGGGGACAGACGGCTTTTACCGCCGCCAGAGCTGGAGCCTCTAAAAAGGCCGGAGATCTGACTAGCCAGAAATCAATGGCCTGTTCCTGCTCCTGATAATAACGACGGCGCTCTTTCAGCACCTCTTCAAAGGGCTCTTGTTCCAATAAAAAATGTTCACTGGCAAGGGCGTAGTAGTAGGTAGTCATGGCCGTTCTCCGATTCTAGCAAGCTCTATTATGTCTAACTTGGGTTCAGGGGAGTCAAAGACTCGTGCAACAGAACTTTTGTAGATTATAGGCAGAAGATTTGTCCGCCAACCAGCTTCGCCCGTCTGGCTAAAGCGCTATCTTGCAGCAATGAATACAAAAAACCGATGGCTATGGTTCTAAGGTGGTAGCAATGCCAGGGTAAGCACTGGAAGTCTCCCGATTTATACCGCAGGAGCGGGGAATGGATGGTAGCTTCCCCAGTTATCCCGGAGGGAAAGTCTCCCTATGCCTAGTTCCTACGAGTAAGACCGTTTCTAGCCAGGCGATGCGTATTCTGTTGGTAGAAGATGATTGGCAATTGTCCCTGTCCCTGCAGGAGGTACTGTCAGCCCATCGCTACGCCGTTGACTCTGTCAAAGATGGGGAGTCCGCCTGGAGTCAGGCCCAGGTCTTTAACTACGACCTGGTACTGATGGATGTGACTCTGCCTAAACGGGACGGTCTTTCCTTGTGCCAGCAGTTGCGGGATTACGGCTACCACTGGCCCATTTTGATGTTGACTGCTCGCGATACGACCCTCGACAAGGTGCGAGGTTTAGATGCCGGGGCCGATGCCTACATGGTTAAGCCCTTTGATCTATCTGAACTATTAGCCCAGATTCGCGCCCTACTGCGGCGCAGCCAGGGGCGGAGTTCTTTGACCCTACGGTGGGGTGAACTGAGCCTCGACCCAGACAGCTATGAGGTCTTCTATGGCCGCTCTAGCCTGCGCCTGACTCCCAAGGAATTTGCCTTGATGGAAGCCTTACTACGCTGCGGTAAGCGGGTTTTGAGTCGGGCGGCGCTGATTGATCAGGTTTGGCATGACCAGGAACTGGTGGAGGAGGTGACCATTAAAACCTACATCAAAACCCTGCGAGCTAAGTTAAAGGCGGCTGGTGCCCCCAGGGATTTGATTGAAACCGTCCACGGTCTCGGATATCGACTGCGGAGCCAGTAATCGGCGGCCTAAATTTGGCGATCCTACTCAGGAGGTTATGACTAGGGTAAGGCACCCATGCAAACCTGGAGAGATAGTCTCCATCTAACCAGGGCAAAACAGCTTGACCCACAGGTGGAAGAGAAGGATAAAAATCAAACAGGACCTGATCCCCTTCTACGGGTCAGATAGGTCCCATGGGTCAAATCAGACACACTCCATTATACCCAGGGAGCCTGACACATCAACCGACGCCCTACCCATGCAGAGCCTTTTATTGAATAGAGGGTGACCATGCCGCCCACTGGAGCATGGCTACCCTCTAAACACAGAGGAAACTTAACCAGGGAGTGATCAGGCTGCCTCTTAAACCTCAGTCAGCATCTCCGCTTTGCGCTTGCGCCAGGCCGCTACCCCCATGCCGATTAGGCCGGGGAGTAGGGCTGGGGTAGGCACAGGCACAGCTGGGGTAGGCACAGGCACAACTGATACGGACACATCATCTAAATACAAGTATCCAGGATCGTTTTGAAAACCGAACTTTATTTCATCAGACCCTGTACCCACAAAACTCAGATTATACTGAGCATAGGGCTGCGCGGGGATATCGTTTTGGGCAAAGATTGGTGTACCATTCACCAAGGTCTGGAAGACATTAGGAGTCGCTCCATCACTGAACAAAAAGTAACTGAGCTCGTAGGCCTGACCGACAGTAGTCGTGAGGGTCTGGGATAAAAAACCGAGGGAACCGACGGGGGGGCCTAGCCGGGCTGAGTAAATACCACTATTTGGATTGTTACTACTAACACGTGTATACCCACTTGTGTAGCCAGCCTGAGTCCAGCCAGTGAAATCGCCCGTCTCAAATCCTCCATTGACAACAAGATTGGCAGCATGCGCTGAATGAACTGTTCCAAGAGTAATACTGAATGCTCCAACTGTTGCAATAGAAGCCGTTTTAAAAAGAGTTGTACCGTTCATAGAACTGACTACCTAAGAAAATAAAGTGAAAAAGTAAATAGTAAATAGGGAGCATCCCAGTTTTTCACTAAGCACAAATACTCAGCCTAGGAGAGTGATTCAGATAGGCTGTGCGTAACCTCAGAATTTGAGGAGCATTCTCGGGCTTCCATCGGGCTCCAGTGATTTTAACCCGTTCACCGATCT
>JBEITR010000021.1:0-47850 GCA_040374765.1 Leptolyngbya sp.
CAAAGCGAAGCGCGATCGGCCGCCCACCCTTTCACCCTGGACGCCGCGGCGGCCCGCCCCGTCCGGGGGAAATCGCCATTCCCCCGGTAAGAAAAACAGTCATCCAGCAGTCAGTACTCAGCGATCAGGAGCCCCTTTTACCGACTCCCCCACCCACCGGAAATATCTCCCCACCCAACCCAGGCCTACAGGCTGAGAGCAAAGCGAAGCGCGATCGGCCGCCCACCCTTTCACCCTGGACGCCGCGGCGGCCCGCCCCGTCCGGGGGAAATCGCCATCACCGCCCTACCACAGTTTTTCAGCCTTTCTGCTTTTCTAGCCGAAACGACCAGAAACATAGTCGCGCGTATACTGGTCGCAGGGATTATTAAAAATCACCTCAGTATTGTCGTACTCCACCAGGTAGCCCACCTTACCGCCCTTATTGGTTGGTTCTGCATTAAAAAAGGCGGTACGGTCAGATACCCGAGAGGCCTGCTGCATGTTGTGGGTGACAATAATAATGGTGTAGTCCTGCTTTAGATGCTTCATCGTTTCCTCCACCTTCATGGTAGAGATGGGATCAAGGGCCGAGCAGGGTTCATCCATCAGAATAATGTCGGGTTGGATAGAAATAGCCCGGGCAATACAGAGCCGTTGTTGCTGCCCGCCGGAAAGGGAGAGACCACTTTCCTTTAACTTATCTTTGACCTCATCCCAGACGGCTGCCTTACGTAGGGAGTTTTCCACCAGCTCGTCCATGTCACCCCTAAAGCCGTTGATACGAGCCCCCCAGGCAATGTTTTCATAAATCGACTTAGGAAAGGGATTAGCCTTTTGAAAGACCATACCAATCTTCCGGCGTAGTTCCACCGCATCTACCTGGCGGGCATAGATATCTTCGCCGTGAAAGGTGATTCTACCCTCTACCCGGCAGGAGGAAATCAGATCGTTCATGCGGTTAAAACACCGCAGTACCGTACTTTTACCGCAACCCGATGGACCAATAAAAGCGACAATCTGATTTTTAGGAATGGTTAAGTCAACACTCCGGACAGCTAGACTGGATCCATAGTAGACATGGAGATTCTCGGTCCGCAGAGCAATATCAGTGGAGTTAGGGGCGTAGACATCGGCCATTGGGCTACCAAAGACTAGGGTCGAAGGAGATAGCAGAATCATCGAAAACCCCCTAGAAATCCCAGGTAAATAACCTGATCAAAAGACTTCTGGAGGTGACACTATAATATTGCAGAACGGACGACTAACTAGGGTTAAGGGAAGACTAAGGCGGAAACAATCACAATCAGCACTAGAGCAGCGAAAACCGTTCTGCCGAACCCCCAGGCCCAGGCAAGGTAAATCTAACCTTACTGGCAGGACTACGGCCATTCCCGATCGCCGCAGCTATAGAATTGTTAAAACCCATACCCTATGGCACCTGCCCCTTAGGCTCCTGGGCTCGACCAACACATTATGCAACCGGTTGACTTTACCACCCTTATTGCCGTAACCCAGGACCTCAGGCGCCACTGGGTGCCTTCCCGTTGCGAGCAGGTGGTGCAGTGGGATACCACCAGTTTGGCTCTGGCTCTGCGTACCCTGAACCAACAGGCCTGGCTCACCCTCTCCTGGCATCCCCAAGCAGCCCGCTTGCATCTGGGCGACAAGCCGCCCCGGGGACAGGATACCTTTACCTTCAGTCGCCAGCTTAAACATCAGCTCAACCAGCTGGCTCTGGTGGCGATTCATCCTGTAGCGGCCTGGGAACGGGTTTTAGACCTCCAGTTTGGACCCCGCCCCGGTGATCTGCCCCAGTGGCATCTATACGTAGAAATCATGGGCAAGTACAGTAACGTGATTCTGGTTAATGCTCAAAATCAAATTGTTACCGCTGCCCACCAGGTCAGTGAACAGCAGTCTCGAGTTCGGCCGATTCAAACCGGAGATATCTATAGGGTTCCCCCGGCCCTGATGGGGGGCCTACCCAGCCGCCAGGAATCTCAGCAGGCCTGGCAGGACCGTCTTACCCTGATCCCAAACCGGTTATCTCAGATGCTAATGCAAAGCTACGCCGGGTTGAGTTCGGCCCTGGTGCGATCGCTCCTGGCCAAGGCCGAACTGGAGCCGGACCCCTTTCCCGATCACCTCCGCCAGAGCGACTGGGACCGCCTCTTTCAGGTTTGGCAGAGCTGGCTGTTAACCCTGGAAACAGGGGATTTCCATCCAGCTTTAACCGCCAATGGCTACACGGTGCTAGCTTGGGAACAGTCCACCGGGGCGACGATTCACCAGGTCCTCAACCAATACTACCGGGATCAGCTTAACCGGCAGCAGTTCAACCAACTGAAGAACCAACTCCAGCAAAAGCTCAAGGTCAACCTGGCCAAGCTGCAGCAAAAGACTCGCTTATTTGATCAGCGCCTGGAGGAATCCACCCAGGCCGACCAGTATCGCCACCAGGCCGATCTACTCATGGCCTATGGTCACCAGTGGCAACCGGGCCTGACCCAGATGATTTTGGGGGATTTTATCACCGGGGAAGCGGTGACGATTGCCATCGACCCGGATAAAACCGCCATTCAGCAGGCCCAACGCCTCTACAAGCAGCACCAGAAGCTGAACCGGGCCAGGACTGCCATTGCCCCCCTGCTGGCTGAGGTAAAGGCGGAACTAGCCTATCTAGAAGAGGTTGAGGCCGCCCTCAATCAGCTTACCAGCTATACCGAACCCGCCGATTTGGAAATTCTCATCGATATTCGCAATGAGCTGATTCAACAAAATTACCTGACCGCTCCCGACTATCGTTCCGCCGATCAGCGGGCTAGCAAAACCGGGGGGTTTCGCCAGTGTCTCAGCCCCGATGGTCTGATCGTGTTGATTGGGCGTAATAATCGTCAGAATGATCAACTGGTTTCCAGTGTTGCCAGTGATTACGACCTCTGGTTCCACAGCCAGGAAATTCCAGGTAGCCATGTGTTGTTAAGGGTAGACCCAGGTCAGGTGGCCAGCGATGGCGATCTCCAATACGCCGCCGATCTGGCCGCCTACTTCAGCCAGGCCCGGCAGGCTGACCAGGTCCCTGTCGTTTACACCCAGCCTCGCCATCTCTACAAACCCCGGGGGGCTCGTCCCGGCATGGTAGTTTACAAACAGGAAACGGTAATCTGGGGCCAGCCCCGCCGGGTGGAGGCCAAGTTTTCCTGACTTCCGGCCCCTATCCCCCGTTTAGGAGGTGAGCCAGAATGTTCCCTGGGAAAAAGCTCTATGCAGCTTATTTCAAGCCACTCAAGAAGGACGCCCCTACCCCACTTGCCGCCAAAATCAGGGAAACAGCCTGAGCTGTAATTCTGGCTTCACCCGCATCACCACCAGGGTCATATCATCTTCGTTGCTGTTGTCGTGGCCAATGAACCGGGCGATCAGATCAAAGGTGTAATTGAGAATATCCTCCGCCGAGGCGCAATTGCGACAGGCCCATTGCAGGGCCCGCTCCAGGTTTTCCTCCTCAAAGCGTTCCCCCCGTTGATTGGCCGCTTCGGTAAAGCCATCGGTATAGAAAATCAGGGTATCCCCTGGTTGTAGCTCAACCTTAGCTTCGTGGTACTGGGTGGTCATATCCAGCCCCAGCAACATCCCCACCGTATCCAAACGGGTAATGGTATTGGTGGCCGCTTGCCAAAGAAAAGGAGGATTGTGGGCGGCATTACCGTAGGCTAACTCCCGGGTCTTGGGGTTGTATTCTGCATAGAAAAGGGTGACAAAACGGTTTGAACTTTCCAGGTCAGTATGCATGACAAAGTTCAAGTTTTGCAGAATTTGGGATGGCGAGTGGCCGTTCAGGACCTCGGCCCGCAGCATTCCCCGCATCATGGTCATAATTAACCCGGCGGGCACCCCCTTGCCCATTACATCACCAATGGCAAAGCTCCAGGCGGATGCGGCCGATAGGTGGGAGCCTGGGTGACGCAGTTGGTCGTAGCTGGTGGGAATAAAGTCGTAGTAGTCTCCCCCTACCCGCTGAGCGGTTTTGCACCGAGCCGCCAGATCAATGCCATCAATGACAGGACATTGCCGGGGTAGGAGCTGGAGTTGGATTTCAGCGCCAATTTCCATTTCCCGATCCAGACGTTCTTTCTTGCGCAGGGCGATGGTGAGCTCGTTATTTTCGATCGCCACAGAGGTTTGATCGGCCACCAACCGCACAAGTTTCTGGCGAGTATCGGTCCAGCTATAGTCGGGGTCTCGGCTAAAGATATAGAGACGCCCGCGCTCCACATTCTGAATAATAATGGCGGTGCCAAAGAGCTGGAAGTCGTTAGCCAGATACCGGTTCACCTGGCGATCGAGGGATAGCATGGCGCTGCGGGCCATAGACATCAGGCTACTTTCAGGGGCGGCTTGAAAACTGGCTGTTACCTGACGGGTGGCTGCCTCCAGGGCGGATCGGATATTTTGATATTGATCTTCGTGATGACAATAAATTTGCTCTAGCTTAATCTGGCCATCGGCCCGAAACAGTACCAGGGCCCCTCCCGTGGCATCGGTAACCCGGGTAGCAATCATGGGAATTAGCTCTAGCAGTTGGTTTAGATTGTTTAAGCTGCGCAGGGCAAACCCAAGGGAACTGAGTAGGTCTTGAATCTTATACTGCTCGCGCTGTAAACGGGCCACTAGCTCCTTCAGGGCAAAAACCGGGGAACCCTCTGGCAACCCGATGTTGCCAGGTGGCTCGAAGGAGGGAGATGGTCCCGATGATAGAGGAACAGTTGTCATAGACAATTTAGGAAAAATGAAGTGTTCGATCACCCCTATCCCAGAGGTGAGATGGAGAATTGAGTCCTTTGATGGCGATTTTATAGGGCTGCTGCAACAGCTGAAGTTTTTTCAATAACTAAACTATGGTGGGAAGCATTGAACTTGTCAGGGTTTCAGGAGTTAAGCCCGATTCCTTGACCAGCACCTCTGATAATTGCAAACAGAGCTGCGGTAATTTTAGCGGATGAATTCCAAATTGACTGATAAATTTCGAGATACCCACCATTGATGACTAATGCTCACCAGTCTCTCCAGGTCCTGGCTAACGAAGGGGTAGGTGATGGCAGGGCGACGGATAATCAGCAGAGGAATGCCCAGGCGTTGGGCGACTATCTGTTTGGTGGCTTCTCCGCCGGCCTGTCCGGAGGCCTTGGTAATCACCCTGGTAATCTGCCAATCCTGCCACAGGGCCAGTTCTAGAGCGACACTGATAGGCGGGCGCAGGGCAATCAGGCGATCGGGGGTAAAGCCAGCCGCCAGGGCAGCGGCCAGGGCAGTAGGGGAAGGTAAAATCCGGGCAAACAGGGTGGATTGCTGCTGCCAGGGCTGAAACGCCGATAACCAGCGATACCCCAGGGTGAGTAGGACCCGCTGCTGAGCCAGGAGATCGGCCCTGAGAACCTGATGCAGGTCGGCTACCTGCTGCACCAGGGGATGGGGCGGTAGGTCGGGGGTGGGGCGTTCATACCGCCAGTAGGGAATCTGGAGTTGTTGGGCAGCGGCGATCGCGCCTTTAGTAATCTCCAGGGCAAAGGGATGGGAGGCGTCTAAAATTGCCCCAATACCCTGCTCCTGGATAAACCCTGGCAGGGTATCTGGGGCTAAGGCACCTACCCGTACCTGCAAACCAGGTTGGCGTGGGTAGGCCTGGCTAGCGGCTGGGGTGGTCACCGTCACCAGGCAGGAAATCTGTAAATTCACCAGAGCCCTGGCCAGCTTAACGGCCTCACCAGTGCCGCCAATGATCCATAGCCGGGTCAGGGGTGGGGAGGGGAATTCTGTCACCAATCAGTCCCTGCACAATAGGATTAACTATAGCCGGTCTAGCCAAGGCGATAAATTCCCTCCGACGTTTGCCCCCCCCAACCTGTAACGTAGAATAGGGATTATTGAGCATAGGCTGGTGATCTCGGTCTGGGGCTGTTCTCTCACGCCATTGTGGCCAGAACTGATGGGGGTTTTTCTTTACTTTCTACGCCATGGTCAGACGGCCTATAGTCTGACGGGTGGGTACTGTGGTACCCCCGAAAACGACCCTGGTCTGACGCCAGCGGGCCTGGCGATGGCCACGGAATTTGCCGATAGCTATGCCGCCTTACCCTGGACAGCCGCCTATGTCAGTCCCCTACGGCGGGCGGTGGAAACCGCTGCACCCCTCTGCCAACGCTGTCAGTTACAAATGCAACTACGGGAGGGACTGCGGGAGGTGATGTATGGGCGCTGGGAGGGGATGCACCCCACCGCCGTGGATCGGGAACACCATGACGAGTATGTGGCCTGGCTAACCGATCCAGCCTGGTATGCCCCGATCGGGGGAGAACGGGCGGTAGATATTGCCCGCCGATCGGCTCAGGTGCTGGATGAAATTGAACATACCCATAGTTCAGGTCATATTTTGGTGGTATCCCACAAGGCCACCATTCGCATTATGTTATGTACCCTGCTGGGTATTGACGTGGGTCGTTACCGCGATCGCCTGGATATGCCCGTAGCTGCCGTCAGTGTAGTAGAACTGGCCCGACGGGGACCTCTATTCCATACCATTGCCGATCGGTCCCACTTGAGTGAGGCGTTGCGATCGCTACCATCTACCTGAGGATCCCGCCCTATGGCTCTGAGGCTTTACCTGCTCCGCAATGCCGAAACCCACTACTGTCGTACGGGCCGCTACTGTAGCCGGGACGGGGTGCCCCTAACGGACCACGGTCAGCAAATGGCCAACTTCTTTGCCCAGGCCTACCAAAGATTGAACTGGAAAGCATTATTTTGTAGCCCCCTTAACCATGCGGTAGAAACTCTTCGGCCCCTCACCCAGGCCACGGGGCTAAGCTTTGAATCTCGGCAGGGGCTGCGAGAACTGAGCTTTGGTAAGTGGGAGGGGATGGCTCCCGAAGAGGTTAACCAGGAGTTTCATGACGACTATATCCGCTGGCTTGCGGACCCAGCCTGGAACAGTCCCACCCTGGGGGAAAATGCCATGCAGGTAGCCCGCCGTACTTCTAATGTACTGGCAGAAATTGAGGAGAGCTACCCCGATGGTGACGTGCTGATCGTTGCCCATAAAGCCACCCTGCGGATCATGCTCTGTACCCTGCTGGGGGTGGATGTGGGTCGTTATCGCGATCGCCTGGCGATGCCAGTTACGGCCCTCTCCCTGGTGGAATTGCTGGACTACGGTCCTTTTGTGCGCCGCTTTAACGACTGTAATCACCTACCCCTATACCTACGTCGTCCCTGGGCCGGCAATGGATCGGATAGTTAGGGGTGTTTGCAGATAGCCATGGAGTTGGTGCTCTAACTAGAAGGAGTCAAGATCAAGGGCCTTAGACCCACCCTCTTCAATCAGAGTCAGGATTCGACCCAACTGGGACCAGATTAAAAGGCCGCTTAAAAGGGTTAGGGGACCGCCCATGGCGTAGGCGACCTTACCAGAAAAGCCAAATAGCTGAATACCGGAGGCTAGAAACACACACACTCCGATACAAATACCGGCAAAGGGTACCTGGAGTTGGGGACCCCGCAAAGTCGCCAGAATACGGGTAGAGCGTTTCCGGTTCCACTCTTGAACAGATTGCTGCAACGAGGTACTAAAGGCATAGCCGGAGGAGACGGCAGCTAGAAAACCAGCCAGAAGGAGAATATAGGGAGGTTGGGAATACACGGGGTTAGAATCTGAATAACTTATATGTAAACAATTATAAACACGAGCCCTGCCCTGTAGATCATGGGATCGCCCCATCCCCGGTGAGGATCGGTGCCCAGATCGACCCCAGAGGGATCTGACTACCTGGTTGAGCCATGGGGCCAGGGTCAGCGCTAAAGCTTTTGGATCTGGGCGCGTTCCCGGGCTGTTAGATAACGCCAATCCCCCGGGCGTAGTTGATCCAGGGTTAAACCAGCTATGGCCTGACGTACCAGGCGGAGAGTCGGGTATCCCACTGCGGCGGTCATCCGTCTTACCTGTCGGTTTTTGCCTTCCTGGAGGGTGATGGTTAACCAGGTCGTAGGAATATGCTGGCGATACCGAATCGGTGGTACGCGGGGTGGCAGGGGAGGATCGCTGGGGACTAGGGCGACCTGGCAGGGGCGAGTTTGATAGTCCTTAATTCTTACTCCCTGCCGTAGTTCCGCCAAGGCCTGGCTGGAGGGAATGCCCTCTACCTGGACCCAGTAGGTGCGGCTATGCCCGTAGCGAGGGTGACTGAGGCGATGTTGCACCCTACCGTCATTCGTTAGGAGCATGAGGCCTTCGCTATCTTGGTCCAGACGACCAACGGGATAAACTTCAGCGATGGGAATAAAATCCCCCAGGGTCGGAGCATTGCTGCCAGAATGACCCGGCGTAAACTGGCTTAAAACGTTATAGGGCTTGTAAAACAGCAAATATTGGTAATCCACAGGGGGTACTTTCCGAATATATATCGCTTTGGTCACAACTCTGGGGACCGATTAAAACGGTGACAGCCAATACTGGGTCAGGGTTCTGGCTTGCCTCCGGACCGTGCACTTGGCTAGGGCTATGGGGTTGGTCCGGACCCCCCGTCAGAGGAGAGAATGCAACATTTTATTGCAAGTCTTGTGGAAATATTTAGAAAAGCCAGGGTTAGAGGCTCTACCGATATGCTGAGATTTACTATCCCGTTGCAAATTCTATTGAGAGAGTGAGCCATGGAACCTGCCACCCAATATCGTTTTCGATGCACCCTCACCTTTGGGGACATTTACGGCCAGATTATTGCCTGGCTAGTCATTTTGTTAATTAGTCTAGCCGCCTCTCTCGCCCTAATGGGAGCTCGTCAGCCCATTTTCGCCCTGGCTACAGTCGGCCTGATTTTAGTCTTGTCCCTACCCTTTTTATTATTTGCCTTTGTGACTACCCTGATCAACCATATTGAATTTCAGCCAACCGACAGTTAGGCTCTGATTCAACCGATTAGGGGTCTGTAGAACGGGCTGATTTAATCTCCTGTTCCAGGATGATTGGAGTCGGTGGCTGGGTCCCATGGGTAGGCAGGGATACCTGGATAGAACTGGGGCTCAGGATAGGAACACCCTGTTTAATCAGGGTTTGCAGGAAGCTAACCTGGCGATTTTGCAAAATCACCTCCTGCAAGTGGTGGGCGATCTCCTCCCACGATAAAGCGGTAGTAGGAGTACCCGCTAGGGCTGCCTGCTCAAAATAGTCAATCAAGCTTAGGCCAGCCATGCGGGTCAGGTAGGCGGCCCCCAAACCCTGGACCATACCCCCCGCCAGATAGGTGGCAAAATGGCTTTTCAGTACAGCGGTGAGAGCCTGGGTAGAGAGTTCCACCAGCCCTAGCTTAACCGTTAAGCTGGCCAGGCTACTGGCGGCCAGCTTGGCCTGATCGAGAGAAAGGTTGAATCCATAAATCTGGCCCAGGTTAATAATGAGTTGGGCATTAATCGCCAGGGTGGCCAGCAGATCAAGACTGGGGAGGGGGTTGGCAAAGGCCGTAGCCCCTGCCACCCACTGGAGTTGATCGATTTGGGGCAGGGCCACCTGGCGTCGTACCTGGTTAAGGGTAGTTTGGATCTGCTGGCCCAGGGTCTGGGCTCGACGCAGGTTAGTGGCCACCACCAGGGGGCTGGTCTCCAGGGTTTCCTGCAGTACCCTGGGCAGGGGATCGAGCACCGGCGGAGTGGGCTCCAGATTCTCTGTGATGGTGCCATCCTCTTGGTGACGCCGTACCTTGGTGGCCCGGGGGTTAACCGCAACCGGCACTACCGGTATGGGCAGAGGTAGTTGGGTGGCCCACCGCTGTAACTGGGTGATCAGGGTTTGTCGATCGCCGGGGCCATGGTGATCGGTTTTACTAAACACCAGCACCCCCGCTTGCCCCGATAACAGGCGCTGCTGCAGCCAACTGAAGGTGGATCGGGTGAGGTCCGTTGTGGTGAGCAGCACAAGGGCGTCTTGCTCCAGGAGATCGGGGGCTGGGCAATCACCGCTAAAACTGATTTCCTCGAAGTGAAAATTGGCCCTGGCGATGGTGGGGTGAGCTGTTAGGGCCTGGATTAGAGTGGTTTTGCCACTATGGCGATCGCCCACCACCGCCACCCGTAGTTCCTGCCGATCTAAGTCAGCTAGAATGGCCTGGCACTGCTGTTGGTAGGGTAGGGGTAAGGCAATGGGCTGGGGTGGGGATGGCAGGGTGGCCATTTCCTGCTCCAGGGTTTGGAGCAGCGATTGGAGACGGGAGATCTCGGATTCTACCCGCTGCCGGTCTACCACTGGTGGGGCAATGGGGCGAGGCGGGCTGGGGGGGCGATCGCGGCGACGCCACCACCATACCCCGGCCCCCAGGGCTACGGCGCTGAGCAGGGTAGAGCTATCTATAATGCTAATGTGCATGGTTTGCAGCAATCCCAGGGTAACTGATAACCCCAGGCCACCAATTAAAATGGGCTGTTTGACCGCCATGGTAATGTGCCTCCCCAAGACCGCAAAGAAAATCTGTGGATCCTGATCCATTGTGGCAGACCCCTAACCCAGATTCCAGTGGAGATCCTCCCGCTGTCCATCCCCTAGACTCCGATTCGGTCAAATCGCCATCGTGGTGAGGTGAATTGACAGTACGGTAGAATGAATCCGCCATTGCTGATGTAAAGCCATGCCATCCTCTATTCCCGCTGGAACCACTCTGCAAAATCGTTATCGCATCTTGCAACTCCTGGGCCAGGGAGGCTTTGGCCGCACCTACCGGGGTGAGGATCTGGGGCGCTTTAACGAGTCCTGCGCCATTAAGGAATTTGAACCCCAACAGGAAAATGGGATGACTGAAAAGTCCTTGCAGCTCTTTCAGCGCGAGGCTACCATTCTTTACAGTATCGATCACCCTCAAATTCCCAAATTTCAGGCAATCTTCGAGGAAAATCAGCGTCTTTTCCTAGTCCAGGACTATATTGATGGCACCAGCTACCACGATCTTTTGAACCAACGTCTAGCCCAGGGAATGACGTTTTCCGAGGCGGAGGTACGACAGTTCCTACAGCAAATGCTGCCGGTATTGGCCCACATCCATAGTAAGGGCATTATTCATCGGGACATTAGTCCCGATAATATTTTGCAGCGCCACAGCGATCAGCTGCCCATGCTCATTGATTTTGGCGTGGTCAAGGAAGTCTTTAGCCGGGTACAGATGCTAGCTGTGCCCACCCACGCTACCTCTGTGGGCAAGTTGGGCTATGCGCCCAGCGAACAAATGCAATCGGGACGAGCCTACCCCAGCAGTGACCTCTATGCCCTGGCGGTGACCGCTATCGTTTTGCTGACGGGGAAAGAGCCCCAGGTCCTCTTCGACGATGTTAACCTCACCTGGAAATGGGAAGCCTTCGCCAGGGTAAGCCCAGGACTGGCCCAGGTGCTAAACCGAGCAATTAGTTACCGGCCCGGCGATCGCTACCAATCGGTGAGTGAGATGGCCCAGGCCTTAGGGACTGTAACCACCAGCCAACCCCTTGCCCCTCCTCCGGTGCCCCCCGTTTCCCAGGTAAAGACCGTGGCCGTAGGCCGGGCTTACCAACCTACCCAGGTAACGGCCCCACCCTCCTACCCGAGCCCCAGGGGGACGCCCCAACCAGCGGTAGAGTCTGAATCGGTTTGGGAAAATCCCTGGGCGGTGGTGGCGATCGGAGGAATTCTGGTTTTACTGGCTGGGCTGGGGGGCTGGCTGGCCGTAACCCTATTAAACCGCTCGATGGAGAAGCCGACGCCGACCCCTGAAATCAGTGTCGAACCGACCCAGCCTGCCCCCACTCCCCCCCCCCAACCTACTCCGGCCCCGGCGACCGAACCGGTGAGCTACGATCAAACCCTGCCCCTGAGTCTTGGTCAGAGCAAAACCCTATCCGGTTCCCTGCGTAACAATGAAACAGTCAATTATAAATTACAGGGAGAGGCTGGCCAGGTACTCAAGGTCAGTCTAGCGGGAGAAGGGGTTTTACTAACGGTCTTAGATGGCCAGGGTTCGCCATTGGATTCATCAGCTCAGCGGGTCTTAAGCTGGCAAGGGACTCTGCCCAATAGCGGTGAGTACACCGTGCAACTGCGCCCAGTCCAGGGACTGAGTCAGAGTAACTATCAACTGGAGGCCAGTCTTAGTTCTGCCCCAGCCCCTTCGCCCCCCCCCACCCTCCCAGATGGGGAGTCTCCTTCCACTCCCCCGCCCAACGCCACCCCTAAGCCCACTATGACCGAACAACGGGTCCAGATTCCCCCAGGTCAGGCCAGGGTGCTGGTGGCGGGCCAGGTGAACCCGGAACAGGGGCGGCGCTATGTGGTTAATGCCCGGGCGGGGCAAACCATGACGCTGGACCTGCCCAAGGTAACGGGTCCAGTCACCTTCGACATTCGGGGGCCTGGGGGCGAATTGATTCCCGACGCCTCCCGGGTGATCTCATGGCAGGGGCAGCTCAGCCAGGATGGGGATTACACTATCGATGTGACCTCTCTCCGGTCATCGGACTATACCCTGCAAGTAACGATAAATTAGGATGGTAAGCTTGAACGCCCTGCTGATTGCTGGCACCGATACAGAGGTCGGTAAAACTGTGGTTACCAGCGCCCTTTTGGCCTACTATCGCCATGCCTTTCCCCAGCGATCCCTGGGCCTGCTCAAGCCTATCCAGTCAGGGGTAGGAGATGGAGAACTTTACCAGCGGCTTTTTTTCCCCGATCTACCGATCTCCGCTATTGTGCCCCAAGCCTTTGCCGCTCCGTTGGCTCCTCCCCTAGCCGCCGCTCTGGAAAATCGCCAGGTGGATCTCGATCGGGTCTGGCAAACCTTGAGGAGCTTGCAACAAGCCCATGACTGGGTGTTGGTGGAGGGGCTGGGAGGATTAGGTTCGCCGGTTACCGACGAACTCACCCTGGCGGCCCTGGCCGGTCTCTGGCGACTGCCGGTGGTCCTGGTGGTGGCGGTCAAGTTAGGGGCGATCGCCCAGGCGATCGCCAATGCAGCCCTAGCCCGTCAAGAAGGCCTCAATCTGCGGGGCATTATTTTAAACTGCAACCAACCCCGTACAGCCCAGGAAGTAGAACAGTGGGCTCCTGCCGCCCTGATTAGCCGATTCACTCAGGTGCCGGTGCTGGGAGTTTTGCCCTACCTGAAGGACACCACATCCCCAGCCGATCTGGAGGTGGCGGCCCGTGGATTAATCCTCGATCCCCTCGAGCCTATCTGGCCATCCCGGCCCACGGGGGTATAGAACCATGGTACATCCCACTTTAGAGTGTCTACGGGGCGGCCTGATCGTATCCTGTCAGGCCCCCGTGGAGTCTCCTCTCCATCATCCTGGGGTGATTGCCGCAATGGCGGAGGCCGCTGTTCGGCAGGGGGCGATGGGGGTACGCATTGATAGCCCCAGTCATATTGAGGCGGTGCGATCGCGGCTGAGTCAGCCCATTATTGGCCTATGGAAACAGGTTTTACCCCCTTCACCGGTGTATATCACCCCCCAGTTCCACCATGCCGCCGCCGTCGCAGCGGCGGGTAGCCAGTTAATCGCGATCGACGCTACCGATCGACCTCGACCAGGGGGTGAAACTCTGCCGGAACTCATTGGTCAGATTCATCAGCAATTGGGCCAACCGGTCATGGCCGACATTGATACCCTGGAAAATGCCCTAAAGGCGGTGGAAGCTGGTGCCGACTGCGTTGGTACGACCTTGTTTGGCTATACGCAGGCGACCCAACATCAGACTCCCCCCGGGTTAGACCTACTCGCAGCCCTGGTGGAGTGCTGTCCCGTACCCGTCATCTGCGAGGGCGGTGTTGCCTCTCCAGCCCAGGCCTTACAGGCTTTAAATTTAGGTGCCTATGCGGTGGTGGTAGGTACGGCCATCACCGGCATTGACAGTTTAACCAAGAGCTATGTAGAGGAACTCAAGGGCTTTGTCCTACCCTGATGGCGTTAACCCTCCACCTAAGGGTTCTGGCCGAAGCTATGGGTATCCAGATCAATGTTTTCGTAGAAATCCACGATTTCAATTTGAGCTGCGAATACGTTTAAAGCTAATAGGGTATTGGGGGTGCTGTACGCGGACAGGAACGACCCCGACCCATTTCCCCAGGTATCTTCGGTAGATCATGCCAGCTTCAAACTCAGGCAGATCTACCCGATAGAAACCACCGGCTGTTGCCAGGCATTCATTAGGGTAAGAATATGGTGGTACAGGTAGGGCTGTCCCTGTACCCTGGCACAGTCCGCCGCCTGTTGTAAATCTGCCAGAGCCCCCTGATCATCCCCCAGGGACCGGCGTAGGAGACCGCGCTTCAGGTAGGTGCGGGCATGGCTGGGATCGAGGCTTAAAACCTGGTTGAGGTCCTTCATGGCTTCTGCCCAATGGCCCATCTGGTGACAGGCACAGCCCCGATTAAACAGGGCTCGAATGTCTGTGTTATCCAAGGCCAGGGCCCGATCGAAGTCAGCGATCGCCGCTGACTCTTGATGGTTCATGAGGTGGGCTAGACCCCGGTCATCGTAGATATTCACCAATACCTGGGGCCGCTTCTCGGAGTGGCTGACCAGGGCTACGGCCTGATCAAAATCGGCGATCGCCGCAGAAAAGTCGTGCAGGGCGACCTGCACCAATCCCCGATTATAGTAACCCTGGTAGTCCTGCCCCTCTAGCCCCACCGCCGCATCGATCGCCAGCAGCGCCTGGGGATAGTTACCCTGGCGATACAGGGCTAATCCCTGGTTGAGGTGGTAGATAAAGTTTTGAGGGTCCAGGGTAATGGCGCGATCGCAGTCCGCTACGGCTTCTTGATAATGGCCTGATTCTAGATGGGTTACACACCGGTCCCCCAGTTGGGAGGCCGCCATCCCACTGGCATGGGCCACGGGCTGTAGCATTAAGCCCCAGGCCAACACCCAAATCAAAAAGCCCAAGGGAAGCAGTAGGTACCCTGGCCGGGGCCAGGGGGAACGGCCGGTGGTGGTTGCCTTAGCCATGGTTGACCTCAGGGGGGACAGGGAAGCATGCTTATGAAAATATAGCCCTAGCCACGGAAAAGGGGGGGAAAGGGGCCAGTCCAAAGACTATTTACGGCCAGTCGTTCCCGGCTTGACTGAGAACATAGGCGGCTACGTCGGGAATATCATCTGTCCCCACCAGACGACTTCCAAAGGCAGGCATAGCTCCATTGCCATTGGTTACCTGGGTGATAATCGCTTCCAGCGTATCTTTGTGATTGGCTTCAAGGTCAGCTTGCTTCAGGGTTTTACTGGGGTTTACCACGTTACCGCCACCGATATGACAGGAAGCGCAGTTATTCGCAAAAATTTGGCGGCCATGGTCCAGGTTAGCGGCTTCAGCCCTTGGGGCAAAGCCCAGGGTGAAGCTGGTGATCACCACTGCCAGTAGTAGGCTTAGGAGTTTGATCATGGGTTTTCCTTGCAATTGTTAAGCACGTTTGGGTTAGCGATGGCGATTATAGCGATGGGCCGAAGGGGGAAACAAGGGAATATTACGAAATGGAAACAATGCTCAGGGACCACCCGTCCTGGGAATGAGCTAGTCTGTAAAGTACCTGATTTACCCTTCCGTTCCTGAGCTCTGAGATCTATGTCAGTGAATTATTGTGGCCAACCCCTGCCCGATTTACCTACTGCCTGGCCAAATTGGGGTCCCAGTTCATTGGTAGAGGAGCGGGATGCTTGTGGTGTGGGCTTTCTAGCCGATCAGTACAATCGCCCCAGTCATCAGTTGGTGGAACAGGCCTTAGCGGCCCTAGAGGGCATGGAGCACCGGGGGGGATGTTGCGCTGACCAGGACTCGGGGGATGGGGCCGGAGTGATGACGGCCATTCCCTGGAAAATGTTTAGGGAATGGGCGGAGAATCAAAATCTGGACCCCCTACCCGGCGATCGCAGTGCCGTGGGCATGATGTTTTTGCCCCAGTACGGTCCCGCCGCTGACCGGATGCGCAAGATTTTAGCCGAGGTGGTTGAGGCCGAGGGCCTTAACCTGGTGGGGTGGCGGTTGGTGCCCGTTCATCCGGAAGTATTGGGGGCTCTGGCCCGCCAGTATCAGCCTCGGATCGAGCAAATTGTTGTGGTCTCTCCAACGGAGCAGGGGGAAACCCTGGAGCGACGTCTCTACCTGGTGCGGCGTCAGGTACTCCAAACCCTGGCCAATCTACTGGCCAACCCGGTGGGTATCTCCGAGCAAGAGATGCAGGCCCTGGGGGAATTCTACATGTGTTCCTTCTCCAGCCGTACGATTGTCTACAAGGGCATGGTGCGATCGGCGGTGCTAGCCAACTTCTACGATGACCTGCGTCATCCAGACTACGTCAGTTCCTTTGTGGTTTACCATCGCCGCTTTAGCACCAATACCATGCCCAAATGGCCCCTGGCCCATCCCATGCGATTGCTGGGCCACAACGGTGAAATTAACACCCTGGTGGGCAATATTAACTGGATGATGGCTCGCCAGGCCGATCTCAACAATCCGGTGTGGGGCGATCGCTTCGATCTGTTGAAGCCCATCGTCAAGCTCGAAAACAGCGACTCCGCCAACCTGGATAACGTTCTAGAGCTGCTGGTGCGATCGGGGCGCACTCCCCAGGAAGCCCTCATGATTATGGTGCCCGAGGCTTACAATAACCAGCCCGATCTGGATGCCTATCCTGAAATTACGGACTTCTATGAATACTACAGTGGTTTGCAGGAACCCTGGGACGGTCCTGCCCTAATTGTGTTTAGCGATGGTACCCAGGTGGGCGCAGCCCTCGATCGCAACGGTCTGCGACCAGCCCGTTATGTGATCACCCGGGATGGTCGGCTGATGGTGTCCTCCGAAGCCGGGGTACTGCAGGTGGCCCCCGAAGAGATTGTCGAGAAGGGACGCCTGGGGCCGGGTCAGATGATTCTGGTGGATCTAGAGGGCCAGGAAATTCTCAAAAACTGGACCATTAAGCAACGGATAGCGGCCCGCCACCCCTACGGTGAATGGCTGGACCAGCATCGTACCGAGATTACTCCCCAACTCTTTGCCACTTCCACCTTCTACAGCGAAGCCGATCTGCTACGTCAGCAGAATGCCTTCGGCTATACCCTCGAAGACGTCGACATGATCATTCAGGATATGGCGGCCCAGGGAAAGGAGCCCACCTACTGCATGGGAGATGACGCCCCCCTGGCGGTGCTCTCCGAAAAGCCCCACCTGATCTACGACTACTTTAAGCAGCGCTTTGCCCAGGTCACCAATCCGGCCATTGATCCCCTGCGGGAACGGCTGGTGATGTCCCTGACTACCCAGTTGGGGGCGCGGGGCAACCTGCTGGAGGAACATCCTCAGTCCGCTCGCCTGTTAAAGCTAGAAAGCCCGGTGATCAATGAAGTCGAGCTAGACCTGGTGCAGCAATCGGGCTTTACCGCGGCCACGCTGTCTACCCTCTATCCCCTGACCACCGGTCCAGAGGGACTAGCGGCCGCCGTCGCGGCCCTTTGTGCCGCCGCCGCTGAGTTGGTGCAGGCGGGTAATACCATTCTTATCCTCAGCGATCGCTGCGCTCCCAGCGGCGAAATCACCCCCCTCAGTGCTGAAACCACCTACATTCCCCCCTTGCTGGCGGTGGGAGCGGTGCACCATCACCTGATTCGCCACGGCCTGCGTATGCACACCTCCCTGGTGGTAGACACGGCCCAATGCTGGAGTACTCACCACTTCGCCTGTCTGATTGGCTATGGTGCCAGTGCCGTTTGTCCCTACCTGGCCCTGGAGTCGGTACGCCACTGGTGGTCTGACAGCCGCACCCAAAAGTTAATGGCAACGGATAAGTTACCGGTTTCCACCCTCAATGGCGCCCAGGACAACTACCGTCAGGCCGTTACCGCTGGACTGCTGAAAATCCTTTCGAAAATGGGGATTTCCCTAATTACCAGCTACCAGGGGGCGCAGATCTTTGAAGCCATTGGTGTTGGTCCCGATCTCTTAGACCTGGCCTTTCGGGGCACCACGTCGCGGCTAGGGGGGCTTTCCCTGATCGATCTGGCCCAGGAAACCCTGGCTTTCCACCAACGGGCTTTTCCAGAACTGACCGCCAAACGCCTGCAGAATATGGGCTTTGTCCAGTCCCGGCCCAGTGGCGAGTACCACATGAATAACCCGGCCATGACCAAGTTGCTGCACAAGGCGGTGGCCTCTCGGCAGTACGACCACTACGAACTTTACCAGGCCCAGTTAAAGAATCGTCCCCTCACGGCCCTGCGGGACCTGCTGGATATCACCTCCGATCGCGCCCCCATTTCCCTGGATCGGGTAGAGTCGGTGGAGACGATCATGGGTCGCTTCTGTACCGGCGGTATGTCCCTGGGTGCCCTGTCCCGTGAGGCTCACGAGGTTCTAGCCATTGCCATGAATCGGATTGGGGGTAAATCTAACTCCGGTGAGGGGGGAGAGGATCCGGTACGTTTTCAGGTTTTAGCGGATGTGGATGACTCAGGTAACTCTGCCACCTTTCCCCACCTCCATGGTTTAAAGAACGGTGATACCGCCAGTTCTGCAATCAAGCAAGTGGCCTCAGGCCGGTTTGGGGTGACCCCGGAGTACCTGATTCATGCCCAGCAGATTGAAATTAAGCTAGCCCAAGGGGCTAAACCGGGGGAAGGGGGACAGTTGCCTGGGAAGAAGGTAAGTCCCTACATTGCCATGCTGCGCCGCTCTAAGGCTGGGGTTACCTTAATTTCACCCCCGCCCCACCACGACATTTACTCCATCGAAGACCTGGCCCAGCTAATCTTTGATTTGCACCAGATTAACCCCCGGGCTGGAGTCTCGGTGAAGCTGGTGGCAGAGGTGGGCATTGGTACGGTAGCGGCCGGGGTAGCCAAGGCCAACGCCGACATTATTCAGGTATCGGGCCACGATGGCGGTACCGGTGCTTCTCCCCTCAGTTCTATTAAGCATGCCGGTGTCTCCTGGGAATTGGGCCTGACGGAGGTCCATAAGGTGCTGATGGACAACCACCTGCGCGATCGGGTCACCCTACGGGTGGATGGCGGCCTGAAAACCGGTTGGGATGTGGTGATGGGCGCCCTGATGGGGGCCGAAGAATTCGGCTTTGGCTCCATTGCCATGATTGCCGAGGGCTGTATTATGGCCCGGGTTTGTCACACCAACAACTGTCCGGTGGGGGTGGCTACCCAAAAACCAGAGCTGCGGCAGCGGTTTACTGGGGTGCCAGAGCATGTGGTTAACTTCTTCTATTACATTGCAGAAGAGGTGCGATCGCTGCTGGCCCATCTGGGCTATACCCATCTGATCGACATTGTCGGTCGGGCCGATCTGCTCATGCCCCGCCAGGATGCCCGCCTGAGCAAAACCAGTAGCCTCGACCTGTCTACCCTGGTGAATTTGCCTGACGTTCGCCGCGATCGCCGCTGGTTAGTCCACGAAACTATTCACAGCAATGGTCCCGTCTTGGATGATGTCATCCTGGCGGATGGGGATATTCAGCGGGCTATTCAAACCCATGGTACGGTTGCCAAAACCTTTGAGGTGGTCAACACCGATCGCACCGTTGGTGCCCGCCTGGCTGGGGTTATTGCAGAAAACTATGGCAACAATGGTTTTACCGGTCAGATTAACCTCACCTTCCAGGGTACGGTGGGGCAGAGCTTCGGTGCCTTTAACCTGCCTGGCATGGGCCTGACCCTGGTGGGAGAGGCCAACGACTATGTGGGCAAGGGTATGCATGGTGGCGAACTGGTGGTAAAACCCCCGGCGGGCATTACCTACGATCCATCCCAGAATGTGATTGTGGGTAACACCTGCCTCTACGGCGCCACTGGTGGTAGCCTCTACGCCCTGGGTACGGCCGGAGAACGCTTTGCCGTGCGGAATTCGAAGGCCCAGGCCGTGATCGAAGGAGCTGGCGATCATTGCTGCGAGTATATGACCGGGGGCGTGGTGGTCGTCCTTGGCCCTGTGGGCCGCAATGTGGGCGCAGGAATGACCGGTGGCTTAGCCTACTTTTTGGATGAAGAAGGCAGCTTCCCCATCCGGGTCAACCCAGAAATTGTTAAGGTGCAACGGGTCCTCACCAGGGCTGGCGAAGCTCAGTTAAAGGCCTTGATTACGGCCCATGCCGACCACACCGGTAGCCCTAAGGCCCAATTGATTTTAAGCCGCTGGGTGGAATTCTTGCCCCAATTTTGGCAGGTGGTACCTCCCTCTGAGGCCGATAGTCCGGAAGCTAACCCCTCCTCGGCAGAAAAGGTGCTCAGTTCAGCGAAGTAATCGTAAACGCCCCATCCGCAAAGGTGAGAACGCTGCCTAGGCCGTCCTCAACCCGAAACCCAGGTCCCCGGCAAGGTTTTCCCTACCGGGGTTTTTTTATGGCTTTGACCAAAACGCCTACCCGGGGGGGCGAGAGAGGGATGGGGGACTCAGAAGGCCAAAGTCCTTACCCGCCTGGGATCCAGAATATCCAGATCTAGCGCCAGTTCTTCAGAAAAAATATTTTTCGACACTATATCTAAAAATAATCCGCTATGATAATTGTCCAACGTCCCAATCCGGTTCGTCTCTCCGCCTCCCCAAGGACGTTACTCCTCCATCGTCAGGCCTACCCTGTGTTTCCGTTCTAAGTTAGAGGTTGATCCCATGGTTCAAGAGCTTCCCCGTATCCAGCAGCAGGGTCCCTTTCCAGCCACAGCCCCCGCCGCCTTCCCGGTGTTCTATCGTACCTATAGTCGGCGAGGCGAGGTGGTCGAGGGGCAGCGGGAAAGCTGGGACCAGGTGTGCGATCGCAGCCTGGCTGGTCTGGTGGAGCTGGGTCACCTCACCCCAGCGGAAACTGAGCTGTTGCGACGCATGCAGCACCAGGTCAAGGCTCTGCCCTCCGGGCGCTGGCTCTGGGTAGGGGGGACGGCCTGGAGTAAACAGCCCGAGAACTTTTCCGGCGCCTACAACTGCACCAGCACCAACGTGGTGGACTGGCGGGCCTTTGGTCTAATGATGGACTTGGCCATGATGGGCTGTGGCACTGGTGCCATTCTGGAACCTAAGTACATTAGCCAGATCCCCGCCATTCGTAACCGTCTAGTGGTGACCCTGCAGGGGGAAATTGGAACTACCCCAGCGGCGCAACGGCGGCAGGTTACGGAGGTGATCATTGCAGGTAACCGGGTGGAGATACGGGTGGGAGACAGTCGCCAGGGTTGGGTCCAGTCCTACCAAACCCTGCTGGAGCTTTCTACCGACCCCCGCTTTACCGCAGAGGTGGAGGTGGTGGTGGACCTGCGGGATGTGCGGCCCGCCGGGGAAAGGCTCAAGGGCTTTGGCGGCGTCGCCAACCCGGTGCGGCTGTCCTTCCTCTACGATCGCTGCGCCACCATTTTGAATAAGGCCCTGGGCCGCCAACTTAACTCCGTTGAGTGTTGTCTGCTAATTGACGAGGCCGCCGCCTGTGTAGTGGCGGGCAATATCCGTCGGTGTTTACCGGAAGATGCCCTGGTGCATACTGAGGCTGGTTTAGTTCCAATTGCAAAAGTGCGAGTCGGTGATCGAGTGCTGACCAGCAAAGGATTCTATCCCGTCACAAATTTCTTCGTTCAGGGAGAACAGTCACTCTGTCGTATTCGTACCCAGGACGGAGAGTTTGAGTGCACGGAAAATCATAAGGTTGCTGTTTTAACCGATGTTTTCGGCCAATACCGGATGGTCAAGGCAAAGGATCTTCAGCCGGGGGATCGCCTCGTGTTTGTGCCTCAAGTCTTAGCAGGTACTCCGACAGAGTTACCTGAATTTCGTGGAGAAGTTAAAGGTAAGACTAAACCCATTGAAATTCCTGCCTTAACTCCTCCAGTCGCTTACTTTATGGGTTATCTACAGGGGGACGGCTCTGTTGCTTCTGATGGTTGGCGAGTACGCTTCAGAGTCCATGAAGATAGTCCAGAGATTCTAAAGCGTCTAATTGAAGTTGGACAGGAATTTGGTCTAGATACTCATACCCTGAGAACACCTGAGCAGTGCCAGACTAAAGCCTATGAGTTGCAATTCAATTCCTCTTCTCTCAACCAGTACTTAAAACAGTTTAAGCAGGCATCACAGGCCTTGAGCGTCCCAGATTGCATACTGATGGGGACTGTCGAAATTCGTAAGGCGTTTTTGGCCGGCCTAGCAGATGCAGATGGGTGTCACTCTCAAGGGGTTCTTGTTGCTTCGATTCATAAGCGCTTCCTTCAGCAGGTCCAAGTCATTTATGCTTCTCTTGGTATTACGGTGCGGATGTGTAGTAGTGTTCGAAAACGTACTAATCAATGGGAAGGGGAGTTAGTTACAGTCGGAAAAGCAGCCTTTGAAGCAGTAGCTTCAGCCTTTGAAGCCTACTCGGTTCAATTTCCAATCAGTCGACGGGAACCTCCCAAAAGGTTTAATGATCATGGATTTCCAAAGGAAATGGTCAGATCATTAGTGAGTTCAACTCTTTATCACTGGGGTGCTGTTCATAAGCAAATGAATCATCAAACCCTCAAAAAGTATGTCCCTGATACTACTAACTTAATTCCGGTAAAGGTTAAAGGGGTTGATCGAGATATCCGCATTGCACGCACCTACGATATTGAGGTGGCGACTGTCCATGAATTCATGTGTGAGGGTATTCTCGTCTCGAATAGCGCCGGAATGCGTCAATTCGATAGTCAGGATGAGTTGGCGGCCAGTGCTAAGGACAACCTCTGGCAGCAGGATGCTGAGGGCAACTGGCGCATTGATCCGGAGCGGGATGTGCTGCGCATGGCTAACCATACCCGGGTGTTCCACGAAAAGCCTAGCCTGCAGGATTGTATTGACGCGGTGCGAAAGCAGTTTTACTCCGGTGAGGGTGCTATGCAGTGGGCGGGGGAGGCTAAGCGTCGGGCTGGAGGCAGCGATCGCTACGGCCTTAATCCCTGTATTACCGCCGACACCTGGGTCCACACCGGCGATGGCCCCCGGCAGGTTAAGGACCTGGTTGGTCAGCAACACAGTACCTATATCAACGGTGAGTTATTTAGCACTACTCCAGAGGGGTTTTTCTATTCTGGAACCAAGCCGGTGCTAAAGCTCACTACCCAAGATGGTCGAACCCTGCGTTTGACCGGCAATCACCAGGTATTAAAGGTCACGGCCCAAACCCAAAAAGCCCAGTATACCGAGTGGGTGGCGGCGGCAACCCTCCAACCTGGCGATCGGGTGATGTTGCATAACCATCGAGGCTTACAGCCCTGGCCTGGGTCAGGCAATCAGGAATCAGGGTGGCTCCTGGGTAATTTAGTGGGTGATGGCAGTTTAATCAAAACCCAGTGGCGCGACTCCGCCCTGCTGAGATTCTGGGGCGACTCCCAGGACGAAATGAGCCAACGGGCCATGGCCTTACTGGAGGCCAACGTTGGCTACGAACGGCACACAGCCTCAGCCCATTATCATGCCCAGCTTAAGCACCGGGTAATTACCTCCTCCGGGCTAGCTCGACTGGCCGCAGAATTTGGCATACTACCTGGCCAGAAAGAAATCACTCCCCTGGTGGAGCAAGGCAGTTACGAGTTTTGTCGAGGCTTTTTGCAGGGGTTATTTGATGCCGACGGTAGCGTTCAAGGCAGTCAGACTAAGGGCATTAGCGTTCGGTTAGCCCAGAGTAGCCTGGCCAATCTACAGACCGTGCAGCGTATGCTAGGACGGTTAGGCATCCTTGCCACAATTTATCAGGAGCGACGGCCAGAAGGCTATCGCCTTTTACCCGATGCTAACCGTCAGCCATCCTCCTATTTTTGCCAGGCACAGCATGAATTGGTAATTGCCAAGGACAACCTACTCCTGTTTGAATCTCTGGTAGGGTTCCGTGAGCCCGCCAAAGCCGCTAAGCTATCGACGGCCCTGGCCAACTATAGACGCAACCCTAACCGTGAGCGGTTTACAGCCATTGTGGTCGATCTGCAGCCCGATGGGGTAGAGCCTGTCTATGACTGCACGGTGCCAGGACCGGCCCGGTTTGATGCCAATGGTTTTGTGGCCCATAACTGTGGTGAAATTATTGGATCCAACTTCCATTGCAATTTGGCGGAAGTGCACCTCAACCAGATTGATCCCGATGACCCTCAAGACCAGGAGGATGCCTTTACCGCTGCAGCCCTATCGGTGGCGGTGCTCCTCAATCACCAGTTTATTGAACCCCGCTACCAAAAGTCCCGCCTCGAGGATCCCATCGTTGGAGTATCCTTCACCGGCCTCTTCGACTTCTTTGTCAACGCCTTCGGGGTAGAGTGGCTACGCTGGTGGGAAGCCGGTCGGCCAGATACCGTGGCCGGGTTGGAGTTTAAAGCTAGAGAACAGGAATACCTGAACCGCTGGCGGCAGATTGTACAGCGGGCCGTGGAGGACTACTGCGATCGCCATGGCATCAAGACCCCCAACCGTTGTACCACCATCCAGCCAGCGGGCACCAAGTCCCTACTGACCGGGGCTAGTCCGGGTTGGCACCCTCCCAAGGCTCAACGATTTATCCGGCGGATTACCTTCCGGAAGAATGATCCAGTCGCCCTGGCTTGCATTGACTACGGTTATAGTGTGGTACCCTCCCAATCCGATAAGGATGAAAACGGTAACCTGCTTAAGGATCCCTTTGACCCGCGTTGCACCGAATGGCTGGTAGAAATCCCTGTCGCCGTGGCCTGGGCTGATCTACCTGGGGCCGATGCGATCTCCATCGAGAAATTTTCCGCTGCTGCCCAGTTTGACTTCTATATGCAGGTGCAGAAGCACTACACCACCCATAACACCTCTGCCACCATTGAGTTCCGGGAAGCAGAAATTGACTTTTTGGCGGAGCGCATCTACCAGGCCATCCATAATGATGAGGGCTATATTTCTGCGGCCCTCCTAGCCCGGTTCGACGATTTACAGACCTTTCCCCGTCTACCCTTTGAACCCATTGATAAGGCTACCTATGAGGCTCTACGGCAGGCTGTCACAGCTCGACGGCAAATTCCCGACTTTCACGCTGCCCTGGCTCGTTATGATGCCGGTGAGCTGGTTGAAGCGGGGCCAGCCGGGTGTGATTCCGATAAATGTATGTTACCGGAACAAAAACCGGATTAACAGAAGGGGAGAGGGGTTAACCAGGGCTAGCCTGGAGTAGAATATTTTTCTAATCGCTTCTCTGGCCCTGGTTTTACCTTTACTAAGCACCTGGTTCAACAGCATCTACCATTACGACTTGCCTGAAACCAAGTTATCTATTTTTACGGGGTGGTTGATGATGGGGCTCTCACCCCCTTAGTCAATAACTTGTTAACGGTGTAGATTTCTGAATAAATCTCAGCCCTTATTCGGTGCTGATGGCCGCTTGAGTGGTCTGGGTTTACGACGCACGTTCACTTCCTCCTCGTTGGGTTTTGTCCATGCTCCAGGATAGTTCACTGGATTTTAAGCTGGTTCAGCGTATTTGCCTTCTACAGCAAGCCCTGGATCAGGCTACCGAGTCACTTAAAGAAATGCAGCAGCAGGTGGCCAATCACCAGATGCTGCAATCCCATCTGTCCCAAACCGAAGCTTTTTCCAATGTTCAACAGAAAATTATTTTCAATCTAAAACAGCAGCTAGCCGATAAGGATGACTGGCAGCGCCAACTGCTGGAAAAAGTACGGGTGGACCTGAAATACCTGATCGATAGCCAACAGCTAGAACTGGAGCGGCTTAAGGTACGCATTTACCAGAGTCATACCGAGGTGCAAAATTATCTAGTACGGCTGAAAAGTTACGATCAAAGCCTTTCCCTGAACCAGCTGCCCCTCCAGCATCTGGATCTGAATTCTGAGGTGATGACTGTTCGGGCTCTAACGGTTAGCCTCAGCAGCCAATTACAGGCGGCTCAAGAGCATATTCAGGGGATTGACCAGACCCTCAGCCGTTATCAGCTCACCTTTGCCGGTCTCCAAACCCACTCTAAAACCCTGGGTTCTCTGGAAACAACTGAGTTAGATCCAGCTAAGTCCCTACCGCTCTCGTCCGGTGAAGAGAACGATCAGAAGCATTCTGTCGCCCTACGGGCAATTCTAGCTACCCAGCAGCAGCAGATAGCTGAACTCAGTACCCAACTTGAGGAGCAGTTTCATCATCAGACGAGTCTTAAGTCTCGCTGCCAGGAGCTTGCGGCTGAGCGAGATTACCTTAAACAGAGAGAAATCGCCCTGAGGATGGAGAATGAGGCCCTGCGAGCCCAATTAGAGAATCCTATTCAGCCGGTTAGAAGTAAAATCCATGTCTGGCAGGCCCCATCCCAGGAGCCTAGTCAACTATCTCGATTGCGGCGCCGTGCCATGGGGTAAGGGGTTTAGGTGTTCTTCCTCGCCTTCCTATTCAAATCTAAGGGACCGCCTAACCTTCTAGCCCAAGTCGGAGCTACATTTTTTGGTTGTCCCCTTAAACTATGCTAAGATCTATAGTCTTTGAAATTTTAAGCATCCATTGGCAGCAGAGGTAGGGTCATGAGCAAGCGCACCCTTGAGGGAACTAACCGTAAGCAAAAAAGAACCTCCGGGTTTCGAGCACGGATGCGATCCCACACCGGTCAGAACGTCATTAAGGCTCGACGCAGTCGCGGTCGGGCTCGCCTAGCGGTTTAGACAAGGGTAGGGGGCAGTGTGAGGTAGACGAAGACCTGGGCACAGCGCCTTCCCTGATTATCTTGATTAGGAGGCTAGATTTCGGTTCATATCGAGTCTAGCTTTTGGTATTTTTCCTAGGGCAACCCATGGGTTGCCTGGTTCTTTGACAGGTTTTTTGTGCTAGCCAGGCATCATCGTCTCTGCTCTTCCCAGGATTTTTCCCGGGTGTATAAAGCTGGTCGTAGGGCGGTTTCTCCCCACCTGATCGTGCGTGTACTGGCTCACGCCGCCCCGATGACGGCGCATAAATCTGCCTTTAAGGTGGGGGTGGTGGTTAGCCAAAAGGTCAGTAAGCGATCGGTTAAGCGAAATCAAATCAAACGACGGCTGCGATCGGCGATCGCCACCCTTATGGCTAACCTACCCCCTGACCTCTGGATTGTGATCACCGCCCGTCCAGGGGCTGATCAGTGCAGGTATGACGAATTTTTGCGAGAATTAAAGCAGTTATTTATTCAGTTAGAGGTTATCCATGGGCATTCGTGAGGATGTGTACTACGAGGGAGGTCCCCACATTGGGGATCTAATCTTCAACGGTTTGCTGGCATTTACGGTTATTTGTATTCCCCTCACTGTGGCGGCGATTACTCGTGCATTGTGGCTCCGTTATCGGATTACCAACCGACGTATTTCCGTTACCGGTGGCTGGCAGGGGCGCGATCGTACTGACATTATTTATTCTGAAATTCGCAAAATCGTTACCGTACCCCGGGGATTGGGTCTGTGGGGCGATATGGTAGTTACCCTCAAGGATGGCAGTCGACTGGAACTACGGGCCATTCCTAAATTCAGAGAGGTATACGATTACATTAACGAAAAAATTTCTCCCCAGGCTCAGGCCGTGAGTGGCGCCCTTGGTAAGGCGGATTAAGGGGGTGAGACCCTGAAGGGCAACCCTTAGGGTGGTGGACACTTTGGGCAGGATGCCGGGCCAGGCTCTAGGCCTTTGTCCATCGCCCATGGCGTTGTCATCTTGTACGATAGCTTTGGTCAGCCCGCTGAAGGCTAAGTCTAATTGTCAAAGCCAGAACGTCTATGCAGTTCTGGCTCTCCTCCGTCCCGTTTCAGGTGACTATTGCTATAACTGGGCTATAGCGGTCTGGCGTTTACCCCATACCCTCTTTTCAAGGGGTAGGGTAGATCTTAACGATCTTCCTTCTGCCTTTCTACGGTAAATTAGGTAATTGAGTAACTTAACGTCATACTTCCCTCAATCGGGTTAGGTGTCCATGGATTTTGGTATTGGATTTCTCTCAAACAACCTTATGTTGCCGATCCTCGACTTTTTTTACGGGATCGTGCCTAGTTATGGCCTGGCAATTGTGGCTCTAACCCTGGTTATTCGCTTCGCCCTCTATCCTCTCAATGCTGGTTCAATTCGCAACATGCGCCGCATGAAGGTGACCCAACCTCTGATGCAAAAGCGTGTTAAAGAAATTCAGGACCGCTATAAAGACGACCCTAGCAAGCTTCAGGAGGAAATGAGCAAGGTTTATAAGGAGTTTGGGAACCCCCTGGCGGGCTGCTTTCCTGTGCTGCTGCAGATGCCCATTCTCTTTGCCCTGTTTGCTACCCTGAGGGGATCGCCCTTTTCTGACATTGCCTACGACGTTAACTTCCAGGTTTTTCCTGAAGATAAAATTGAACAAATCCAGCCTCAGATCTTCACTACTCCTGCCAAGGCGATTTACATCTCCGATGGTACTCACTTTCCCATTTCCGCCGTAGTTCCTGGGGGTAATAAGTTGGTGGTCGGAGAAAAAACCGATCTACGTCTGCAAACCCCCACCGGTGATTCCATCGATGGTTTGCTTGCTGAGTATAGCCAAACTGACACTGAGGTTCAGCCCAAGTGGGAGATCACCAAGGGCAGCGATGTCATCACCGTAGACGAAAGTGGCCATATTACTGCCCTGGCTCCAGGAGAGGCTAGTATTAAGGTGCAGGTGCCGGGTTTAGCTGCTAATCGGGGTTTTCTCTTTATTAAAGCCCTGGGGCGGGTTGGTGTGACTGGGGAAGACGGTGCCATTCATTGGGATATCTTGATCATGGTATTGGCCTTTGGTGCCAGTCTATATCTCAACCAGGTATTATCGGGTCAGGGTTCAGCCTCCGATAATCCTCAGCAAAATGCGGTGAATAAGTTCACTCCGGTGATTTTTTCCGGTATGTTTTTATTCTTTCCGCTGCCAGCAGGGGTCTTGATGTATATGGTAGTGGCCAATATATTTCAAACCTTTCAGGCCTTTATTCTTTCCCGTGAGCCCTTACCTGAGAATTTGCAAAAGATGGTGGACGCTCAGGGTGGCGATGATGATCGCAAGGCTTTACCCTTTGAACCTGGTCAACCCAAGAAGAAAAAGGCTTAGCATCTATGGGCGATGAGGCACTCACCCAGGGAGTTAACTGGTTAACATCTCTCCTGAATTTGCAGGGACTGACAGCGACGGTAAGGGCTGAGCGACTCAGTGATGGATCGGGAGACAGTTGTTGGCTTACCATTGACCATCAGGATCTTGCCCCCGAGCAGATTCAGGCCCTGATTGGTGAGTCCGGTGCTGTACTGGATTCAATTCAATACCTGGCTAATACTACCCTTAACCTGGGTAAGGGGGACGGCGAACAGATGGCTTTTACCATTGAGTTGGCGGGCTATCGGGCTCAACGTTTGCAGGAGTTGCAGGTGCTAGCCGAGGAAGCTGCCCAGCAGGTGTTGACCACAGGGCAAGAGTATGAGCTGAAAGGACTTTCCTCCGCTGAGCGGCGTCAGGTTCATCAGTTTTTATCAGAGCAGCCAGGCCTATCTACCTTCAGTCGAGGAAAGGAGCCCGATCGACGCCTGGTAGTCTGTCTGGCCTCCTCTGATTAGTTGGCTGGGAGTAGTTCCGATTTTTATACTATGGCGATGGAAACGGTTTACATTCCCCATCTGCTACAACGCTCCAATAAGCAATGGTCTATCGATATTGATGATCACTTGCCCTGGCTAGAGACCCTGACTCCGGTGCGGGGCCACCTAACTTTGGCTCATTGTCAGACCTACCTGGAGGTTAGAGGAAAGGTAGAAACTATTCTGACCCTTGCCTGCGATCGCTGTCTGCAGAATTATAACTACCGGGTAGCCATTACGCCCCAGGAGTTGATCTGGCTCCAACCCGACCCCGACCCTGCTACCATCCCCCTAGAGCAGGAGGTGGGTCTGGAAGATTTGGTGGAAAGCCTCCCTCCCGACGGTCATTTTGACTGTGGCGCCTGGATCTACGAACAGATTTGTTTGGCCCTACCCCAGCGTCAGCTCTGTAGTCCCGAATGTAGCGGTATCCCCCTAGTTAGCCCAGGGTACGGGGAAGCGGTAGACCGCCGCTGGTCGGCCCTGAGCCAGCTACAGCAGCGGCTACAAAACCGGGATAGCTAAAGAGGGCCAATTTTTAAATAGGGTTTTCATCCCTGATTTTTCTCCTTGCTACCAGACTTAACCCATGGGTTTTATTGAAGAATTAGGCCTTCTGTTCAGGGCTCGCTACCCGGTTATTTATATTGCCACCCCCGAAGAAGAACGGGCCGAAGCAGAGATCCGGGCTGGTGCCAAGGCCCAGGGAGACCGGCCTGTTTACACCTGGGACTTTGTGGATGGTTACCAGGGCAATCTCAATGATGCTGGCTTTGGTCGACGTAATCCCCTGCAGGCGCTAGAACTGTTAGAAAAGTTGCCGACAACCGCCGCTGGTGTATTCATTTTGCGGGACTTTGAACGTTTTCTAGAGGATATTTCTGTTTCCCGTAAACTGCGTAATCTGACTCGTCTGCTGAAGTCCCAACCGAAAACCCTGGTAATTCTATCGACCCAGCTAAAAATTCCCGAGGAGTTGGCGGAAACCATTACTGTGCTGGAATTTACCTTGCCCGATCCCACGGCTATTCGCCAGGAAATTGGGCACCTACTCAGCTCCACTAATATTCTGCTGCCCCCCCTACTTCTGGATGACCTGGTGCGGTCTTGCCAGGGACTGTCCCTTGAGCGGATTCGCCGGGTGTTGGGCCGGGTTGTGGCCAGCTATGGGGGTTTGGATGATCGGGCCTTAGATCTGGTGTTGGAAGAGAAACGTCAAACTATTCGTCAGACTCAAATCCTTGATTATTATCCAGCCAGAGAACAGATTTCCGATATTGGTGGACTGGATAATCTGAAGGATTGGTTATTAAAACGGGGGACCGCCTTTTCTGATCAGGCTCGCCAGTACGGCCTGCCCTATCCCCGGGGACTCTTGCTGATTGGTATTCAGGGCACCGGTAAATCTTTAACGGCAAAGGCGATCGCCCACCACTGGCACCTTCCCCTGCTGCGGCTGGATGTAGGCCGCCTCTTTGCCGGGCTGGTGGGCGAGTCCGAATCTCGTACCCGGCAGATGATTCAACTGGCAGAGGCATTGGCTCCCTGTATTCTGTGGATTGACGAAATCGATAAGGCCTTTGGCGGTATCGATAGTCGGGGGGATGCCGGTACTACCAGTCGGGTATTTGGTACCTTTATTACCTGGATGGCGGAGAAAACCTCACCGGTATTTGTGGTGGCCACCGCCAACAATATCCAGGTGCTACCGCCCGAACTACTACGTCGCGGTCGCTTTGACGAAATTTTCTTTGTTGGGTTACCGAGTCAATCAGAGCGTCAGGCTATCTTTGAAGTCCACCTGGTGCGATTGCGGCCCCACAGCCTGAAAAACTACGATATAAAACGACTGGCCTACGAAACGCCAGATTTTTCCGGAGCTGAGATTGAACAGGCGATCGTCGAAGCGATGCATCTAGGATTCAGCCAGGGACGGGACTTTACCACCGACGACATCCTCACTGCCGCCAGTCAAATGGTGCCACTGGCCCGTACTGCCCGTGAGCAAATTGAGGCGCTCCAGGCCTGGGCGGCAGCGGGAAAAGCACGGCTGGCTTCCCGGCGCGATTCCCTTACACCTGGATTTTTCTCTACCCTTGAAGATACGGATTGAAGGTAGCTGCTATACCATTACAGGACAGGCTTTGGAGACCCAACTAGCAGACTATGAGTAGATTTTTCCTTGCCCTCTCAAAACTGATACTGGGTCTAGCTTTCGCTATAATCCTGCTGTCTATAGCCAGTATTGCTACTGCGCGCTACTTTATGGGGCGATTGGCGGTGTTACCGCCCAAACCCCACTACACTAATGAGCCAACTGAAGTAAAAGCGCCGACGCCAACGGCCGCTCCTCCCTCGGTTGCCGTCCCGCCCGCCCAACCGCCTGCGGCTGTGGCTCCTGCACCCCCATCGGCCCCTGCCAGTTACCCGGCAGTCGTGATTCAGCCCATTGGCTTGGTACTGCGACAAGGTCCAGGTACCAATCTCCCCCAGGTGGGTGGGTTGGACTACAAAGAAGCCGTGGTGGTGTTAGAAGAACCAGCCAATCAGGGCTGGGTTAAGGTTCGATCCATTGCCAGTGGTAAAGAAGGCTGGATTAAATCAGGTAACCTGCGTCGCACTAGTAATTAGCCTTACCTGGGCATTTCTCTATCATTAAAGTAGTTCAAGTAAAGTTGATAAAACTATGAAGAATTAATAAAGCGCCAATTTCCTCAATAATTCCTATCTGGAATTATATATACTTATTTCTTAAATAAAGTTGTGCTTTTATCTTTTTGGCTGCTATAGGTTTTGGTTATTATTTTTAGCTATTACGGCCGCTTTAAGCAATGAATTCTATGGTATCTGTTCAATCTCCTACTATTTCTGATAATTTGAATTTACCTCAACTTTCCAGTTCTATGTCTGAATCCATAGTTGTTGTTACTACGATAGATGACAACTACGTTATGCCGATGACGGTGACTGTTCATTCGGCCGTTAAAAACTTGAGGTCACCTACCTCAAGAATATCTCTGTATGTTGTGGACGGTGGCATTAAGTCATCTAGTAAAAGAAAGGCTGAAGCCACCTTAAAATCTGACCGTCTCGACATTACCTGGCTTCGCCCCGATCTCGAGAAGCTCAAGATAGTACCTCAAAATATTGTTCTTGCTTACTATTACCGCCTGCTGATGGCTGAGATTTTGCCCCGGCAGATTTCCAAGGCTATCTACCTAGATGCCGATATGATTGTTTTGGGTGACCTGCAAGAGCTTTGGGATATGGACGTTAAAGATAGCTTTGTGTTGGCGGCAGTCAATGGCAATCACCTTTCCAGTGCCGAAGGTTTAAGTAACTATAGGGAATTGGGACTAGATCCAGATGCAGAGTATTTTAATGCAGGTCTCCTAGTTGCTAATCTTGATAAATGGAGGGAGGCTGACATAGCTACTCAGTTCTTTGACTTTTTTGCAAAGAATAGGCACACCATTAAGGAGCATGACCAGGATATTTTGAATGCTACTTTGGTGGGAAAATGGAAAAAAATTAGCTCCCAGTGGAATCAACTGCCACAGTTTTACCTGTTTTCTAATCCTGAACATACCCCTTTCAAGGATTCCGAGACCTTAGATCAGGTGGTCAATAATCCCTATGTTATTCACTACGGCGGGTCTAAGCCATGGCACCTAACCTGCGATCACCCTGCTATGCATGTCTTTGAAAAGTATCTTGATCAAACCGCCTGGGCGGGTACTAGGGATAATCAATGGAAGAGATTTAAGCGAAAATGGCAGCGCTTTGTCCGTAGTCACCCTCGACTGGCGGTTGTGCTTAACAAGTAATCTGTAGAGGGTTAGGGTTGTCCATGCTGGAGGATCGAGAGCTTTGGTAAGTTTCTTGGGCTCAAGCTGACTCTTCCTGAATGTCGCCTTTAGAGCTGTAGTCACCTGCAACAAGGTGGTCCATACTGTCGCCTGGACCCTCACATTGACCGATTAACCCGGTCTCAGCAGATGGGCCAAAGCTATAACTACGGGCGAACAGCAAACTGCCAAACTCGGAAAATAGGCATCTCCCTACCCTGCTCGGGATAGGCAAGCTACAGTTTTCTGCGCCTCCTTCCCCTAGGATAGGAGCAGTGCTCTCTAGTCTAGTTGAGATCGCAGTCCATGCTTGACCTCTCCCTGCCCTCCTCCGGTACCTTGCCAGGGACCGTTACCACCATTCAACCAATTGGGGTAAAGGCTCTCTATGGTTTGGCCTTGCAGGGCGATCAGATTTTAGCGGTAGATCCCTTTCGGGGTTACCTGCTCCAAATTGACCCCCTCACCAGCAATGCCTTAATCCTTAACCCTCGCCATGCCCATGAGTTTCAGCTGGCGACGGGATTGGCCTGTTGGCAAGATCGTCTATGGATTACCTGCGATCATCGAGTATTGGTCACTTCCCTGGAGGACATTGCGCCGACCCTAGTGCTGACCCTACCTTACACCGCCGATGGGGTGGCGGTATGGGAAAGCACCCTCTACGTCAGCTGCAAAAAAGCAGGTTACATTTTCGTCTACGATCGCGACTCCGGACAGCGCATTACCCAGTTTCCCGCTCCCGGGATTGGCATTGAAAACATCGCTGTTTGGGGCGATTACCTGTGGGTTTGCGACCAGATGGAGCAAACCATTTATTGCCTGGATCGGGCAACTGGAGCCCTAATTGTTAAGATGCTCACCCCCTTTCCTACCCCCACTGGGTTGGCCGTCCCCCCCCATACCACCCCCGATCAGGGTTTACTCTGGGTGGCCTATACTAACGAGGAGCCCTACGTTCGGGAAGATCCCAACGGTCCCACTCCCTTTGAACTCACCTTTCGCGATCGCAGCCTTATCCATCCCCTCCGCTTTCGCTGGTACCCCGATCGGAGCTACTGCCTCACCACCGGCTTTCTACTGGAGATGACCTATGTGGAGGAAACCGATACACTGGAGGATACGGCAGCTCTGGAAAATGTGGAGTGGCGGATCGCCTTTCCCACCAGTAGCGATCGCCAGGTGGTCAAAAGCGTTGAGCCGGTGGGCTTACCCTTTGAAGAAATCAGTCAGAATGGTGAACGGCTAGCCAGCTTTTATTTTCCTACCCTCACTCCCCAAGAGCGCCACCTGTTTGGCTGGCGAGCCCTGGTGGAGGTCTACGGGATTAAGTACCAACTCACCCCGCGTCAGGTAGAGGCCGCCCCGCCCCTACCGGTGGAATTTGGTCCCCGCTATCTGATCGATGACGACGACCTGGCTATGGATAGCCCCGCCATCCAGGCAGCGGCCCGGGAAAGCATTGGCACGGAAACCAACCTGCTGCGCCAGGTGCTCAGTATCCGAGATTATGTCTACGACAAACTCAGCTACGCAGTCACCCCCACCATCGCCGCCCCCGATGTGGTATTGGATCGGGGGCGGGGCTCCTGCGGTGAGTACGTGGGCCTACTGCTGGCCCTGATGCGATTGAATGGCATTGCCTGCCGCACTGTAGGGCGCTATAAATGTCCAGCCCAGCCCGACCGCCCTGGCATCTACCTGGAACCAGATTTTAACCATGTCTGGATTGAGTTCTATGTACCCGGTTACGGCTGGTTACCGATGGAGTCCAACCCCGACGATGTGCAGGAGGGCGGCCCCTATCCCACCCGGTTTTTTATGGGCCTACCCTGGTGGCATGTGGAAATGGGTAAAGGTGTACCCTTTGAAAAATTGATTCGGCCAGAAGGTAGCCCCGACGCCCGTCTGGGCAACTTAGCGGTAAACCACATGCGATTTAAGATTCTTGGGGAGCTACAGCCATAGACAGCAGGCGATCAACCATAGGTCGTGGACCAGAACGAAAATATAGCTGTAGCCGTTTAGAACTAGACGACTACAGCTCAAGGGAACCTAGGGAGCCATAGCCGTAACTACCTGCAGAGAGGCGAAGATGAGTCAGAATGCCCTCTGATAATAGCGTTGACCGCTCAACCCTGCCCTAGGCGTTCTGGCCAAAGCTAGAGTTGGGCCAGGGATAGCTATGATTAGCCGCTATAGCGAACACCCCGGTAGTGCAGTTCCTCATTCAAAGTCCGTTGGGCAGCCACGATAAAACGCGTCAGGGCGCAGGGTTTACCCAAATACATCAGTTTTTTATCCGTCGTAACAGGGTTAACGGTTGGTAAAGAAACATAATAAAATTGACCACGATAAATCAGCTGCATAGCAGATACTCCTGGGTAGTTCAAGAAAATTATTTAGAGAATCAAAAGAATGCTCCGATCAGCTCTCTTCGAAAGGGAGCTAATAGCTTCAACAATGAACTTATGTAACCATAAGCACTAACAGAGAAGCGGAAACATGCAGTTGTAATTATGTAGCAAATGACACTGTTTAAAAAAGAAGGAAAGATTAAGAATCCTTTGTCTGATGTGAAAAACCTGCGGGGTTCGGTTTGATACGGCCTTAGTCAGGGTGGCCCTGACCATTTGTTCGTCAGCTTTCAGGCTCACCCTACTTTTACAGTGCCACTAAGGCCCTAGCTAAGCACCTCCGATGCAGCCAGCCCACGTAGCCTCCATAGAGGCAATCCCCCTGGGGGGAGGCAACAAAAACGTGATCCAGCCCCAGGGGGTGGCGCCAGCGGCGCAGACTCACCCCATCCTGCTCAGTACGGTAAACCACTGAGTGCTTAAATCCCCGGTAATGGGCATCGGTCATCCCTGGTACCTGGCGCAGGTACTCAATGAGGGGATGGGTAGGGGCAAATCCCAGGTGGTCACCCGCCCAAAACCCCCGAATCATTTCTATCACCCGGGGATGGTAGCGCAGGACTGGATGGCTGAGCCCCTCTAGTACTGAGAACTGAGCTCGGGGAATTTTAGTACTCTCGATCGTAATCGTGCCATCGCTACCGCCGTCAATATCCCCCGCCAGGATCAGAGTCTTAATTGTCGCCACGATGGGAATGGCGGTGGGGCGGTGATTCCGACCCAGATCGGCGGCGATGCCGACCCCCAAGCCTAGCGGATCGATCAGGCGGGCTAGGTGAGCGCCGCCCACCGGCACAGCCAGCAGTACCAGGGAATGAACCCTGGGCCACCAGTCGGGATGACGACTTAGCACCTCGAGCCAGATTAATCCCCCCATGGAATGACCCATAATCCGCAGGGGCACCTCGGGATTGTCCGCTATAGCCTGAGTGGCTAAGCGATCTACGGTTTCCACCAGAGGAGCGAGCCGTAGCCAGGTCAGGGCGTAGTTGAGGCGGGGGGCGATCACCATTGTCGTCTCCGTGGCTAGCTTTTGGGCCAGAGCCAGCATAGTCTGATGATTATCGGCCCAGCCATGCTGGGCAAAAAGAATGAAATCCGGTGACATTGGCTGCATTCCTAAGGCCTGGTTCGGTTTTGGTGTGATGGCAAGATTGCCCTCAGTTTCACTGCAAATGGCAGCGCAGACTGCCGATCCCACGTTAATACACTTCATTACTTTTCAAGCTGGGGTCGCCAGTTTAGCGCGACCATAGAGGTAGTCATTTCGGGTATGGAGCTTGGGTTTATGCACCAACAATCCCTACGGGCCTACCTCAACCTGATTCAACAACTGCTGGCTTGCCCTAACGGGGAAGAGTGGATTCTACTACGCCAGAACGAAGGCCTAGTTACCCCCGACCTGGTGCAGGTAATGGAACAAGTGGCTACCCAGTTGGCCCACCAGGGCGATAGCAAGGAGTCCAAATTTTTGCACAATCTGGCCGGGCAGATTCACCATTTATTTCTAGCCCAAACTGTACAGCGGCCGCCCCAGGACGATCGGTCCGAAGCTTACCTCAAGGTAATTAAGGAGTTGCTGGCCTGTCCAGAGGGAGAAGAGGGCCAGGTCCTGGCCGCCCATCCCGATCTGCTGGGACCAGGGCTGGTGAGGGCTATGCAGCAGGTCGGGGATCAGCTGGCGGCCAATGGGGATGGTGAGGCGGCCCAGTACCTACAGCAATGGGCTCGGGAGCTCAGTCGGCTATGGCTCCAACAACAGGATTTTCAACCCCTGGCTAAGCCTATGGCTGAGCCGGAACCCGAAGTGCCCCCGACACCGGTAGCTGTCTCTGGGCCTGAACTCCCCATGCCGACGGCGGCGCAGATGTCCCCCAATCCCACGGCAGTAGCGGATGGCCCTGAAGATTTCTGGGCTGAGGCGCCAGAGATAGCTGGGTCGCTAGACTCCTCCTCCCCAGCGCCACCGGCTCCAGTCCCCAGTGCCCCTCCCTCAGGGCCAGTTTCCGGTCCATCCTTGGCTCCCTTAGCTCAGCAATTGGAAACCATTGCCGCCGCGCTCACCCAATTGAACCAAACCCTACAGACTAAAACCCAGGCTAATCCCAACCCCCTGTGGTATATGGAGGTACTGGAGCAAGCCTGCACTGGTGGATGGATCTTGACGAGCGAAGAGGTACAACACCTGATTGGGATAAAACCTACCTGTGCCAGGGGAGAAGATCGTTTCCATAGGGGCTGCTGGGTATTTGTAAAGGCGGGTAAGTTGGGAGCCCAAACCGCCTGGCAAGTTGAAAAACAGAGTTGACAATCCGACCAAAACCTTGAAAGCTTATAGCAACCGGTCGTTAGGATCGGTGTCAATCACCACCAGCAGGTAAAACCGTAGCAACGGGGCAAAAGCGAGCCAGGAGCCTACCCAGCTCTAGTTTCTGGCTATCTCCTAGACCCGGAGTCGCTGTTCGGTTACCAGCTATCGAGTTGACCATCAACTCTGTCTTGAGCCTTCTGGCCAAAGCCATGCATCCTGTTTTTCCCATCTCTCCATGCAACTGACTCCCCAGGAAAAAGATAAGCTGTTGATTTTTACCGCCGCTCTGGTGGCAGAACGCCGTAAGCAGCGGGGCCTTAAGCTTAACCATCCGGAGGCGGTAGCCTATATTTCTGCCGCCATTTTGGAAGGGGCGCGAGATGGTCGCACTGTGGCCGATCTAATGAGCTACGGCACCACTCTTTTGGGGCGAGAGGAGGTCATGGAGGGCGTGGCGGAGATGATCCATGAAGTTCAGGTAGAGGCTACCTTCCCTGATGGTACTAAACTGGTAACGGTACACGACCCCATTCGCTAGCGTTAAGCCCCGGTTGCCCATGGCCGTTTCTCCTTCCCCAACCGATTTTTCTCTCCAGACCGGTGACCTTGAGGCCGTGCTGGCGGCCTTGGTGCATCAGCTTGAGAACTACATTTTTCCAGAGGTGGCGGAGACGATTCAAGCCGACATTCAACGGCGGCTGGATCAGGGGGGCTATGCCGACATTACTGGCGGTCAGCAACTGGCGGATATCCTCACCGCCCAGTTACAGCAGATTAGTCATGATCTCGCCCTACGGCTGCACTTTAGTCCCCTGCCCCTGCCCCACCTGGAGACCACTGCCCCCAGCCCTGCCGATTTAGCCCAGCAGGCTAGTGCCAGTCGCCGCCGTAACTTTGACGTTAACCGGGTGGAGCGACTGGCAGGGAATGTGGGGTACCTGCAATTGTTTAGTTTTGAGCCACCGGAACTGGCGGCAGAATCTCTGGCGGCGGCGATGGTCCTGGTGACCCACACCGATGCGCTGATTTTTGACCTGCGCCATAACCAGGGGGGTTCCCCTGCCACCGTCGCCTTTCTCTGTAGTTATCTGTTTCCGCCCCATCCCCCCGTCCACCTCAATGACCTGTACTGGAGTGCAACGGATCAAACCCAGCAGTGGTGGACTCTTCCCCATGTTCCCGGTAGTCGCTATCTGGATCGGCCGGTGTTTGTGCTGACCAGCCCTGAGACCTTCTCGGCGGCAGAGGAATTTGCCTATAACTTGCAAACCTTGAAGCGGGCCCAGGTGGTGGGGGAAACTACCCGGGGCGGGGCTAATCCGGGACAGGGGTTTCGTCTGCACGACCATTTTTGGGTATTTATCCCCACCGGGCGAGCGATCAACCCGGTGACCGGTGGTAACTGGGAGGGCACAGGGGTGCTGCCGGACCTGAAGGTGCCCACGGAAATTGCCCTGGAGACCGCCCATCTAGTGGCCCTCAACCAATTGCTAGAGACAGCGCCATTGGGTCCGGCCCGGCGGGAAATTGAGGATACCCTGCCCCGGGTAGAGCGATCGCTGCAACAAAAACGTCAAGACCTGATGGCCCATTTAGGAGGTACGCGATGATTCCTGGTGAACTGTTTCCCGCCGAGGGTGAGATTGAATTGAACAGGGGTAAACCCACCCTGACCCTGAGCGTTGCCAACAGCGGCGATCGCCCCATCCAGGTGGGGTCTCACTTCCACTTCTTTGAGGTGAATGGGGCTCTCCAGTTTGACCGCGACCAGGCTCGGGGCATGCGGCTGGATATTCCGGCTGGCACCGCCGTCCGCTTTGAACCCGGAGACGATCGCACCGTTACCCTGGTGCCCCTGGCGGGAGAGCGGCGGGTTTACGGCTTTAACGCCCGCATCGAAGGCCCCCTTTAACCCCCGCTATGGCCGCCCCCCGTCTGTTGATCATTGGTCTGGACTGTATGGAGCCCTCCCTGGTATTTGACCAGTGGCGGTCCGATTTACCCAACCTTAGTCGACTCATGGCTCAGGGCAGCTACGGTCGCCTGGAAAGCAGTATTCCCGCCATTACCGTACCGGCCTGGAGTTGCATGATGACCGGTCGGGATCCTGGAGAACTGGGGATTTATGGCTTCCGCAACCGCCGCGATCGCGATTACCACACCATGGCCATCAGTGACGGTAGTGCCGTCAAGTTCCCGCGCCTCTGGGACTGGCTAGGAGAGGCGGGCTGGAGCGTTGCGGTGCTAGGGGTACCCGGTACTTCACCCCCCTACCCGGTGAAGGGCAGTTTGGTATCCTGCTTCCTCACCCCCAGCACCGCCGTACCCTTCACCTACCCGCCCGAGTTGGGGGACCAGATTCGGGCCTGGATGCCCGATTTTATGATGGATGTGCCCAACTTCCGTTCAGAGGACAAGGAAACCATCCTCAGCCACCTCTATCGCCTTTGCGATCAGCGCTTTAGCCTGGCGGAGAAGCTCCTGCACCGCGACCAACCCGACTTTCTGATGCTGGTGGACATGGGGGTGGATCGCATCCACCACGCCTTCTGGAAACCCATGGACCCCCGCCATCCCCAGCACCAGCCGGGCTCCCCCTGGGCCACCGCCATCCACGACTACTACGTCCACGTGGACCAGCGGGTGGGGCAGTTGGTCCAGGCCTGCGACCCCGATACCGCCGTGCTGGTAGTGTCGGACCACGGCGCCCAACCCCTGATGGGCGGCATTTGCATCAACGAGTGGCTGATCCGCCAGGGCTACCTGACTTTGGCCCAGTCTGTTCCCCAGCCCCAACCCCTGGACCAGGTGGCGGTGGATTGGACCCGCACCCAGGCCTGGGGAGCGGGGGGCTACTACGCCCGTATTTTCCTGAATGTGCAGGGGCGGGAGCCCCTGGGTACCGTAACCATGGGGGACTATGAAGGGTTGCGGGATCAACTGGCGGAGCAGCTGCAGCAACTCCAGGATCCCCAGGGTCAGCCCCTGCCGGTAAAAGTCTTTAAACCCCAGGCGATTTACCAGCGGGTGCGGGGCCGGGCCCCGGACCTGATTGTCTATTTTGATGATTTAGCCTGGCGATCGGTGGGCAGTGTGGGGCTGGGCAGCATCCACACGGTGGAGAATGATACCGGGCCCGATGACGCTAACCACGCCCCCTTTGGCTTGATGATTTTCCATGATCCCCGGCTACCTAGGGAGGGGCAGGAACTCAGCGAGGCCCAGATCTACGATATTTTGCCTACCCTGTTGGGGCGCTATGGCATCCCCGGCCCAGCCGGATTGCGGGGGAAACAACTAGACCTTTAAGGGGGAAAGAGTTATGACCGAAGCTATACCGGGCTGGCGCCAGGAAACCGACAGTATGGGGGCGATCGCCGTGCCCAGCGATCGCTACTGGGGAGCCCAAACCCAACGATCCATCCACTACTTTTCCATTGGTCAGGACAAGATGCCCCTGGCGGTAGTTCATGCCATCGCCACCATTAAAAAGGCCGCCGCCCTCACCAACGCCGCCCTGGGTCGGCTGCCCCAGGATAAGGCGGATCTGATCGTCCGGGCCGCCGAGGAGGTGATGGCGGGCCAACTAGATGACCACTTCCCGCTCCACGTATGGATGACCGGCAGTGGCACCCAATGCAATATGAACGTCAACGAGGTGATTGCCAACCGGGCGATCGAGATGGCGGGGGGGGTACTGGGTAGCAAAACCCCCATCCACCCCAACGATCATGTCAATATGGCCCAGTCCTCTAACGATGTCTTTCCCGCCGCCATGCACATGGCCGCCGCCCTGGCCCTGGTGCAGCAGTTGCTACCCGCTGTAGAGAACCTCCGGCAAGCTCTGCAAGAAAAGGTCCAGGACTGGGCCGACATCGTCAAAATTGGCCGTACCCATATGCAGGACGCCGTACCCCTCACCCTGGGCCAGGAGTTTTCTGGCTACGTAGGCATGCTGGCCGATAACCAGGCCCGCCTCCAGGCAGTGCTGCCGGACCTCTACCAGCTGGCCCTGGGGGGCACTGCCCTGGGCACCGGCCTCAACGCTGGCCCGGGGTTTGCCGAGGGGGCGGCCCAACACTTGGCGGCAATTACCGGCCTACCCTTTGTCACCGCCCCCAACAAGTTCACCGTCATGGGAGCCCATGATGCCCTGGTGATGACCAGCGGCGTCCTCAAAACCCTGGCGGTGTCGCTTTATAAAATTGCCAATGATATTCGCCTGCTGAGCTGCGGACCTCGGGCCGGTCTGGCGGAGCTGCAATTGCCAGAAAACGAACCTGGCTCTTCGATTATGCCGGGTAAGGTCAATCCTACCCAGTGCGAAGCCCTAACCATGGTGGCGGTGCAGGTGATGGGCTATGATGCCGCGGTTGCCTTTGCTGGAGCTAGCGGCAGCTTAGAGATGAATGTCTACAAACCCCTAATGATTTTTAACCTGCTGCAATCCATTCGCCTACTGACGGATAGCAGCCATAACTTTACGGAATTCCTGGTACGGGGCATGACAGCCAATCGTCGCCGCATCGCCCAGTATGTGGACCAATCCTTGATGCTGGTCACCGCCCTTAGCCCGGTAATTGGCTACGATAACGCCTCTCGCATTGCCCATCACGCCTTTGAGAAGGACCTGACCCTGCGCCAAGCTGCCCTGGAATTGGGCCTGATCAGCGCCACAGCCTTTGATCAGGCGATCGATCCCCGGCGGATGACCGAGCCTGGCTAATCTCATCGAATACTCTTTTCAACCACCCTTTCCACCCCACAGCTACAGCTATACTCCGTCATCTGGATAATCCTTGTCTTTCCCCATGACAGAGTCTTCCTAATCGAGTAAGTGGATTACGAATCAGTATCAAACTCTTTTGAGGCTGCAGTGCCATGGGATCAGGGACTCGTTATGCCCTGTAATAGCCTTGTCCCGATGGCGATGGACCTTCAGATGGGTAAAACCGAGGGAATCAGGGCGGGCAGCAATTAGAGCGAATAGCCTAGAATAAATAGTAGTTATTACTATTGACCAAAAGAGGACATTGCCGTGACGGATGTTAGTGCGGGTTGCTTGAGGGTAGGTCAGTTAGCGCCAGATTTTTTGGCCACAGCAGTCATTGATCAGACCTTCAAAACCATTAAGCTTTCCCAGTATCGGGGCAAGTACGTAGTTTTGTTTTTCTACCCCCTCGACTTTACCTTCGTGTGCCCAACGGAGATTACCGCCTTTAGCGATCGCCACAGCGAGTTTGCCAGTCTCAATGCTGAGATCCTTGCTGTTTCCGTTGATAGTGAGTTTTCCCACCTGGCCTGGATTCAGACCGAACGCAATCAGGGAGGTCTGGGAGACCTTAACTATCCCCTAGTTTCTGACTTAAAGAAAGAAATTAGTGCTGCTTACAATGTTCTCGACCCCGACGCGGGCATTGCCTTGCGGGGATTATTCATTATCGATCGGGATGGCGTTGTACAGCATGCCACCATTAACAATCTTTCCTTTGGTCGTAATGTGGACGAAACTCTACGGGTACTCCAGGCCATTCAGTATGTGCAGGCCAATCCCGAGGAAGTTTGTCCGGTAGACTGGCAACCGGGTGACAAAACCATGGTTCCTGATCCGGTCAAGGCCAAAGAATTTTTTGCAGCCGTTTAGGCTGCCGTCCAATCTTTATTCATGAATCCATCGGCCCCCATTTTCAGACCTGCCCCCTACTGGCGCTATCTGCTGCCTCGACCGGCGGCCCTGGGGCTACCCCTGGGGGAAATTGCCCCCGATTTTGCCCTCTGGGATGCTACCCACCATCGTACGCTGCGCCTGGCCAACTGGCGGGGTAAACAACCGGTTGTGCTGGCCTTTATCCGCATATTCGCCGCCGGAGTTTACTGTCCCTTTTGTTATCCCCATATCATCGCCATGAACCAGGCCTACGCCCAATTTCGTCAAGTTGGAGCAGAGGTGTTAATGCTGACTAGCATAGGCCGACGGGAGGCTCAGGCGGTAGTGGAAGATTTACACCTGACCCTGCCCCTACTTACTGACGAGACTGGCCACAGCTTTAACCATTACTTTACCGGACAGGCTTTGGGAGCGCCCCTGCCAGCCCAATTTGTATTAGACGTACAAGGACGATTGCGTTACGCCCACCTATTTTCTTTCCTACACCCCAATGCCGCGCCTGAAACTCTGCTAGCGACCTTGGAAACCCTCTAAAGCTTGAGAGAAGGGGTGTTTTTGGGGTGGTTGCCCTTCAGCGACTGAATCCCAGCGGCCCCTATCAGGTCGGTCCTCCCATCTTGGCCGTGATCACGGTCACTTCAATCAGTCGCCCAGATCCTTTCCCTATCTATAAAAGAGCACGATGATAGAGATGTTAAAGGTTCTAGCCACCTTTCTATAGTTAAATCCCTATACTAAACTACCCCTGGTGCTTTCAGCATCGGGGGTAGTTTATCTGTAGCTTTGGCCAGAACGCTGAGGAGACCGGGAATTGGTCAATATCAATCCCCTCGATCAAGACCTCGTCGGGATTCTTCCTTCCTAATCCGTAATCCCTACTAGCGGAGATGGATTAGAAATGGCAAGAGGGGTGGTGCATCCCCTGATATTCTGGTTAAAATTGAAAAGCCACCGGTTAGAACTTGTCTATTTTACGTAGTACCGGGTTCTAGGGTTGTAGCAAGAGCTCCTGCGGAGTTCCATAGAGGTTGGTATATCAGCGCCTGTGCTGGATGTTACCTTGATTCCTGCCTTTTACAGGCCTGAGGCTCAAACCTCCAACCTGTTAATCTGATCACGGTTTTTGTTCAAAGTTTTCTAAAGTTTAAGGAGCATGAGGACGCGGCATGACCCAGGCAAATCATCTGCTCGAAACCATCGAACCCGAGAACGATTTCGATTTTAGTCCGGATCCTGATGGGGACTCGGATTCCGATGGGGACGAGAATTTTATGGCTCAAGATGAGGACGCAGAGGCGAAATCATCTAAGGGTAAGGCAACTCGCCGTCGAGCTCAAACTAAAAAACGCCACTACACCGAAGATTCTATTCGGCTGTATTTGCAGGAAATTGGTCGCATCCGTCTGCTGCGGGCAGAGGAAGAAATTGAACTGGCTCGTAAAATTGCAGACCTCTTGAAGCTGGAGAGAATACGAGAAGAACTGGTTGAGACACTACAACGTGACCCCCAAGATTGCGAATGGGCCGATGCTGTCAGCCAGGACGAAGGATTGGACTTTACCCTAGGAAGTTTTCGCCGTCGTCTCTATATTGGACGACGAGCTAAGGACAAAATGGTGCAATCCAACCTCAGGTTGGTGGTCTCTATCGCCAAGAAATACATGAACCGGGGTCTTTCTTTTCAGGACCTGATCCAGGAAGGTAGTCTGGGGCTAATTAGGGCGGCTGAGAAATTTGATCACGAAAAAGGCTATAAGTTTTCCACCTATGCTACCTGGTGGATTCGTCAGGCCATCACCCGGGCGATCGCCGATCAGTCTCGCACTATTCGGCTACCGGTCCACCTGTACGAAACCATTTCCCGGATCAAAAAAACCACTAAGCTGCTGTCGCAGGAGTTAGGCCGTAAGCCCACGGAGGAAGAAATCGCCACTCGCATGGAGATGACCATTGAGAAGTTACGGTTTATTGCCAAGTCAGCCCAGCTTCCCATCTCCCTAGAAACCCCCATCGGCAAGGAAGAAGACTCTCGCCTGGGTGACTTTATCGAATCCGATGGTGAAACACCGGAGGATCAGGTTTCTAAAAGCCTGTTGCGGGAAGATTTAGAAAGTGTCCTGGGTAGTCTCAGTCCCCGTGAACGAGATGTTTTGCGTCTCCGCTATGGTTTAGATGATGGTCGAATGAAAACCCTGGAGGAGATCGGCCAGATCTTTAACGTTACCCGGGAGCGTATTCGTCAGATTGAGGCCAAGGCTCTGCGTAAGCTGCGCCATCCCAATCGCAATAGTATTCTTAAAGAATACATTCGCTAAGTTCTATCTGTCATAGCCTCCAGTCTTTTGCGGATTGGGGGCCTAGTCAAATCCTGGTCATGCTCTTTTCTCAGTATGGCCAGGATTATTTCTTCAGGGTGCAATCAACGCGGCCAGGGAAGTACTGGTCAGACCTGATATGCCATCGATAACCACCTGGGCACCGGCCTGTTCCAGACTAGCCCCATAGGACTGACGATAGCTCTCCTCCCTGGCTGCCACGTGGGGTGGGAGCACCCCTACTCCAATCCAAGTGCGATCGGGAGATTGCAGGCGGGCATGGCCCAAAGTCTGCATATCGGCGACCGTATCGCCGGCGTAGACGACCGGCAAGTGAGGGGAAAGACTATGGTGCTGGCTAAGGATTTGTACCACCTCAAATAGTCCCGTAGGATCAGGTTTGCCCGGAGCGTCTTCCATAGCAATTAACACTGGATCAACTAGACCGAGACGGCGTTCTAACACATACTGGGCTGACCCCCGGGTTGCTCCGCTGAAGAAGCCCCAGGCAATTTGATGATCCCTCAGGTGTTCAAAGTAGGGCGGGCTGACCAGCAAGGGCTCCTGAGTAATGTAACCGCTCCAACGATCGGGATGGCTCTGGTCAAGGCCCCGATAGCGGCTTTGGAAGAAGTTAACCAACTCTTCGTAGTCCAGAGCCAGGTGATCACGACGGTGGCCGATGCTTTCAAAATATCGATAGACCAATTCCTGAGACCCTTCCCAGTCATTATTCCATAGCCCTTCTGCCTTGAGGGCGTCAATATCTTCGGGGGAGGGCCGGTACCGTTGCTGAGTAAATTGCTCAACCGTATCGGCCAGGGCGCGGCGGTAGGAGTTACTAACATCCCGCAGGACACCATCAATATCAAAAACTAAAATCGCTAAGGGAGCACGCATGTAGCTGAGATGGGAGCGTCGATGTTATGATTATAAGCTGTAATATTTTCGGGAACTCTTGGGGAGGCTTAGTTGTCCAGATTTGTCTTGAAGGTCCTCTGGCTTGAAAATGATGTGGCGCTAGCCGTTGACCAGGTGGTAGCCAAAGGCACCAGCCCGCTTACCTGCTACTTTTTCTGGCCTCGCAACGATGCCTGGGAAGAAATGAAAACTGAACTGGAGAGTAAGCCCTGGATCGAGGAAGAAGAACAGGTAGAAATTCTCAATAAAGCTACCGAAATCATTAATTACTGGCAAGAAGAAGGCAAGGGTAAATCCCTCAGCGAAGCTCAGGCCCGATTTCCCGAAATCACCTTTACCGGTAGTTCGTAATCCTAAGGATTAAAGCACCCTGGGCAATTTTGCTATGCCCAGGGTTAATCCTAGGTAGCGGGTAATGGGAAAGAGGCAAATTGGACCCTTACCCGACATCTTATTTAATCGACTTACTCGGTCGTTGCTTAGTTTGCCAGCCTTAAGTAGGTAGGCTAAAGCCAATATAAGATATAGCGGTTCTTACTCGGATGAAGTACAGTAGCAGTCTTTTGTGAACCAACCGCGAATATCCTTCAAGGTAACTTGAGCATAGGCGGATTCAAGAGCCTCCTTCACTGCTTGATACGTCCGTGCCCCAACTAACTTCAAGATGTTCTTAACCTTTGACCAAAACGGTTCAATGGGTGAGAAATCTGGGGAATAGGGCGGTAGAAAAATCAGTTGGGCACCTACAGCCGCCAGGGCAGCCTTCACCTCGTCCGTAGCTTCATG
>JBEITR010000082.1:0-8670 GCA_040374765.1 Leptolyngbya sp.
CGATTTCCCCCGGACCCCCTCGCCCAGGGCGTGCCGCCGCCCTGGACCTCGCGGAAGGAGTTAAAGGGTGGGGGGCCGATCGCGCTTCGCTTTGCTCTCAGCCTGTAGACCTGGGTGGGGTGGGGTTAATCAATGTCTAGCACCATCAGGGACATATCATCCATCGCCTGTGGGGTGATCTGCCGATCTAGCACGGACTGAAGAATGTGGTCGACTCCTTGCTCTGGTGCGGTGGTTGTCAGGAGGTCAATGAAGTTATCCAGGCCGATGTATTCCTGATTAGATTGCTGTACCTCGTATAACCCGTCGCTAAACAGGTAAAGTCGGCTATGGGGGGGGATATGGCAGCGTTGCCAGCTGTATTTGGTGTCGGGCAGCATGCCGACTGGCATGCCAGAGGCTCCCAGCCGCCGACTGCTAACCCTTTGTTGATCATCAACGGAGACCAGTACCGCTGGGGGATGGCCAGCGCTGGCGTAGAGAAGCTGGCGATTGGCGCAGTTTAGCACCCCGTACCAGATGGTGAAGTACTTTTGGTTCTGGTCTTCCATGGGAAAGGTTTCGTTGAGGGCTCGCAGTACCTTTTCCGGTCGGTAGAAACTAACATCGGGGAGGGACTGGGAACGCAGGACGTTTAAGACCGATGTGGAGAGGAGGGCCGATCCTAGGCCATGGCCCGATACGTCCAGTAGATAGATCACCAGATAGTCAGGGTCAAGCCAGTAGTAGTCGTAGCAGTCGCCCCCCAATTGTTGGGAAGGCACAAATTTCGACTGAATGGGAATTTTCTCCACCTGGTTAGTGGGCAGCAGCGATCGCACGTAGCTTTCCGCCTCCGCCAGCTCTGCCTCAACCTGCCGTTTCTGCTGGCGCAGTTCCTGGGTTAACTGGTGGAGGCGGAAACCGACTCGAACCCTGGCCTTAAGTTCGTTGATATCGATAGGTTTATAGAGTAAATCGTCAGCCCCCCCTTCTAGCCCCGCTAACCCCTCCATGGCCTTAGAGCGGCAGGTCAATGCCAGCAGCCAGGCTGCCTCCAGACAGGGTAGCTGTTTCAACCTATAGCAAAGCTCTAGGCCATCTTGATCGCCCATGCGGTGCAGATCGAAAATAACCATCCCTGGGGAGGTCTTTTCCGCCAAGGCTAGAGCCTCCTCACCTCCGTGGGCGACGGTGACCGCGTATCCCTGGCCGACCAATGCCTCGACTAAACGCTGCCCAGTCTCCCGATCGGGCTCAATGATTAAAATATGGGTCATAGACCAGGACCGCACCCCATGCTTGTGAAAGAAATCTTAGAACCGTAGGTAATCTTGCGATATGCCTGTAGGGTAAACCTACATCAGAACCTCAACCAGGGTCTACCCACCATGGACCGTTCTCTCTGCTCCCTGCCTAACCGTTGTGTTTTACCTGTTTATAAATCACCCCAGGATTACCAGGCTTACCGCATTAGTCCAGAGGATAGTAACCGTCTAGCGATCGTCTTTGACCCCACGATCGCCCATACCTCTCTGACCTACTGCGTTGAGATCTTCGATGTGGGCGGCAAGACCCCCCCCAATCGCCACCAGATTGCCGTGGAGATTTTCTTTGTATTGAAGGGCCAGGGCCTGGCTAGCTGTGATGGCAAAACCGTTACCATCCAAGCAGGCGATAGTATTCTGGTCCCCCCTAGTGGTATCCACATCATTCAAAATACCGGTGTAACCCGGCTCTATACCCTCTGCATTATGGTACCTAATGAAGACTTTGCCGAGCTAATTCGCAGTGGTACTCCCGTCGAGTTGGACGCAGAGGATCTAGCGGTCCTGGGGCGTCAAGACACTAACCTTAGGGTTTAGAATTTTGGTTGTGGTCAGGAGGTCAACTATGGGGCCTTATCCAGTCCAGCCTAAGCAGTTGATCCACCTTTCCCTAGCCCAGGGCATTACTCTAGACGCTGATGTGTACTACCCCCAGGGCCAGGGTCCCTTTCCGGTCCTGCTGATGCGTCAACCCTACGGACGGGCGATCGCCTCCACCGTGGTGTACGCCCATCCCCGTTGGTATGCCAGCCATGGTTATATTGTGGTGATTCAAGATGTGCGGGGACGGGGCACCTCGGGCGGCGATTTTAAACTGTTTCAGCACGAAGCTGAGGATGGTTACGCGACGGTGCTCTGGGCCGCTAACCTACCCCAGAGCACTGGGGAGGTGGGGATGTATGGGTTTTCTTACCAGGGGATGACCCAACTCTACGCCGCCAGTCGCCGACCCGCTCCCCTGCGGACTATTGCCCCAGCCATGGTCGGCTACGACCTCTACCGGGACTGGGCCTACGAAAATGGCGCTTTATTGCTGCAACAGGGTCTGGGTTGGGCCCTCCAACTGGCGGCGGAAACCGCTCGACGGCAGGCTGACCCAGACGCCTACCAACGCCTCTACCAGGCCGCCCACCAGTTACCCCTGGATGACCCAAGGCCAGCTTCTCCTCAGGTTCTGCGGGATCTAGCCCCCGACTCCTTTTTCCATGATTGGCTCAACCATCCCCAGGATGACCCCTACTGGCAAAACCTCAAGCCCGCCATGGACCCGGTTGATCTGCCCATGCTACACATTGGCGGTTGGTTTGATCCTTACCTGCGGGGTGATTTACGCCTCTACCGACAAATGGTAGGCCAGAGTCGCCAACCCCAGCACCTCTGGGTAGGCCCCTGGGGCCACCTGCCCTGGAGTCGCCAGGTCGGGGTCAGGGACTTTGGCCCAGAGGCGGATAGTCCCATCGATCGACTACAACTGCGCTGGTTTGACCATTTTCTTAAGGGTCAGGATGGGGACTTGGGCCAGCCAAGGGCGGTACACCTGTTTGAAATGGGCAGTAATCGCTGGCAGGCCCTTGACCATTGGCCCCAGGCAGAACCCTACGGCCTCTACCTGAGCAGTACGGGCCTGGCGGCCATAGACCAGCAGGATGGCCAGTTGGGTTCTACCCCGGCAACCCACCATCCCCCGGGCGAAGATAGCATTGTCCACGATCCCTGGCGACCTGTGCCCTCCCTAGGGGGCCATGGTGGGGTGCCGGCGGGGACCTTTAATCGGGCTGCCATCGATGCCCGTACGGACGTGCTCACCTACACGACCCCGGTCCTAACCAGCCCTCTGCGGGTGGTTGGGGGGGTGACCCTGGAGCTTTACTGCCATAGCGATCGCCCGACCTTTGATATCAGTGCGGTGGTGTCTGAGGTCGATGCAGACGGTCGCGTCCTCAACCTGACCCAGGGCTATGGCCGGGTGAACCGGGCCGATTGCCCAACCCCCTGGCAACCGGGTTTGATTCACCTGGAGCTACAGCCCACCTGTTTTGTGATTGCCCCTGGCCACGCTCTGCGGCTAAGTTTGGCCGCCGCTTGCTTTCCTGCCTATGCCGTCAATAGGGGCTCTAGCCAACCGCTCCAATCTGGGGTGCAGATGGATGATCAGATCACCACCCTGACGGTGGCCCATGGTCAAGCCTATCCTTCGTGTTTACAGCTGGGCCAATGAAAGCCAAGACTGGGGTAGGGTTCCCTTGCCGATGGCGGAGGGCGATAACGGTATCCTCAGGCTCCCGACTCAGGAATGGGGCGATTTGCCCCTGGTAAAAATCCAGGCGTCTACAATAGATCCTATTGACTAGCTTGAATAGGCTTTCCGCTGATCAGGTCTAGCCGCTATGGAAAAACTAACCATGGGGATTTCAACCCAAGTCGAAAAAGTTTATCAACGTGCCCTAGATTTACGGCAACGGGCGATCGAGTCGCCGGTGCAGCCCGATCTACTAGACCAGGCCCTTAAGCAACTTTACTTTGTATTAGAAGAGTTACAGGTCACCGAAGAGGAACTCCGGCGGCAGAACCAGGCCTTAACCGCCACCCGCCACACTATTGAAATTGAACGTCAGCGCTACAAAACCCTATTTGATCTGGCCCCCGATGGCTATCTGGTGACGGACCGCCAGGGTTTGATTCACCAGGCTAACCAGGCGGCGGTGGCGCTCTGCGGTGTGCCCCAGGTCTATTTAGAGCAAAAGCCCCTGCTTGTATTTATTGATCAGGCTGATCTGGCCGCCTTTCAGGTTTGGCTGGCGACCCCTACCCAGTTAAAGGACTGGCCGGTGAATCTGCGTCGTCGGGGGGCCGATCCCCTACCGGTGGCGGTGAGTGTGGCGGTGCTGAAAAATAGTCAAGGGCAGGATGACGCCCTCCTCTGGTTACTGCGGGATATGACCCAGCGTCAGCAGATGGAGCAGGCGTTGCAGGCGGCCCATGACGATCTAGAACAGCAGGTACGGGCTCGCACCGCTGAGCTTTCCCAAACCAATCAGCAGTTGCAGCAAGAAATTGATCGTTATCGTCGGGCCGAACAGAAAATTCGAGAACAGGCCGCCTTGATTGACCTGGTTCCCGATGCTATTTACGTGGAAAGTCGCCAGGGGGTGATTGAATTTTGGAATCAGGGGGCGGTGCAACTCTATGGTTATTCCGAGGCTGAAGCCCTGGGCCAAAACGCTGCCACCCTGCTTTTGGGGCCAGGTAATCCCTTACCCCAGCCGGTATGTTCAGAGTTTTGGCAGGGAGAGATTGAGCACCAGACCCAGGGCGGCGATCGCCTGGTTCTGCGTAGTCGCCAAATTCAGATTGACGCTGGCGCTGGCGAGCGCAGACTGGTAGTGAATACCGACATTACCGGGGCAAAGCAATTAGAAGCCCAGGTGGACCGGGCCCAACGCATCGATAGCCTGGGGACCATGGCCAGCAGTATTGCCCATGACCTCAACAATGTGCTAACTCCGGTGGCGGCAGCGGCAGACATGCTGCTCTCTACCCCCCAGCCAGTGCATCCCTCCGATCAGGAATTGTTGGGTTTGATTAAAACGGGCACCCAACACTGTGTCGATTTACTGCGACGGCTGTTGCTGTTTGATCGTAGTGGCGATCGCAGTAGCAGCGATAACCGCATCCTCCTATCTCTGCGGCAGTCCATACTAGAGGTGATCACCCTACTGCAGCAAACCACAGCCCCCGCCATTCAACTGCGATCCTCCCTACCCGCTGCCTGCCTGGGTTGGGTGCTGGCTAACCCCACCCAACTACACCAGATTCTGATCAACCTCTGTATTAATGGCTGCGATGCCATGCCCCAGGGCGGTACCCTAAGCCTGACCCTGGGCGATCGCTATGTGGCTGCCCAAGAGGCCCAGCGCTATGTCAATGCCCGTCCCGGTAACTATGTCGTGGTGACGGTGGTGGATACGGGCACCGGCATTGATCCTGCCATTCTGGATCGGATTTTTGATCCATTTTTTACCACCAAGCCCCCAGGCCAAGGTACCGGCCTGGGGCTATCTACGGTATTTAGCTTGGTTAGCAGCCACGGCGGCTTTCTGCAGGTCAACAGCCAGCTGGGTCAGGGTACGGAAGTGAAGGTTTATCTGCCCGCCGCTGACCCGCCCGACCCTTAAGGGGTGGGGCGGGGTAATTTACCACTGGTTCGGAGCTGGGCAAAGACCCGGGCAATCAGTTCTGGCCCTGCGATGGGTGGGCTGATCACCTCATTCACCCCAGCGGCAAAGGCCTGGTGGACTAAATCTATGGACGGTTGGGGCAACACCCCAATCACCGGTAGCCCTCGCCATTGGGGTCGGTCACGCAATGCCTGGCAAAGCCGCAGGCCGCTGCCATCGCCAGGATCGTCGTAGAGCAGCAGGAGATCGGGTTGGTAGGTCTCTAAGGTCAGCCAAAACTGGCTCAAGGAATTGACCTCCACTACCTGGAGGCTGGTTGTGGGCAGTAGGGGCTTGATCCCAGCCATGGCCTCGGGGTTGGTGCTCACCAGCAAAATCCGGGGGAGGGTTGGTTCTGGACTCCTGGGTAGTTCTGGGGGCGGGGCGGGGTGGGGGGAAATCAGTGTACGCAGCAGCGGATTGAGGCGATAACCAACCCGATGTACCGTCTCTACCAAATTAACGGGGGCGCCTGTGGCAGAGAGCTTCTGGCGCAGGCGTTTGATATGGGTTCTAACCGCCTCTTCTGCCGGGGCTTCCTGGGCTGTCCACAGCTGATCTAGAAGGGCTTGGGCGCTAAACACCTGCTCACCATGGCGCAATAGCAGTTCGAGTAAACCGTATTCTTTGGGGGCCAGACTGACTTCACGGCGATCGTAAAAGACGCGATGTTGGCCAGGGTCCAGTTGCAAGGGTCCCCAGGATAGTAAGGGGGCATGCATGTGGCCACCCCGACGCAGTAGGGCTAGTACCCGAGCAATGAGTTCGTCGTTGCTAAAGGGTTTGACCATGTAGTCGTCGGCGCCTACATTCAGGGCGGCGGTTTTTTGATCGGCGTTATTGTGGCCACTAACTACCAAAATAGGCAGATCCTGGCCTATTGCACGGATGCGCTGACAGAGTTTGACGCCATGGATATCGGGCAGTAAAAGGTCTAGGACCAGCAGATGGTAGCTAAAAGCCTCTAGCATCTCCAGGCCTTGACGACCCTGGTGGGCAACATCGACGGCATAGCCCTGCCGGGTCAGTAATTGCCTTAGGGTTTCAGCCACAAGCGGGTGGTCTTCAATGACTAAGATGCGCATAGGCTGCCTTAGAGAATGGTCGCAAGGTTAGCCTCAGATCCCTCATAACTCAAAAGTCTTGAAAAAATTATAGCGAAAAAGTATGGCTTTGACCGACCCGTTGAGGAGAGAGTAGATCGGTCCTATGGCCGTCACTAGGGCCAGGTTGAAGCGAGGGGCCCCTGGCTGGCGGCCCCTCGGGGCGTAATCACCGCCTCGGGTATGGCCCCCTGAGGGAGGCCCCGCCGGCTCTGGTAGACCAGGTCCACCACCGTTTGTGCGATCGCCCTGGCCACCAGGGCTTCCCCAGGTTCTGAATAAATAGACTGTTGAAATAGAGTGGGTCGGCCCGGTTAAGGAGGGTTCGCATCAGCCCCAGGCCCTGGTTAAGGGCCTGGTGGATTAGGGCCAGATCCCCCAGGGAGACCTGCCCCTGCAGGGCCCGCCAGATCATTACCCCCATCACCCCGCCAGTGACGGCGATGGCCAGTACCCTCGACCCCAGGTTCGCCAGGGTCTGCTGGCGAATCATGCCCAACCGATCCTGTCGCCGCCGTTGCCACTGTCGTTGCCGCTGTCGTTGCCGCTGTCGTTGGTAGATGGGGCGAAAATAGGGACTGAGGTTAAACATTCCGATCTCCGGGCTATTGTCCCGGGAGGTGAGCAAGTACTCGTAGTGGCGCCCCCGCCGCTGCTGCCGGGTCATTCCCATCTGCCAGCTATGGCGCTGGTAGTACAGCGTAAAGCCAAAGGCGGGTAGGGTACTGAGCACCAGGGTGAGGGGTATCCAGGCCCCAAAGGGCACTAAAATTGCCGCCATGGCCACCAGGGTAAGGCTGTTTTGCAGCAAACTGCTGAGGTTCTCTAGCAGACTAATCGGTCGACTAACGGCCCCATGGGGGCTCCGCTCTAGATAGTCGTAGTCCTGGGGGTCACCATAGCAGCCGAGGCTGAGCCGGTGGGCCGGGGGATGGATCAGATTCATCAGGTGGTCCTGCACCAGGTCGCTCTGATTGGTGCGTACCCAATCCATCATTCCCTGCAGGGCCTGGCCCAACACCAACACCAGGGCCAGAACCCCCATGGTCGGTGCCACCGTCTGGGGTTTATCCGCCCCCAGCCCCCCTGGTTCACCGTCACCAATAGGTTCACCAGGTCGCGGGTGAGGTAGACCGTGGCCACCGGCAACAGCCCCTGCATCACCACCAACCCCAACCAGGCCAGAGTCCAGCCCCGGGCCGACTGCCACAGGAGCTGTAGGGCCCAGGTTACCAGGGTCAGGCTGGGGGCCAGTCTACCCATCCAACGGCTAGGGTTGGTGGTGGCGCCAAAGTAGGGAGTGCGGGCCATGCCCTCGCGGCTGAGCCCATACTGGGTGGTGAGGGTCTGGGGTAGGTCGCTGATCTCCGCCGGCCGGGGGGATTCCACCAGAGGCCGATCAAAGACCCTGGTCATCCGAGGGAAGGGCACGGTTAAAATCACGGTCCGAAATAGCCCCACCAGTACCGTCACCTGCAAGGGCAGCCCGCGATCGCCCCAGACCATGCGCCCCAGCAGGAGCAATTTACGGAGTAGCTCAGTCCAACCCATGGTACCCTCTACTCCCCGACTCTCCCCGATGCATTAACTGGTGCGCTACCATGACCCCCTGCAGAAACTCAGGCACCTCTCCGTAACGGAGGGTAACATCGGCGATATCCGCCGGGTAGGGAATCAACTCTGGGACGGAAAATTTGGGGTAAATAGTTAACTCAGAAGTTGTATAGGAAGACATAAAAGGGGGACCCTAGGATAGGACATGGGAAATTCAGTAGGTTAGTTAATCTCTCTTGGCTCACCGGTAGACGGCTTTACAAGCGCTTTAAAAATTTCGGCGAAGATATATTTCTAAATAATGACTAAATATTGGCTAAAGCTTCTTGTATTTTCACTCAAGACTCAGGGCGTATCTAGCGGTTGGGGGACTAGCGTAAAAAAGAGGGTACATGGACAATAGTCGCTGCACCCAAAACAAACAAATTAATTATGAGCATAGCGCATCAACTGAGCGAAAAGCTAGAGCAACCGGAACTACAATCGCGA
>JBEITR010000022.1:0-47644 GCA_040374765.1 Leptolyngbya sp.
AAGTAAATATGGATAATCTTTTCTCGGAAATCAAGTGAGTAGGCTTTCATCAGGCCCTCCTGAGGAAGACGCAGTAGTGTAGGATCCTTTGCGTCTCATCTACTTCGATCGTACCTCGTTAGCTCAAGAACCGCTATAGCTAAAGCTACATACATAGGAAAAACTTTGACATAACTTAATTCAGTCAAAGTTTTTCCTATAAATGAAACGGAAGCATTAAGGGAAGGGAAGCGATCTCTTCCCCAGGTCTTGGCTAAACTTAATCACCAGATAAGCTTGTCTAATCAGGAGTAGGATAACCTAACCAATCCCATGGCTGATCTAGGAAAAGCCTTGGCTGCGGCTGATCCCATCCTGGAGTTTGCAGGGGAGGGGTTGGAAAAACGGGCCATGCTGGACTCGAACCAGCGACCAACCGCTTAGAAGGCGGTTGCTCTATCCACTGAGCTAATGGCCCATCCAGTTCCATTGACTATTCCCAATTTATTCTAAGGGTAGAAGCAGCCCAGGTGAGACACCTATTTGACCTGCTAGACATGAATGAGCCACGCCAATGTTTATCTTAAAAAGACAGGATGTTGAAATCAAGAAAATACACCATCCCCACAGGGAACAGCAGGTTTTAATCCTATCTTATCAAGAACAGCTTTTCACTCTCCTGAGTGTGTTTCCAGGATCCCAGGAAGACAAGGCCCGATCATTCTGGCGAGATCTAACCGATAATCAGGGCAAAATCTGTGTGCTTTTAGAGGAACCCGATCGCTTTAGTGTTTGGGGCAAGTTGCGCCTCGATCAGCTGATCGCTAGTAACCGTAATCAGGCTCCAGCTGCTCCCAAGTTAGCCCAAGATCTCTATATCCATGCCTGCTTGTTATTACTACAGACGGTCTACATGGATGTGGAAGATCTGCTGGGACCGAAACAGGCTAAGAAATTTGCAACTAATATCCACCGAATTTTGACTGATTGGAATTTTCCCCTGGCGGATAACCCACAGATCATGAAAATTTTGCTTCAAGCTAATCCCTTAGAGTTTCCCCAACTACCTCCCTGGCAAGACAACCATCTCCATCGCCTGCTGGAAGAACTGTACCGCACGGGAAAAGAGTATTTTGGCAACACCGATTTTGCTAGTCGCGCCATGGAAGCCCTGGTGGAGTTCTCTGACCCTGATCAAGGGCAGATCAGAAGCTGGTTGACAAAATCTCGACCCGGTCAACTCTGGCTCACAGCGGCGGTTTGAGATTAGTATGCGGTCGGGGATAGTCAAGTTAGGGCGAATTCAGCCCGATCAGGCCTTGCTTTAACGGTTCCACCCTGGCCTCAGGAGTCTGGCCCAAGCTATAACTAAAGACTACCCTCCAACTTTTCCCCTATCTTCTCAACCAATCCCCAGCTTGAATCCCCCAGGAGTATCATCTTGAGTAACCTATCCCCGCCCCCATCTAAAAACCAATCGAGCGTAGTCCTGATTGGTTCAGGTATAGCCTGGGGAATTGTCACCCTGCTTTTTTTCCTTCTGTGTAGCGCTCCCACCCAGACGGGGAGTCAGCCGGGCTGGTTTTTGACCGGTACTAATATACTGGAAACTGGTGCCTTTACCATTGCCTCCCTACTGTGTTTCCGCAACTGGAAAAGTCGTTACATTGTGAGTGGTCGTCAAGTCTGGTTCTGGCTTGGGGCGGGGCTACTGACCTATGCCTGTGGCAATATTCTATTTTTTCTGTGGGGAACCATCTGGGGTCTGGATCCGGTGGTTTCCCTCGGCGACTGCTTCTACATTTTGAGCTACCTATTTCTAGCTACCGGTATGGTAAAAGCTGCCCTACAACGGCGCTTAAACCTTGAACCCAGCCAATGGCTAATCGTCGGTGGTATTGGGCTGTTGGGAATAGCCCTGGCCCTGTTTGTCCATGTTCGAGGCGCCGAGGCAATCTCCGAGTTGGCCTTTCTACCCAATCCTGGCGATGGATTCATACCCCACCTGCCCGTTAATTCCCTATTAGCTGTAAAAACAACCAGCCAACCCCCGGTCTGGGTGACCAGACTCGATCAGCACCTGCAACCCCTCGCTGATATCATGAGTATCTTGTATGTAATCGGAGACGCGTTGCTTTTAATTATTGCCGCTACTTTGCTGGTGGCCTTTTGGGGTGGGCGATCCTCCCAATCCTGGATTCTGATTGCTCTGGCAACCTTTTCCCTCTACATTGCAGATATGTTTTTTGCCTATGCAGCCAATACCAACAGCTATGTAGAAGGTAGTTTGTGGGAGATTTTCTGGTCTTTTTCAGCAATTTTTTTCTGGCTCGGAGCGGTGGTAGAACGGGCGGTTTCCATCAAGTCTCGCCACAGCCCTCGCCATCGAAGGGCTTAAAATAGTAAAGGGTATTCTCGTGAAGGATCTGCTATGGCACCTAAAAAGCTAACTGAGGCCGATAAGCAAACCATTCTCGGGTTGTACCATCAACCGGAGCAAACCACCTCAACCCTGGCAGAACGCTACGGAGTCAGCAACAGCACCATTAGTCGCCTGCTTAAAGCCAGTTTGCCTGAAGCGATTTATAGCGCCTTAATTCAGCAAAAGCGCAGTTCGGTCGAGAGAAGTAGTTCTGTTAGTCTCAGCCAGGGTGAAGCAGCTTCCCCAGCTATCGATCCCCCGCCCTCAGCCAGGACCGTAGCGGCCCCTGTTTTGAAGAAGCGCAATCCTCAGCCCAGCGGCGAAGCTGAGGACTCTGGTGTCGAGTCTGTTTCGGAACCGGTCAGGCTCATAGGCCAGTCAGTTCAAGATAGCCTGGGCGCAAAGCCCCAACCCCAACCTCGCCAATCTACTCCGCCTGACTTTGCTGTGGGTGAGGTAGAAGCGGATCTGGCGGATGCCTGGCCGGCAGATGGGGTGAATCTGGATGACGACTATGTGGATGACGAGGACTACGACGAGGAAGACGGGGAAGATGAGGCATGGGATCGGGAGGAATCTGTTATTCAGCCCCAACTAGACGCGCTGGAAATCTATCCCCTGACGGCTCAGGCCCTACCCCCCCTCTGTTATTTGGTAGTTGAGCGGGTCTCTTCCGAACTGGTAGCGCTTCCCCTGCGTACCTTTGCCAACCTGGGCCAAATTCCTGAAGTGGAGGGAGACTCTCGCACCTTACCCGTATTCGAGAATCATCACATTGCTCGCCGCTTTTCTCGCCGTAACCAGCGGGTTATTAAGGTGCCCGATGGCACCTTACTGCAAACCACCGTGCCCTACCTCAAGGCTAAGGGCATTACTCGCCTTTTAATTGATGGCCAGGTCTTTACCCTGGAAGATAGCCTAAGACCAGTGGAGTAAGGGGTTTTAGCGAGGATTAGGGCTGGGGCCAGAACCCTGGGGACGGGGCGATCGGTCCAAGCTAACAAATCTAAGGGTGGGCAGGTGGTCTGGTGGATTCCAACGAGTATTGAAACCCACCAGAGCAAGCACTTTAGAGGGAATCGCCTTTGCCAAATTCCCTTAGTGCCCCGTTAAAGCTTCGCTAGGGCTATCCAGTCGGTCCCAAAAAAGTCCGACTGGCAATATAAAGACCAGTCGGACTTTTTATTATGAACCTTATATACCCCCAGGGGAATTCGAATCCCCGTCGCCTCCGTGAAAGGGAGGTGTCCTAGGCCTCTAGACGATGGGGGCCTGAACTCAAACGCATTAACAAGTATAGATAAAGGGGAGACCCTTGTCAAATGTCCTTGGAGATAGAATTGCCGTTCCTAATCCGGTCAGTTACGGCGATCGCCATTCGCCATGAACGGAGGTGAGTTAGATCGCCCCCTTGTAGTCATTTTTCCATGGCTCGTAACCGCCAAGCTTGTCCCTTGTTACGAGCTATGAAATGGACCGGTTACCCTGTTCTCCTCGTACCTCCAGCCGGACTGCGCTTGCTCTAGCCATAACCCTCAAACCTAAGGCTATAATCCTAAAGCTCACCGCTTAACCGGGTGCTAAGACAGGCTCTAATATAGCTTTGGTCAGAGGCCTAAGGCCAGCGTTAAGGGGCAAAATCTAGGTTCGGGAGGCCTTCTAGCTCGCCTCCCTGACCGCTGGCTGGGGCTAGAGCCCCTAATCTGGCAGAAATTACTGAACTGTTCCTCGAGTTAAAGATGCACTATCAATTATCCATGGGTTGGGTGGTTTTACCCCTCACCCTCTTCCTCCACTCCCTTCTACCTGGTGCCGCCATCGCCTGTCATCCCAACCATTTATCAGGAAGTCGTTCCCCTATGTCTGAAGTTGCGATCGCAGTTAGCGATCTCGGTAAAACCGTTGTCGCCCGGGTGGGCGATATCATCCTCCTCCGTTTGGCGGAAAACCCCACAACCGGTTACGTCTGGGAAATGGGCAGCCTCGATCCCCAACTGATCGAGGTCAAGAACTCCATCTATCAGGTCTCCCCTGGAACTGGGGTAGGCAGGGGAGGGACCCGCGTCTTCCGTTTACAGGCAAAAGCACCTGGAACCGTACCCCTACTGCTCAAGCTACGCCGTCCCTGGGAATCCGAGGTTGAGGCGGTAGATCAATTTAGCGTTACTCTTCAAATTCAGTAAGAGAACCCCTGGCGGCGGTGAGGCAGGGGGTTAACGGCTTGTGCGGAAGTTCTCAAACACCGACTTATCGCCAATGTCAGGAATCAGTGGTTGGGTGAGCTTGCGCAGGGCAAACACCAGAAATAGTAGGGCCCAAACCCCCAGGAGCCCTTGCTTAACCGGTAGGGATAACCACCCTAGCAGGTGGCCCAACAGTATCAGGGGCACCAGGGGGGTGAGTAGTTTGGTTTCTAGACGGTTGAAGCAAAAGGCTTCCTTAAAATAAATACCGGTCAGAGCGGCAAAGGTAAATCCTATCCCCCATAGGGTCTGGGGATGTTCTACGACGGTTTGAGCTAGGGGAGTTTTAAATGCGTAGGCTATAGCCAGAGAAGCTATGCCACCTATCAGCCAAAAGCCCTGGAGTAAGCGGTGTAAGGCAACCATATAGATGTGAATGGTGGCCAGACTCAGGCCCAGGGCCAGCCAGAACAGCCCATAGCAGCCGCTGATCAGGGAGGGCAGGGCGGGATGGTAGAAAAATCCCAGGCCCAGGCCAGCGCCCCCAGTAAAGGCAATGGCAGCGATCGCTAGGCCCAGGCGATAGACTCGAACCCCCTGTAGATCTGCAGGGGTAAGGGTGTAGTCACCAAACTGGCCCTGGTAAACCACGGTTGTGTCAATTGACCGATCCATCCTCTGTTCTCCGGGGGTAAGGGGGTGTGGGTAGGGACGGCCTCGCCGCCGGTGGCTACAGCGCACTACCCAATGTTGGGGAATTGTTTGATTCTAACCTGGGGAATTTGCCTGGGGCGCCAGGGCTAATTGAGTAGGCAAAACCACCCTAAAACAGGTGATCTGGCGATCGCTGGTGACCTGAATAGTACCCCCCAGTTGACCCACCAGCCCCTTCACCAGAGCCAGGCCCAGGCCCGTTCCTCCCTGCTTCCAGCGATCGGCGCTGGGGACGCGATAAAACTTATCAAAAATCCGGTTGAGTTCCTGGGGGGGAATGGTCACCCCCGTATTAGTCAAACTAAACTCCACCTGACTATCATCCGAATTAGGTAAGGACCGCACCTGCAGGGTAATGCGCTCTCCCGGCGGAGTATATTTGCAGGCATTATTCAGTAACTCGGCCAGTACTCGCTCTAGACTGGGGCGATCGACATGAACCACAGGTAGGGAGGCAGCCGTCGCTAGCTCCAGGCTTTGATTCCGGCTTTTAGCCCGGGTGATAAAGCTATCAATCCAGCTCAGTAGCCAGGTTCTCACCATCACCGGCTCCATCTGTAGGGCATGGCTACCCATATCCAGGCGCTGTAAATCTAACAGATCATTAATCAAGCTAATTTCCCGTTCACATTCTTCTTGCAAAATATGAAAATAGCGGGCCAGTCGATTTTGATCGGCCTTGGGCTTATGGGCGTCCTGGCTAATGTTAAAGGCCTGATTCAGGTTTACCCCCAGCAATTGCAGGGCTACCCGCATTGTCGTCACCGGCGTCCGCAGTTCGTGGGAAACCGTACTGAGAAAGTCATCCTTGAGGGTATTCAGCCGTTCCAGTTCTTTGACTTGGGATTGGGCCGCTTCATAAAGCCGGGCTTGACGAATGGCAATGGCACACTGGTTAGCTACCTGCTGGGCCAGACGAATTTCAATATCATTGAATCCATACTCACAACCATTAATTAACCATAAATCCCCCAAAACCCCCCGATCATCTAAAATCGGGCAGGCTAGCATGGCCACGTAGCCCCGGTCTGGGTTGGGGATCATGGAACAAAACTGAAAATACTGGCCCCGCAGTAACTGGTTGTAAACCTCTGGGAAAGCATCCATTTGGGAAACCCGTCCCTGGTAAGCAGGAATGGCACTATTGGAGCTGTTGTATTCGTAGTAAATGGTAGAGGTGCGTTGTTCTAGATTGTAGAGGGCCGTATTAGATCCCTTGGCCCCCAGGGCCTCGGTCAATTCTTGCACCGCCGTCAGCATGATCTGATTAACATCCAGGCTGTCCCGCACCCGATCGCTAATGCGTTTCAGGCTAGCTTCGACCTCCAGGGCAATCTGCAATTCCTCGGTCCGCTCCGTTACCTGTTGCTCCAGAAGACGCTCCCGTTCTGCCTGATGCTTTAACGTCTGCTCCACCTGATGCTGAATCGTGATATCCCGCAAGGTCACCACCAATAGGGGTGGAGTCGAGCCCTGGCTGAGGGGAGAAATTTTAATCCAGATAATGCGCTGATCGCCGCCAGATTGGGGCCAGGCTACCTGGTGTTCGTAGTCCTTTCCCCTCTGTAGTACAAACTCCTCAGCCTCCCTACAGGATTGGGCCAGGGCGGTCGGAACAATATCCGCCTCTGATCGGCCCACTAGATCCTCCGGGTTGTATCCCACCAGAGCCCCATAGGCCCGATTAACCAACAGCCAGCGATGGTGGTGGTCCTTCAGCCCGACTGGGGCGGCAATGCCGTCCAACACCTGGGCTAGGGAGGTGGTCAAACTATCCTGCGGAGGGGAGGTTCCAGGAGAAAGCCGATCGGCGATCGGTGCCACAGTAGGAGCCGGGTCAGAAGAGGTCATGGGAATTATCTACTCCAATTGAGCCAGGTGAGGCCCGGTGGCCCGAGGCTGAAACAGCCCCTCGAGGTTGCCATTAAGGTTATCCCTTACCCCATTAAAATCACCGTATCCAGCACATGGATAATGCCGTTATCGGCCTCAATGTCAGCCGCCAGCACCGTCGCGTTTTTAACTTCAAAACCGTCCTTGCCACTAATGGGAATGGGAGCGCCTTCGGCGGAGATGGCGGTTCCCAACTCAATTAACTGGGCCTGAGTATACTTACCTGGCACAACATGAAACTTCAGAATTCTAGCCAGTTGGGGAGGATTCTGCACCAGGGTCTGCACCGTCCCCGGGGGCAGCTTGGCAAAGGCCTCATCATTAGGGGCCAGCACCGTAAAAGGGCCCGGTCCTTTCAGAGTTTCAACTAATCCGGCAGCCTGTACAGCTGCCACCAGGGTAGAAAAACCTTCGGTTTGAGTAGCGATATCAAGAATGGTGGCCATATTGTTGATAAATCTTTAGTTTTATTTCCATTGTCTACCATCATATCGGTTACCCGATAGAGCTAAAACCTAATCGGCTGATTTGGCCCTAAAATACAGGCTTGGCTAAAGCCATGGGAGCCCAGTTGACCAGTCAATTGGTTTTTCCTAAAGGACCAGCGGGCTCGGGCTACATCCCCCCTTGCCCCAGGGTCAGCCCTTAAAAACTTTGAGGGTCTGGCTGATCAGTTTTGTCAGTCTATGGGGAGTGTTACAGTTAAACGAATTATAAGTATGGGAAAAACTTGAACATGATCGAGGGTGAAACGCTCTCTCAGGAACAGGTTCAGGCTCTCTCACCAGTCGCCCTTGCCTATATTGGTGATGCCGTTTACGAGCTATTCGTGCGACGTGCCTTTTTGCTTCCCGCCAAAAAAATCAATGCTTATCACCGTCAGGTTGTGAGTCAGGTTAGAGCTGAACAGCAGGCCCTCTGGGTGGAACAACTGACTCCCCATCTGACTCCCCTCGAACAGGAGCTTATTCGTCGGGGACGTAATGCCTCTCCCAGAGGTCCCAAACGTCTGAATGCCTCTATTTACCAGCAGGCTACCGGATTTGAAGCCCTTATTGGCTATCTTTACTTAACCGACCCAGCTCGCCTGGCAGACCTGCTAGGCTATATAGACCTTAGCCTTCCTAACCATGGCTCCTCAAAAACCTACTCCCAAACCCAGACTGAATCGCAACCCTAAGTCTTCTCAAGACCGGCCCCGTCAAAGCAGATCCCAAGCTAAGGACCCCAGACCCCAATCTAGAGATCAGAGATTTGAATCCAGGGATCAACGACCCCAATCTAGAGATCAGAGATTCGAATCCAGGGATCAACGACCCCAATCTAGAGATCAGAGATTTGAATCCAGGGATCAAAGACCCTCTCGATCCAGATTCGCAGCAACTGGACCGGTCTTAAAGGGTCAGCCCCTTAATCGTCAAGTCCCCGATTTAGAAGCCAGGGAGGAAGAAACCAATAGTGATCTGATCTACGGTCGCCATGCCGTATCCGCTGCATTAGAAAGCCACCGTCCCTTGAATCGGGTATGGGTGAATGGCCGAATTCGCTACGATCCCCGATTTCTTTTGCTGATCGATCAGGCTAAAGCTAGCGGAGCTGTAATCGATGAGGTTGATACCAAACGACTCAACCAAATCACTGAAGGCGCTAACCACCAGGGCATTGCCGCTCAGGCCGCTTGCTATGACTATCGAGATCTTGAAGAATTGATGGAGGCAGCCCTGAGCCTGACCAAAATACCCGTAATCGTAGCCGCTGATGGGATTACCGATCCCCATAATTTGGGGGCTATTATTCGTACCACTGAGGCCTTGGGCGGTCAGGGTATGATCATTCCCCAACGGCGAGCAGCGGGGATCACCTCCACGGTCGCCAAGGTGGCGGCTGGTGCCCTGGAACATTTGCCCATCGCCCGAGTCGTAAATCTCAGACGGGCCTTAGATACCTTAAAGGAAAAAGGCTTTTGGATTTATGGCCTCTCTTCCCAGGCTAGCCAACCCCTTCACCGCACTCGTTTTGATCGACCCACTGTGATCGTCGTTGGCTCCGAAGGGCAGGGGTTAAGCCTTAGCGTTCAACAAAGTTGTGACGGCTTGGTATCGATTCCCCTGCAGGGCAAAGTGCCCAGTTTAAATGCATCCGTTGCTACAGGCATGGCCCTTTATGAGATTTATCGTAACCAGTGGGAAGCACAAATTCAAATTTCCCCTTGGCAAAACCAAATCTAACCCGGTATAAAAAAATAGGGTCAGTATTTGTTCCCGGACTTTCTCCAGGCTTAGTGTTTTAGAATCCTCAGTTAGACAGGCAGAAACTATGAAAACCCCCTTTGGCAATTTTTTAAGTAATCTTTTCGGCGCTCCTAAAGCATGGTGGATTGAAATCAAAACTAACCAGCCTGCTTGCACCTACTACTTTGGCCCCTTTACCAGCGAAGCTGAGGCTGCGTCTATGAAAGGTGGCTATATTGAAGACTTAGAACAAGAAGGGGCTCAAAATATTCGGTCGGTGGTCCAGTACTGCAGCGATCCTGTTCAGCTCACTATCACCGAGGAGGGAGAGGGTTACCTCACGAGTCGTGTTCCTGCCGCATTGGGTAGCCAACCTTAAGCAAGTTCTGGCGTTGCCCATAGACCTGTTTCAGCTCAACTTTCCCCCAGACCTGCCTAAAATTGCTGGGAGTTCTGCTATCGGTAGGTTGGGCTGATTGTTTAAACCATTGTTCGTAACGGTTAGCAAACCTCCACAACCCACCCTATGGGTTCACTAACTATCTCCTCTCCCTACCTTCTGACCCAAGCTGTACTTCTAGAATTTCTGATTAAGACCTAGGCCTATGGCGGCAGAATACTCAAAACACCAGGTTTGGGAGCGGTTATATCAGGGTAGGTGTGTGAAGGCTGCCCAGGGAGGATACGCCGGTTTTGGTTCCCCAGCCTTTGGGCTAGACTCTGTAGACGGTGAGCTGGTCAATAATCCGAATGAACAGCAGATCATTGATTTGATTCGGCGCCATCATAAGTCGGGGAAATCTCTGCAACAAATTGCCAATTGGCTCAATCAGCAGGGCTACACAACTAAGCGAGGACATCAGTGGCAGAGGGTTTCGGTGAAGCGGGTACTGGACCGGCTCTATGGTCATAACCCTAAGGTGAATAGAAACCCTAAGCCTTAAGGAGCATGCCTCGCCATAACCATTAACCTGCCCATGGACCCTATCCACCTGCTATTGCCCGCCGCCAGTCATCCCAGACCAAGGCTGCACCCTACTTGGGTAGGGGTCTGTTTTTTCCCAGCCGGTTTGGGATTAGCCTGGCAACTTTGGTCTTGTCCGGTCTTGCCCGGCTCGATTTTGGCCCTGGGTTTGCTCCTGGGTTTACTGGAACAGACCCATATGGCTCGAGTCGATCTGGAGAAGGTTAAAACCCTGGGACAGCATTCAGATTACGGCCTTGATCCCCGCCTCTATCGGTTTGCCTGGGTCCTGATGGTAACCTTGGGGGGAGAACTGGTGGGCTTCTATCTGGCTAGTTTTGGCTATTTGGGGGTGGGCCTGCTAGTGATTATGCTGAGTCTACTGGGGTTTAACCTGGCTGTTGGGGTGCAGTTAGAGATCGGCGATCGCCAACCTATTCAGGCAGCTCCCTGGCATTCCCGTGGGTTAGTCCTCAGCCTAGATGGCCTGGGGGTAGCCATGGGTTGTCTGTGGCTGGCTGGTCAGGCCCAACTGGGGATAGCAACAGGCTTTCTGACCTTAACCCTGGTGTATAACCTGACTAAATTAATCAATTACGGCGTTAACAATCGCCGGACTCGGGCTGAATTAACGGTTGAGGTTGCCGACCCCAGTCAGCAGCAACCAGAGGCCCGCCAGTAAGATCAGCAGAGCCAGGCTGGCCAGAATGCCATCCAGGTAGGAGGTAGCTTCCATATTGACTGCCTAGACCTTACCGCAACTGGGCCTTAACAATAGCACAATCCACTCTGCCTGTACGGAAGCCACCAGCCTACCGGGCAAGGAGGAACTCTGGCTACCCTGGGGAGCCTGGATTAGGCTAACCAGGCTTTCTACCCGGTCAAAGGTAGGCTGTACCGTCGTTACCTGGCGTAATACCTGGGTGATCAGACGCCGTTGCAGTGCCAGTGGAGCCGATCTCAGCGGGGGGCGATGAAGACGACAGCTTTGATCGGCGGGGCGAAATTCCACAACCTGCTGATAAAGGTCTAGGGTCAGGGTGTTCAGGAGGGCGACCTCGGCGCTGAGAATTTCCGCGGTTTGGGCCAGGGTTCGGTCTAGGCCAGGGTTGAAGTGGGTTTTCAGGTAAGGTAGGACGGCTAGCCGCAGACGGTTACGGGCGTAGGTTAGATCCTGGTTGGTGCTGTCGTTCCAGTAGGGTAGGTTAAACCGCTGACAGAGGCTGGTAATATCGCCACGGGTGAAGTCCAAGAGCGGACGAATCAGTTGCAGGTCGGGGCGATCGCGATCCAGGGAACGCTGCCAGGGAAGAGCCTGTAGGCCATCGCTGCTGCTGCCTCGCATCAGGTTATACAGCAGAGTTTCCGCCCGATCACTAGCGGTGTGACCGGTAACCAGGTAGGTGCAGCCCTGGGTTTGGGCCAATGCTTCTAAGGCCCCGTAGCGCCACTGACGAGCCCCAGCCTCGCCGGGGGGTAGGGGCGGGGCGGTTAGCACCTGGCAGGGTATCCCCCAGCCCTGGCAGAGATCGGCGACAAAGGCTGCATTCTGAGCTGAATCGGGCCGCCAACGGTGATCGCAGTGGCCCACTCGTAACTGCCAGTGCCAGTGGGGTTGGAGGTCCAGCAATAACCGCAGCAGGGCTACCGAGTCCTGTCCACCGGAAACGGCAATGAGCAGGGTTGCCTGGGCGGGTAGCAGCGATCGCTGCTGCAAGCAGCGGTGTAAACGGGCATGGATTGGACCCCAGGGAATGGGATCGGGGGAACTGGGCTGAGTCATGGTGAGGGCCGGGACAGGGCTCACAATTGGGCGGTCATCCCTGGTGGCCAGTCTGCCAGGGCTAGGGCCGACCCCAGGACTGGGGGACCAGCAGCGGCAAAGTTACCACTGCGGTTATTTATTGTGATCATAAACCGCGATATACTCCCTTGCAGAAGCCCCTGAGAGGAACCCCAATGGTTGCGGTCGCCATTCTTGCCGCTGGACGCGGTACCCGCATGAAATCAAGTCTGCCCAAGGTTTTGCATCCGGTAGGGGGCATGTCAATGATAGAGCGGGTCTTAGACGGACTGACAGCGATTCAGCCCAGTCATACTTTTATCATCGTAGGTTTTGGTCAAGACCAGGTACAGAGAGCCCTGGCCCACCGGTCTGGGCTTACCTTTGTGGAGCAGGCAGAACAACTGGGCACAGGCCACGCGGTACAGCAGGTAATTCCCTACCTGGAAAGCTTTGATGGAGACCTGTTGGTGCTGAATGGGGATGTCCCCTTGCTGCGGTCCTCCACCCTGGAAAATTTACTGGCCATTCACCAGCAGCACGGCAATGCCGCCACCTTGCTAACGGCTCAATTTGTTGACCCCACCGGTTATGGCCGGGTTTTTTGTACCGATCAAAATATCGTTACCGAGATTGTAGAACACCGGGATTGTACCCCGGCCCAACGCCAGAATCCTCGCATTAACGCAGGTGTGTACTGCTTTCACTGGTCCCAGTTGATCAGGGTGTTGCCCCACCTGAGGGCTGACAATGATCAGCAGGAATACTACCTCACCGATGTTGTCAAGGATCTCCACCCCGCCATGGCGGTAGATGTGAGCGATAGTCAGGAAATTTTTGGTATCAATAGCCGCAAACAACTGGCCGAGGCTTACGCTATTTTGCAGGACCGCGTCAAGGATTTCTGGATGGCGGCGGGGGTCACCCTAATTGATCCCGATAGCATTACCATCGACACTACGGTGCAGATCGAGCCCGATGTGGTGATCGAACCCCAAACCCACCTGCGGGGCCAAACCACCGTTGCTACCGGGAGTCGCCTGGGACCGGGATCGATGATCGAAAATAGTCACATTGGGGCCAATGTCACCGCTAGCTTTTCCGTTATTACCGACAGCACTGTGCAGGCGGGAGCCCGCATTGGTCCCTATGCCCACCTTAGGGGTCAGGCTGTTGTCGGGGAGGGCTGTCGGATTGGTAACTTTGTGGAGCTAAAAAAGGCCACCCTGGGAACCCATACCAACGTTGCCCACCTTTCCTACCTGGGGGATGCCACCCTGGGCAATCAGGTGAATGTGGGCGCTGGAACCATTACCGCCAACTACGACGGTTACCGGAAACATGCCACCGTTATTGGCGATCGCAGTAAAACCGGATCCAATAGTGTCCTGGTGGCCCCGGTCACTCTGGGTAGGGAGGTCACCGTGGCGGCGGGTTCCGTAGTCACCCGCGACGTACCCGACGACTGCCTGGTGGTTTCCCGACCTCCCCAAAAGATCCATGAAGGCTGGCGTCCCCGCCATCTACGACCGCCAGAGGCCCCCCCAGAGTCAGCTGCAGAGTAATTTCCCCTATGTATCCACCGGTTTCCCCGATTATGTTTGAGCTGGGTCCCTTCGCCCTGCGCTGGTATGGTCTGCTAATGCTGACGGCCATTCTCGCCGCCGCCACCGTCGCCAGCCGCTATGTGGGCCGTCAGGGAGAAGACCCCGATAACCTCTGGGATATGCTGTTTTGGATTTTAATTCCCGGTTTTATCGGGGCGCGGCTCTACTACGTATTTATTCAATCCCCCCGCGGTCCCGATGGCCTGGGCTACTATCTGGCCCATCCCATCACGATTCTGCAAATTTGGGCGGGGGGTATTCATATTTTTGGTGGCTTTATCTTTGGGGTGATTGCCCTCTGGGTATTTACCCGAATTCGCCGCCTCAACCCCCTTCCCTACCTGGATGGCATTGCCCTGGGCCTCCCCCTGGCCCAAGCGATTGGCCGTTGGGGAAACTTCATTAACCAGGAACTTTACGGCCCTCCTACGACCCTACCCTGGGGCTTGAGGATTGATCCAGAACATCGTCTGGCCCCCTACGATAACCTCAGCCAGTATCCCGATAGCACTCGCTTCCAGCCCCTCTTTCTCTACGAGTCAGTTTGGAACCTGGTGGGGTTTGGGGTGCTGCTCTGGGTGGTAAGGCGGTTTCAGCCACAGCTTAAACCTGGAGATCTGTCCCTCAGCTATCTGATCTGGTATCCCCTGGGGCGCTTTTTTCTGGAGTTTTTCCGTACCGATTCCTGGTTTTTCCCCGGTACTCCCTTTAACCTGGTGCATATCCTCTCGGTGCTGGCTCTAGCCATCGCCAGCTTCGTGCTGTACCGTCGCCATAGCTTCAGGGTTGGATAGGGGTTCTGCTTCGCCACAGCGATCGCAAACCTGTAGGGACAGAAAAAACCGGAGCAAACCTGGTTCACTCCGGTGAAAAAACTATCCTAGGGGAGACAGGGGTAGTTAAAGGGCACCCAGGTTGGCCAGGCCCAAAATTACCCCAGCCCCTAACAAATGGCCAAAACTGGTGGTACCCAGCAGGGCTGGTAGACCAAAACCCCCAAACAGACTGGGAGAGGGCAGGGCCGGTGGGGCACTGGGATACTTAATGGTGAACTTACCGAAGGCGATCGCTAAGATATTGCACAGAATCATCACTATTGCCACCTTTGGGCTCCAGGTTAGGGTAGTGGGAACCACCGCTAAAACCGGTAATAATGCCATAGGAGAACCTCCAAAAAACTGATCTGTAAAGTGGTACCTGTTCCTGGCGCTGCGATCAGTGCTGGCAAGGTCCCACGCTTAGGCTTACTTTTCCATGGGGCCATGGATTTCAGGCAGAAGCTGTTGCAAGAATTTACAATTTCAGCGGATGTTAACTTTAAGCTATGGAAAGAGGATTACTCTGGTTACCCTTACTGGCTGTTTTTGTGGGTCTTGCCTGGGCTGGTTGGAATGAATATCAGAAGGTGCAGGCTTACGAGCGCTGGGCTACTGATTTTGATCGCAGTAAGTACGATATTCGGGCCGTGTTAGGCCAGGTTGGTTCAACCCTGACCTGGGGGCGTCCTACCCGCCAGGGACCGGTAGGCCTGATCAGCTTATCGCTAACTGAGGTAGAACATATTCAACTGCAGGTAGATGGCCGGGTGATTGAACCCGGTACGGAGCCTCAGGGGGGCAAGTTGGTCCACCTGGAGATTGGCCTCAGCCAGGGGCCTAGCTATCAAATTCCCTTTACCGATGTTGACCTGGCCCGTCGCTGGCAAAAAGCATTGCAGGAATTGATACAGGCGCTAAAATCAGCTTCGGATAACCTTGAAACTCTTTGAATCTGGTATGACAGACCTGTCTCCCATTTCACCCCATCAACTCCAGACCCGTCGGCAGGTCCTCCGGCGCCAGCGGCGGCTCCACCTGGGGCAGTCCTCCTGGCGTCTGCTAGCCCTTCTAGGGCTAACGGCAGGGATTTTTTGGGCGGCTACCCGACCCAGTTGGGTGATTCAGACACCTCGCCAGATTCAAGTCAAGGGTACCCATTTTCTCAGTACGAGAATGATTCAGGACCTGGTTCCCCTCACCTATCCCCAGTCCCTGATGGAGATTGATCCCGACGCGATCGCCCGGCAACTGCGGCAACGCACTCCGGTCGTTAGCGTTAAGGTGAATCGCCAATTACTCCCCCCTGGATTAACGGTCACAGTGCAGGAACGGGTCCCCGTAGCTGTCGTGTTACCCCCTGGCCAGGCCGACGATCAGTTTCTCCAGGCTGGTGTAATTGATGACCGTGGGGCCTGGATGCCCATGTCCAGTCTCGGCCTCACCCCCGCCACCACCAATCGGCTGCCAGGGTTAAAACTTCAGGGCATGAAACCGGAATACCAGCGTTACTGGCCCCAAATTTACGCAACCGTTCATCGTAGCCCGGTTGCTATTCAAACCATAGACTGGCGCGATCCAGGCAACCTGGTATTAGAAACGGACCTAGGTAAGGTTCATCTAGGTCCCTACACCCCTGAACTGGGAGAGCAACTGGCGACCCTTGATAAAATGCGTAACCTGCCTCAACAGGTAGAAAAATCCTTGGTGGCCCACATCGATCTCACCAAACCCAGCCGACCAGCCATTACCCTCACCGATGCCGCCATTGGGAAAGCCAGGGCCAAGGAATGAAATATGCTTTAAAGATTTTCAGTTTTTTTACCTGGTTTGTTCCTTTCTCGATGAAGTAATCTATAGTTGTCTGAAACCAGGCAGGGGTTGCTAGTTCAGTACCAGAATTAAGGGCCCATAAAAATCTTCAGATTTTGCCAGCCTCTTTCATTCAGGTTCATGTTTCGACTCCTGTCCAGGCTGTCCTTAGCCTCTCCGATGTTTCCCGGTCGGCAGATCTTATGAACCATTCAGCTGCATCCCCTAACCCTTTTAGCCTTGCTGGGCTCAACCATAATAAACTTAACGGTGCCAACTCCATGTCCGCAGATACGCTCAACCATAGTTTCCCCACACCTGGTAGTATCGCCCGTATTAAGGTGATTGGGGTTGGTGGAGGTGGCTGTAACGCTGTCAATCGCATGATTCATAGCGGCTTATCCGGTATTGAGTTTTGGTCCGTTAATACCGATGCCCAGGCCCTTGAGCATACGGAGGTTTCTAACACCTTGCACATCGGTCAAAAGCTGACTCGCGGCCTGGGGGCAGGGGGCAACCCTGCCATTGGCCAGAAGGCAGCAGAAGAGTCTCGTGATGAGATTGCCACGGCCCTTGATAGCGCCGATCTGGTCTTTATTACGGCGGGTATGGGGGGCGGTACGGGAACAGGGGCGGCTCCCATCGTGGCAGAGGTGGCTAAGGAAGCGGGCGCCCTGACGGTGGGGGTGGTGACCCGTCCCTTCAAATTTGAAGGACTGCGGCGTATGGCCCAAGCCGATGCGGGAATTGCCGCCCTGCAAGGACGGGTGGACACCCTAATTGTGATCCCCAACGAGAAGTTATTGTCCGTTATCTCTGAGCAGACCCCGGTCCAGGAGGCCTTTCGGGCCGCCGATGATATTCTGCGCCAGGGGGTGCAGGGCATTTCTGACATCATTACCATTCCCGGCCTGGTGAATGTTGACTTTGCTGACGTGCGGGCGGTCATGGCCGATGCTGGCACAGCCCTGATGGGGGTTGGGGTGGGTTCGGGTAAGTCTCGAGCTCGGGAAGCGGCGATCACTGCGATCTCCTCACCCCTATTGGAAGCCTGTATCGATGGGGCCTCTGGAGTCGTGTTTAACGTTACCGGGGGGAGCGATCTCACCCTCCACGAAGTCAATGCGGCAGCCGAAATTATCTACGAAGGGGTTGACCCCAACGCCAATATTATTTTTGGTGCTGTCATCGACGATCGGATGCAGGGTGAGGTGAGAATTACCGTCATTGCCACCGGATTTAATAATCGCGCCAGTCAACAAGCCGAGGTGGAAACAGCTCGGGTAGCCCCCTTTAAACGCAATCTGTCCAGTCCTCCGATACAACTAACTGGGGGTAGTAACACCAGTGGTCTGGGAGGAGGGTTAGACATTCCTGAATTTTTGCAGCGACGACGGCCCAATCATCATAAATAGCTATGGCTTCGGGTAGTTCTCCCTCTGCTTCGATTCCCGTTGCTCTGACCATTGCTGGCTCTGACAGTGGTGGCGGGGCGGGTATTCAGGCTGACCTACGCACCTTTGCCTTTCACTGCATCCATGGCACCAGCGCCCTGACCTGCATCACGGCCCAAAATACCCTGGGGGTAAATCGGGTGGATGCCCTATCGGGAGCGGCGGTTATAGCCCAGATTGAGGCCGTTCTCGATGACATTGGCTCTGACGCGGTCAAAACGGGGATGCTCCTCAACCAGGAGATTATTCGGGCAGTGGCGGATACCCTTCAGGCGGTTTCTCCCTGTCCGCCCCTTGTGGTGGATCCGGTGATGGTTTCCCGGACCGGGGCTCAGCTCATTGACGATGGGGCCATTAACGCCCTCACTACCCAATTGTTGCCCCTAGCCACCATTGTCACCCCGAATCGTTACGAAGCCCAACTGTTGAGTGGTCTGACCCTGACCACCCTGGCGGATATGGAAGCCGCCGCCCAGGCCATCTATCAACTGGGCCCCAGAGCCGTGTTAGTGAAGGGAGGTGGCATGGCTGACCCGCTGCGGGGAGTGGATGTGTGGTTTGATGGCAAGGAGGTGGTGGTGCTGGCCACGGAAACCGTCGATACGCTCCATACCCACGGTACCGGCTGTACCCTGTCGGCGGCGATCGCCGCCCATCTGGCCCTGGGGGCTGCCCCCCGCCAGGCAGTGGAAGCCGCCAAGGACTACGTCACCCTGGCTCTCAAACACGCCCTACCCCTTGGCCATGGTCAGGGTCCGGTGGGCCACTTCTTTCCCCTCCTGGGCTCGCCTGGTTAACCATGGCCCAGATCGCCCCAGGTCCCACCGCGCCTATCGCCCCTGGACCTAGCGTACTCTTCCATGCCCACCAAATCACCAAAACCTACACCATGGGGGAAGTTGAGGTTCAGGCCCTGCGCCAGGTTGATTTGGACCTCTACGAAGGTGAGTTTGTGGTCTTCCTCGGCCCCTCAGGCAGTGGTAAGTCAACGCTGTTGAATATTTTGGGGGGTCTGGATATCCCCACCCGGGGAGAGGTTTACTTTCGTCAGCAAAATCTCACCCAGGCCGGGGATCGGCGACTGACCCAGTTTCGCCGTCAGTTTATTGGCTTTATCTTCCAGTTCTACAACCTGATTCCCAGCCTCACCGCTGAGGAAAATGTGGCCCTGGTAACGGAAATCGCCCTTCACCCCATGGCCCCTGCCACCGCCCTTGATCTGGTGGGACTCGGCGATCGCCGCCATCACTTTCCAGCCCAACTCTCGGGGGGTGAGCAGCAGCGGGTAGCCATTGCCCGGGCCATTGCCAAGCGCCCCGAAGTTTTGTTTTGCGATGAACCGACCGGTGCTCTAGACTACAGTACGGGTAAACGGGTGCTGGAGGTGCTGGCCCGGGTGAATCAGGAACTGGGCACCACCGTCGTTGTCATTACCCACAATGCCGGGATTGGAGCCATGGGCGATCGGGTGATTACCATGCGCGATGGCCAAATTCAAAGTATCGAGCACCATGCCCAGCGAGCTACCCCCGATCAGCTGGAATGGTAAGGTCCCTGACCGGCCAGTTCTCTCCCCAAAATTCTCGCCAAAACCACCTAATCTGGATTCTCAGAGCCTATGCAAGCCATTCGTGTGAACAACTTTGGTGGACCCGAGGTTTTACACCTGGAAACAACCCCACCGCCTTGCCTGGAAACCGATACCCAGGTTTTAGTGGAAATTCGAGCGGCGGGGGTAAATCCTGTCGATACCTACATTCGGGCCGGTACCTATGGTCGGTTGCCGGTCCTGCCCTACACCCCAGGGGTGGATGGAGCCGGGGTGGTAGCGGCGGTGGGAACAGCGGTTACCGACCTGCAGGTGGGCGATCGGGTCTACGGTGGCTGGCCCCTGACCGGTACCTATGCCCAGATGGCCCTCTACGATCGCCCGTGGGTCTATCCCCTGCCCTCCCATCTGTCCTTTGAACAGGGTGCCTGTCTCTTCGTACCCTACTCCACCGCCTACCGGGCTCTGTTCGAAAAGGGCCGGGCCCAACCTGGCGATCGGGTTTTAATTCATGGAGCCACCGGAGCCGTGGGCATAGCAGCGGTACAGCTGGCCCTGGCCGCTGGTTTAGAGGTGATTGGCACCGGCGGTAGCCCCACCGGTCGCGAGCTAGTGGCTCAACAGGGCGATGTGCTGGTGCTCGACCATCACAGTTCTACCTACCCGGAGGAACTGATGAGCGCTACCGACGGAGAGGGAGTCACCGTTATTTTGGAAATGCTAGCCAATCTTAACTTGAGCCATGACCTAACCTGGCTGGCCCCAGCCGGGCGGGTGGTGGTGGTGGGTAGTCGGGGGCAAGTTACCATTAACCCCCGCGATATTCTCAGTCGGGAAAGTTGGATTACGGGGGTGAACCTATTTAGCACACCTGCAGAGACTCTACACCGGATTCAAAAAGCCCTCTATGCGGGGCTGCTCAACCGTAGCCTTTGCCCCTTGGTTCACTCCAGTTTACCTCTCGCAGCCGCGGCCCAGGCCCATCTACAGGTGCTGTCCCCCGGAGCCAGTGGTAATCGGGTGCTAAGGCCCTCACCATCAGGGTTATAGCGGTTCAGAGTCTATCTATCTAGGTCAGAATCCTTCTGAAATGTTAAGGACTGTGTTGATTTTTTCACCTGGTTTCGGTTCAAGGCAGCCATTCCCGTATGATCATCCATAAAGTTTGTAAATTTTGCTAAGATTCTGGAGATTCAAACGTGTCGCTTCCGTTATTAAGCTATTCTCCGTCCAGTCAAAATCAACGGGTTGCTGCCTACGAAGTGGGGGGTGACGAGCAGCCCAGGATTTTTTCGACTGATGACCTGTTCAGTGCGAGCGATATGGATGCCCTGATTGAGGCCGCCTATCGGCAGATTTTCTTCCATGCCTTTAAGTGGGACCGGGAGCCATTCCTCGAGTCTCAACTGCGTAACGGTCAGATTACAGTGCGAGATTTTATTCGGGGTCTTGCCCTCTCACCTACCTTTTACAACAGCTTCTACGAAAAAAATAGTAACTATAAGTTCGTTGAACATTGCGTCCAGAAGATTTTAGGTCGCGATGTCTACAGCGAACGGGAAAAGATTGCCTGGTCAATCGTAGTTGCCACCAAGGGTATTCAAGGCTTTGTCGACCAGCTTCTAGATAGTCAAGAGTATCTGGATAGCTTTGGTTATAACATTGTGCCCTACCAACGCCGTCGGGTTCTTCCCGGCCGGGTTGAAGGGGAACGGCCCATCCATATCAAAAATCCCCGTTACGATGCCTACCATCGTAATTTACTGGGCTTCCCCCAAATCATCTGGCAATCCCAGGTTAAGCGTTTTATTCCCCAGGAGAAAAAGGTTACCCCTGGCAACCCCAGAATGTTCCTGGATATGGCCCGCAGTCTGGGTCCTGCCAGTGCGGCTCCAGCCAGGGTATCGATTGGCGATATCAATATCGCCACCAGCGTGCCCTACCGGCAGCTCTAGGGAAACCCAGCTAACTCCGGCCACCCTTTAGTCTGGGTAGGCTGGATAAGGACTTCAGAGGTAGGGGATGTTGCTCAGCAGCAGCCCCTACCTTTTTTGCGCTAGCCCCCTCAGGACTCGGTCAACCGATCAAAGTACTCACTAGCTAGGCGTTCTAGCTCACCTCTCCGCCGTTGCAGGAGCTGGGCTGTATCGGGATTTGGAGCGGTGGTTGCCCTGCTGCATGGGCCTGGCGGTTAGAGGTTACACTAAAGGGGGAAGGAGGTAGCGCAGGCGGTTGCAGACTGGTGTGACCAGTCTGAGGAAAGTCCGGGCTCCCGAAAGACCAGACTTGCTGGGTAACGCCCAGTGCGGGTGACCGTGAGGAGAGTGCCACAGAAACATACCGCCGATGGCCCCAGGAAGCCAAGCTTTCCTGACCGGCACAGGTAAGGGTGCAAAGGTGCGGTAAGGGCGCACCAGCAGTATCGAGAGGTACTGGCTCGGTAAACCCCGGTCGGGTGCAAGGTCAGAGGGGCAAGGGTTGGTCTTTTTCCTGCCCCGTTATAGAGCACCGCAAGAGGCGTCTGGTAACAGCCGTCCCAGATAGATAACCGCCCCCCAATAGGGGAACAGAACCCGGCTTATGTCTAGCTCCTTCCCTCCTATCTATGGTTGATTCCCTACCCTCAAAAGCCCATCGCCAGTTGCAGCGCTGTTTACAAAAATTAGGCCTACCCCATCCTATTCAGGTTGATTGGGAACGGTTGGATCGGGCTCTGACCCACGGTTCCGTGGATGCTAAAGATAACTATGAGCACCTCGAACTGTTGGGAGACGCCGTACTTAGGCTGGCAGCGACGGAATATTTACAGACGGCCTTTCCCCAGGCAACGGTAGGGGAAATTTCTGCCCTGAGATCGGTGCTTACCAGCGATCGCACCCTGGCCCAACTAGCGGCAGAGCTTGGACTCGATAGCTACCTGCTGACGGCCCGGGGGTTACAACAACGACCCGAAAGTTTGTCTCCAGCCCGATTGGCCGATACCTTTGAAGCCATTCTGGCGGTTCTATACTTGGAAAACCATAATCTTGAATTAATTCGCCCCTGGCTCGACTCCCACCTGCAACGGTTGACCGATCGCCTGAAGCAGGACCCCACCTACCAGAACTATAAGGATGCCTTGCAGGTACTGACCCAGGCCCATGATCGGACCCTACCCCAATACCGCACCCTTGAGGAGAACGCCAGCGATGGCCATCCCTGCCGTTATCGATCGGAGGTATGGTTTCAGGCGGCGTGCTGGGGCGTAGGCCAAGGTCCTACCAAGAAACTGGCTGAACAGGCTGCCGCCGCTGAAGCTTGGAGAAAGCTAGAACCCCTGATCGGTTCTGAACCCAAGGTTTAGCACCGATCAGGGGCCCAGGGAATGGACTGACCATTCTGATACCCAGGAATCACATTCATTTCTTCACGCCCTTGGGTTTCCGCGGTCTATGGCTCCATCCATAGGATGAATGTTTACTTAGACTTCATCGATTTACGTATATTTCTTAATAGCGGTAACGGATTAGACCATGGTATATTCAACCTGCTAGATTGATATTTAAGGCTAAAGTAATACTTACTTTTAAATATTAATTGAATCTATTGTGGTCCAGGCTTTAGATGAAGTTACCTGAAAAAACTAGAGAGTTAACGCTTCAAAAAGCTATTTCTAGGAGAAATTTTGTTGGCGCTAGTAGGGAATTTTTAAGGCAATAATTCAGACTAATTTATTAACTCGATTTGCAAATATATACGATTCGTAATCTATGATGCCTAACTTTTTAAAGTTTTCTATAGCTTTTCTGGGGGGAATTTGGCTGGCGCCTCTGCCGGTTTTAGCCCTTAGCCCACCGTCAACGGATAGCCAGACACCCTCTCCCCAAAGTGTCAGTGATCCCCTTAGGGTGCATCAGTTAGAAGAATTGGCTGAGCAAATTAGTTTGACCAGTCAGGTGGGTATCCATCCCGTTCAGGACGCTATCCCAACCATAGATTTAAGGCAATTGCCTATCCTGGGGGACATGGTTGATCGGGATGGGCGGCTGCAATTACCCCTGGGGCTGACTATCTACAATACGATGGGAGATACCTCCATCGGTTTTGGGTCTAAGTTTTAGCCTCTCTGCCCGGTATACTGCTACTACCAGGAGAGAGAATCAGGATAAACTTTTGGGCGTTAATCTTCGCAGTTACGTATATATCGACAGCTTGCAGCCCCAGCATGCCGCCTATATGGGCACCGTTGCCTTGGGTTTTTTGCCCCTGCCCGGGGATGCCTCCCTCTGGATTGAAATCTCTCCCGGCATTGAAATCAATCGAATTTTAGATATTGGTCTGAAGGCGGCGGTGGTGCGTTCAGGCACCTTAATTGTTGAGCGCCTCTACGGGTTACTAGAAGTCCACGCCAGTAAACAGGGCGAGGTACATGCGGCGGGAAAGGCGATGCTAGAAGCCCTAGGGGTTAGTTACCGCGATCGCCTCAAACCCCGAATTATTTCTAGTCAGGTGATTCGGAACCTCGATCCCCACCATGTCCAACTGATTAACCGCAGTCGTCGCGGTAATATGATTGTGGCGGGGCAAACCCTCTATGTGTTTGAGGTTGAGCCTGCAGCCTACGCTTCCTTAGCGGCTAATCAAGCCGAGAAGGCCGCCCTCATTAATATTTTGCAAATCAGCTCGGTCGGTAGTTTTGGTCGACTCTACCTGGGGGGAGAAGAACGAGATATTTTAGCGGCCCAGCAGGCTGTTATAGCTTCTATGGAAGCCATCTCCGGCAGGGATCATCCCTCCGACCAGCGCCACGAGTAAACCCCATCCAGCCTCCACCTGTAGTCCCATGGCCACCCATTCCTCCTTCCTTGACGCTGTCCCGGTTGATCGTATCCGCTATAACGATCAGGGCCTGGTTCCTGCCATTGTGCAAGACCACCTGGATGGTACGGTGCTGATGATGGCCTGGATGAATCCTGAGGCTCTGCGCCAGACCCTGGAGACAGGAGAGACCTGGTTCTGGAGTCGATCCCGTCAGGCTCTTTGGCACAAGGGAGCCACGTCGGGTCATACTCAACGGATTCAGACCATTCGCTACGATTGCGATAGTGATGCCCTGCTGGTAACGGTGGACCAGCAGGGTGAGGTGGCCTGCCATACGGGGGAGCGTAGTTGTTTTCATCAGGTCGGCAATGATAAGGCCCTGCCCCCCGCCGATACCCTATCCCAGGTTTTTGCAGTGGTTACCCAGCGGCGGCTGCAGCCTGACCCTAACTCCTACACCTGTAAGTTGATGGAGGGGGGCGACAACAAAATCCTCAAGAAAATTGGGGAAGAAGCCGCCGAAGTGGTGATGGCCTGCAAGGACGATGACCCGGAGGCGATCGCTGCCGAGGTGGCGGACCTGTTTTATCACACCCTGGTGGCCCTGGCCTACCACCAGGTTGATCTCAAAAGTGTTTATCGCAAGCTGCAGGAACGCCGCCGTTAAACTTGGCCTTGCCGTCCAAGCCTCTCAGGGCTGATGCAGAATAGTGGGCTAGCCCATCCCTCTCGATGCGGGTCCAGAGTTTTTTGGCGACGTTACCATGGCTAGATACCCAGGAGCCATGGGGAATATAATGAGATTGTGCAATAAACTCTTTGCTTGAACCAATGACGACTTCCTTAACTCAAGTTCTTTCCCTTGAGGATTCTCCAGCATGGGAATACGTGGATGGAGTCGCAATTCAAAAGCCCATGCCTAAAACTCGACACTTTATCCTACAAAAACGTCCTTTGGCTGAGGTTGACAACAAGACTGCTGATTGTACAGCGTTAGCAACGCCAGCTAACCATTCCCCAAGGGAGATCTGGTGGGAACCCCGGGCAAGCGAGGAAATTGGGGCGGAGTCGGGCTAACCTTCGCCACCACCACATTGTGGCGAATACCCCCAGTCAGGGGAGTCGTGGTTGCTCGTATCTCCAGGATTTCTCCCCCCAGGCGGGGTAGTATGGCCGCCAGGGCTTCAGCCTCTGCAACGGACCACTGTCCCCGGTAAAGCACGGCCTGGCCTCCCAGCTTCAGCAGGGGTAGGGCATACTCGGCACAGGTGTTAACCCCTCCCACGGCCCGCAATAGGGCGATATCATAGGTTTCCCGATGACCGGGTTGCTGACCTGCCTGTTCAGCTCGCTGGGCCACCAGGGTAGTATTGGGGATAGCCAGGGTTTGGCAGAGGGTTTCTAAAATCGCCATTTTCTTCCGGGTCCCATCCAGTAGGGTGACAGACCACTGGGGGAAAACCAGGGCTATGGGTAAGCCAGGGAAGCCTCCCCCCGAACCAATGTCAATCAGGCGGCGGCTAGGAGTCGGTGGGTCGGCCTCTGGCAACCAGGGCGCTACACCCTGCAACGAGTCCCACAGGTGCTTTTCCCAAAAGTCCTCAGGACTGGTGATGCGGGTTAGGTTAACCTGCTGATTTGCCGTCAAGATGGCTTGGTAGAGAGACTGAAATTGATCCTGCAAAGCAGCCGCAGGCTGCCAGCCTAAGGTTTGCTGCCAATGGTGAGGATAATCGGGTAGAGCCTGCAGAATTTCCATAGATCTAATCTACCCCTACCGAACCAGCTCGATCTACCCCGGTGAGCCGTCCTTGCCGCAACTGCCAGCTGCGATCGGCTAGGGCCGCCAGTTCTTCGGCATCATGGGAAACTACCAGTAATGTCCAGGTTTGTTTGAGTTCTTGCAATAACCGCAAAATCTGCTGACGCATGGACCAGTCTAAGCCAGCAGTGGGTTCATCCAGCAACAACAGGTAGGGTTGACGGATCAGCTGCACCGCTAAGGCTAAGCGGCGCTGCTGCCCACCACTAAGGGCTTGGGGTAGAGCCTCGAGGGAGAGGTGATCCAGCCCTACAGCCGCCAGGGTACGATCGATAGGCTCGCGTCCGATCTCTGGATGCCCTAACCGCAATTCTTCCAGAATCGTTTGACCACAAAAGTGACGTTCTGGAAACTGAAAGACCAAGCCCGCCAATTGACGCAACGACTCGGGGTCGAGGATTTGCTCACGCCATTGGATCGTTCCTGTGGTGGGTTTGGCGAAACCTGCCAGGAGCTCCAGGAGAGTACTTTTACCCGATCCACTGGGACCGTAGATCACCCCCATTTGGCGCGGGGCTAGCTCCAGGGAAACCTGGTCTAAAATGGGCCTGGAGCTGGCGGGTGGATGGTAGGTCAATTGACGAAGGTAAAGCATGGGCCTGGGGAAAAACCTGAAATTCGTCACCGGATCAAGGAAACCTGATGGTACCAGGGTGTGACCCTGGTAGAAACCATCTAAGGAAGTGCCAGTGTATCATCTGTAACAGTCTAGCGTGTCACTTGCCGGAGGTATCGGGCACAATGGTGCTATTGACCTGAAAGATGGGAAGGTGGTAACCATGAGCTGGCACCGGATAGGCAACCTTACAAGCAGTATTAGAAAAAAAAATCAGCCTCAGAAACCTCTAGGCTTTTGTCCCCGCCGTCCTTTCTGGATAGGGGCGATCGCCGCTCTAGCCATAGGCCTGACCGCTACGACTCCGGCTTGGGCCAGAGATCCCTTTCGCTTGACCAATCCCCACCCGATCGGATCGGCCAGCGAGGCGGCCTTTAAGGCCCTGTTCTATACGGGTGACTATGTGGGTGCCCAAAGGTTGGTGAACCAGGCCATAGCCGCCGAACCCAAGGAACCGATGAATTATGCCATGGCAGCGGCTTTGAACTATCTGAATAACGATTTGAACGGTCTCGCCCAACAGGCCCAGTTAACCCAACAAACGGCGGAGGCTCTGAAAGCCACCGATCCCCTCAGAGGCCACCTCTATAGTGCGGTAGGGGTTTTCATGGAAGGTGCCCATGTGCTGCAGACCCAGGGGATTGCCAGGGGTACCCCGGCAGCACTACGGATGCTCCAGCAGGTATTTAGCGAATTGCAAGCGGCGGAACAGGTTAACCCAACGGATCCGGAGCTGAGTTTGCTCAAGGGTTTTATGGATTTACTGCTGGCGGTTAATCTTCCCTTCGCCAATCCCGATCAGGCGATCGCCCGCTTACAAAATGGTTATCCGACCTACCTGTCCCATCGGGGCATTGCCATTGGTCTGCGGGATTTAAAGCGCTACGACCAAGCCCTGGCGGAAGTCAACAAGGCCCTGCTGGAAGCACCGAAAAATCCTGACCTGCTTTATTTAAAGGCTCAAATTCTCGCCCTCAAAGGCGATCCAAAGGCCAGCCTACCGGTCTATGCGGAGACCCTCACCTACGCTCAGCAACTACCCAGACCAGTAGTGTGGCAAATTCGCTACGAGAAGTGCCTGACGGAGGGGCTAGACGGTAACCTCTGCGCTCAGCAAGCTGGCCCTAATTAGGACAATAGCCAGATCTGCCTGTAGAGTACTGTAGGTGAATACTAGGTGGGTAACCATGCAGGTAGAGTTTCGTGAGTGCGACTTCTTTAATCTCTGGATCTGGTTAAGGTTTGACACGGTTCCCTCTAACCTTGAGCAACAGTATATTGACGAAGTTTTCTCCTCCTGGTTTTTCCTGGGGAAATTGGGTGGTTTTAATGCAGAAAACCTCCAGGTTCAGGATACTGGGTTGGATATCAGCTATATGGGCTACGACCAAGACCGGTTGGGCGACAGTATGCTCTCGGTCATGCACAACATGGGGGAGGTGGAGTACGAGGGCCGTTGGGCCCGTTGTTGGTTTGACCTGGGCACCAGTGATGCCCTGGCCCTTGATATTCTAATTAATGCATTAGAGCAGTTTAGTCGGGAGTACGTGGTGATTGAAAGCTGTTTGATTGGCGGCGAAAATCCCGATTGGCCCATTCCCCGTAGTCGGCGTCCAGAATTCTTTGAACAGGAAGACTAACCCATCCCCCCGGTTTTAGCCGGGGGGATGGGAGCCTGGAAAAGCTAGCTACTGGACCCGGTTAACGGTGTCCCCATCCTGCAGAAAGCCCACTCCACTGGTCACCACCTGTTCTCCGGACTCCAGTCCTTGCCGGATTTCCACCTGGGCCGGTCGGCCGCCACTAGGGGACAGACGACTACCTAGGGTAACCTGACGGGCACTCACTTGGTTACTTTTATTCACCACAAACACCTGGCTACTGCCATCCGGTCGGGGCTGAATCGCCGTAGCCGGGATCGTCAACCCAGCTCTGGAGGCGACGGTGATGTCACCCTGGAGAAACATACCGGATTTAAGTAAGGCGCTAGCTGGCAGACTGATATTAACAATGGCCGTTCGGGTAGCGGCATTAATCACCGGATCAATGGACTGCACCACACCCTGGAGTTGTAAACGGCGATCGCTCGTGGAGCGAATAGCCACGGGAGCGCCTGGGGTGACCTGACTAATTTGGGTCTGGGGAACTTCTGCCGCCAGCTTCAGTTGATTATTTTGAATCAAGGTGACGATCGCCGTCCCCGCCGAAGAAATGTCACCAACGCTAGCCCGACGCTCGGCCACGGTGCCTGCCGCCGGGGCCCGCACAGCGGTCTGACTAATCTGAGTTTGCAGTCGCTCCAGGGCGGCTTGCTGCGATCTCACCCCTGCCTGGGCGCTGGCCAGGTCAGCGGTTGCCAATCCGACCGACTCCTGGACCGTCAGCACCTGGGTGCGCTGACGGGTCAATTCTTGCTGACTGATGGCGCCCCGACTAGCCAGAGCCTGACTGCGGTCTAAATTTTGCTGCGCCTCTGCCAGGCTAGCCCGAGCCTGCGCCAGGGCTGCCTGCCGCTGGGCCACCTGGGCCTGGGCCACCGATAATTGGGCCTGGGCCTGACGCCTATCGGCCTGCAGGGTGGTATCGTCTAGGCGGGCTAAGACTTGCCCTGGGACCACCATCTCGCCTTCCCGAACAAGCACCTGGCGAATTTGTAGGCCGCTCACCTGGGGAGTGATGGACAGCAGATCCATAGCTTTTACCGTGCCATTCACCGCCAGGGTATCGGCTACCGTCTGAACCAGCACCGGTGTTATAGCCACCGCTTGGCTAGTGGCTGGGGCGGTTGGGGTCACCGCTGGGGTTGACTTCGTAGTGGTAGCTTGCTTAGGGGCCAGATGGGTACCTAAGAGGGTCAAAAGTACCCCCGCCCCCAAGCCTAAACAGGCTGCCAGCCAGGGTTTAGCTTTACGCCCCTGGTCATAGGCGAGGGGGGAACCCTCCAGATCGGAGGAGGGATCGGAAAGCTCCAGATTGGGCGGGGAGTGGAGGTCTTGCACGGTCATATCCTTGGCAGGAGACAATATATTGAGAAATATGTACTTTTATTATCCCTTAAGGTTAGCGCTTTCCCAAGTCCATAGGTAATGGAATGCTCTGACCCAGCTATAGATGGGGCTGCAGGGGGGATGGGGCTGGTGGTCGGTGGGGTTCCGGTGAGGCCGTGGCCCTTCCGGTTGGTTGGGGAAATCGCCGAGTCTGGACCTTGTTCCCCTACCCCAGCCTGCGGCTATGGGGGGCGACGGATCTTGGTAGGATGGATAGGCGGTCCGGGCAGTCAGCCTGGACCCGAGCACTTCTATGGTTTGGATTGACTCCACCATGGTCGGCTAATTTACATTCTTGCAGTTAGGGAGGTTGGGTTATGACCGCGGTGAGTAGGACAGAAAAACCAGCATTTTGTCAGGGCATCCAGTATTTTGGAGAATTGCTACCGCAGTTTGACACCTACGGCCAGACCCCAGCCATTGCCTCTGGCCAAACCGCCATCAGCTCCCCCCGTGACCCTGCGGCGGTGTACCAGACCCTACTGGCCGCTGACGCCCTCCGCTACCTGACCCTGCAAATGACCGCCAGTAAAGAGTCGGGGCATCCTGGTGGGTTTGCCAGTATTGCCGAGGCCATTGCCGCCCTGGTCATGCTAGGCCATAAAAATCTGGTCACCGAAGTGGGACACCATGCGCCGGGCTTCTATAGCCACGCCTTTCTAGACCGTTCCCTGGAGGCGATGGGCATTGAAACGGTGCAGCAGTTGTGCGATCGCTTCCGGGAAACCCACGGCCTGCTGGGCCATTTATCGGGGCAAATCCCTGGGTTGCTGAGCCCGGCTGGCCCCCTGGGCCAGGGTCAGCACTTCGCCATGGCCGGCGCCAGACTCCATCCGGGGGTGCTGTTTCCGGTCACCATTGGCGATGGCGGCCTGGGAGAACCCTACATCATGAGTAGCATGGCCCACTTCCATACCGCCTACCCCAGGGTCACCAACTTCCTTCCCATTCTGGTGTGGAATGGCTACTCCCAGGAACACCACAGTATGGTTTCCACCCAAACCAATGCTGGCATGGTGGACTACTGGCGCGGCAACGGCTTTGAGGAGGTAATCCTGGTGGATGCCCGGGATTACGATGATACCAACCAGACTGGGGCCTACGTGGATAGTACCAGCTTCTCCTTTGGCCAACGTTTGGCCTTTACCCAGGCTGTATTGGAGGCCACCGACCAGGCGGCCCAATTGGCCTTGGGGGGACGGCTGACGGTGCTAATTGTGAAGCAACTCAAGGGAGCGGGAGTGCACAAACGCGGTGCCCAATCCCACAACCTCTATCCTGGCGATACCCTGGATCGGGACTACATTGCCAAGGCCCTGAGCGATCGCGCCCTGGCCGCCCCCGCCTGGCAGCTGGTGCGTACTAACTACGAACGGTCCATGGCTGGTCCTGCGGCCCAGACCGCCGTTACAGAGTCAGTTTTACCCCTGGCCGATCTGGGTGATCTACCCCTGCAGGAATTTGCCCTGGGAGAAAAGCAGGTAGCCACCACCGCCATGGGGGTACTGGTGGGCTATGTGGGTCAACAGGATCCCCAGTTTGTCATCACCAACGCCGACGGTAACGCCGCCTCGGGCATTAACAACATCAACCAGGCCCTGAAAATTATCCATCCCACTGCCGACCCCATCTATTTTCAGGAACCCCAGGGCCAGGTTTACGAACCCCTCAGCGAAGACGCCTGTGCTGGCCTGGCAGCGGCCCAGGCCCTATTTGGGGGCCGTAGTCTCTGGTGTTCCTATGAGTCCTTTGCCATTAATGGCCTACCCATCTGGCAAACCGTCACCCAGGCCATGGCGGAACTGCGCCGCCCCACCCCCGCTACCGTCACCCTATTTACCGCCGGGGCTCTGGAACAGGGTCGCAATGGCTGGACCCACCAGCGTCCGGAGGTGGAAAACTACTTTGCCGCCATGATGCGCAATGGCAATGTGTTTCCCCTATTCCCTCCCGATGCTAACGCTATTCAGGTTTGCTACGACTGGGCCCTCGGGAGCCGCAACAAAGGGGTGGTGATTACCGCTAGCAAGTCTGCCTTACCGATTTACACCACCTTTGCCCAAACCCGTCAGGCCCTGGCGGAGGGGGCGGTAGAACTGGTCAGTCACCCCGGTGAAAAGATGGTGACCTTTGCGGTGATCGGTGACATGACCCTGATCCCAGTTCTAGAGGCCGCCGCCCAACTCGCTAGTCGGGGGGTGGGCAGCCGGATTGTCTCCGTGGTCAATCCCCGCCGCCTCTATCGCCCCAGCGATGTGGCCTGGGATCTCTGCAGCGAAGCGGATAGTGACTTCTTGGATGAGGCGGGCTTTGAGCGGCTGTTTGGAGGCGACGCCCTGCTGGGTATTACCGGTGGGGCCAGCGCCATGCTGGAGCCAATTCTACTGCGCAGTCATCTACCCCGGGATATCTTTAGCTGGAAGCGGGGGGAAACCACGGCCACCGCTGGTCAGCTTATGGCTCTGAATGGACTGACCTCCGCCAACTTTGTGGTCCGGGCCGAGCAACTGCTGGGGAGTCAGTGATGGCCTGGGCCAGAACCGTGAGAACCAGTTAAATTGGGGCAATAGACCGCTGGCAACTGGGGCAAATCCCCTGAATTAGCAACTGACAATCGAGCAAATGGTAACCGGATCGGTTGGCGGTTTTTGCCCCTGCCTTGAGGACCGCCTCGTTTTTGAATTCAATGGTCTTGTTACACCGCACGCAAATCAGGTGATGGTGATGGTGGGGAGCGGGCTGGTTAATTTCGTAGCGTTTCTGACCTTCGGACAGCTCCAGTTCCCGCAAAATTCCCATGCGCGCCATCAGCTTAAGGTTGCGGTAAATGGTGGAGAGGCTAATGGGGTCGCCTTCTTTGCCCAGGAGATCACAGAGATCTTCAGCGCTCAGGTGGTTGCCCTCGGGTAAGTTCTGAAAAGTCTTGAGAATCGTTTCTCGCTGGGGAGTCAGGCGCCAGCCCCGTTCATTGAGCTCGGCTTTAAGGGCAGAAGCGGTGTAGGAAACCATAGCTCAATCTGTCTCCAGGGAATTGCAATAACCTTAGCTTAATGAGAATAGTAACTAACTTGAGAAACCCTTTGCAATAGTCACTGCCTATTGAGAATGATCCCGAAAACTTTCGGGGGAAAGCATGGATTCCTGGCGGCGACTGGCGTACACCGCCTGCACCAGGGTGAGGGCGGCTAGGGGGGCGGTTACCGCCCGCAGAATCTGTGGCCCCAGGGATACGGGGTGAAAGTTGGCCGTCAGGGCAGCGGTGACTTCCGCCTCAGTCCATCCTCCCTCTGGCCCAATCCCGAGGCTAATCTCCCCCGTCAGGGGGCTCTGGTGGGCCAGGGTGAGCAGGTGGGGAGCTGTGGCCCGGGCTAGACAGATCCATCGGGTTGTCGCCGTTGTCTGATGGAGGTATGCCGACCAGGAAAGGGGCTCCAGGATCTGGGGAAGTTGAAGGCGCTCAGCTTGTTCGGTGGCTTCAGCCGCAATCCGTCGCCAGCGCTCTAGCCGATTGGGACCGGGATGGTGCAGGGTGCGATCGCTGAGGATGGGCTGCAAACGAGTCACCCCCAGCTCCGTAGCCTGACGCACCACCCCATCAAACCCATTCCCCTTGGGCAGGGCGATCGCCAGGGTAATCAAGGGCAGAGAGTCTGGGGTGACGGTCTGGGGCGTCACCATGGCCCATCCAGCTTGATCCGTCAGGGCCGCTAACCACTGCTGACCCTGACCATCCAAAGCCAGGAACTGGTCGCCGCCCCCCAGGCGTAACACCCGATAAAGATAGTGCTGCTGCTCCGGCGTCAAATGCAACTGACCCCCGGTAACTTGGTCCAGATCAATAATTAAACGCTGTACCATTAGCCCTGCTCTAGCACAACTAGATATTGATTAGATAAATCTTTAGAATCTCTTCGCCAGCCATAGCACCGCTCCCAAACTTCCTTGTTACTATATAGGCACTATTGATTTCAGCGAATAGTTGCATTTTGATTTTCCAACCTTTAAAGCCCTTACGGCGCTGGGTTACCAACCTCAATGTTAATACTCCTGACCGCGCCCACCAGGTCGCTGCCTTAGTTCCTGGCCAGTGTCCCTTTGAGCGAGATGTAGTAGTTCTGGGTCATTGCATTGGCCATATCCCTCCCCTGTGCAAGTTGAACCCTCTGTACGATGAGCTGATCGAGTTACGGTTTCGGGCTCTATGCTATCTGGCTGATGAGTGCGGTGAAGATATTTCCGCCTATATCTAGCTAGACAGACCGAGGTTATGGTTGCGGCCAGAATCCTGGGGATAGGGCCGTCTTCACCAGAGGCATTCAAGGTTTGATCACCAGGGACAGTTGATAGATTACCTGCCTGGACTGGCCAGTCAGCTGGGCTAGTTGTCGGCTAATCTCGGTGCGGGAGAGCCCCTGGTTCAGCAGACGGGCGATCTCTTCCTGGAGGGCAGACTCTGACATGGATAGGGAAGACCGGGGTGCCCCTTCGATCACCAGGGTAAATTCTCCCTTGGGTGCCTGGTGATGATAATGGTCCAGGGCTGTGGCCAGGGTACCCCGCCAGAATTCCTCGAAGCGTTTAGTCAGTTCTCGACCCAGCGTGATGGAGCGGTCCTGGCCCAGGCAATCCCCCAGGTCGGTTAGGGTCTTGACCAGCCGGTGGGGGGCTTCGTAGAGAATCAGGGTACGCTCTTCCCGTTGCAAAGCCATGAGGCGATCGCGGCGGGCCGTTCCCTTGGTGGGTAGAAAACCCTCAAAGACAAAGCGATCGCTGGCCAACCCTGACCCGCACAGGGCCGTAATTGCTGCCGTAGGTCCGGGGATGGGCACCACCTGCACCCCAGCCTGAATGCAGGCGGCGATTAGCTCCTGTCCTGGGTCGGAAATCCCCGGCATGCCCGCGTCGCTGACCAGGGCCACCGCTTGGTGCTGAAGATGGTCCAGCAATTCCCCCAGGCGCTCCTGACGGTTGTGATGGTGGTAACTGATCTGGGGTGTGGTGATCTGGAAATGTTGGAGCAGCTTACCGGTGTGACGGGTATCTTCCGCCGCAATTAAATCAACGGCTTGCAGAATTCGCACAGCCCGCAGGCTGATATCCTCCAGGTTACCCAGGGGAGTGCCGACCACATAAAGGCAGCCAGGGCGGGGATCGGTCATAGGTCCCTAACTACCTCGATAGGTGCTATAGGCCCAGGGAGAAACCAGCAGGGGAACATGGTAGTTGGCCTGGGGATCGGCCACCGTAAACCGAACTGGAATCTGGTCTAAAAAGGGGGGATGGGCGATCGCGACGCTGGTTTTAGCAAAATAAGCCGCCACATCAAAGGTGATTTCATAGGTGCCTTTTTTAAACTCCTCGCCCTCCAACAAAGGTTCAGAGGTACGGCCATCGGAGGTAGTTTCCACCGTTTTCAGGGCGGTTTTAATATCCGCCGCATCATTAATGGCCCAGACTGTCAGCCGCAGACAGGCGGCGGGTTTACCCAGGGCTGTATCAAGAACGTGGGTGGTAAGTCGGCCCATTGCTATGGTGAATAATTCAGGACAGGTACAAGTCAAAGCATATAGTAAGAACCTGGCTGGCGGGAGGATAGGCAACCATCCTGGGGATAAAAAATTCACAGAACCCAGGTCAGCGCCGTCTATGACTATGTATTGCTAATGGAGAAAGTGTCGCACTCCCGTTAGCACCATGATCAGGCCCAGCTCGTTAGCCGCCTGGATAGACTCCCGATCGCGACGACTCCCCCCCGGTTGCACAATCGCCCGAATCCCTGCAGCAGCGGCGGTACGGACTGAATCTTCAAAGGGGAAGAAGCCATCACTGGCCAGTACCGCCCCCCGGGCCTTGTCTCCAGCTTGGGCCAGGGCAATCTGCACCGATCCCACCCGATTCATCTGGCCCGCTCCAATCCCTAGGGTTTGATGTTGATGGGCAATGACGATGGCATTGGATTTGACATGCTTGACCACCCGCCAGGCAAACACCAGTTCCGCCAGGTCGGCGGGGTCGGGCTGGGTAGTGGTCACCCGTTCCCAGGTAGTGGGTTGATCCGGTGAGTGATCGGGGGTTTGCAGTAAAAAGCCACCGGCGATCGCCTTCACCTCCTGATCCGGACCGCTATAGAGATCCTCCAGTAACAACAGCCGCAGGTTGGGTTTTTGGGCCAGAATCTCCTGGGCCTGAGGATCACAGCCGGGGGCAACAATGCATTCTAAAAACGTGCCGGTCAGTTGCTGGGCTGTCTCGGAGTCAATGGGGCGGTTCAGGGCCACAATTCCACCAAAGGCGGAAACTGGATCAGCCCCATAGGCGCGCTGGTAGGCGCTGGCCAGGGTCTGGCCCAGGGCTACCCCACAGGGGTTGGTGTGCTTGAGGACTGCCGCCGCTGGCTGATCGGCGGGGAAATCGGCAATGATCCGGCGGGCCGCCTCCAGATCAACCAGGTTGTTGTAGCTCAGTTCCTTCCCCTGCACCTGCAGGGCTCCGGCCCACCCTGTAGGGGTGGCCGCGGTGCTATACCAGGCTGCCGGTTGGTGGGGATTTTCGCCGTAGCGCAGACTGGCGTGGCGCTGGCCCACCATGCCCCACTGGGGAGGCATCGTGCTGGCGTCAGGATCCGCCGCCGTCAGGGTATGGCTCAGGTAGGTGGCGATCGCCTGGTCATAGGCAGCGGTGTGGGCAAAGGCCACCCGGGCACAAGCCTGACGAAAGGCCAGGGGTACCTGCTCCGGGTGGGCAGCCAGGGCCTCTAGGTAGGGAGCATACTGGGCCGGTTGACAGAGAATGGTGAGATAGGCGTGGTTCTTGGCCGCCGCCCGCACCAGGGTTGGACCGCCAATATCAATTTGCTCTACCGCTTCCGGTAGGCTAACTCCAGGCCGGGCGATGGTCTGTTCAAAGGGATAAAGATTAACCACCACCAGATCGAAGGGACGCAGGTGGTTAGCCGCCAGATCGGCCTGATCCTCAGGCAAATCAGGTCGCGCCAGAATACCGCCGTGAATGCGGGGGTGGAGGGTTTTTACCCGGCCCCCTAAAATTTCGGGAGAACCGGTGTAGTCGGACACCCGGGTTACCGCTATGCCAGCCTCGGTCAGGGTTCGAGCCGTTCCACCGCTACTTAGGATTTCAAACTCAAACTGGTTAACCAGAGCCCGGGCCAATTCTACCAGCCCGGTTTTATCGGATACGCTCAACAGTGCCAGCCGCGCCATAACTCTCTAACTCTCTATCCATCGGGGTTGCAAGACCCTACTATAACGGAAAAGCGAACTGGGGCCAGGGGTCTCCCGCCAGTCGGGGCGGATCAACCTAGGCTGGGATACCCTGGCGGCTATGGGAGTTGCAATTGGAAGGCGTTTCTTAAGGGTTTTCCCCACCCTTTGAGGGGTTTTATCCAAGCCATATTTCAACAAACATTAAGAAATAGCCCGAATGACGGAAAGATCCTTAACACTAAGAAACTATAGCTCTGGCTAGAAGGCTGAGGACCCAGTCGATCGGGCAATAGGATGGCTGTCACGGACAGGCTTGTCTGGGCTTAGGAGCCATCTCCATGTACCTGGGTAGGCGTTTTGCCTCGGCTCCGTCAACCGTGGCTACGGCTATAGATGTGACTGGATGTAATTGATAAGTAGGGTTGTCTGGCAATGGAACAGCAAAAAACCGTCATTATTACCGGCGCTTCCTCTGGGGTGGGGCTAAATGCCGCTCGGGCTCTGGCCGCTCGGGGCTGGCATGTGGTGATGGCCTGCCGCGACCTGGACAAAGCCCAGGGGGCGGCCCAGGCGATCGCCATGCCAACCGGTAGCTACAGCCTGCTTCACCTGGATCTGGCATCCCTGGCCAGTGTGCGTCAGTGCGTGGCCGATTTTCGGGCCATGGGGCGATCGCTAGAAGCTTTAGTCTGCAATGCCGCTGTCTACTATCCCCTGGAAAAGGAACCGATTTACAGTAGCGATGGCTATGAAATTAGTGTGGCCACCAACCATCTGGGGCACTTTTTGTTGGCTAACCTGCTGTTGGAAGACCTGCAAGCGTCACCAGCGCAGGACAGGCGCCTGGTTATTTTGGGTACGGTGACGGCCAATCCTAAGGAACTAGGAGGCAAAATTCCCATCCCTGCCCCCCCCGACTTGGGTAACCTAGAGGGGTTTGCAGCTGGCTTTAAGGCTCCCATCACCATGATTAACGGCAAAAAGTTTAAATCAGGAAAAGCCTATAAAGATAGTAAGCTCTGCAATGTTCTCACCATGCGAGAGTTACACCGTCGCTACCACCCATCCACCGGTATTACCTTTAGTTCTCTCTATCCGGGCTGTGTCGCCGATACGCCCCTGTTCCGTAATCACTTTAAAGCGTTTCAAACCATCTTTCCCTGGTTCCAGAAGAATATAACCGGCGGTTATGTCACCCAACAACTGGCAGGGGAACGGGTAGCAGCGGTGGTGGCCGATCCCGACCTGGCGGAGTCGGGCATTTATTGGAGCTGGGGCAATCGGCAGCAACCGGGTCGACGTTCCTTTGCCCAGGAGGTTTCCAACGAAGCCCAGGATGACGCTAAAGCCCGTAAGCTTTGGGACTTGAGCGCTAAGTTGGTGGGCCTGGATGATCCCTCCTCTCAGCCAGTGCCAGCCACAGCCGGGTCTGTTTAGGTATAGTCTTAACCGGTTCACTCTGTCCTCAGCGTTCTGGTCAAAGCTATATTCCCTGCAGTATTTCTAGTATTGATGACCGAGTCCGCCTGGTAGACAGCTACCTAAGCAGCGTATCAAACACCCCCCATACTGGAGGAGATATGAATCGGGGTCAATTAGCTATTCTCAAGGCAGGAGTACCAAACTGGAACACCTGGAGAGAAGCCAACCCAGGAGAACCGGTAGACCTGAGTAAGGTAAACCTGGGTGGGGCCAACCTGAAGGAAGCCAATCTCATGGGGGCCAATCTGAACAGAGCTAACCTGAGTAGGGCCAACTTGAGTGGAGCTGAACTGATGGGGGCTAACCTGGGCAGAACCGACCTGAGTCAGGCCAACTTGACCAGGACCGACCTGATGGGGACCGATCTGAGCGGAGCCAACTTGAGTGGAACTAACTTGAGCAATGCCAACCTGATGGGGGCCAATCTCAATAGGGCTAACCTGAGCGGGGCTGACCTGATGGGGGCCAATCTCAATAGAGCTAACCTGAGGGGGGCCAATCTAAATGGGGCCGACCTGGTAGATGCCGACCTGATGGGGGCCAACCTGACCGGGACCGATTTGAGTGGGGCCAATCTAAAGGGAGCGATTGGCCTTTAAATCTACGGCTTAGGCCAAAACCCTTTGGTGTAATAGGTCAGACTTGATCTGACCCTAGCTATCGGGGTTGGTATAAAGTTCAACGGTTACTTCTTCAGTGTAACCCGTAATCAAGGATGGCCAGTCGGGAGCCCCTACCCTCAGGGCGGCCCCAATGCGATAAAGGGTCTTGGCCTTTAGGCCAATGGAAAAGGGTGATCCCAGGGTCAGGTTCGGGGTATAGGTAAAGACCCCAGGTTTGGTATTAATCACCAAACTACCCAGGCCAACACCCGCCTCTGGTCCTAAGGGCTTGGTATAGAAGCTAACTTGAATAGCTGGAGATAGGGGCATGAGGGCGATCGCGCCAGGACCAGAAAACTCTACCGTAACCTGGAGGGAAAACGGTTGGTTACCCTGGAGAACCGTGGCGGAAAAACTTGGATGACCGTTATCTGTCGAGACAATCAGGTTAGAAAGGCGACAGGCAATGGGACCAATGTTGACATAGGACTCACTCATTACAAATGGGGTAGATGCAAACTAGCCAGGACCTTGCCATGGTGAAAATAGCAATCCTGAAGGCATCATACTACCCTGGGCCTGGTTACAGACGTTGGTACGGTAACCTTTCCGATGATTACTTGTAAATCCATGTATCCATTAGCCAGTCTGGGGCTATGCCGTCAGGAAAAAGCTTACGCACCAGAACTCTATAGGAGTTGATTCAAACTCTGAACAATGGGACAGGCCTGCTTTTGTTTGATGGTTCGATAGGCCGCAATAATCTCTGTTGCGATCTCCGCTTCTACCGCTGCGGCCGCCGCCGCACTGCCGCAATCCTGATAGAGATGGGGATGGTCGTGAAAGGCCGTTTGGGTCACTTCCGCCAACAGCTCTTCATCCAGGACGGGGGGTTCAGCCTGGATCCAACTTTCCTGATGATCAGAGGCAGGGGTTTGAATTGACTGTCCCACCTTTAAACTAGTCCCCCAGTCCATAGACTGCCTGGATAGGGAGGGCAGTTCTTCACCAGGTACGGCCTTCTGAACATAGGTCTGACCACCTAAACGCTGTACAGAGGCCGTAATGGTCTGATCAGTGACATCCGCTAGCAGTTGGTTATTAACAGTAAAGCGAATAAAAGTGCGAGAAGGATAGGTACTTGGATCCAGAGTCATAGGGATACCTGATTGAGAGTACAGGAGATACCGCTATGTTAACTCTGATGGGGTTTAGATTTGGTACTACGGGGTCGAGGGTTACCCCCAGGGAGCTGGTCTTGCCCAATGTTTATCTATGTATTTATTGATCACTACGGCCCTAACTACCCTCTCAATAACCTTGACTAAATAACATTTAATAGCGGCAGTTCGAAGGAGGCTAGAGCCTGAGTCGCTCCCGAAAAACGAGTTAACACCTGGAGTCGATACATACCTGTGTCCAGGGTCTGGTTAAACAGGGTGGTGCGGTAGGATTGTCGCCCAGGGGCGAGGGAACTGGGGGATGTTTCCCCCAATTTTAGCCATTGGCTGGAGGCTCGGTTTTGGGCAAACACCTGCACATTGTAGAGCACCTGATCCAGACTGGGATGGTCGAGGCGATCGCCGGCTAAACGAAAGGCCACCTCAATGGCAAAGGGCTGATCACCCATCAGGGAGCCCAATTTCACATACTTAGGCTGGCGATGGGTAATGGGGTTGACCACAATGGACTGCGCCGGATAGGCCGGATCTCCAATCACCAGTTGCTCTAGCTCTAAAGCCAGGGGCAACTGAGGGGGGGGCGGTAATGGGGGTGGAGCGATGCTAGGCTCCTGAGGGCTAGGGTCCTCCTGATGGGGCTCAGACGCGATCGCGGGTAAAAGGGCGGCAGGAACGGCCTTAGGGACAGGTGCAGAACAGGGGGGGGGCAGGGGTATTTTTTTAGTTGCCTTCAGGTGACGTCGGAGCCATTGCTTCACCTTTTGATCGGGCAGGCCAGACCAGACCTCGGCGGTTAAATCATCGGCATGGCGTACCAGGGTTCTATACTCCGGCTTGGCTTGGGGCTGTCGGGCCTGCACCTCGATCGCCAGGTACTTTAACCGTTGCCAGGGGATCTCCTCTGCTTTGGGATCTGGCCCGGTTGACTCCGGTTCTGCCGAATCTAGATTAGGGTAGTTTACCGGTGGGCGGCGAAGCTCCGTGGGTGGGTCCGGGGGGGGCGATGGCAGCGGCGCTGGGGTCGGCTTCCCCACCTTAGCCGCCGACTGACCAGCCTTAGGGGTGGAGGTACCCTCGGGCAAAGGCTTTTGCCAATCCAGAAAGTTTTGGTACTCCGCCTCCATCATGGCTTGAAAAGAGGGGTAGCGATCGGCCCCCCCCAGGTAATCGGCTAAAAACCAGGCCTCCCACTCCCCCTCCGGCGTCACCACCTGGGGATTGAGCAAATAAATAGAATCTAACCCCACATCGCTAATGGCAATAGCGGTATGGAGGTACTCTATTCTAAATTTAGTCGGGTCCTGGGCTTCCCCGTAGACGTAGTACTCTGCATCCGTTATTCCCAGGGGCTGCCAGCTATCGTCCAGTTGGTTGAGGTCATCCTCTAGATGCATGCCCGGTAGCTGGGGATCCTGGGTGAAGCTTTTAAGCCATTGGGGGTGACGAACAGCGAAGCGATCGATGGCCTCCGTAGACCATAGCCGATGGTTAAATCCATCAGTTTGTTTAGCGGTTTGTCGCCAACCGTTGCTGACCTTAAGAAAGGCCCGATAGGAGGGGGGCAACCTCATCCCCAGGCGGATTTCTGCCCGCTGCAGGTCCGCCTCACTGGCCCCTGCATAACCCAGCCAGCCCGATTCGATCACCTCTGGAGGCAACAGTCGGCGATCGGTCTTATCCAGGGAGGCTAGAATCGCCTGACTCCATCGCTGCAAAAAGCTCTTCCAGTCAAATGCACCCATACCTCTTCCTCACGTCACTCACCAGCGATCAGGGCTCTTGGTCCTGGCAATGGTCTTACTCCCATCAGCAGGAACTGTACTAAATAACCTGGATAAAGGAAAGCTCAAACAGATCCGGGCCGACCGAGCCCCCCTCCAAGCGGGTAATCACCTGAAGCTGGTAGGACTCCGACTTGGGTAGCACCAGATTAGCCAGGCGGCAGGTGTAGGTCAATTCGCCCTCCACTAAATAACCAGTCGGGGTCCTACCTAAAAAGGGTTTTTCCCTGGTGATGCGATCCTGTCCATAGACCTGGGCATGGTAAGGCAGGGCCTGCCGGGTCAAAGCCAGCGCCCCTGTTCCCTGCAGTTGAAAGGTGATCGCCAGATCTAGGGGTTGATCAGCCCGCAGGGAGCGGCCCGCCCATCGCCGTTGGGGATCAATGACGATCTCCTGCCCTGGGCTGGTTTCCCCCCCTTTAGCGTTCTCTTGCCCATCTTTGCCTAGTATGGGAGATGGCCGTATTTTGAGTTGAGTAATTTTCAGTGTAGGGGGCTCTCCCCTCTCCTCTGGGGGAGGCGGGGCTACCAGGTTCGCAGTCCCGGATGCACTAGGGGGTAGGGATAATTCCAGCGATTGACTGATTTCAGGGTCCTGCTCAGCTGCTGGCGGGCTCTCTACCATCGGAGTATAATCTTCGACAGCCTCTGGCTCCAGATGGAAGACCTGCTGCAGTTGATCCAGCATTAACTCATAGACGCCATTGCACTCAATAGCAGGCCAGATTTCTCTGCGATCGGTTTCTAAAAAGTAAGCAATGGTGCGCTGCTGGGTCTCCCCGCCGACCTGGCGAGATTGGAGAGACACCACAAAGGTGGCAAAGGGTTGCCAGGCAGTTTGGGTGGTAGCCTGGGCCTGGGCGATATCTTTGTTTGTATTACCTAGAACCAGGGTATTGGCCGTAAAGGATGTTGACATGGTTGTTTCCCCTGCACCTTATAAATGGGCTAGTCAGAGAAGAAAAATAGGGGAAAGAAGCACCGTCACCATTCCTGGAACAGGAGGATGCGATCACTGCCTTCCCCGTGGGAATCGAGCATATTCAAAGCCTTGAATAGGTTGTGCTAGACAATGGTTAACTTTCAGCCTTGGATGAAAGAAGTGAGGTCACTTAGCCTAAGTCAAGTTGATAGAAAACACCCAGTCCCACTGAGACCAAATTAGCCAGGTAAGGGGTAGGGTTGAAGCATGGATCTCAATGAATTCGCTTAGAATCGTCGATTTCAGAACTTTCAACCCCACCTACAAAACCATGGCTTGTTGAGTCAGCAACTAACGCCTTATGGCGTAATTTGTAAAGGTGCTCCTTCAATGAAACCAGTCATGATCACGTTTTTATCGGGATCATTACTCCATCGGACGTTAACTATGGCTGCAATTTTGTACACCCCAGGTGTTAAGGCTGCCACAATATCAGAGCCAACAGATACGTTTAGAGGATGGCTGAAGTTGCCTGACGAGGCAGGTGCACCCACATACACGTTTTGCGCAATAGCAGTTTGAGTTTCGATGGCGTTGGTGCCGTATCCTTCGAGAAAGTATTGAATGTCAACAGCAACCGTAGGCCAGGCATTGCCTAATGTCCCGATAAATTGGATGTCAGTGTAAAGATCAAACGGCTGTCCTTGTTTAACGATATTCGAAGGCGGACGAGACTGGCCACGAGGTAGCTCAATAACCCTCAGATCAGATAACTCAGCACTTAGCTCAAACCCAGCGGTAAGAACGGATTCCATTTGAGTACTAGCAGCATATCCAGCAGGCATAATAGTCTCCTTTTGCTATTCGCAAATAGTTGTTTTTTGTTGTTAAGCCTGGCCGTGAGATTTAACCTTTGGCGGGTTGCCTTGGCTTTCTCTGTCCCTTGGCTTTCCACACTTCGATAATCGCAGCTATTTCCCTCATCCAAGTACTCACCCCAGGGCTATTTCGCCTGTTTAAGCTTGCTTAACCCTCCAATTCTTCCTACTAATTAAGGGCTTCACCGTTTCCCGATTTCTGAGATAGCTTTTACGAGTTTGCAAAATATTACGGAATATCTCAAGTCTGTTATAAAGCCAGCTTTTACAACGAATTTTACTCCCCCATCTCAATATTTCGTTACAAATTGGGGGTGACGATTACTCATCCTGGGAGTAATACCATCCCCAGTAGTCTTGCTATGCTGAGGACAAGAAAGGTTCCCAACCTATCTGTAATCCAGGTATATCAGTGTTCTTAGGACTATATTGACTAAGGTAAGTCCTAGCCCCTACCGGGCCTAAAGGTCTACCTGAGTCTGGTTCGCGAGACCAATACCCTGTCAATAAATCAGGAAACTATTCCCTCAATCTCCAGCTAAGGGATTGAGTCCAGAACAGTTATCCATGCCAGCCCATCTGCCGTCGCTGCAAGTAAGGGATCACCCCTTACATCTGTGGAGGTGATATGACCGTAATTAAGAGAGTAATGGTTTGATTAATAACCATCAAGCCAACGAAAAAGATCCGTAAATCTGCGTGGTTATATTTAAAATTCCACGAATAAAAAGATACAGCCTGCCTTTTAACTATATCAGTGTAACGGTTGTTGCGTCTTTAGGCGTATTTTCTTCCCTTACCATTTAAGCTAAAAGTTAGTTAGGTTCTCGAAAATACCGTCTTAATTAATCAAGGCTGGGTATTTTTTCGCCAGGTTTATAATTCCAATCTCCCTCGCCTGGATAGGTTGGATTACCGGTGTTATCTACTCCTAACCTTGATAAGTACATTTTTATCGTCAATCAGGATTGGTACACAGTCATGTTATTTATTCGAGTACCCATAGAAGATCTAACTAAAGCCACACCCTTTCCTGGAACCGGGCTTGAGGTTGGCGGTAAAAACCAGGTGGATATTCAAGACCCTGTGGTAGAAGAGGCCCTCACCAAACTGACTAACGGGGTTTTAATTATCACCGAAGGTAAGCAGGTGCTCTATGCTAACGACTGCGCCTGTCGAATTTTGCGCCAGATCAGTCAAGAACGCAACTCCGCTGAGGCGATTCCCAAGGAAATTAGCTATCTATGTAACTCGGTAGTGGATGTGCGGCGGCGGTTTCCAGAACAACACTGGATTATGAAAACCAAAATTTGCATTAATAGTTCGATTACCTTTACGGTTACGGCTCGCTACATGAAGCTCGATACCCTGGGTAAGTACTGCATTGTTTTGGAGCTGAAGGACCAGTATCAGTTAGTTAAGGGGATTGCCATGGAAGAAGCCCAACACTATGGCTTGACCGAGCGGGAAACAGAGATCTGGATGCTTCAGCGGGCTAACTATACCTATAAGCAAATTGCCGATGAGCTGTTTATTGCTCCCAATACGGTCAAGAAGCATATGCAGAATATTCATCTCAAGCAGAAAGGCTTCTCTACCCCTGCTCTCAGTAGGGGCGGTCTGGCCGCCCACGACCTCTAACCTATGGCTGGCTAGTACTTTGTGATATGTAGGTATGGGTTTGGCCAGAGCCCTGAGGACCGGGTCAATGAGTCCAAACAAGGACTGGGTATCCCCACTATCGGCTAACTTGCTACACTAAGTTTATCTGGCGCTTATCTGGGTCACTCCTCTTTAAAGCTGTTCAGATAGTTTCCTAGAACTGGCGGTCTTTCCCTCTCGACCACGTGGAAACTAACCCAGGACCTGTTCTTTCCCATTATCTATGCATTCTAAAACCGTAGCGCTATTTCTGAGTCTGGGTCTAACCTCGACCCTGGCTGCCTGTGGCACCCCTGCTAACAAGACTGACCAGGCTCCACCTGCGACCCCGGATACTTCCCCGACTTACCAGAAAACCATCCCCGATACCCCTGCCACCAACCCTAAGGCCAAGGAGGACAAACCAGCGGGATCGGGCCAGTCTAAGGAATCCGGCGAAGGGGGAGAATCGGGTACCTAGGCTAGCCCGAGGGGGAATTCTTCCCCAGGGCTGCTGGGTTGGGGAAATCCGGCAACCGAAGGCTTAGAGCACCTTATCTAGACCGTAGATCAGAGACTTCAAGGCCATCACTCGCCGGATACATAGTAATACCCCCGGCATGAAGCTAGCCCGATCGCTGGTGTCGTGGCGAAGGGTGTACAGTTGCCCCGGCGCCCCAAATAAAATTTCTTGGTGGGCGATCAACCCGGGCAGCCGTACACTGTGGATATGGATTCCCTCTGCCGTTTGACCACCCCGAGCACCCTTGAGGGTCTCGGTTTCGGTAACCAGGGCGGGATTAAAGGTTTTACGGACCTCCGTTAGCATCTGAGCTGTTTGCACTGCCGTTCCACTAGGGGCATCGGCCTTTTGGTTATGGTGCAGTTCAATAATTTCCACATGGTCGAAGTACTGAGCCGCCTGCTGGGCGGCCTGCTGCATTAGCACCACCCCAATGGAGAAATTAGGCACCACCAGACAGCCGATGCTGGCCTTGTCGGCGAACTCCGCCAGATCCCGAATTTGGTTAGCACTCAGGCCAGTGGTGCCCACCACCGGCCGCACACCGTAGGCGATCGCCGCTCGCACCGACTCGTACACACTATCGGGATGGGTGAAATCCACCATAACCGCCAGTCCCTGGCTTTGGGCCATGACCAGAGTGGCCTCTAGATCGCTCATGACCGGCACCTCCAGGGGTTGGTAGCCAATCACCGTACCAATATCCTCACCCACCCAGTCCGGTTTTTTATCGACTGCCCCTACCAAGGTCATGTCTTCGGCTTGGGCCACCGCCCTAATCACCTCCTGGCCCATTTTGCCGCAGGCCCCATTAACAACAACGGGAATTGGGGTTTGAGATGGGGTCATTATAGTTTCCGTTCCAGTGACTTAAGGTATTCGGTGTTGACCCCAGATTCGCGGGGCAAGGCGATTTTGCCGGTGCGGGCTACTTCCCGTAAACCAAAGCGACTCAGCACCTGAAGGATCGCCACCATCTTGCCTGGGTCGCCTACTACCTCCAGGGTGAGGGAGTCCTCCGACACATCCACCACCCGAGCTCGAAAAATTTGGGCCAGATCAATAATCTCAGAACGGTTAACGCTGGTGGCATTCACCTTGAGCAGCATTAGCTCCCGCTCAACGCAGGGGATATAGGTGAGGTCGTTAACCTTAATCACATTGATTAACTTATAGAGCTGTTTTGTCAGCTGCTCGATTACCTGCTCATCCCCCGGCACCACCATGATAATGCGAGAAATACCTGCATTTTCTGTCGGTCCCACCGCCAGACTTTCGATGTTAAAGCCCCGGCGAGCAAACAAACCGGCAATGCGAGTTAGCACTCCGGCCTCATCTTCAACCAGCACCGAAAGGGTATGCTTGATGGTTTGGGGAACCGAGGCCGGGGTTGAAAGGGTGGCGGTATTCACCATAAGCTTAAGGGGAAAGGGTACTGGAAAACTGATCTAGAGATGGACCGAAAGTTGACTCGAGGTTTGATAGAAGATCGCAAGCCTCTAGTTTATCCATCTATACCATCAGATTGGGCCAAACCTACAATAGTATACAGTCGTAGTCACGTGCAATGGGACGGAGGCAGCAATTCTCATTTTGACAAAAAGCTATCCAACGGCCAGGAATAAGGGTATGGTAATGCCATCCGAGAGAGCTAAGAGAGCCAGAGCTGTTGAAAAAGGCAGGTTTGTTTAACAGGCTAGTGGACTCGTTTCGCCAGCGG
>JBEITR010000060.1:0-18807 GCA_040374765.1 Leptolyngbya sp.
ATCAAGCAGTGAAGGAAGCTCTTGAATCCGCTTATGCTCAAGTTACCTTGAAGGATATTCGCGGTTGGTTCACAAAAGACTGCTACTGTACTTCATCCGAGTAAGAACCGCTATAGCGTCAGAACCTTGTACCTTGTACTCGTCTGGAACATGTGAGTCATAGCCTTCCTCAGGGTTGATACCATATTCTTGATACCGCTGAGAAATATATGACTTTAGATCGGATGGAAGATTATCAAAGTCTAGATAAGCTGATGATGAAGTATTACCTACGAGTTGATTAGTTGGCTTGTCCACTAATGGATTCTCACTTATGAAGGGTTAATCTTGCTTTTTATTGAAGTCTGTAAAATTATTTTTTCGGTCCTAGAGATCTTCGCTATAACCTGAAAAAGGTTTTTAATCTCTAGACCTAAATAGGTCATTAGCTCTCGAATGTTTGTGAAACAACTCTAAGTCATGATGGAGATTTTCTAGAAAGATAGCAAAGTTTTTTCGACTATAATCGCCCTCAAGAACTGAAGATAAAATAATGTAAGGCTGTAAGTCCTCCATTCCACCAATATACGCTTTCATAAAAATGAATATTGAATTAAGTTCATTCGCATAGGAAAACAAAGATAATGGATCGCTAGCTAATTTATCTGGAAGTGTATATAATACTTGGGCTAGTACGCCAACGTCATGATTCAAGCGTATAAGTCTCAGTGTATCTCTTCTAGAATGGTTGCAAATTATCGAATCCTCATTTTCTTCTTCTATTGAGTATCCTAGAAACTCGCAGTGATTTTTATAGTGTTCAAGAGAATGCGTGACAATTATTTCATTCTGTTTTAGTTCTTGATTCTGATTAGTCATTTTTATCACCGAATATATTCAATAAAGACAAAACTTTGATCGGAATAGCGATTAACAAAAGTCACCTCGATTAATTGTCTTGTTGCAAATCCCAAGAGCCTAAAACCACTGTAGTCTCATGATCATTCTCAAAAAGATATGTATTTTTGAGGTACTCCAAAGGTGACTGGTACGAAAAACTTCTTGTTTCTAATAGGATAGCTTGCTGAAAACTGGGTAATTTTTAATGAGATTATGAGCTTCCAGGTTAGGGTACACGTCATTCCTTCACTATCAGAAAACTTTGCTGTACCAGCAAAGACTGAACACTACTAATATCATTCAGAAAACTCTTTGATCCTAGATCCCATAAAGATAGTGGGGCTAGGCAGACTAGAAGCTTTTGCTCTAAAAGTAAGTATTCAAGCATAATTTTATTGGAAAGGCTATAGATGCTATCATTTTCAGCTTAAACCTTAATTTAGAGGCAGCTTGATTAACTATGGTGGATAAAGTCAAAAACTTTAAGTTAAAAAAGTTTATTAGACTTACTCCTTAATTCATAGCTTTCCCATGTGATCAGGAAGAATTTCAGAAAATTTACAATTCTAGCTTTACTCAGATTCCGCCACACCGCTCAATCGGCCTATGACAAGGCTATAGCCCTTTCACCCTGGGTATTTTAGAAAGTGAAAAAGTTATGTAGTCCTTTTCCGTCTGAAAGTCCTGCTCTTCAGTAGGCTTTCTTGCGTCCCGATCTAGTAGGACTGGCGACCAGCAACAAGGTCAGTAGCCAACAAAAGCCCCGCCCTCGCCGGTGGGGCTAACCTTAACCAATCACAAGCCACCTTTATTAAGCCCAGGGAGCAGCAGGAGAATCTCTGGCAAGCAATTGTCGATAGCTGCACCATGCAGGGGGCATGGCGCTTTCTTAAAGAAATCTGGGGAAAACATAAAAAAAATAGGCTTTTCTCAGCCTTTCAATCGGTATCGAGGCGGTTTTCTAGAGTCCACCCCTAATTGGCAAAAAACAAGAATAATTTTAACTTGAATTCTAATTCACTTATAAATCAGAAGGACTCAAAAAGAAAGCGTGATGATTTGTACTGAAAGATAAAGCCGGGACGAAGGGACGGCTCCTGTAGAGACAATTAGCCTTTGAGAGGCTATAAATCGATCAGGTGGCGGCTAAGGGTAGAAGACATTAAGTAACGAACTGGGTCAAAACCTTTAGGAGTGGATGTTCTGTCACCTGTTCTCTGGATAGGGATCTTGAGTCATCTACCTCCATTACCTGTGGCTATGGCCATTAAAAGTCCTGTAGCCTCTTCTTCATTGTGGTTAATTGCCTCTAGGGGGAAGGTTTGTGGTTATAGACTGCTCAAACGGGCATTTTCGCTTAAAGGGTGTGTCAGTTATACGTCTAGAACCTAGGTGACACAAAATGGTTGACAGAATCATAGAAGCAATTAATGCAGACCAAATCAACCCAAACAATATTTCATTTGAACAGATCAGGAGAATCGGAAGACGTAACCATGGTGATAATACCTATAGGGAGCTAGAGCGCGGAAAAGGCGTTCTTTCTTCGGTTGAGCACCTCGATCAATATTTGTATTCCTACGCTCCAATGACGAAGCAGCAGTGGGATTACTTCCTGAATAGTGCATTTATTCCCCCATCTGGCGACATCCATCTGGTGGACTATGGCTGTGGTCAAGGATTGGCCTGCGCCCTGTTACTGGATCGACTAGGGCCTGAACTGGTTGATAGACTCCATAAAATCACGTTGATTGATAAATCGGCGGTAGCCTTAAAACGCGCATTGGCGGTAATCCAGTGCTATGGTAAGAGCCCTGAAGTGATCGGAATCAACAAGTGCCTGCACGACCTGACTCTAGAGAACTTGAGATTAGACGAAACCGTTCACAATATTCACCTGTTCTCTAATGTGTTGGACATTCCCTACTCGTTTCAGTCTTCAACCCTGATGGAGAAAATACTCAAGAATAAGGGAAAGCATACGATCTTTGCGGTCAGCTTTGCCTCGGGTGTAAAAAGGATCCCATTTGTAAGAAGCTCTGTTCATAAGCTTAGGGAGAAAAACCAGGAGCATCTATCTATCGATACGGACAGGATGCAGAATTTTAATTTCTCAGGCAAACCAGGGGCTAAGGAAGAAGCCATATTATGGGAACTTCACCTCGAGGTGTTAAATGGAGCTATTTAGCAACACAGACCTGTTTCCTCCCTTCGAGCTACCCCATGGCCCTGGCTACTTAGCCCAGTGGATGGAGGATTGGCGGGGGTATCGAATCTTGGTGCCGAATGGAGAACTGATCTATATCGAGGAGTTTTTTGATAGGAAGATTAGCGACAGATCGGTTGAGTACTTCCTGGAAAATGACCGTCTCGACTGGCGGCACAACCACTGGAAAGAGCTGAGTGCCGAGGAGCTGGCGGACATCAAGTTTACCAATATCAACTGGAAGCAGGACCACATCAAGCTCTATGGCAAGATTATTCCCCTGCCGAGGCTAACGGCCTGGTATGGGGATAGGGGAAAGTCCTACACCTATTCAGGCATAACCTCTCAGCCCGACCCGTGGAATAAGGGCCTGCTTTATATGAAGCAGCGGATTGAGGAATGTGCTGGCAGTGAGTTTAACAGCGTACTCTTGAACTGGTATCGAGATGGGGATGATCATCTTAATTGGCACGCTGATGACGAGAAAGAGCTGGGGGTTAACCCCATCATTGCCTCCGTCAGTTTTGGCGAAACCCGAGAGTTTCTGGTCAGGAAAAACGATGACACCTCGAAGCGACTGGTGTTGCCGCTTAAGCACGGCAGCCTTTTATTGATGAAGGGAGAGTTACAGCATTTCTGGCAGCACTCAATTCCCAAGCGTAAGCGGGTCAAAGGTTCCAGGTTTAACCTTACCTTCCGGTATATTGATTTTTCCTAGCTAGGATCTATGCCAGTGGTTTTTCCCTGAGCCGGAGGAACGGAGGTGATCAGGGGCTCCAGGGCTGGCCCCAGGTAGGTAACTTTGACGATGGGAATTTGTTTTTTAGATCGGGTATCATTCCACCGGGTTGTGGGAACAATCCGTTCTGTAATTCTCCATTCATGGCCCTTATGAACTACCCTGTCTCCCACCTGGGGGATGTCATAAAAACTCATGCAGAAAAAGCCATTTATTTCCGCAATGGTGGAGGCTGGTAACTGCTCCTTGATCGCTTCCGGTAAGTCGAAATCAATCATGTAGGCAGCAGTTGTTTTATAGACAGTGATATCAGAGCTAATCTGATTAGCTAAGTTAAATTTAGCCATGGTAAGGGTCCTAAAAAAGCTGGGTTGATTGAGGAACTGTGGAACCGAGGAACTGTGGCCATCAACTGTGGAACTGTGGCGAAGGGCTTTTTAAACCTCTTCCACGGGTTCCACGGCTCCACGGTAGGCAGGGATATTCATGGATGAACTACTAGTATTAACCCTGACAAAATAGCTGATGGTATGATTTGGATTCTCTTTTTCCATGGACTCTAGCTTGTATTCATTAATCATCTGACGGATTAGATTTAGAGCTATTTCTCTGTCCTGAGGTTGTCTAAATACGTTGGCGGTTAAATCCCTAATACTTATCCATTCGCCATCGATCTCTTCTAATTTACTAGCCAGCTTATCGGCCACCCTACGAGTGGCGTCATCATTGTGGATTGGTCCCTTAGTAGAGCTTTCTTGCCCCTGGTGAGGGGTTATTTCCTCAGTAGAGGTTGCCCTTGTTACGGGCAATAGGGGCGCTTGGGCATTGCTCTGGAGACATGACAGCAGATAGTCGCTAGTGAGCCAAGCTGGCAGGGTCAATTCACTGGTGGACCCATCAAGCCAGGTGATAACCGCCTTTCCCGTGGGGCGCATGGTACCGAAATCATCGGCTACCTCCCCCACGGTCTCGACCTTAACGGTGCTATTGCGAACTGTGGTGAGAATATTGGCCACCCCAGGATAGAAAGCGGCCTGGTCGCCGTGGGCGATTAGAATCGGGTAGTACTGATGTTTAGTGGCCTCCCTAAGCATGGACCGTAGGGATCCTTTTAACAGCTCCCCACCCTGGAATTGGTCATAGCCACCAAATTCATCCCATACCACCGTTTGATTGAGGATTTGGCCCTGATCGATCCGCTCCTGGGTAGCAGCCCAGAGCTGCTCAATGGCAGGATAATCCTTGCTGCCGGTGGCGGTATAGCCCAGGGGGGTAAGCAGTGGGGGGACGGGGTTATCTGCCTCTCGGTGGGGGGTAGCCCAGGTGGCGGTGTGGCCAGGTAGGAGCACCATTCTAAGTAGGGCCAGGCGCTGGGCGAAGGTGCTCTTGCCAGTACGTTGCAGCCCAACTAACCTGATCGGGGGAGCCTTGACCAGGCGCAATAACTGGGGTGTTTCTGCCTTAAGGCGGGCGATCAGCTCGGCCTTGCCGTGGTAGGCTGTGACCGCTACCACGGGGGAGGGGCTGGATAACTCGTTGCCGTGGTGGGCCATGGCGGAGGCCTCAGTAACGGTGGTTGTCAGGGTGGGTAGCAACCCCCAGGCGGCGAATAGTTGCTCAATTCGCTCTAGGGGAAGCTTTACATCCTGGGGATCGGCTGGGTTGATCCAGCAGTAGACCTGCCCAAAGGCAGCTAGGGGATGCTTGTCACCAGGCTTAAAGTAGACCGTGTCACATTGCCCCACCATGCTCTCAATGGCTCGGTTAATGGCGGCTACGGGGTAAAGGCGCTTAAGCTCTGCCCGTACCTCGTTAATGCTGGGATGCTTTGGGGTAGAAGCGCTGAGGATGGCCTCTAGCTGGTCTGAGACCTCGCGGCTCTGGAACTTTTTGATCTCATCCCAGCAGTAGGCGGCGATGCCTACCAGGGCGGCGGCGGCGGCGATGGGCAGGGTAGCGGCAAAGGTATAGACCACTGCCAGCCCTCCTCCCACCACTACGGCTTTCTCGACGATGCCACCACCGCTCGGGCGGATCATGGGCTCTGACTTACGGTTAGGCTTTAGCTCGGTTAGGTTGGCCATGGTGTTTATTCTCCGTAGTGACGGCCCGACTGGGGCACGGGGCGGAATACGGCGGCAAAGGATAGGGTGGCGGTCACCAAGCCTTCAAAGGCCAGGGAGTCTACCAGGACAGCGGTTAGATCGGCGGTGCCCTGGCGGGCGGTCCAGATAATCCAGCCCTCCAGGGCGAAGGCCAGGACTGAGAAGATCAGGAGACTCCTCAGGTTCTTATCGCTACTGATGGAGTTGTGACGGGTGACCAGTACCCTAACCTCAGCGCTATCGTTGCCCTCAGTGATCAAGGTGCGACGGTAGCGACGGTTGGCCCGTAGCTGATCGACCATGCGGGTGATGGTCTGGGGATGGAACCATAGCAAAGTCGGGAGTGATTGCAGAATGGTAAGGACAACCAAGACCATAAGGACAATTAACCCGGCAACCAAGGCGGCAATCTGGCCACAGCCACCAGAAATCAGGCTACCGATAAGTGGTGTCCTGGCCATGGGTACGCAAACTTGGCTGAGTCCATCCACACCCCACTTTGCAAAGGCAGTCTGATACAGTCCTAAGCTGCGATACAGGAGAAAGATCCCAGCCATTCCAGCAGTGGCATAGACCGGATATCGAAGCCATGCCAACCCACCAGAGCCACCCGCCCTGGTGGTGGTGTCGTTGTGTTTTCTGGTTTCTGAATACTCCATCTACTGATCTCCTGTTGCTTGGTAAATTTGCTGGGCACGTTGCTGCATCATTTGCGCTTCCTGGGCAAACCCACCGGCGATCAGCTGATCACGGATCTTGGGCGAGGTGCCGATCAGTTCGGCGATCACCCCAGCCTCTACGCGAAATACGGATCCATCAGTGCTGCACACGTAGCCTCCGGCGATGGGTGATCCCTCAGGATTTGCTGTAGTAATGGACATGGGATCTACCGCCACATCGCCCACGGTGAAGTTAGAGGTGCGGGTGGTGGCAGAGATAGCCTGGGCGGTGCAGCCAAGTTCCTGGTAGATACTTTCAGCCCTGGCCTGGGCAGCTTTACCGGCCTGATCAGCTTGTTTGGTGGCCTGCTGCTGTTGCCAGCGGTCGGCCCCTCCAGTGGCCAGAGAAGCGACGATGATAGCGGCACAAGCACCCATAATCAGGAGAGTTCTGTGTTCGGCAAAGTCGAAGTCTCGAATCATAACGGGGTCACTCTTGGGTAAAGAATAGTTTTGTCAATTGGGTGATGGCTCCGACTGCCAAAGAGGGTAAAGGCTAGAGCCATCACCAACAGAATTAGGATGGCTCCCCAGTTGGGGGAGTGGCGGGCTTTCCCAGGGCCATTAAGTTGGCAAAGATGGCCTCAGCTTGGGCGGTATTGGCGGTTTGGCGTTCGGCCAGCATCTTGCTCTCTAGGGCCTTGATCTTCAAGTTGGTTTGGGCTTCTACCACCATTGCGGCTAACTGGGCTGAGTGCTGCTCAGCTTGACTCAATGCTTGGCGTTGCGCTTGCACCTTCTGATCCATGGCGGTATCAGCGGCGGTGATCGCAAGTTTTGCAATAGCGACAAGAGAGCTAGTGTCAGTAGCCTGACCCATTACGCCATCGAAATGGCGGATCATAGCGGCGGCATCAAAACCTTTGGGTAGTGCCAGCTCCCTGGACTCAATTGGGGCCAGCTCTGAGGACTGCCAGAATCCTTCTGGCAACACCTCAGGACGAATAGCGGCCTCCGTCTCGGCCACTAGGGGGAGTTCTTCGACCTGGGGCTTAGGCTTGCAGAATTGGGCAGTAGCAGCCTCTAGGGCCGCAGAGTCGAGCCCATCGGCGGTGCTGTAGCCCTGGTCAATCAACCAGGCCCTAACGCTGGTTTTGGGAAGGTTGTTTTCCTTGCAGAAGGAATAGAGAGAGGTGGTCATGGTTAAAACTCCTGACATTGATAGTCCGTGGGTTGACCGTTCTTGACCGTTCTTGACCGGCCTGATTTCGGTCTAGATTCGGTCCAAACTGGGTCTAGTTCCGGTCAAACCCGGTCAGAACGGGGACAAGCAACGGACTGGGATCGTTTTCTACGAAAGAATGCTAGCATAAGTTCAGATAGGTTAAACACCGTGTATAACTTAAAAGTTGAGTTCTGAACCTGAGGTAATATATCTATGACGAACAGAACCCTTGATGTGCCCAGTAAAAAGCCGCGTGTAATGTTCCTGTGTGACGAGTCCTTGAAGGACGCTTTAGAGGCATGGGCGGAAAAGGAATCTCGCACCGTGAGCAATCTTTGCGAGTTAATCGTCAAGAAAGCGGCTCAAGATGCTGGCTTTTTGAAGGATAGTGAGTCCCCCATTGGTGAAGGTATTCAGGCTAACGATGGGGGGCGGGAGTCATGAGTATTTCAGAGATCAATTGCATCCTAGCTCTGGTTGAAGAGTGGACAGAATCCCTCCAGAGGGATCAACTAAACGAACAGTGCCGAGTTAGTGGGCGTGACTTCTTTGGATTTATGCAGTCCAGAGGTATCAATGCCGCCTTTATGGCAAAGCTGATTATTCAGGCGACGGGGTATAATCCGGCTCAACTGTGGCGGGTGGAGGATGCTCGATTATTGCGTGATGCTATTTTCCGCTATGAGGGTGCCCAGGCTGTTACTGAAATAGAAGAGAAGAACGGTAACCCGCGCAGTGCTAGAAACAACGTAGAGAGGTTTTGGTCATGACCTTAGCCTCTAAATACTCCGTTGCTTTTGCCGCTAACTGTAAGTTAGACCCCCACTCCTGGTTTGAAGATGACACCCCAGCAGAGCAGATAGACCTGCTGGAGAACCTGGTGGTAGCCGAGGATATTGCTGAGGCCATGCTCTTGTCGGGTGAAGTGTGCTGGTCCCATCCTGGCTGGTGGGCGGATGTATGGCGGGTATTAGAAACTTGGGCTCAAGGTGGGCATCTTATTCGCCTGAGATTGGTAGCTGAATGGCTATTGTCTACCGAGCCAACGGGGGATGATGAGATTTCTACATACCTGGCCAAACTAGCCAATGATCAGACCTGTGATGTATTTCCTGGTCTTTATTGTCGTTGGCCTGCTTCACCTGAGTTTTATTTATGTCATCTGCAACTGGCGATGTTTGAGGTGGCCGAGTTTGCTGAAATGGATGAGGTCGCTACCATCAATACGGCGATAGCTGTTCAGATTAATCGTTAAGAGTAGCAGGGAAGATTTGCCTGTCTGATGGGTGGTAGAAAAAATCTATTAGTTGATCCTGTCAAATAGACCTATTCACTATTCTGCTAGCAGAATGGAAGAATGGCGGTCAAGTCAAGTGTTTGATGCATGCTGATTAATGACGTCATACCGATTAAATAGGTTCTACCACCGCCTTGGGAGAGAAGTTCGACAACTCTCTTGAAAGGAAAGGATAAAAGTTATAACTAAAAAATCAGAGGAGATAGGTAAATTTATGCTAAAGCCTATTGAACAGGCTAAGGAATGCCTTTGACATAGGGCTAATAGAGCTTATAGTGCCTGAATGGCTTCTAGAACTGTCTTTTTTGACTGGAAATAAAGGAGGATAAATGATTTCTTTGATCTAAATCGAACTTTCTGATCAAATTTTCTAGATATTGTTGATCACCTGGTTATTTTTTATTTTTTGGATATACTCTTAGTAGGACTTAACTTGAGACATGAAATCTCAAAAGTTACACAAGCAGACAAGCTGGTTGGCAAAATATACAATTAAGCCGACAGTTTATCGGGATTCCCACGTTACGGCCCGAATTCCTAACAGTCTTTTTCTAGCGTTGGAATCTGAGCGACAACGATTGGGTATCTCAAGGTCCGAGCTGGTCTTCAAAGCCCTGGATAGTTTTTTGAAAAGGGCTTAGAAAACTAAAAAACCCCCAGACATCTTGCCTGGAGGTTTAATTTAGTTAGCGTCAAGTGGCGACTGCAATCGCTATTTGACTATTTTTCAACATTTTAGAGGTTTAATACCATGATTAATTTAACACAGGTTGGCTGGAACAGCCAACGTTTTCAGCTCAGACGAGCTTTGTGGGGCGTTTGTTGTCCGGTTTCTGGCAGGTTCAAGACCTGGTTAATTCAGAGCGCGGGGATCCGCCAGAAAGGGCAAGGGGGTGTGAAATGAGTAACTCCACCTTGCAGCAGTTAACCCTGCTCGGTTATGAGTCCGGCGATCTCATCTGCTATCGAGGGTTTCTCCCTAAGAAGGGCGAAGATAAGGGACGAAAAGTTGAGGCTATTTACCCTCAACTACCTTCCGACCTCAACCGGTGGGAATCTGAGGGCAGGGGCGTCTATGTAGTGGTCAACCCTGGCGGGCACCGTGACGCCGATATCACCCAGGGTATTGCCATCTTTTATGAGCATGATCACTTAAGCAGGGATATCAGCCGTGAGCTATGGCAGGAGTTAGGACTACCTGAGCCTACCTTCCAGGTGGATACCGGAAGTAAGTCAATCCATAGCTATTGGGTATTCTCTGAGCCGATCAGTGTTGAGCAATGGAAGCCATTACAGGCCGATCTTCTTGAGTTTGCCGATGGTGATCGGTCGCTTAAAAACCCCTCCAGGGTGATGCGGCTGGCGGGCTTCAAGCATGGCGAGACTCGGGAAATGGCAACTATCATCAGCCAGTCTGGCCAGCGGTACGATTACGCTACCCTGCGGGCGACTATTCCTAGCTCTACTCTTGCTCAGCCATCCCAGTCCCAAGAGCAGGGCACCAGGGCGATTGCTTGGCCTGACTTTGAGAGGTCTTTTCAGTTTCCCTGCTCTGAGTCTATTCCCCTGGAAATCTGCCTTAGCAAGACATCCAGGAAAGCTTTAGAGCGGGGAGCGGGGGAAGGTGGCAGAAATGACACCGGGGCTAAACTGGCCCGCGATCTGATAGGGGCATCGGGTTATCTGGAGTCCTTGGGGCAGCGGTACGAGGGCGATCCACGGGATCTGTTTGATACGTACTGCGATCGATGTTCTCCGCCACTGCCCCAGGGGGAGCGAGTATCTATCTGGGGCAGTGCTGAGAAGTCTAACCCTGGCCCCTCTCTATCTCCTGAGGCGATAGCGGGCTGCGCTAGATCCTGGGTCTGGAAAAATTGCGTTACGACTGCTTCGGTTGGTGGCAGCAACGGCAACAGGGTTAATGCTCCTGACATTTCTGTCAAAGTATCTGGGAGTAGTCCTGGAGAGGGAGAAAGTCGGCCAAGGCTGGCGATCAAGTTTGAGGCAGTTGATCGGGTGCTCGGGTCAAGGCTGGCATTTAACGAATTAACCAACCAAATTGAGTTCGACGGCAATGTAGTAGACGATCCTGCTGACCTCCGGCTTACCCTGGCCCTGGAGCACAATATCTCGGTCTCTCAGGCAGATAGTGAAGCCATCTTTAAGCGGCTGGCCAAGACCAACGCCTATCATCCAGTCAAAACCTACCTAGAACGGTGTAGCGCCACCCACGGCGATCATGCCGATGTATTAGACGGGTTTGCGTGGCGATACTTTGGGGTGACTGAGCCAATCTATCAAACCTATATAGTCAAAATGCTGGTGGGGGCGGTGGCTCGGGTCTTTGAGCCAGGGTGCAAGGTGGATACGGCTCTGATTCTGCAAGGTGCCCAAGGTTGCCGCAAATCTACCTTTTTCCGTACCCTGGCGGGATCGGATTGGTTTGACGATTCGATGGGGGCGGCTCAAGGTGAGCGAGACGAGCGGCTAAAGCTTCACCAGTTTTGGTTTCTGGAATGGGGGGAACTTGAATCTATCTTTAGGAAAAAAGACATTGCCGCTACCAAGGCGTTTCTATCCAGCCAGATCGACACGGTTAGACCTCCCTACGGGCGGCAAGCGGTAACCCTCAAGCGTCGTTCGATTATTGTTGGCTCTACGAATCAGGATGATTTTTTAACCGATTCCACGGGAAATAGGCGCTTCTGGGTGGTGCCGGTAAAACACGCGATCGACACGACGATGCTGAAAATTGAGCGTGATGCCATTTGGGCGGCGGCGGTGTCCCTGTATCGCTCGGGCTTCCCCTGGTGGCTGACCCCTGACGAGGAAGCGATCGCGGCTGAATTTAACGAATCCTGGCGGGCTGAAGACCCTTGGACCTCGGCAATCAGGGCCTATCTACTGGATAACCGCGAAAGGGAAGTGACTACGGCCCACGTCCTAAATCATGTCCTTGATATTGAAGTGGGTCTTCAGACGAAAGCCCACGAGATGAGGATCGGTGAGGTAATGAAGTCGCTGGGGTGGGTGCGGAAACAGCGGCGATCGGGTAACAAGCGGGTGAGGCTATGGCTTAAACCTGAGTGTCACAACCTACCCGATCAAGGTTGTGACATAGGTTGTGACAAGCCAGAACCCTTACAGGCTGGGAGTTTTGACGAATTTCTACAGAACGGTGTCACAACCTCAAATCTAGGCTGTGACAGAGGTGGGGACAGCCAAAACAACCATGGGACAAGGATTACAGAGGTTTGTCACAACCTGCACAACCTTTTACCCCAAAACAATAAGCATTTTTTTGAGGCAACTAACGGCAACGGACATAAACCCAACTCCTTAGACATCAGTGATGAGCAGTTAGCCCAACTTTTAGGAGGTGCCCCCCATGGCAACTGAAGACTGTGAGGCATTGTTGAGCGTGATCAACATGTTTCTAGCCATGACTCCCCACAGCGATCGTGACCTAGCGGACCTGTTTGACCTGCTAGGGCAGCTAGAGCCAGGCCATAAGCGCGACTTCTGGGGATGGCTGGGGGAGACTGCCCCAAATATCAGACGGTGGTTGATGGCGACGGGTGGCAGCTATAGGAGGGCGGCATAGTGCAAATCACCCTACTAACCACCGATGAATGCTGCGAGCTATTGCGGTGTAAGGCAGACAGCCTTAAAGCATTGCGGGAGCAATGGCTCCACGGGGTCCATTACTATCGGCGGGGCCATGGGCCAACAGCTCCTATCCTCTATAACCGTGAGTTGATCCTTGACTGGCTAGTAAATCAGGATGCCCCCCAAACCCATCAGGCGGCTATAGAAAACTTCCGGCGATCGCTCCCCAGTGGGCAGAAAAAAACCTTTGGTAGGCGCTAGAACAGATCAGGCGTGGTGGGGTGGCTTTTGATCAGCCCGGCGTAATTCTCGAATAGGGTCTTGACGTTGTGCCCGGTGATGGCGGCAACCTCCACCGGGCTTAACCCTGCCTCTAGGGCGTGGCTGATGAATGTGTGGCGGGTGTTATAGGGCTTACGGAAAGGGATGCTTTGAGCCCTTAGAATAGTGGCCCATGCTCGATTACAGAAATTTTTATCGTCGATAGGTCCTCCCCTGGGAGCAGTAAACACCAGGTCGTCCCCTTCCACATCGGCGGGCATCCGGTCTCGAAGCATGGCAGCTAGGGCGCTGGATAACTTCACCTCCCTGGTTTTGCCGGTCTTAGTGTCCTTAAACTGGCCATGGGTGAAACTTTCACCAAACCAGACTATTGAGCAATCAGCATTTAGATGTCTCCATCGTAGGGCGGCAACCTCCCCAGTTCGGCAACCGGTCCCAAACTTAAACCGAACATAATCAGCATAGTGGCGGTAATAACGAGACTCACTGAACCCGGCAATAATCGCGGCTACCTCTGCCTTAGTAAATGGCCTGGGTGGCTGCTTTGGCTGTCGTCTAACCCGCAATTCTGCCCACGGGTTGCCTGAGACTATCCCTTGTTTCTCCCCCCACTGCCAAGCGGCATTAAGCAAGGCTAGGCGCTCCCTGGCGGTGATGGGCTCCATATTCTCTAACAGGCGGTCTACGAATGCTTCGGCATCCTGGGGGGCAACGGGGCGATCGCCAAACTGATCCTTTAGCCATACGGTTAGGGCGTGGTATTTCTCCAGTGTCCTGGGCTGTACCCGCTTTGCCTTGTATTCAATGAACTGGGTAAATAGTTCTACTGCTCCTATGGTGGTGTCTTGTGGCTTTGGCTCATGGCTGCGGTACTTTGCCAGGGTTGGATCGTAGATGCCCGCCATCATATCAACCCGGATCTGGGTGGCTCTGGCTTCTGCTATGGCCTGATTAATCGGGTCACAGCGGATACCCAAAGACAGGCTAACCCGCTTCCCTTGGTACCTCCATCGCAACCGGATAAAGCCCCTGAAGCACTCTACCGATATCTCGTTTTTAGGCGTTCTGGCCATAAATCTGATACCCAATTGATACCCATTTAAGCCCTAAAAGCCGTATTTTTCCGTTAAATGCCGTGTTGCCATGGCCAAAAATAAAGCCATTGCCCTATAGTAGCAATGGCTGAAAGCCTTACAATCCTTGAGTTTCAAGCGATGGACGTAACTGGACTCGAACCAGTGACCCCCACGATGTCAACGTGGTGCTCTAACCAACTGAGCTATACGTCCTCAGGTGATTAAAACTAACACATTCATCTCAGCCAGTGCAAGCCAATTCCTATGCCGATTCCTGACTTTCCGACAGAAACGCTCCCTGCCTACTGGCTCCAAAACGTCCGGTTACCGCGGGCCTGTTTAGATCACTCCATCCCATGGGCAGCTCCGATCCCAGAGCTGGTTGCCCCTCCCCTGGCAGAGCCCTTGGTAGCGGCCCATTTGAAAGTTGAAGCGGGAAAAATTACCGCTATCCTGCCGACCGATCAACCCCTAGACCCCCACCAACCGGCCTGGGATTTGGGGCAGGGCCTGGTCTGGCCCTGCTTTGTTGACGTTCACACCCATCTGGATAAGGGTCACATCTGGCCACGCCAGCCTAACCCCGATGGTACGTTCGAGGCGGCCCTTGACTCTGTGGTCAGCGATCGCCGTCTGCACTGGACCAGGGAGGATCTCTATCCGCGCATGTCCTTTGCCCTGCGCTGTAGCTATGCCCATGGTACCCAAGCCCTGCGCACCCATCTGGACTGTGGTGATGGCCAGGAACACATTAGCTTTGCCCTACTACGGGACCTCCAGGCAGAATGGGCCGATAAAATTACCTTACAGGGAGTTCCCCTGGTAGCGATTGACTATTACGATCGCCCCGAGAGCGCCGAACTGGTCAATCTTATTGCGGATCACGGCGGTATCCTGGGGGCTGTTCTCTATCCCCAACCAGGACTGAGGGAGAAAATTGAGGGAATCTTTCGTCTGGCCCAGGCAAGGGGATTAGATTTAGACTTCCATGCCGACGAAAGTTTAGATCCAGAGGCTGAAGGCCTGCGCCTGGTAGCCCAGACCCGGTTAAACCTAGGCTTTACTGGCCAGGTTACCTGCGGCCATTGCTGTAGTCTTTCGGTGCAGCCAGAGTCGAAAGCCCAGGAAACTATTGACCTGGTGAGCCGGGCTGGGATTGCGGTAGTCAGTTTACCCATGTGTAACCTCTATCTGCAGGATCGGCGACCAGGGCAAACTCCCCGTTACCGCGGGGTAACCCTGGTTAATGAGCTGGACCAGAGTGGTGCGGCAGTAGCCCTGGCTAGTGATAATTGTCGCGATCCCTTTTTTGCCTACGGTGATCATGACATGGTGGAAGTGTTTACCCAGGCGGTGCGTATTGGTCATTTGGATCATCCCCTGGGAAATTGGCCTCGAGCTATCACCCACACTCCAGCCGCCATGATGGGCCTAGGGGACGTCGGTATGGTTGGAGTCGGGCGTAGCGCCGACCTGGTTTTGTTTAAAGCCCGGACCTTTAATGAGATGCTGTCCCGGCCCCAGGGCGATCGCATCGTATTACGCCGGGGCCGGGCAATCGATACTACCCTACCCGACTACAGCGAACTAGATGGGTTACTCGCCTGTAAGTGAGCTGTTTTGGTATACCACCAGTCTTGGGTGCTTTGATCAAAGCGTACGGTATAGAGGGTGGTGACAAAGGGTTCACCATGGTAGGCCTGGCCAACAATTTCGACACAATAGGAGGGCGATCTCCGGGTGGCCATATCGGCAATCAATCGCTTCCCAATGCGTCGCCAGCTGGGTTCCTTGCCGCGCCACTGAATCCGGCAGCAGGGCCAGGGAAGTTGTTCCCGATCGAACAACCGGCAGCAGGGGCCAATCACCCGATAGGTGAGATGGGCCCCTGGACTCTGAAAAATATGCCCCGTCGGCCAGGGGTGTTCGATATTCTCAGATAGGGGAAGTATCATGGAGCTAGCGGCCTGTGGGCTGGGTGGGAAAAGATAGGTTTGGTAAGGACCCTGAGAATGGGGTCGAGCCCTCTAAAGGTTAGGTCTGGATAAACGTTCCGATCTTCCAGGGAAATTATTAGATTATTGATGTAGTGTACGAGATTTTTTATGGCTGAGCCAATTACCACCGCCGTTAGCGATCGCATCTGCCGCCATATGAATAAAGACCATGGTGATGCCGTGCTGTTCTATGCCACTGTCTACGGCAACCAACCCGCCGCCACTACCGCCACCATGACGGCTATCGATCCAGAAGGGATGACCCTGGAAGTGACCGTAGGGGGGGAAGAAACCTCCCTTCGAGTCCCCTTTGACCATCGTCTGGAAGGGGCGGAAGATGCCCACCATACTCTGGTAGCCATGCTCAAAGCCGCTCGCAATCATCCCCAAGCCTAGCTATGACCGTACTGGTTGAGTTTCTCCCGGAGGGCATCACCGTTACAGCAGAGGTGGGGGAGCCCTTCCTTAAGGTGGCCGCCCGAGCCGGAATAACGATTCCCACTGGCTGTTTAATGGGATCCTGCCATGCCTGTGAAGTAGAACTCGAGGGTGAGGCTGAACCCATCTGCGCCTGTATTAGCGCCATCCCTGCCGGGAAAGAACATCTGAAGATTAATCTGTATACCGATCCAACCTGGTAATCCTAGCCACAGGTTATCTATCCCAGTAGGGGTAGTAAAAAAGCGAGGGTGAGACCGCTTAATACAGCGATCCTGACAATTCTGAGGGGAAGATGGCGGTGCTTCATCGGGGTTTCCTATCGGCCAGGCGCTGCCGTAAATAACCGAGCCAGAGGGCCGGAGAATCCTCTGGGCGATAGGAAACTTTTACCATAGATAGGAGCAGGGATCGCCCCCCTACCTGCATGGCCATGGAGAGGTGTAGGACCAAACTAAGCAGCAGCAATAGCCAGGCCAAAAGGTGAAGACGGTACCAGAGCTGATCTACCTCACCAGCTGGTAGCCAGGCCTCCTGCATCATTCGACCACTGATAACGGCAAGGGTGGCGGCTAGCAACATCAAGGTATTGCCTAAGCGTTGTAGATTTACCCACCATACCGGTTGGCCGGGTCGGTGCCAAAGCCGCCGCCAAAAGTCTGGAAACAGTAACCGCCGACTACCCCAGTAAAGACTATAAATAGCCAGTCCCGTAAAACTAATTAAAAAGAAAAGTCCCAGGCTACCATGAATGCCTTGAATATCAGGTAGGACGGGTAATCGGAGGTAACCAAAATGCCGGTCGTAGGTGTTATAAACCCAAAAACCGCTGATCAGGGCTGCGATCGCTAATAATCCACTAATACCATGGAGCAACCTTAAAACTAAAGGCTGGTAAGGAGTTTCTTCGGCCATAGTGCGCTGAACAGGGATTGATAATCAACGAATAGAAGGAATTGATAGCTTGGTTCGAGACCCTGAGGACCCGATTGATCGGTCAAAGGCAGGCCTGGAGAGACATTTTGACGCCCCTGTACTTTTCCAAAGGTGGCTAAGGTCATATTTTAAACCCCATCCCGGTCGGGGTCAAATGGAATCTCAACCAGGAAAAAATATTAAAATAAACCTTTTCAAAAATGATTCAATTATGAAAAATATGAATTACTTTTGGCTATTTAGAATTTTTATTTCTAGGATTTTTCGTTGACAGAAGCTAGTCGTGGATTCATGGTTAACATATACCGTTTTATGCCTTAAACCTATGCCATCCCTGACTGGATTTACTGCCGCCCTAACCCTAATTACCCTGTCAGAATTGGGAGATAAAACCTTTTTTATTGCCATGATCTTGGCTACTCGTCACCCTCGCCGCTGGGTTTTTGTCGGAGTGATGGGAGCCCTGGCGATGATGAGTATTCTGTCGGTACTTATAGGTCGGGTGGTTACAGTACTACCCCACCACTATGTTCAAGCCTTAACCGTAGCCCTATTTATCGGGTTTGGTCTCAAACTACTCTACGACGCCAGTCGTATGCCCCCTGCCCTGGGGTTAGCGGAAGAGCAGGCAGAGGCCCTAAAAACCGTTGAGGCGAAAGAAAACCACCATCAGACTGCCTGGTCAATTCAGGCGGTGCTGGTAGAAGCCTTTACCCTTACCTTTGTTGCCGAGTGGGGCGATCGCACCCAACTAGCGACGATTGCCCTGGCTGCAGTCAACCATCCCCTGGGCGTGATTTTGGGAGCGATCGCAGGTCATGGCATCTGTGCCGCGATCGCCGTGGCCTGTGGCAAACTGGTGGCGGGTCATATTTCTGAACGTATCCTAACGGCCCTGGGGGGTCTGCTATTTATCTTTTTCGGGGTGGTAGCAGCCTTGGGCGGACACTAATTTCCAGACATACCCAAGGGCTATCACCATAGCTCCTGGGTATTAGGACTTCACGGCATAAATTCGGCCACGTTTCAGGGGAATTTAGGAGTCAAAGTATTGGTGTTACCTACAGTTTTTGAGCTGTAGCATCCTTTCCTCGCACCAGTACCTCAGGGTAGCTCCAGACTCCAGGGGAGCATCCACCGGTCAACACCATCGCCCAGGGCTACGGAAGTAGGCCATAGAGGAACCCACCTAGCCGTGAAAACGCCCAATTATCGAGGGCCGTTTGGGCCCGAGAAAATTTCCCTTAAAAAAGGGGGTAATGGGGTATTGACAGTTGAGGGTAGTGGGGGTTATGTTAGTAAAGCGCCTGAGGGAAGAGACGGATGTCCTACCGAGGGGGCGAGCACCTTGACAAAAGA
>JBEITR010000117.1:0-2801 GCA_040374765.1 Leptolyngbya sp.
AGAATCTGACTGGCTCCCTGGTATTGGTTAATCTGGCTGAGCACCTTTGTCTGATCTGGGGTAAGGGACTTGGGTTGGTCGGTGGTGAGATCGGGCCCTACTTCGACCCTGAGTTTTTGGCGGGGGGCAATCACCAGGTAACCCCGTTGGGCTAACCGTTGCAGGGTAGGGGAAGTGGTCTGGCAAACTTCCAGGGCGTCGGTCAACCACAGGTCGCCCCCGTGGCGAGTTAAGACCTTGATGATTTCGCTCTGGCGGCGAGTTAGGGAAGGATCGGCGGGGTAGTCTCCAGTCACCACAGTCACCGCCTGCCGTTTTTGAGCCCGAGGGGAGTGGGGTGGCAGTAGGTAAGATTCTGCCCAACCCCGTTGAATTAATTGCTGTATGGTGCGGTAGCTATGCCCCCGCCGCTTCAGGTATTGCCAGGTTAGATCGGCTGCGGCTGACTGCTGCAGGTCATGGAGTAAACTGGCTAAGGCTTTGGAGGGGGGGACGTCACTAGCTGTTGCTAACCGATCTAGACATAGGCGTAGACGGCGCTGAGCTTTAGCCAGCAAGCCGGGGGGCAAAGCCGCCTTAACCACCTGAACCAGAGGCGTTTGGTAGTGGTCAGCAACTTGCTCCAGCAAGGTCCAGTAGGTTGGGGTAAAAAAGCGGCGTTGGACAATACCCGCCACTGGACGAATTTGCTCGGCCCTCAGATCGGAGGGCGGATGGGGTGACAGACTGAGGGCGATCGCACCCACCATCTGATGCCCAAAGGGAACCGTTAAGATATCTCCCGGTTCGACCTGCAGGTAGCCAGGTAAGCCATAGGTATACATCTCGGGTTGGCCGCCATAATCTACCAATACATTCACCCAACCCCATACCTCTGTTAGGTCAGGAGCAGGTTCCTGACGGCTATTAATCGTGGTCATGAAGTCCTAAACGGATTGATAAATCTCTTACTCTGCCGCCATTTAGTGCTAGCCAACCGACTGGGGAAAGCTTTTACCACTTTAGAGGGCACCAGGGAGATCAGGAAAGTACTCAGAGAAATCCTAAAAATATGGGCTCTAACCTACATTCCGCAGGTTGACAAATGATTAACCAGATGGGTAGTAATACCGCTCAACCGGCGGTCCCAATAGGCGAATAATCAGTTGTCGCTCATCGGTCAGGTTACTGATCTGGCGCTGGCCCTCCAGGTTAATCCAGTGGATACCCTGAAACTTTTGCATAATCCATCGAAAGGTGGGCTTAGCAGTAGGCTGCTTGCGTTGGTCGCGCACCGTCTGGTTTTGGTCTTCGAGGGCCTGGCGCAGCTTGCGTTCGGCCAGGGTATAGACCATCAAGGTGAGGGCCATAATCAGGGCCAGGGCCTCGACTCGTTGGGGCTTTTTGACAAAGACACTACTGACAAAGAACAGCGGGTCTTTGAGGAAGCGAAACCCTCGTTCGACGGTCTGTTGACCTTTGTATTCCTTCAATAGCTTCTGAGCCGGCCACACTGTTTTATCCAGTTGGTTCGTGGCCAGGATGAAGCGGCTACGCTGGCGGCTAAAGGTCTCTTCGGTATCAGCTTTGCGCTCCAACGTTGCCTGCAGTTGATAGCCCTGAACTGAGGCCGGCTCAGCTCCCTTGGCCGGACGCCCAGGGGCTCGCTTGGCCCGGACTGGATTGGCTAATACGTGGGTCAATTGATGGAGCTCCAAGCTATCTTGAAACGCCATCACAGCCTCCAGAGCATCAGGTTTGCAGGCAAACACCTTCTGGGTGAGGGCCTTGAGCTGCCGATTCAGCCGAGCTTCTAGCTTCTCTAATTCGGGTCGCCATAGGGCGTCATTGGCTTTGCGGTGCTGGCTTTCGATTAACACCCAGCGCTGCGCTACCTCGCCATAGGTTTGCTCGACTTCCCACATCCGATAATCCGGTGAGTCGCAGGGGATCTCTGACAGCAGACTGACCTCGCTCTGGACCAGGGCCTGTGCCGCCTTTAGGGTCAGGGGCACCCGCGACAGCCACCCCAGGCTCCCCACCTGCTGTAGGTTCGGCTGAGTGTAAAAGGCGGCATCCATCACAAACACCCCCTCCTGGGTCCACTGCTCGCTAAAATCCTTCAGCACCTGAGCAAACACCTCACTGTCGTGGCGATTGCCACTGGCTACTTGTAACCACAGCGGGACGCCCCCATCGGCACTACACACCAGGGTGAGCAAGAACTGCTTCAAATCCGGTCGGTGATCTCGGGAATAGCCTCGACAAATCTCAATCGGAATCGGTTCTTCACCACTGTCCTTCTCGGATGACCCCTCCGGTTTAGTCACTGTAGCGGTGGCATACTCTCCCTCAACTGAAATTGAAGTCGAATCCAGATGTCGCTGTTCGATGTTGATACCAAACCGCTGCACCGCTTGCAATGCCACCTTCATGAACAATGGGGTGATGCCTGCCTCGTAGAGTTGATCCAGCACCCGCCCTAAGCGGTCATCATTCAGGTGGCGGGCCTCCACTCCCTCCCCTAGCAGGTGGGATACCGCCTTACTTTCAAAAAACTCGCTGAACAGATACAACGGTGCGCTCAGAAATCCCAAGGCGTTGAGGATCATGGCTTTTACCACTTGCCCTGCACTCACGTGCTCCAGGCAATGAGGTTCAATCTCCTCGTTAGTCAGCTCCACCAGGCCTAATTCGTCAATCATGCCGGCCACTAAGCCGAGATGGTCTAAATCCTCGATTTCCAAGGGATGCACCTACCGCTAGAAGGACTACCCTTTAGCCTAGAACACCCCACATCTTTTATTCCCTGTCAACCTGCG
>JBEITR010000005.1:0-130255 GCA_040374765.1 Leptolyngbya sp.
AAGCATCGTCATCGGTTACCCAACTATGGGGCCTATCAAAGGGAGGGATTGTGCATTGGCTCAGGAGAGGTTGAGTCCCTTGTTAAGCAGATCGGTGAACGGGTTAAAATCACTGGAGCCCGATGGAAGCCCGAGAATGCCCCTCAAATTTTGAGGTTACGCACAGCCTATCTGAATCACTCTCCTAGGCTGAGTACTTGTGCTTAGTGAAAAACTGGGATGCTCCCCTCTGGTTGAGTTTTAGCTGCCTCTACACCAGGTAGGTATACTGACTGAGGCTATGTTCGTAGTGCTGCAACAGTAGTTGGGATTCTTCCAGGGTGATATGGTTATCGTGCAAAGCCATTTCTGATCGGCGCCGGATATTCTCAATCATATCCTCGGCGTCGTACTGGACGTAGCCCAACACCTCGGTCATGGTATCTCCCTTGACTACATGCTCAACCTGGTAGCCCTTGGGGGTCATATGAATATGGACTGCATTGGTATCGCCAAACAAATTATGGAGATTACCCATAATTTCCTGGTAAGCTCCTCCCAAAAACATGCCCAGGTAGTAGGGTTGTCCGGGCTTGAGGGGATGTAGCTCCAGGACATGCTTGACATCCCTCAAATCAATAAACTGATTAACCTTACCATCACTATCACAGGTCAAATCCGCCAGGGTACCTCGACTGGAAGGAACTTCATTGAGGCGATGAATCGGCAGAATAGGAAATAGCTGATCGATAGCCCAGGCATCGGGCATGGACTGAAATACCGATAGATTGATGTAATAGATCGAGGCCATACTTTGATGAAGTTCCTCGATGTCTTCAGGAATATACTCGGCATCACTGACAACCGACAAGGCTTTGCGGCAGCAGGCCCAGAATAAACGCTCTGCCCTAGCCCGGTCTGACAAGCTCAAGTAACCAAAGTTGAAGAGGCTAATGGTTTCTTCTTTGAATTGCAGGGCGTCATTATAAAGCTCTTGCACTGTCTTGGAATTGAGATTTTGGTAAATCTCATAAAGCTCTCGTAGGATAAGATGATCGGCGTCGCCAGGTACCTCCACATTCTCCTGGGAGGGGGCATCGCTAATTCCCAGCACATCAAATACCAGAACTGATTGATGGGAGGAAATTGCTCGCCCACTTTCACTCACCAGCGTCGGCACCGGCACCCCCTTGACCCGGCAAGCTTCCTGCACCTCAGCAACGACATCGTTGGCGTAATTCTGAGTACTATAATTTTTAGAGGCATAGAAGTTGGTCTGGGAGCCATCGTAGTCTACGGCCAGGCCCCCGCCCACATCCAGGTATTGCATATTCGCTCCCAGACCAGCCAACTCAACGTAAATTCGGCTGGCTTCTCGCAGAGCTTCCTTTACCACACTGATGGCGGAAATTTGGGAACCGATATGAAAGTGTAGAAGTTGCAGACAATCGAGCATATCTTCCTGGCGCAGCCGATCCACCAGGGCCAGAATTTCGGGAACAGTCAGGCCGAACTTAGCTCGATCGCCTGCCGAAATCCCCCAACGCCCGCTGCCCTTGGTACTGAGTTTGGCTCGTACCCCCAACACTGGACGAATTTTCAGGTTGTGACTGGCAGCAATGGCCAGCTCCACCTCAGCCATTTGCTCAATCACAATAATCGGCTGCTGACCCAAACGTTGACCCAGCATAGCGGTTTCGATATAGTCCCGGTCTTTATAGCCGTTACAGATCAGCAGAGCACCTGGGGTATCCAGGGTAGCCAGGGCAATTAGGAGCTCTGGCTTAGATCCGGCCTCCAGACCAAATTGATAGGGTTTACCAAAACGCACCACATCTTCTAAAAGCTGACGTTGCTGGTTACACTTAACCGGAAAGACGCCCCGATAGACCCCACTATACTTATAGCGAGCAATGGCCTTGGCAAAGCAGGCATTAATGCGCTCAATGCGATCCTGCAAAATATCAGAGAAACGAATCAATAGGGGCAGGTTGAGGTTACGGCGTTGAATCGACTGGACCAGTTCAAACAGATCGAGGGAGCCTCCCCGATCTCCCTTCGGAGAAACCGTCAAATGACCATCAGCATTGATAGAGAAGTAGGGATTTCCCCAGCTATGAATCCGATAAAGTTCTTCGCTGTCCTCGATAGTCCAATTAGCATTAGAAGCCGTAGAAGGGATGAACATATTTTCTAAGGAAGCCCGATCAACCGGAGTAGGAGGCTGAAGAGGTTGATGGGGTGCCATAGTCATAGATGATGCCCTTTCCGCTGATAGTGGTAGAAGTCGCTGGATACCTATCCAGTCTGTTGAATGAATGACCAAATTGTAACAAACAGCAACGACAAACATCCTAAAGACTGGGACTTCAGTCACAGAAAACCGGGCAGTCTAGAACCTCCTCCTCCAAAAGCTCTTAACTTCCTCAGGAATTTCCTGAGGAAGTTAAATAATTGTCCTGGGTAATGTCCTCAGGACATGTTATAGTGGAACCTAAGTTAAGACTGAAGGGCTCAGGGAGATAGAACCTCCACTGGTGGGTTAAACTCCCTCTGGCAAACTCCATGCCAGAGCGGTTAACAGTCCATCACCAAGGTAGGGAAAGGGGCTTCAGGCCTATCCCCCATTACCAAGATTGGTGATGGCAGTGCTAAAACCAACATCACCAAAGGAAATAATCGTAAATTCAAGGTAACCTGGGCCAGCACTGAACCTGCTGGCCTTTTTCTTAGTTTAGCGGATGGGAAGGGCCCTTACAGCCATTCGATAAGTTTTTTTGAAAGCTTTCTACTTTAAGCGTTTAGTTACGCGCCAAGCCGCTTCCCCATTCTTTCGATACCCCGATCGCCGAAAAATAAAACCAGCCTCGAAAAAGCTATCGCCATAGCCCTGCACTTCTGTCTGGGAAAGATCCAATAGCTTAGCCACCTCGCTGGTGCTCAGGAGCCAGCCTTTTTGAACCGCTGTTTCCAAGATTTGAAAGTAGCCTAGAGGATCGGCCTGGGGTACTCCACCTAAGCGCGTAATCACTTCGGTTACAATACCGCTGATCAAGCCTCCCATGTCTGCTGGAAAGTTGGCCAGTTCTGAACTACCGGAGTTACCGGCAGGAGGGCGACTACTATTCCCACCTTGGGGCGATCGCAGCAGACCGCGAGCTTCTACAAACTCTGCGGCACTTCCCCCCTGTTGGTTGATGAAGGCATGCAAATCATCCATCAGGGCTAACTGTTGGCCAGTGATATAGGCCCGCTTGCCGACCCGCTGAGGACCGATACCAAGCTGCTCCATGCGTTTGTACACAGCACTACGGGCCAAGCTGTAGCGACCTTCCAAATTACTGACCGGGAAGCGGTCTATTTCCCCAGGGCTCATAATCGTCCTCTGGATAATCCTCAGGATATTACTTCCTAGTATGACCTAATTTTTTGCCCTGGCAACAGATTTAGCGCCAAACCCAGGAAATTAGAGTAGCGATGCCTAAGGTGCGCTAGACCTCCCAACTTCCCTAACAGTATCAGCGCAAACCTCGCACCCTCAGGAACTCCATGGCCGTGCCACCCTTTCTGATAAAAACATTCAGATCGTCCATCAAGATTAATTGCTGCTGGGTAAGAAAGGAATATCGACCCCTGCGTTGGGGTAAGATGCCCAACTGCCCCATACGCTTATAAACAGCGCTGCGGGCCAGACTATAGCGCTGCCCCAGGTTCTTAACCGCAAAGATATCGTCTGTGTTGAATTGCATAATAATCCTCTGGAAAATCCTCAGGAAATATTACAAGTATATATGAACTATACAAAACAGGAAAGTCCTGAGGACTTTCCTCAGGACTTTTAGTACTGGCAGAGGGTTCGCTGCCTGGCGATCGCCGATTGCAGTTCGGGGGTCAGGCCTAGATGGGCCTGACCGTAAAGGCGTTCAAATTCCCGCTGGTAGTGGGCTGCAACCCTGAAACTACGAACTACCAATAAATTTTCGTCATTATTATGGTTGGCCGCCTGACTCCAATTTTGGGATCCAGTTATGACGATCTCTCCATCCATAACAGCAAACTTGTGATGAAGTTTATCGGTTTTAGCCAAGGTTGGTATGCCCACTGTTTCCAAGGGACGGGGCCAGGGTTGGTTGTCTGCTTCCAACTGGCAGCGATAGTCGGGCAATAGGAGTCCCAACATATCTAGAGCCTCACTGTAGCTGCGATAGGCAAAGCCCGGGTCAATCAAAGTTTTAATGGTTACACCTGCGTTAGCTACCTGCCAGAGCTGATTACTCAGCACCTGGTCAGAAAACACAAACAGGGCCAGGTTGAGACTTTGCTGAGCCCCACTGATGGTTCTGGCAATTAGGCCGTTAACACTTTGGCTCCAGGGTTGGTTAGGGGAAGTCGGCGAAAACTGGACCGCCACAACCGATCCAGGTAGAGACACCTGCACTGGCGGACGGTAGGGTTTGTCCAAACCAAACCGACTATCGCGGAGATCACCTGGTCCATTGCCCCAAAGATAGTGAAACTCAGTTTGAAATATCCGGGCCAGGGATGAACTGTTAATAACCACTAGATTATTAGCGTTACCGCGACTGTCAGGGTAGAGAAAATCTCCATGAATGCAACTCATGGTCCAGTTGGCAGACCCGGTAATCACCCGCTGACCGTCGATTACCATAAACTTATGGTGCATTAACCCAGAACCCTGGCTACCATCAGCCGTATCATCCAAACGGTCAATGTGGGCTTTGTCAAGAATAGTCAGGGCATCTCGGGTAGCCAGTTCCTCAGAACTAAGGACACCATCCTGATTTTGGTCAATAAAATCATAAAGATCCTGGGCCTTGACTCGATCATAGGCATCAAGGTTGGATCCGGGGCCTCCAGAGCGCAGGGCAATCGGTTTGCTATAGTGATGTTCTAATACAACTTTGACCTCTACTCCCTGGGCATGACGCTGAGCCAGAGCTTGAGCAATGCCAGGCAAGGTGAACTCTTGTACCGCTATTTCAATAGAACTTTGGGCAGAATCAATCGCGTCAATAATCACCTGTTCTAGGTTGTCGCCATAGCGAGTCAGATGACGATAGGGATCGGTGTAGACAGCAGCCTGGTTTTGATTGAAGTAAACCTGAATAAAAGGATCCTGGGGTAAGGGCTTGAGCGTAGGTAAGTTAACGGTGCTACGGAAATAATGACTAACCGCTACAACTATAAACAAACCAACGACAAAACCTATAGCCCAGCGAACCCGCAAAGAGTTAGGAAATCGCAAGGTAGAAGAGGGGAAATATTATCTCTTTCCAGTCAACCCCTGGCACCTAAGCTACTTGCTATGATCTGAAAGAAATCGGCGAGAGTACTGAAAACGGTTGATTAGAACTAATCTATTCGTTCAATTTGCCAGAGAATCTGGTTACCCTCCCGTCGTACCCGAGATACCAACCAGTTACGCCAGGACCAGTTCTCTCCGCGGCTAGTTACCGCACTGGCGTTTACATCCATTAGGTCAGCCAGTTCAGAACTGGTAATTAAATAACCCTGTTTGGCGATCTCATCGGCAATTTGCAGGGTTTCGAGCGCATTACGCAAACTTTCTACCCTAACCTCACGAGGCAATGAGTCAATCAACTCGCCATTTGGGGAAGTACCGGAATCAGCCATAATCGGGGCATCCTTGAAAACTTCTAACCAACACAAAAATCTTAGCGTTAAATCCCAATGTGAACAGTTACCCGACGATAGCTATCTGTATCCTGGCTTCAATCTTGCATTGAAAGATTTATAGACAACAGTACCAGTCTATTTAGAAACAGCCAGAAACCAATTCTAAAGGAAAAATATCCTGATCAAAGAGATTCCGCAATAATTTAAAGAAAAGAATACCCTTGAGTTTTTCAGTTATCCTCAAGGAAGTATTTTGCAGGTTTAGTCAGAACACCGAGGATAAAGTTGATAGGAAAAGCCTTTAGATGGAATGACCTTTTCAAACACCCTCTAATAAAGGTAACTCCAGCGTGCCCTATAGCCCCGTACATCAATATGGGTAAATAGGGACGAACTGGCCAGTCCACCCCGATGGCCCCACCAGGGATCTAAACGGGCATAAACATTAAAGGGATTTAAATGGCCTGCTCCCTCCAAAACTACAAAGTCGACTGCATCCCCAACCATATGGCGGGACTGGGTGGCGCCTCCCACTGCTGCATTGGTGGCAGGATCACGATACCAGGAGTTAATTCGAATACGCTTACCACCGTAAAGTCTAATCACATCTTCTAAAACGTCGGCCACCCTAAGAATGCCGTAAACCACGTTGCTATTCACTGGCCTGCGATAGGCACCGGTAGACGGATTCACGTGCAGAGCTTCTCCCCAGGTAAAGTGACCGCGATCGCCATACTGGTTGATTGGTTTAATGGGATCATTAGAGTAGTAGGTACCCGAAAAGCCCGGAAGAGTGAGGGCAATGCCACGGTTAATGGGGTTGGCGGGCTGACCAGAGCTGTTATCCTTAGGCTTATTAGTAATCTCAGTACCGCAGATTTGAATATCGGGCACGTAAGCATACCAGGTGGTGAGATTTTTGGGACCGAGAAAAGCTCCCTCCAAAGCTACCTTGATATGGTTAGCCTCGGGGTTCGTGTAGGAGTTAATTAAAAACACTGTCCCCTTCTTGACCAGAAATTTATCATCATTAGGCAACTGACTAGCCTGAACTGGCTTTGACTTAAAGACGGTATCACCTGTGACCTGGAGAGTCTGGCGCTGACCCTCCACCTTTACATCGGGCTTATAGACAAACCATCGCTTGGTATGGTTGGGGCCTAAGGTGGCATCTGCCAGTTCTATTTCCAGGTGATCGCCGATAGCCGGTATACTACTCAACAACTTGTAGCAGGTGCCTTTTTTTACGAATACCTTTTGATCTTTACTTAACTGCGTAGATATCTTCGGCTCTGCTTTGAAAAGGGTATCGCTAATAACCGTTAGAGTGACATCAGTAACCAGGGCTATATCAGGAGTAGAGACAAACCAAGTCTTAATTTTAGTATCGCCCAGAGGATTGAGCAGGGTAACCTGCCAATGGTTATGACCCACATCAATATAGTATTGGAGATCAAACTCAGTACCATTGGTCACTAAAACCTTTTCAGCTTCCGTCAGCTCGTTAGCTATTGTCGGTTTCAGCTTGAAATAGGTGGTAATTTTCACCCTTAGTCTTGCACCCTTGTGGTTACTAGCTCCTCCATTACCGGTTTGCTCACCACTACCAGATCCACCGCTCGTATCCGGAACCAGAGGCAAGCTGCCCCCGGCCTGGGTGGGTTCAGGCTGCCCGGTACCCACTGAAACCGTCATGGCTTGAGGAGCATCAGACCGAGTAAACCACTGCCGCATTTGCTCTATATTAAAGGCTTTCTCTTTGGGATTAGTGGGAGAGGGCTTTTTCTGAATCCGAGAGATCCAGCTATTACCTTGCATCAGATATATGGCGTCGTCGGTTTCCTTCACCCATGTACCCATGATTGTTCCTCCCTTAGTCGGCGAACCGGTAACAGTCAATTCTCCAGCAATCGCAAATTATACCTAAAGTAAAGATAAAAGCGAAGACCAAAATCTACATCCGCCCATCTTAATATTTCTCCACAAAGAGATTGGATGTATGCCTGGCTGGATACTGGTAGTTGGGTATTTAAGAGATACTTGGTATGAAATATCCCCATTGTTCTCCCTACCCCCTATTTCACATCAGATCCTATGCATATTGACCTTCCTGCCTTAATTAAATCCATGGGATACGCGGGCGTATGGGCCATGGTGTTCGCGGAATCAGGGTTGTTAGTGGGTTTCTTTCTCCCAGGCGATAGCCTCCTGTTTACTGCTGGTTTTCTGGCATCTCAGAACTTTTTGAATGTTTGGCTATTAATATTAGGTGCAGCCATCTGCGCCATTCTTGGTGATAGCGTAGGTTACACAACGGGGTATCGTTATGGAAGGCGGCTATTTCGCAGGGAAGATTCATGGCTGTTTCACAAAGACCATCTGAATAAGGCCCAAAGGTTTTATGACCTGCACGGGGGTAAGGCGATTGTACTAGCGCGATTTCTACCGATTATTCGCACCTTTGCCCCCATTACGGCAGGAATTGGCAAAATGCATTATCCCACGTTCCTGGCTTATAACCTGACCGGCGGACTGCTATGGACAGTGGGCTTGACCCTAGCTGGTTTTTTCCTGGGTAGCCTCATTCCCGATGTCGATCGCTATTTACTTCCCATCGTTGGTTTGATTGTTTTAATTTCTGTGATTCCTCCCCTCTTCCATCTATGGAAAGAGCGCCCCAGGCATTGACCGAGGTTAAGCTCAGAACTAGGGTCTCAGGTAATTCCTGGACCGGATGCCATAGAGGCCTGGCTACCGATAGATTTTGGTAAGCTGAGGCGGCTAGCTGTAGCCATAGCCGTCGGTAAGGAAACAGAGAGTGCCTAAAACGGCGACCCAGTATTGGTTTTTCACGTCTCATCCCATGGGACAGGGCTATCGGTGACGAGACATGGAATTGATCGATCAACCCTATTTTCAGCTATATCTACGTAGCTAATTAAGCCTAAACCGCTACCTGAAGGGAAGGTTCCACAGCACTGGCCAGCTGACGCAGCATAGTCGCTGTAGTTTCAAAGTCCACGCAGGCATCGGTAATACTCTGACCGTAGGTTAACTCCCGTAGGTTTTTCGGGATAGATTGGTTTCCAGCCTTCAGGTGACTTTCTATCATGAGACCAAGAATATGGCGAGAGCCCTGTTGCACCTGGGTGGCCACGTCTTGCAAAACATTAACCTGACGGGTGTGATCCTTGTTGGCATTGGCATGGCTGCAATCAATCATTAGCCGGGGATTAAGGTTGAGTTTGGCCATTTCTTCGGCTGCCTTAGTCACATGACCGGCGCTAAAGTTAGGACCATCTTTGCCACCCCGCAGCACCAGGTGGCAGTCCGGATTGCCCGTAGTGGTAACAATGCTGGCTAAACCATGGTGGTTAATCCCCAAAAAATGATGGGGCTGGCTGGCCGCCACCATGGCATTGATGGCAGCTTGCAAGCTGCCATCGGTGCTATTTTTGAAGCCAATGGGCATAGAAAGACCAGATGCCATTTCCCGGTGGGTTTGACTTTCTGTGGTGCGGGCACCGATCGCGGTCCAAGCGATCAAATCGGCAATGTACTGGGGGGTAACCGGATCGAGCAGCTCGGTAGCGGCGGGTAAACCCAGATGGGCCAGGTCTAGGAGTAGCTTGCGAGCCAGACGTAACCCGGTGTTGATATCGTAGCTACCATCTAAATGGGGATCGTTGATTAAGCCCTTCCATCCCACGTTGGTACGGGGCTTTTCAAAGTAAACCCGCATTAAAATCTCCAGTTGACCGGATAGCTCATGGCGCAGATTAACCAGTTTCTGGCCGTACTCGTAGGCGGCATCAATGTCGTGAACAGAGCAGGGACCAACAATTACCAGCAGGCGTCGATCTTCGTTGTAAAGAATGTGGCGGATGCGATCGCGGACCTGGGAAACCAGCTTAGCTGCTTCCGGGGTAATGGAAAGCTCGTGGTGAAGTAAGGCGGGACTGACCAAGGGACGGGTTTCGACAACGTGAAGATCGTGGGTTTGCTGCATGGACCTGGGCCAATCAAGGGGTGACGAGAGTAAAACACTTAAAGAATACTAGCGTACCTGACCCAGGATCGTTAACTGCAGAAGTTAATCACACTTCCCTCAGGTATTCTGCCCCGACTAAGACTTCCCCAGACCGGGTCAGGCTCGGCAGGGGCTCTACCTTAGAACCGTAGAGAACCATGGTAGTAGAGGGATTTTCCTCAAAGCCGATGCGTTGATAAAATCCCTGCTGGTTGGTGGTCATTAGATAAATTCGCTCCACCCGACTCATGTGGGGGTGACTCACCAGGGTTTCCACCATTTTACGACCCAATCCACTGCCCTGGTAATTGGGATCAATCACCACGTCCCAGATTGTGGCCCGAAAAATACCATCGGAGGTGGCTCGAGCAAAGCCAATGAGTCTTTCCCGATCCCAGGCGGTCACCACCGGGTAGCTATGGTCAATGGCGGTAGCCATGTCCTGCTCAGAGCGATCGCAAGCCCAAAAGGCAGCCGACTTAAACAGACGAATAAGCTGGGCAAGATCGCTCTGAGAAACCTGATCAATGTACTTGAATTGAATGGTACTGCAGTTCATCGATGACCTGTTGTACTGGAATATAGGGATAGAAGGTAAGTAATATCGGTGTAGGAAACGGCCGTTAGGATCGGTAGTCAGACCAAATGTTTCGGCAAGAAGACAAATCTTAGCCCAGATTTACCGTCTCCACAGATTGATATAGATCATACCCCCTCTACCCTGCTTCCGCCGATAGGACCTATGGGCTTTCCCTGACAGAATTTCTGAGAAATTAGCGTTGGTGACGACGCTGTCTGTAGAAAACCCAGCCTAGACCAACCGCTAGCGCCATTGTGGTAGGACTGACCATAGCCGCCAGGTAGGGTCTGTCTCGAGTGGAATCAAAAACAATACCCTTTTCTACAATTCCCCCCCGACTATCAACCGGGACGGTCCAATAGTCCCCATGGCTTTTGGTTGCATCCTCGATCGCCACCTTCCAGTTGCCTGGAATCGATTCATCGGGTAAAAAAGCAAAACGACCCTGACTATCGGTGGTAAGGGTTTTCCAGGGTTGATCGGGATGGTTGGGAGCATAGATGGTTACCTTTGCCCCCGCAAAGGGTTCGCCCGTACTGAAGGTAGATTGAAACTCTAACTGGTTTCCCAGGGTGTAGTTGGTTTCCACCTGGTGAGCCCAGGCTTGGGCTGGAAAACCGACTAAGGCCAGACAGATGGCTAGTGCAACCAACAGCGATTTCATAGTGAATCCGTTTTCTAGCTACTCTGCCTATTGTAATCAGCCCTCGGCCTTTCAAAGGTAGTTTGGTCCTTGGTTGACGACCTTTCCCATCTCCGATTGGTCAGGTAAAGCTCGGCTTAGGGCTGGGTCGGTGTCCTGCCTAAAGCTATACTTGAGACCAGGGTTGAGTTGGTCTCAAGTATAGCGATGCGGCGACACAGGCTAGCCCTCATGGTTTCCAGGCTACTGCTCATCACCCTAGCCTTCTGTTTGATCAACTTGAAATCATCCCTATCCTCCTCTTTGCCACAGCAGTCTATGGTTGTGACCAACCAGCTCTTGACCGATCCCTTCCTTCAGTACCCCACCATCGATTCAGTCCAGGTCGTCTGGTTTACTGAATTTGAAGGCCAGGATCATCGCGTTTACTGGGGTAAGGTCAGTCCAGCTGGCGCCCCTGGGGAGGTCAACTTGCCCCATCAGGCGATCGCGGTTACCACCCGCCTCAGCCACACCCGAGAAGACCCCCAATCCCATCTCGCCCATCCCGACTTTCAGAACTTATCCGGTACCGTACCCCGATCGATTTGGCGGCACCAAGCTACCGTTACAGGCTTAACTGCCGGGCAACGAGTACCCTACCGAGTGAGTAGTACTCTGACCGATGGCCAATTCATCCAGAGCGATATTTTTAGCCTGGCTCCAGCTCCCCAGCCTGGCCAGGCCTTTAAAATCCTATTAACCTCTGACCACCAGACCCTACCCATGACCGCCGCCAATTTGCAAAAGGTGGAGGAAACCATTGGCCAGGTTGATGGGGTTTTTCTGGCAGGGGATTTGGTGAATGTGCCCGATCGCGCCTCGGAGTGGTTTGATGATAGCCGCGGCAATGCCTTTTTTCCCTGTCTACAGGGGAGGGCCAGTTACTCCTTGCAACGGCAGGGGCAGACCAGCTTCTATCGAGGTGGGGCGATTATTCAACATGCTCCCCTGTTTACCGCTCTGGGCAACCACGAGGTTATGGGCCGGTTCTCCCACACAGCACCGTTGAACGATCAGTTCAACTCTCCCCGCCCCCAGTCCGTTGCCCTAGCAGAATATACCGCTCAGGCAGAGCTCTTTAACCCCACCCATAATGAAGCTGTGGGTCGCCAGTGGATCAGCGATAACTCCTTCAACAGTCACACCTACGATCAAATTTTTAGCCTACCCCCCACTCCCATACCCGATACTAACCCGCCCCAGGCAACCTCCCACTACTATGGCCTAACCTTGGGAGATGTACGCCTGGTTAGCCTCTACGTTACTCAAATCTGGCGGTCCTACAGTCGAGATGCCACGGTTAGGGGACGTTACCAGGAACGGGAAGTGGATGTCGATGTCCCCGCCAACTGGGGGTACGGCCAGCATATTTTCGAGCCGATTGAACGGGGTAGTCCGCAATACCAGTGGCTGGAGCAAGAATTGGCCAGTCCAGCCTTTCGTCAGGCGAAGTATAAAGTTGTGATGCTACACCATCCCCCCCATACCCTGGGGGATAATATTGTGCCACCCTTTACGACCCCTGTACCCCTCTATGATCGGGATGACAGGGGCCGACTCAAGGGAGTACGCTACGACTATCCTATTGCCGCCGACCACATTGCCCGTGACCTGGTGCCCCTATTGGAATCGGCTGGCGTCAACCTGGTGTTCTACGGCCATTCTCACCTCTGGAATCGTTTTGTTTCCCCTACAGGTACCCACTATCTGGAAACCTCCAACGTGGGTAACTCCTACGGAGCCTTTTGGGGCGATCGGTATCGACCGGTTCCTCCCCCTGACCACGGATCCCCCAGTCATTACCTATCCCAGGGTGATCCGAATGGGTTGACCCCGATCCAGCCCAACCTGGTCTCTCCCCAGTCAGATAGCCAGGGCAAACCCTTACCCTACCTGGCCAGTAACGATATTACGGCCTTCAGCATTTTAGAAATGCCTGGCGGTGTGGTGACCAGCTACTACTTCGATACCCGTCAGCCCGACTCTGAAGTCATCAACTTTGATCGGTTTTCATTAGGGGACGAAAATTAAACGGGATAACTGGTCATCTGCCCTCAGCCTTCTGCCAAAAGCTCTATTAATTCAGCCAATTTAAGCCAGCCAGAGTTACCATCACCACCAGAACCCCCGTTAGCCACCCTACCCGCCCCCGCAGGGCATTAATTTCAGCTGCCTGTTGCAGTACCAATGGAGGCAGACTGGGTCTGATGGGGGTGACATCAATCACTAGGGAATTGTCCAGGGTAGCAGACCCAGGGGTCTCTCCAAACTTGACGTAGTTAAACAGCCAATCAGTAATTAACCAGGGACAGTTTTTCTTGAACCAGCGCAGGGCAAAAAGGCGAAAGACCGGCTTACTGTAGCGGGCCACACCCTTTAAGGGCCAGCGCAGGACCTTGACCGGCACCTTTTGGTCTATCAGACGAATAGCCCCTACTTCATAAAGACAGTCTAGAATCGATCGGGCGGTGGCTTCCTCCCGTTGGAATAGGTTATCCAGCAGCAAAGCGACCGTTTCCATTTGTTGACGATCAGACTGACTTACCGGCCTGGATAGTGGGAATTGGTAGGTCTGGAGATTGTGCATTGTGGCGTTGCAGATGGCGACAATATACAGGAAAAGCCTAGGGGCTGAGGGCTAAGGACTTGGTCAAGAAAACTACTAAAAGCCCCTTGAACTGAAAATTGGTGTGGTGTAAAGGCCGTTATATACCTCCTGATATGGTCGTAACCAGGTTTTAAGGCCTCTAGTCAAAGTTATAGTATCGGAAAAGCTGAAACAGACCAAATCCTGCCGAAAGCTAGCGATCGCCCTTTTGATCTAGAGCCAACGGACTTTCTACCAGGTTTAGTGCGGAAGAGCTTTGATACAATTTTTAAGACTCTGGATCAATACGGCGACGGATATCTTTGAAAATCATTCTGGATAACGTGCAGAAAACCTACGGTAAGCGACGGGTGGTTAACCGGGTTAGCCTCTCCGTAGCTCAGGGGGAAATTGTCGGGCTACTAGGGCCCAACGGGGCTGGCAAAACCACCACCTTTTATATGGCTACGGGTCTGGAACGTCCTGACCAGGGTCGGGTTTGTCTGGACCAAATCGATATTACTGACCTACCCATGCATCAGCGGGCCAGGTTAGGAATTGGCTATCTGGCCCAGGAAGCAAGTATCTTTCGCAACCTTTCTGTGGCCGACAATCTGTTGCTGGTGATGGAACAGACGCGGGTACCACCAGGTAGCTACGATCGCCGCTTGCGGGACCTCCTAAAGGAGTTTCGTCTCGAAAAGGTAGCCCACACCCTAGGTATGCAAGTATCCGGAGGAGAGCGACGACGCACTGAACTAGCCCGGTCCCTGGCGGCAGGACCAGACGGACCCAAGTTTTTATTTTTAGATGAACCCTTTGCCGGGGTAGACCCCATCGCTGTGGCCGAAATTCAAGAAATAGTGGCCCAGCTACGCGATCGGGACATGGGAATTTTAATTACCGATCACAACGTTCGAGAAACCCTACGGATTATTGATCGGGCCTATATTATGAGCGACGGACAGATTCTCGCCTCCGGTAAAGCCGAAGACTTATACCAAAATCCCCTGGTCCGCGAACATTATTTGGGGAAGGATTTTTCCATTTAGGATGGAGATTGAGCTCCGGTATTCAGGTTGTTTTCTGTTAGATACCCTCCACTATGGTGACCGTTTCCTCCCCACCCCCCCCGTTACGGCTGCGTCAGTCAGGGTCGTGGTTCCATCTGTCCGTAATGGATCGCTACATTAGTAGAGAACTTACCCTGCCTTTCCTATTTGGGGTCGGCGCTTTTTCTTCTATTGGTATTTCCATTGGGGCTCTGTTTGAACTAATCCGCCGTATTACCGAGTCAGGACTCTCCATTACCCTGGCCGCTCAAATTTTCTTGCTCAAGCTACCGGCTTTTATCGTCCTGGCCTTTCCCATGTCCACCCTGCTGGCTACCATGATGACCTACAGCCGGTTCTCCAGCGATAGTGAGTTGGTCGCTTTACAGGGCGTGGGGGTGAGCGTCAGACGCATGATTGCCCCAGCTTTAGTATTGAGCTTGCTGGTGACTGGATTAACCTTCTTGTTTAACGAGCTGATTACCCCAGCCGCTAATTATCGGGCCGCCGTTACCCTGGAGCAAGCACTGCACTCCGATCGCCCCCCCTTCCAGGAGCGCAATATTTTCTACCAGGAATTTCAACCCGCCAGCGACGATCCCAAGGCTCAGGAACTCAAACGTCAATTTTACGCCCGTCGCTTTGACGGTACCGCCATGCATGGCCTCACCATCCTTGATTTTTCCCAGGCGGGGCTAAACCAGGTCGTCAGCGCTGAATCAGCCACCTGGGATTTTGGTAAAAACACCTGGAACTTTTCCAATGGCACCATCTATGTTGTCGCTCCCGATGGGTCCTTTCGTAACATTGTTACCTTTCAAACCCAGGAGCTGAAATTACCTCGCACCCCGCTAGATCTAGCTAGTCGTACTAAGGACGACACCGAAATGAACATTGCCGAAGCTAGTCAGCAACTAGAACTGGTACGCCAAGGAGGGGATCAAAAGCTGATTCGACGCTGGCAAATTCGCATTCAGCAAAAGTATGCCCTACCCTTTGTCTGTGTGGTATTTGGCCTGGTGGGATCCTCCATTGGAGTACTGCCCCAACGCACCAGTCGAGCTACGAGCTTTGGCATTAGCATTGTGATTATTTTTGGCTATTATCTACTCTCCTTCATTACCAATGCCATGGGGGAAGTCGGCGCTCTATTACCCTTTATGGCCGCCTGGTTACCTACCCTGATGGGATTATCGGTAGGGGTATATCTTCTCCTGCGGGCCTCTCGTTAGGAATACGATATCTACCTTCGCCCAAAGCTTTAGGACCGTTTTAATCGGCCGAAACAAAGACTGGGTAGCGGGTGTAATTCCCCGTCATAGCTAGCCATAGCTATCAACTCTAGGCTGGTATAACAATGCCAGACCAAGGTTAAAAAAATTCCCCGACCCGTAGGCCAGGGAATTAATCAGGGTGCATCTACCACTACATATTTCGGCCGATCTGAGACAAATCCGGAAGTTTTTTGATTTTTTTTGGAGGATCCCATCCAGGGATAAGATAGGGTTTATGGCCTACTTCAAGGAGTAACCCTGGTGAGAATTGCGATCGCTGGTTGTGGTTTTGTTTCCGACTATTATCTAAAAACCTTGCCCCTCCACCCCGATCTAACCCTGGTGGGTTGTCTAGACCAGAACCCGCAGCGATCGCAGCGCCTGGCCCAGCGTCAGTCCGTTCGGCAATATCAAAACCTAGAGGACATGCTAGCCGATCCCCAGGTAGATATGGTCCTTAACCTCACCAACCCTCGGGCCCATTACGATCTCACCAGGGCCGCACTGGAAGCTGGTAAACACGTTTACTCAGAAAAACCCCTAGCCATGGAGATTTCTGAGGCTAAGGAATTAGTTAACCTGGCAGCCCAAAAAGGCTTACAAATTGCCTCTGCTCCCTGTAGTTGCCTGAGTGAAACCGCCCAAACCCTATGGAAGGCCCTTAGAGAAGAGGCGGTCGGCAAGGTTCGTCTGGTCTACGCTGAGATGGACGATGGACTGGTCCATAAGATGCCCTACGACCAGTGGGTGAGTAGTGAGGGCATTGCCTGGCCCTTTCAGGATGAATTTGAGGTGGGCTGTACCCTGGAGCATGCCGGTTACTATCTCACCTGGTTAACCATGTTTTTTGGCCCAGCCACTACGGTAACCGCCTTTTCCTCCTGCTTGATTCCGGCCGCAGATAAGCGTCCTGACGTTACCCTGACGCCAGGTGATACGCCCGACTTTTCTGTGGCCTGTATCAAATTTGCCTCTGGGGTAGTGGCCCGCCTCACCTGTAGCATTGTCGCTCCCCACGATCATTCACTCCGGATCATCGGGGACGACGGCATTATGGGTATTGAGGATTGTTGGTACTACGCCGATCCCGTCTATATTCAGCGCATGGTGAAGATTCGTCGCAAGGTCTTTATGAATCCCCTCAAGGAAAAGTATCCCCTGGTTCGCAAAGCTCCTAAGTTTAACTATCGAGGAGCCCAGCAGATGGACTTTTGTCGGGGCGTTGCCGAACTGGCCACCGCCATCCAGGAAGATCGTCCTAGCCGCCTTGGTAGTGACTTTTCCCTGCATAACAATGAGCTAGCCATCGCCATTCAACAGGCTCTGGAAACCGGCGCTGCCTATCCCCTAACGACCAGCTTTGTACCAATTCAACCCATGCCCTGGGCGCTTTAAAGGCGATCGTCCCAGCCATACCGTATCAAGCCATAATAGGAACAGATGTTACTGGCACAGAGTTACGGCCATGGGTTCCCAGCGCACTGCCAAACCAAAACTAGGACGGCTTGAGAAAATCCATCCCGCTGACTACTGGCAAACTGGCGGTGACTTTCTGCAATGGCTAGAGGAACCTGACAACCTCGATCTCCTGGCTGAAGCCCTGGGCCTATCCCTCGTACCTGTTAGCCTAGAAACCCCAGAGGATTATCGCCTGTTTCAGGTAACTGACTCCCAGGCTGTGGTGTTGGTGACAGCCCAGCCTGGGGTAAGCGAAGCCCACCATCTGGGAAATCTGATTACCTGGGCCGCAACGGAGTCCCTATCGATGGTAGTCTGGGTAGCCGCAGAATTCTCCCCTCGCCACCGCCAAACCCTCACCTGGCTAAATACCCTGGCCCAAGGGGAGGTGACCTTTCTAGGGATAGGGGTGGAGTTGTGGCAAATTGGCAAGACCGCCATGGCGGTCAACTTTATTGGCCTGGAGGGGGATTTAGAAGACGACCTAGAGCTTAACCCTGGAGATTCCCCCGATCTCCAGCCCCCCCAAGAGGTTCCTGCGGCCGCGCCTCTGAGCGAACGAGAACAACAAAATCTGGCTTTCTGGACCGCCCTTTGCGATCGCCTAGATCGTCAGGGTGGGCTGGTCAAGGCAGGTAATCCGAGCCCTGAGGCTACCCTAGGCTTTGCCATCGCTCGGGCTGGCTTTCGCCTGCACACCATTCTCGACCACAGCCACAACAGCCTTTATACCGAATTACTCCTTTCCGGGGTGGATGCCCATCCCCACTTTTATCTGCTGGCTCAGGAACGGGACGCGATCGCCAATGAAATCGGCCTACCCCTGATCTGGGATGATGCTGGTGACCACAGTTGTGTAATTGCCAGCGTCTGGAGTGGTTTAGATCTTGATGATCGCCAACGCTGGGCTGACTATCAGGCCTGGTTCTGCGACTGTCTAGAGCGTTTTTATGAAGTTTTCTTTGAGCGGATCAAATACCTGGACGCCAGCAGCTATCTAGCTCGGCCACCGATGGCCCATCCCCCCCTTAACGATCTCCTCGTGCTTCCCGCCAGCCAGCGAGGCTAAGCTATGACCCCAGAGGCGAATCCCACGCACCTCAGCCCCGAGGTCATAGCCCGGGTCCGAGAAGGTTTGGCTATGGCCCGTAATCCTAAGGTGCGCCACCATATTCATCGCGATATGGCAGCGCTGGCAGGGATCGCCCAGGGTCAGGCCGACCCTACCATTAACGGCCATATTCGCCATTGGCTACTACGGTGGTTTATCCGCCTCTTTTTCCGAGTCCGATTGCAGCATAGCCAGCATATTCCCCACCAAGCCAATGTGCTGGTTGCCAATCACCTGAACCATCTAGATCCCTTTTTAATTCTGGCCTTTGTGCCTCCCCGCCCCTACTACTACATCCTGGGAGACGCCCGCACGCTCTACAACAAACCCTGGAAACGCTGGTTAATTGGTTGGGCGGGGGGAGTCATTCCCCTAGAGCGATGGTGGAAGGAGGAGCAAGCCGTGGTGGCTGCCGCCGATCTGGGCCATAGGAGTCTTCAACCCTTGGCCGCTGAGATTCGCCAGCATGTACCCCCCAACAATTCCATTCAGCAGTTGCGCCAGATCGACCAGACCGTGCAGGCTATCCTGGCCAGGGGTGACGGTATTTTGATCTTTCCCGAGGGGCGCCTGGGGGATCGCGAAGGAGATCTCCACCTTCCCCTAAAGCGGGGTACGGTGCTCTACGCACTGCGATCGGGGGTCCCCATTACCCCTGTAGCCATTGTCGGAACTAAGGATCTCTACTGGCGCAAACTCCTCACCCTGCACTTTGGCCCACCGCTATGGGTGCCGCACCACCCCCACCCCAGTCGGGAGACAATCTCCACCTGCCTGGCTCAATTGGAGCACAGCCTACGGCAGGTGCTGCCCACCAATTACCAGGAACCCCAGGGACCCCAGTTCCTTAAGCATTGGTTAAATCATCTGTTTTGGTAGCTCCAGGCTTAGACTGGATCCAGCTCATTTAAATCTCTCCAACTGGACCATACCTAGATCGGAGCAGGTCGCCCGACATATACCGGTTAGCAGGAAAACACAGTACCATTAAATTAAAAATAAATTTTTGTAACGAACCTTGGTCTCCGCTATTCTCCCCATTGATGACAGCCTGCCCCCCTGTCCATGGCACGCCCTTAAGCCTCGCTGGCAGGCGGGTCAGCCAACGGTGCAGCGGGGTTTACCCCATGAACAACTGGCCCCCGCCTGGCAAATTTTGTTGCTGGGCGATGGCTCACCAACCCGCCATCTACAGCTACTAACCCGGGAGCGTACAGAGGTGGATGTAATTGATATGTCTCTAGTGGGCATGGATCTAGATGGTGCTCCAGATATTATTCGGGTTGTACCCGGTCCTCGCTTGCGACGGCAGGTGTGGCTACGCACGGCCTCTGGGCAACGACTAGCCTACGCAGCCTCCTGGTGGGAAGCCAGCCATGTGGATGAATACCTGCAAAACAAATCCCTACCCATTTGGGCCAGTCTCGCCCGTTTGCGCACCGAGCTCTACCGGGATATTCAAGGGCTTCACCTGGGGGACTCACAGGTACTGGAGGCCGCCTTTGGCCAGACCGGCCCATTTTGGGGCCGTCACTATCTATTCTGGCATCAAGATAAACCCCTCACCCTGATTTATGAGGTGTTTTCTCCCTACCTGACTCGCTACCTTGGGCCCATGCAAAAGGGGCCGCTGCATTTACACTAGAAAGAAGCCTGGGAAATTTTAATTCCCCAGTTGCTGTTACTAACCTCATTGAGTTTTCTAATGTTTACGATCGAGTTAACCCTCAAGCAAACCCCCATGCCGCTATCGGTTCAAAAGAAAGAAGCAGGCGAGGCCGATCGTCTTTATGCTTCCCTTGTTGGAGCCCTGGGGGGAAACACCAGTACGGTACTGGAACTAACCTGTGATCAGCAACCCCACAAAAAAATTAGCGTGCTAAGTAGTGAAGTCGCGGCGGTCCAGATTTTTGAAAAGACCAGTACGGCGACGGCCTCTGGGCGGCCCCCCGGATTCTTTGCCCTGAGTGGCGATCAGTAATTCGATCTCATCCATCAGAACCTACGAGGACATACTCTTGGATCCTGACCCGGTGCTAGCTCCTCCTCAGTCCGCTGCGGATCCCACAGCTGGCGATGAACCCGCTATTTACGTTCACGATCTGGAGTTTCATTGGCCCTCCGGGCAGGCTGTACTCCAGGGGTGTTCTCTAGCGGTACAACGGGGAGAATTTTGTATGCTGCTGGGCAATAACGGTAGTGGTAAGTCAACCTTGCTAAAAATTCTGGCGGGGCTACTGACCCCCCAGGGGGGAGACTGGCGAATTGAACAACCCCTCGGTTTTGTTTTTCAAAACCCCGATCATCAGCTGGTGATGCCCACTGTGGGGGCTGATGTCGCCTTTGGCCTGGTGGCGGAAAAGCTTTCTATCCCGGCTATCCACGACCGGGTCACCGACGCCCTGACGGCCATTAATTTATTGGATTTAAAGCGGCGGCCCATCTACGCGCTGAGTGGAGGCCAGAAACAACGGGTGGCGATCGCAGGGGCCATTGCCCGCCATTGTCACGTGCTATTACTGGACGAACCCACGGCCCTACTGGACCCCGACAGTCAGATTGACCTGGTGACCCGGGTGCGCCATCTGGTTAGGGAGCGGAATTTAACGGCCCTGTGGGTAACCCATCGGTTGGTAGAGCTAGATTATTGCGATCGCGCCTTTTTACTGGAGGCCGGACGAGTGGTCGACGAAGGGGATCCACAGCGGTTGAAACAACGGCTGCAGGTTAATAGCGGCAGCTCGTGATAGCGGCAGCCTGGCTAAAGGAGACTGGAAGGGTGTTAAAGGCCTTTACTCAAGGTTTCCAGCACCCTCTACAGCCAGTCAGAACGCCTGCCGATCACCCGGTCCTGAGCTAAACCCGAGCTAACAGCTTATCTACCTGCTTAGCGGTTTCAAAGAAGTAGGCAGCGTTTTCCTCCGGAGTACCGGGGAGAATACCATGGCCCAGGTTAAGAATGTGGCCCCGGTTACCAGCCTTTTTAATTGTATCCAGGATGCGATCGCGAATCAGTTGTTTCGAACCAAACAGCACCGCCGGATCAACATTACCCTGTACCCCTAACTCAGGTCTGAGACGACGGCGAGCGTCGGCCATATCCACCGTCCAATCCACACTGACAATATCTACCCCCGATTCCCCCATCAGGTCAAAAATACCTGCGCTACCACTGATATAGAGAATGAGGGGAGTGTCAGGGTGGGTTTGCTTCACCTGTTGCACCACCCGCTGCTGGTAGGGTAGGGCAAAGCTACGGTAATCGATGGGGCTTAATTGACCTGCCCAGGAATCAAACAACTGCACCACCTGGGCACCACAATCAATCTGGTAACGAACGTAGGCGGCAATATTATCCGCCAGCTTGGTCAGCAAACTATGGAGCATGGCCGGCTCCGAAAAGGCCATACCCTTAATATGGGTATAGTTTTTAGAGGTTTTTCCCTCTACTGCGTAGGCTGCCAGAGTCCAGGGCGATCCAACAAAGCCCAGTACAGCCGCCTCGTTACCGACTTCCTGGCGTAGGGTTTGTAGAATGGTACGAATGTAGGGCAGGGAAGTTTCTGGATCAAGGCTGTGGATGGCATCGATCTGGGCCTGACTGCGAATCGGTGGATCAATAATCGGCCCCTGGCTTTCCACGATATCGAAGGGAATGCCCATGCCTGGTAGGGGCGTGAGGATATCAGAAAACATAATCACCCCATCGGGACGAAAAGCTCGCCAGGGCTGCAGAGAAATCTCAATGGCCAGATCGGGGTTTTCCGATCGCTCCCGGAAAGAGGGGTAACGGTCCCGCAGATCTCGGTACACCTTCATGTAGCGACCGGCCTGACGCATCATCCATACGGGTGGTCGATCAAGCACTTCGTGGCGAGCAGCGCGGAGCAAGTAGGGTACCTGATTTACTGCGGTCATTGAGGCATCATCCAACAAATTTAAAGACAATTTTCACCGTAATGGCTAGCTTATCACTCTCCGATCCCCTCCTTATTGAATGTTTGCCGGTTACAACTGGGATCGGTGACCAGGAAAGGGGCACTTCGCCGTAAAATTAAAGACTGTGAATTATTTGGCCCCATCCAGATTAACCCCATGGACATTGTGAACTTTTTTGAAACCCTGGCCGGTAAGTGGTTTTCTCAACGCACCACCCACTCCCTGGCGGATCAGAGTTCCCAGGCGGGGCAATCCAATCTATTCATAGAATTTCTACCCGCCAGCGACACCAGCCTGGCGGTCCTCTGCCAGCCCCTCGGCTATGATCCCCAATCTATTCTCTGCGGCCTGCGGGTGGAACAAGATAGTCGTCTATCAGAGGCGGCAGCATCGGTTAAAAGTACCAGTGTGATGGTGATCCTGACCCCCGACGAGAAGGGTACGGGTCGACTGGTGCAAAGCCATGGCGATCGCCCCTCCACTAGTGGCCAGTACCATCTAGAAGATCAGATTTTGACCTTAACCACCCCGACCCCTACTGGATCCATAGAGGAACGACTCTGGTTTGCCAACCCCAATCTCCGCATGCGGACCAGTGTCATTAAGGTGGGGGAAGGGGTAGATCGGGCCTGCTTTTGCTCGGAGATTCGTATGGGTTTAACCCGCTAACTAGGGCTTTAGTCAGAAGGCCTCAGCGGATCGAGAACCACGGCGGCAACGGTCTTGAGACTGAATCCCAGGGTCTGGTAAGAATTGCAACGATCCTGGCCAGCAGGGCCTATACCTCCTCCCCAGCGCCGTCGAGGGAGGTAGGATCTAAATAGAAATAGCGCAGCTGAATTGGGAGAGTACGATGATGAATATCCCCATTCAAGGCCAGATTATTGCTCTATGGGTGGTTTTTCTGTTTGGCATGGTCTTTCATAGCCAGTTAGCCATGATGCCCCTACTCTACGGCGAGAGCATTGCCATTCCCCGCTACAACGGTAAGACACCGGTTTCCCACCTGTGGATGATGCTGGCATTTTTTGCCCTACCGATGCTGGCGATCGCCGCGACCACCCTCCATACCTCCCCGACCTATCGCCTAATCCACTTTGGTTTGACCCTGGTGTACTCAGTGTTGAATTTTTTCCACGCTGCCCTAGATCTCACAGTACGGCCCATTGAGTGGTACCAGATTGCCTTGATGGTGATGGTGTTTATGAATGGGTTGTTACTGAACTGGGTGGCCTATCAGTGGTTGTAGAGTAGGGTCTGATAATTTTTGTACCGCTTTGGTCAGAGCCCTGAGACCCAAGGTGATTCGCCAGGGAAGAACCTGGGTTGAGACTCTAGCCTGCCTCTGCTGCTTTTCAAGGGACTACAGCTATAGATTCGGTGTTAATTGAGCGGGGTAAATTGGGTTTCCTAAACCTAGACCTGCGGGCTGTCTCCATCACCGGGGATGGAACGCCTGACTTACCCCGTCCCGTTTGCCCATGATCGACGCTGTAGCTACCTTTGGGAGTGCAATCCTATGGGTGCCAACCTGGCCTGGCTGGGATGTGGAGCCTATTGTATCGGCTTGATGATGGTCAGCCTGGGGGTGCGCTACGCTGGCTTGGATCTCTGGCCAAGCGTGGCCCTCACCTTAACTCTGACCTTGATAGCAGGGGCACTGGCAGCGCTCCTATTGCCCTCACGCTGGCCCATGGGTCTTTCTGCAGGGGGCTGGCTAGGAACCTGGGCGATCGCGGCGATCGCGGCCCTTAACTATGGCTGGCACTATCCCTGCCCCGATCACCTCGACATCAGCCACCGGCTGACGACCCCATTGGGGACCGAACAGATGGTCTGGGGGCAAATCGAAGAGATGCCCCGGCTGAATCGTAACGGTAAGGGCCAACTCTGGCTGCAAGCTAATCTGGTGCGTCCGCTGGAGGGTAACACCCTGGCCCTAGATCCACCCCAACCAGTGCGGGGCCGTCTCTACGTCACCCTGCCTGCTGACGCCATCAAGAATCTCTATCCGGGCCTCAAAATCAAGGTGCAGGGCAAGCTCTACGCCCCCACTCCAGCCAAAAATCCCCACGGCTTTGACCTACCCCAATACCTGGCCAGTCGTGACTGCTATGCGGGCTTTAGTGCCAGACAAGTGCAGATTCAGAACGGCGATCGCCCTCCTGGTTGGGGTCTGTGGCGGTTACGCCAGCGGGTTGCCCGAGCCCATAGCCTCGGCTTAGGGGAACGGGCCGGTGCCTTGGTCAGTGCTATGGCCTTAGACCGGCGGGCCGTCCATCTTCCCTATGACCTGCAAGACAGTTTTATTCAAGCTGGGCTAGCCCATATTCTGGCTGCCTCAGGCTTTCATGTTTCCCTGGTGTTGGGAGTTGTTTTAGGCCTGCTGAACCATCCGGCCCTTTCCAGTCGCTTCTCCAGGCCGGCGTTAGTCAAACTGGGGGTGGGGGCAGGAGCCCTGGCCACCTATGCCCTGATCACAGGGGCCCAGCCCAGTATCATGCGGGCCACAGTGATGGGACTGGGGGCGCTGGTGGGTATAGCCCTGGAGCGCCAGGTCAAACCCCTGGGTTGTTTGCTGCTGGCGACCACCCTGCTATTGCTGTGGAACCCTGGCTGGATTGAGGATATTGGCTTCCAACTGAGTGTAATGGCCACCCTGGGCCTGGTGGTAGGCACCCCAGCCCTCAGCGATCGCCTGGAGTGGCTTCCCCCTGGCCTGGCCAGCCTGGTGGCAGTACCCCTGGCGGCCTATAGCTGGACCATTCCCCTGAGCCTTTTCCACTTCAATACCCTGACCACCTATAGTCTGGTACTGAATATGGTGGTCACGCCACTGGTCACGGTGATTAGTTTAGGCGGTATTTTCAGCGGCCTGATCGCCCTCCTCTCCCCCGGTATGGCCGCCATGGTAGCCTGGCTGTTGTGGTTACCCACCCATCTGCTAATTAGTTTGGTGGAGTGGGAAACCCGCCTACCAGGTAGCTCCCTGGCCACCGGTCACCTGGCCCTATGGCAACTATTCGGGCTTTACAGTCTCTACAGCCTCTACGGTCTAACCGGTGGCGGAAGCTGGCGGCGCTGGCAACGATGGATTCTGATCTGGCTGATCATGGTAGTAGCCCTGGGGCCCCTCTGGTATGGAGCAGCCAGCCGGGCCCAACTGACGGTTTTGGCAGCCCAAAACGATGCGGTCATGGTGGCGCAAGACCGCCAATCCACCCTGGTAGTCAATAGCGGCACCCACCGTACCGCCTTTTATACGGTGCTGCCCTTTCTGCGGCAGGCTGGGATCAACCGGATAGACTACGGGATCAGGGGAATCACGAGCGACTCTGACAATTGGCGGACGATCTCCGCCCAGGCTCCAGTCAGTCGCCTTTATCAGGCAGGCACCGAGGCTCCCCCAATCCAGCCGACCTATCCCTTATCCCTAGATCAAAGCCATCCGCTGGGGCGACAACGGGTCCAGTTACTCAGCGACACTGGCACCGCTTTGAAGTTGACTCTGTTTGACCATGACTGGTTAATGCTGTCAGGGTTAGCACCCCGAGAACAACACCAGCTAGTAAGTCAGGGGGCAATCTTGGCTAGCGAAGTATTGTGGTGGGACGGATCGCCCCTGCCCCCTGAATTATTGGCAGCAGTGCGGCCTCACGTGGCGATCGCCTCGACTGCCAATCTCTCTGAATCCCTGGAACAAACCCTACTCGCTCAGGGCATCCAGGTCTTTTGGCCAGAGCGCGACGGGGCCATTACCTGGACCTCCCGCCATGGCTACCAGGCTTACCTGGCTACGGGTAGGCGTTACACCCAGGACCTGGATAGCTAGCAGATCAAGGCTAAGATAGCCCCTAGTCCGGGCTCCTAGCTACAGTTAGTCGGGATACCAGAACATACCCTTTATCCCCTCAGGGTCGGGCATAAAGCCTAAACCCTTGTAGAACTCAACCACCTGGGGATCGGCAAAAAGGGTGACGTTACTAATATCTTCGTGGCGAAGTTTTTTGATCATTTGTTGCATCAGTTCCCGCCCTAGGCCCCTACCCTGAAAACTGGGATGCACCACCACGTCCCAGATGGTGGCATTAAAGGCGTGGTCAGAGGTGGCTCGGGAAAATCCGATCAGGCGCCGCCGACTGCCCCGCTGTTCCCACATGGTGATGACCAGGTAGCTATACTGAATCGCTTTACGAACTTTGCGAATCGGCCGTCTAGCCCAGCCCACCGCATTACACAGCTCTTCTAGTTCATAAAGGTCAAGGTCGCGATCGGTGCTAAAAACAATGGAGAGGCCTGCCTGAGGTTCGGTCATGGTTTCTAGAACCACGGCTGATGGCTCTGGGGTTCCTGGAGCAACACTATCGGAACCAGTGAAAAGATTTTTCCAAAACCCCATGCAGACGCTGCCAAGTTGCTGAGAAAGATATTTTCCAATTCTAAACTAAAGGGTCAGGTGGAGGCAAAGGTAGTTCTATTTCAGGCTGTTAATTATAGCTTTGGCCAGCAGAACCCTGAGGACAGGATTAATCGGTCAATTTCATGGATCGCAACTGACAGGCTTGTCCCATATTATGAGCCATGAAAAAGCTAATATGAGGAGGCTTTCTGGCTCGCCTCCGCCCCGTTCCCCTGGCTACGGCTATAAAACTTACCATGGCGATCTTCCATGGCTCCATAGACTTGAGGTAGGATCGGTCTATGGCTATAACAACAGTTTTTGGTGTTCCCCATTACTATGAACTCACCACGGTTGAATCAACCCCTTCCCTGGTGTTTGTCCACGGGTGGTTACTAAGCCACAAGTACTGGCAGCCCATCATTAATCATTTAGGCCAACGTTATTCCTGTTTAAGCTATGACCTGCGGGGGTTCGGTCAATCCCGGTTCGATCTTGATCAGTTTGTGCCGGGTATTCCTCCCTCTGCCGAGCATCTCCAGTCCTCCAGTTCGCCCTATAGCTTAGCTACCTATGCTCGTGACCTGGGGGAGTTGCTACGGCAACTCAATCTTGACTCGGTCTGGCTAGTGGGCCACTCTCTCGGCGGTAGCATTGCCCTATGGGCGGCCTACTGTTTTCCCGATCTGGTCAAGGGAGTCATCTGTCTGAATGCCGGTGGAGGCATCTACATCGAAAAAGACTTCCAGCAGTTTCGCCAGATCGGACAACAGATTGTTCGCTGGCGATCGCCCTGGCTCAAGTATCTGCCCCTCTTACCTCTGCTACTAAGTCGAGCTACCGTAGTTCAGCCCCTGGGCTACCGTTGGGGTTACAACCGGCTTGAGGACTTGGTCGAAGCCCATCCCCAGGCAGCTTTAGGGGCACTACTGGAGTCCACCACAGAAGAAGAGGTCCACCTACTACCTCGGGTGGTTTCCAGCCTCAAGCAGCCGACCTACTTTTTGGCAGGATCCCAAGATTCCGTGATGGAACCCAAGTTTGTAAAACATCTAGCGGCCTATTTACCAATGGCTAACTCCAGGGTTAGTCCAGTGATTGAGTTAGCTAACTGTGGCCACATGGCCATGCTAGAGCAATCCCAAAAGGTGATCGAAACCATCTTAGACCTGATCGAATAGACCCCTATGGGTGAAACTAGGGCTGGCTGCGGTACAGAAGATCGGTTTGAACGTATAGTCTGTGAAGGCTAGAAGAGACTCCCGTCGATCCCTTGAGGTGGGTTAACTATGGGTTTTGGAGATGGGTTACAACAGGCATCGGCACTGGTAGTTGGGGCTAGCCAGGGTATTGGGCTAGGTTTTGTGCACCACTTGCTGGCGGACCCCCGCTTTGATCAGGTTTACGCTACCTATCGTGATTTCAACCGGGCAGGAGAATTACTGACCCTGGCCCAGACAACACACAAACTCAGGCTCTTAGAGTTGGATGTTACCGACGAAGGAACGGTGGCCACTGCGATCGCCAACCTGCAAGCCCAAACACCCCGCCTGCACCTGGCTATCTACTCGGCTGGTCTCCTCCATGACCAGCATCTGCAGCCAGAAAAGAGCCTGTTGCAAATTCAACCAGAAAACCTACTCAGGTCCTTTCAGGTAAATGCGGTGGGCGGTATCCTGTTAGCCAAGTATCTACTGCCTTTGTTCAAGCACAATTACCCCAGCGTCTATGGGGTGATTTCCGCCAAGGTAGGCAGTATTGGTGATAATAGCCTCGGCGGATGGTACGGTTATCGAGCGTCCAAGGCGGCCCTAAATATGCTGATCAAGACCGCCGCCGTCGAATATGGCCGCAAGAGCCCACACACCGTTCTGGCTTTACTCCACCCCGGTACCACCGATACCACCCTTTCCCAACCCTTTCAACGGGGAGTACCCAGGGACAAACTATTTCCCGTCACCCGCACCGTGGCCCAACTGATGGCGGTTATCAACGGTCTTAACCCTGAAGATAGCGGCGTTTTCTTTAACTGGGATGGTCAAACCCTACCCTGGTAACGGGGACAACAGGCCAACTGTCCCATTGCTCCTCTAGAAAAGCTTCAGAATTCTTGCTGAATCTCCTATTTCCCATTCATACCACCGCCCCCTACAATAAAGAATGGTTTTTAAACATACAGGATTTTCTGAGGAGAGCAGTAATGCCACAGGCAGTTGGATCTCTTGAAACCAGGGGATTTCCCCCCGTATTGGCCGCTGCCGATGCGATGGTAAAAGCAGGACGAGTTACTCTAATTGGCTATATTCGAGCTGGTAGCGCTCGCTTTGTGGTTAATATTCGGGGAGACGTGTCTGAGGTAAAGGCGGCCATGGCTGCTGGCGTAGAGGCTGCTGAAAATACTCCTGGAGGTATTTTAGAGACCTGGGTGATTATTCCCCGTCCCCACGAAAATGTGGTGGCTGTCCTACCCATTGACTTTAATGAAGAGGTGGAAATCTTCCGTCAAGCAGTAGAACAACCTATTTTACCAGGACGTTAATCCACCCCCAAGTCAAGCGCAAGATCCGATCCAACTGGACTAACCAAGTGTTAGGATGAGTGATAGTCCAGTTTTCGGTAGATTACGCTTGTTTCATTTGATTTCGATTTCCGACACAGGTTCATCTCCGTCTCTGCGCTGTACATGCTGTTTCAGGAGAGAATCCTATGTCTATTTACGTTGGTAATTTGTCCTATGAAGTTACTCGTGAAGACCTGCAGCAGGTCTTTCAAGAGTACGGTTCGGTTAAACGGGTTAGTTTACCAGTGGACCGAGAAACTAATAAACCCCGTGGTTTTGCCTTCGTCGACATGGAAGTCGAAGAGCAAGAAGCCAAAGTGATCGATGCCTTAGATGGGGCTGAATGGATGGGTCGGAACATGAAGGTAAATAAGGCCCTACCCCGTGACGATAGCGATAAGCGTCAGTACACTCGCAGTAGCTTCTAGGCTAGCTAGCTTTCTAAAGCTTTAACCGCTAATCGAAACAGGTATTCAGGCCATGTTGTCTGAATACCTGTTTTTTTAACCTGGTTGATCTATAGCTTTAGCCAGAACGCTGAGGACGGAGTGGATCGGCAAAAACTAAAGCTGGGAAATCGTTCTGACGCACCTCCGCCCCCTTGCCCTTGGCTAGGGCTAATCCGATCCCCGATCAAAAGAGCACTCAACGACAATTCTGAGATTACTTTCAGCCGTTCCCTTAGTAACATAGGGAACTCCGGCCTCCCCACTAATTTTTAGACCGAACTCTAAGGTAACCTTTTCTACGTTAGCGATGGTCATATCTTTGAAGGCATTTAGGGCATAGCTGGTATAGGCGCGAATAGTGCCTTCCATACCTTGAAGACCCCGTGATCCAGCGGCTGGCGTAGTTGGCTCGGAAGTCGGCCAACCGATTCCCTTGGAGGTACGAGTGGTTTCATCCACGGTATCCTGTCCCTTTACAGGTAAAGGACCCGAAGATCGTACATTTTCTGTCGCCTCAATATAAATCTCGCTGCCATCCTCCAGAGAGATGGGAATTAATTGGGTCATAGTGTGTACTCTGATGGTCAGTATAGATGTCCTAATTGAGGATACCCAAGTTCAGCAGATTCTCACCTGCTCTGGTTATGGCGGCAGTGCGCTGACTCAGAACAAGGTCAAAAGCTAAGGGACAGGGCTATGGCTGGGTCTGATGATGGGGATTTCCGTACCTGGACCATGCTGCCGTAGGACTGAATTTTATCTATAAAAGAAGAGGTAGTGGTCATAGAAGGACATGACTATGGCTGAGGCAATCGCCGATTTTTATGGCGAGGGGAAACAACCCCTATATCCAGCGGAAGATGTTCAGCAAATTTTACGTATTGCCATAGCTCGGGAAACTGAGTCTGGCGAATTATCCCGGGGTCAGCTCTTGGAAATTGCTGAAGAATTGGGGATTTCTGCCGCCACTTTGGTAGCCGCAGAGCAGGAATGGAACCTGCAAAAACATGACCTTGCCGATCGCAACGCCTTTGAGCGACAACGCCAGCAGCGATTTCACTATGGACTGGCTCAGTTCCTGATTTTTGGTGGTTTTCTAACAATCTTTAATCTCCTCACAGGGTGGCATCTCACCTGGTTGATCTACCTGATATTTGGCCCCTGGGCACTCAAACTGACTTGGGACGGCTGGCGCATCTATCGCCCTAATGAGTACAGCTATAATCGGGAATTTCGGCGCTGGCAATGGCGACAACGGCTAGGCCGATCTTTTAATGGGGTAATTCACCGGTTGCTAGGATTCTAGTCATTTGGCTAATCTGCAACCAGTTTGACCTTGGGTCCAGCCCTATCGGGCAACGGGGATTCCTACTCTACACCCTAACTCAACCTTGGCCAAGCTTTCACTGGTCTTGTAGGGGAATTCCAAGGAATCCGTCCATTTTCGTTGTAGGCAGACCGTTCCAGGTCTAATACCACAGTAAGTCCAACTTCTCCTAACCCCGACTGCCACGGTCAGACTCCACCTCAAGGGAATGGTGAATGAATAGGCGACCTGCGGCGATCGCCGCCTGGCTGGTGGGATAAACTTCACCGTCATTAAGAACCGCCAAGTCGGGGTTAATCACCCAGCAGCGATAGCCTTCCCCCCGACGGTAGGTAACCCCGGCAATCCAACCGGGAAAGACAGAAACATGAGCTAATGAGCGGGTGACCATCACCATTGTCCTCCTGTATAACTGGGGCTTGCCTGAATAGTTCAAGGGTACTATATTGAATAGGGAAAGGCAAGCTGTTATGGCCCTAGCCATGGTCAACCAGGCAGCAAGGGGAATTCAAGGCTTTTGTCCCAGATTTCCAGCACCCTTGACAGCAAGCCATCAGGTCTGTTCAGCCTTGACCTTTGCCGATTCACTCTGTCCCAAACCTTCTGACCAAAACCATAATTGGTAGTCAGCAGTGTGGCGGTTTAGCCCAGGGCAAACTACACTTTTGGCTGGGCAGAGGGTTAACTGAAGATCAACCAGCTACTTACCCATTTCTACGAGTTCCAGGTAATCATGGCTTCTAAAAACAACGACGTTTCCGAAAAGCAGAAAGCGCTTTCCCTGGTGCTCAATCAGATTGAGCGCAACTTCGGTAAAGGCTCCATCATGCGCCTGGGGGAAGCCAGTCGCATGCAGGTAGAAACCATTCCCACCGGCGCCCTCACCCTTGACCTGGCTCTGGGAGGTGGCCTGCCCAAGGGACGGGTAATTGAAATCTATGGCCCTGAAAGCTCCGGTAAAACCACCGTTGCCCTCCATGCGATCGCTGAGGTGCAGAAATCTGGGGGAGTGGCTGCCTTTGTAGATGCGGAACACGCCCTAGATCCAGTCTACGCCAAGGCCTTGGGGGTAAATATCGACGAATTACTGGTTTCCCAGCCCGACACCGGCGAAATGGGGCTGGAGGTAGTTGACCAATTAGTGCGGTCCTCTGCCATTGATGTGGTCGTTATCGACTCCGTAGCCGCCCTTGTACCCCGAGCTGAAATTGAAGGAGAAATGGGGGATGCCCATGTCGGCCTGCAGGCTCGTTTAATGAGTCAGGCCCTGCGAAAAATCACAGGTAGCATCGGTAAGTCCCAATGTACAGTGATTTTTCTGAACCAACTGCGGCAGAAGATTGGGGTTTCCTACGGCAATCCCGAGACCACGACAGGAGGTAACGCCCTCAAGTTTTACGCCTCGGTCCGTTTAGATATTCGCCGCATTCAAACCCTGAAAAAAGGCACAGAAGAATATGGCATTCGGGCTAAGGTCAAGGTGGCTAAGAACAAGGTAGCACCTCCCTTCCGGATTGCGGAGTTCGACATTCTCTTCGGCCAGGGTATCTCTACCCTTGGATGCCTGGTCGATCTGGCGGAACAAACGGGAGTGATCCTGCGCAAGGGTGCCTGGTATAGCTACGATGGCGATAATGTTGCCCAGGGACGGGATAATACGGTGCTGCGGTTACAGGAAGATGCCGGCTTTGCCGCCAGGGTTGAGGCCCAGGTACGAGAGAAACTAGCCATTAACGGCGCACCCGTCACGGTAGAAACAGAGGATCAAGCCGTGGAAACAGAAGAAGATCCCTAATCGGTTCAACCGACCTGAGAGCTAGCCGCTCTCTTCCCAGTTAAGCTCCTCTGGGGGTCGGGCAGCCCGGTTAGATAGTTCCGTTAAGGCTCGGAGTTGTTGGGCCAGTTCTGGCCCTAGGGCTGCCTTCGAGTATCGCCAGTTCCAGTTACCTTCGGATACCCCGGGGCTATTCATCCGACAATCACTGCCGTAACCCAGGATATCCTGAAGTGGAATAATGGCCTGGTTGGCGATTGACATCAGGGCCAAGCGAATCATCGTCCAGTGGATACCTTCTGGAGCAAAACATCCCACATAGAGGAGCAGCCGATCCTTTTCATAGTCAGAAAGTTGTTCAAACCAGCCCAGGGTCGTGTTGTTGTCGTGGGTTCCCGTATACACCACACTATTGTGGACATAATTGGTGGGCAAGTAGGGATTAGCGCTGTCAGAGCCAAAGGCAAAGTGCAAAATTTTCATGCCCGGAAACTCAAAGCGATCGCGTAGATCCTCCACCTCAGGCGTAATTACTCCCAGGTCCTCCGCCAGAATGGGCAGGCTGCCCAGTTCTTGCCGAATAGCTTCAAAAAGCTCTACCCCTGGGGCTTCCACCCACTTACCATGGATAGCAGTCGTTTCCCCCGCGGGAACAGTCCAGTAAGCCTGTAAACCCCGAAAGTGATCAACCCGAATTAAATCTACGTAATCTAGCAGAGCCTTGAGGCGTTGAATCCACCAATTAAAGCCATCCTGCTGCAACCGCTGCCAGTTATAGATGGGGTTGCCCCAGAGTTGCCCGGTTTCACTGAAATAATCAGGGGGAACACCAGCCATTTCAGCCGGGGCAAGGGTGTCTGGGTCGATCATGAAATTATCGGGAAAGGCCCAAACATCCACACTGTCATGGGCCACGTAGATGGGGATATCACCAATAATCTGAATCTGGCGATCGTTGGCATACTGCTTTAGACTGCGCCACTGTCGATGGAACTCAAACTGTAAAAACTTATGGCAAAAAATATCGCTGCTGAGATTCTCTCGCCACTCCTCCAGGACAGTCGGCTCACGACGGGCAATGGGTTGATCCCATTCGGTCCAACTGGCACCGCCAAAGGCCTGCTTGAGGGCCATGAAAAAGGCATACTCTTCTACCCAGAAGTGACAATCGGCACAGAACTGGGCAAAGTCGTTCTGATCAGCCTCCGAGGCATTGGCCTGGAAGCGGCGAGCGGCTCGCTCTAGCAAGGTGGTCTTGAGGGGAATGACCTGATCAAAGGCCACCACCTGATCTGGCAGCCCAACTAGATCCTCCAGTTCATGGGGCGCCAATAAGCCGCGATCGCACAGTTGGTCCAAACTAATTAATAGGGGATTACCGGCCATGGAGGAGTAGCCCATATAGGGAGAGTTGCCGTGGCCCGGTGGTCCAAGGGGCAGGACCTGCCAAAGTTGCTGACCCGCCGCCGCCAGAAAATCAACAAACTGGTAAGCAGCCGGTCCTAGATCCCCAACCCCCCAGGGGCTAGGCAGGGAAGTGGGATGTAATAAAATGCCACTGGCTCTGGGAAAGGGCATGGTCAATCCTGTTCGATTCCAGTTGACTTTAGCATGGTAGTGACGCCTAATGATTTGATTTTCAAAGGATTGTTCCCTTGCCCGAAACTACCCTCTACGCCTGACACTGGCGTCTCTGCCCTACCCCCCATCATCCGATTACCAATCCCCTATGACCTCCTCCCCCTATCGCAATCCAGTTCCTACGGTTGATTTAATTATTGAACTTGTCCACCGCCCCCACCGCCCAATTGTACTGATTGAACGCCGCCACATACCCCTGGGATGGGCTCTGCCAGGAGGCTTTGTGGACTACGGTGAGTCCGTAGAAACCGCTGCTCGCCGGGAAGCCCTGGAGGAAACCCAACTGGCTGTTACCCTGATTGAGCAATTTGCGGTTTACTCCGATCCTACTCGTGACCCCCGGCAGCATACTCTGAGTCTAGTTTTTCTGGCTACCGCTAACCGTGATCCAGTGGCCGCTGACGATGCTAAAACCGCCGGTATCTTTCATATTTGGGATATACCCGACCAACTTTGCTTTGATCATGACCAAATTTTGCAGGACTACTGGCAGTATCGGTTCTACGGACGTCGTCCTAGCTGCGAGCCGGGGAGGTCCCAGCGTAGCTCGGGGTAACGGAGCCACCAGGGTATTTGAGAAGGCAATTTAATTCGAGACTTTTAGCGCCGGTTCTAACTCCCTTTGAAGCGAGCCAGAATACCTACTCAGTAATGGCTTTCACCGTTTCGACGGAACCTAAAGGTTCTGGCCAAAGCTATATAATGACAACGGGCGGCCCGATGCCGTTAATGACTGTCCCTTTACCAATTCAACTATGGAGATTGGAGTTCCCCGGGAAATTAAGGACCAAGAGTTTCGGGTCGGGCTCACTCCGGCAGTTGTCCATAGTCTCTGCCAGCAGGGCCACCGGGTCGTAGTAGAAACCTCCGCAGGAGAGGGTTCGGGCTTTAGGGATGCTGACTACCAGCGGGCGGGAGCTACCCTGGTAGAGGATGCGGCGATCGCCTGGCAGCAAACCCTGGTGGTCAAGGTCAAGGAACCTCAGCCGTCGGAGTATCAATTTTTCCGTCCTGACCTGGTGTTGTTTACCTATCTTCACCTGGCGGCGGAACGATCCCTGACGGAGGCGCTGCTGGCCAGTGGCATGACGGCGATCGCCTATGAAACCGTTACCAGCGCCGATGGCCGACTGCCCCTGTTGACTCCCATGAGTATTATTGCAGGCCGTTTGTCTGTGCAGTTTGGAGCCCGCTATCTGGAGCGTCAACAGGGGGGACGGGGGGTATTATTGGGGGGTATGCCGGGGGTATCCCCAGGGCTGGTCGTTATTCTAGGCGGTGGTGTAGTTGGTACAGAAGCCGCAAAAATGGCCGTGGGCTTGGGGGCCAGAGTTCAGATTATCGATCTAAACGTCGATCGCCTTGCCTACCTAGAAACCCTGTTTGGCTCCCGGGTAGAGTTGTTATACAGCAGTTCCAGCCAGATCGCCAGGATCGTACCCCAGGCTGATTTATTAATTGGAGCGGTACTGGTACCTGGGCGACGCGCACCCATCCTGGTAACCAGGGATCTGGTGGCGGCCATGCAGCCTGGTTCAGTGATTATCGATGTAGCGGTTGATCAAGGAGGGTGTATTGAAACCCTGCGCCCCACCAGTCACAGCCACCCTACCTATACAGAACACGGAGTAGTACACTTCGGGGTTCCCAATATGCCCGGTGCCGTACCCTGGACCGCTACCCAGGCCCTCAGCAACGCCACCGCTCCCTACGTCCTAAAACTCGCCAGCCAGGGCATAGAAGCCTCTCTGCTAGCCGACCGGGGCCTGCGAGAAGGATTAAATGTGAGCCACGGCAAGTTGATGCATCCAGCGGTTCAAGAGGTCTTTGCCGATCTCGTGGGCCAAGATAGCTCTCAAGCTGAGTAGTCACGGGCAACGCAGCTGAGGCGAATCGGAATGGTTTTCGGGTTTGACTTTGAGCGATCCACTCCGACCTCCGGGGTGTCACCCAAGGTATAGCATTGGGTTTATCAATGGCAAAACATTTGTTGGTTATCCCGATATCTGTGCTATCTTTTGCCAGACCTCATTGGTTGTTATTTCTTAGTCCTTATTCAGGGTAGGCAAGCTATCGATGGAGAAAGTTTCCGTAGGCATTGTGGGGGCATCAGGTTACGGTGGAGTGCAACTAGTGCGCTTACTCACGGACCATCCAGGGGTGGAACTGACCTACCTGGGCGGTGACAGTAGTGCTGGCCAACCCTACACCGATATCTATCCCCACCTGGCCGATCAGGTCAACCTGACGGTCGAGCCGGTGGATTTAGAGGTGATTGGCGATCGCTGCCAGGTGGTATTTCTTTCCCTGCCCAATGGTTTAGCCTGTACCATGGCTCCCGTACTTCTGGAGAAGGGCTGTCGGGTACTCGATTTATCAGCTGACTATCGCTTCGAAAATCTGACTGTCTATACAGATTGGTATAAGGTAGAACGGCAAGACCAATCGGTAGCGGCGGAAGCGGTTTACGGCTTGCCGGAGTTATTTCGCGATCGCATTCGTAGCGCTCGCTTAATTGGCTGCCCGGGTTGCTATCCCACCGCCAGTCTACTAGCCATTGCTCCCCTCCTCAAGCAAGGCTTAGCCCAACCCGAAACCCTGATTATCGATGCCAAGTCCGGCACCTCAGGGGGTGGCCGGGTCGCCAAAACTCCCATGCTCCTGGCGGAAGCTAGTAACTCCCTGTCCGCCTATGGCGTTACCCGTCACCGCCATACCCCGGAAATCGAACAAATTTGTAGTCATCTGGCCCGCCATGAGGTTACCGTTCAATTTACTCCCCACCTGATTCCCATGGTGCGTGGCATTCTCTCCACGGTCTACGCCACCCTGCGGGATCCGGGTCTGGTACGGGATGACCTGCTGACGATTTACAGTGCCTTTTATCGCTCCTCCCCCTGGGTTACTCCGCTGCCCCCTGGCATCTATCCCCAAACCAAGTGGGCCTGGGGCACTAACCGTTGCTTCCTAGGAATCGAAGTTGATCCCCGCACCGGTCGGGTGATTGTCATGTCAGCCATTGATAACCTGATGAAGGGCCAGGCCTCCCAGGCGGTACAGTGCCTTAATTTAATGCTGGGTCTGGATGAATCTTTAGGCTTACCAGCGGTAACTTTCTATCCCTAGCAGCGCCCCGGCCTCATGCCTGAGGGGTGAGGCTGTTGAAGATCCACTCCTGGATCAAGGCCACTACCCGATCCAAGGCCACTTCCTCCAGCTTGCCAGTAGACCGTTCTACCACTTCCACCCTACCCTCCGCTAGGGCTCGCCCAGTAACAATACGGTAGGGAATACCGATTAAATCCGCATCCTTAAACTTGACGCCGGCCCTTTCGTTACGGTCATCTAGCAGGGTTTCAACCCCAGCTTCATGCAGGTCAGCGTAAAGTTGGGTAGCGACTTCCACCTGAAGAGGGTCGGCCATGTTAGGAATTACCACGATGGCCTGATAGGGGGCGATCGCAACTGGCCAGACAATGCCATTCTTGTCATAGGATTGCTCCACCGCCGCCTGGGCCAAGCGGGACACACCGATACCATAGCAGCCCATCACCAGGGGAAGTTCATCACCCCTTTCACTGGTATAGGTGGCGGCTAAGGCTTGGGAATACTTGGTGCCCAACTGGAAAATATGACCAATTTCAATCCCCCGGGCCGTTTGTAAAACCTGCTCAGGATTATGGCAGGCCCGATCACCAGCGATCGCCTTGCGGATATCAACCACCCGGGTCGGCAAGGTGAAAGTATCCCCCCAATTAGCACCCACCCGGTGGTAGCCGACTTGATTAGCTCCGGTGACAAAGTTTTCCAGATCTACGGCCGTCCTATCCACCAATCGCAAAAATGCGGGGGCCAGGTCCTTCAGGTCGGGCTGGATATAGGTATCTTCCAGATCGGGACCGATGTAGCCCAGGGGCAAGGGCTTGGCTGCCCAGTTCTGTTGGGCGGCGGCATCGGGCACGGTTAAGGCCAACACCGTCCTACCTCCATAGGCCCCTGCCAGCTTGGTCAACTCGTTAGTGAGCTTGACCTCGTTCACCTCCTGGTCGCCCCGTAGACTGACCAGGACCAGCGCCCCCTTACCCCCATCAAACAGCACCTGGTACAGGACATTTTTCACGATCTGACTGGGAGAGCAGCCCAAAAACTGGACTAGGGAGTCAATGGTAGGGGTATTGGGAGTGGCTAGGGTGGCTAACTCACCGAAGCCAGAGGGCACCGCTGCAGGGGGCAGGGATACCGCCTTTTCACTATTGGCGGCGTAGATACCATCGCTGGTGTAAAGGACTTCATCCTCCCCCGCATCTGCCAGCACCATAAACTCCGTCGAACCCGACCCACCGATCGCCCCCGAATCTGCATCCACAGCTCGAAACTCAAGACCGCAACGGCGCAGAATGGCACCGTAGGCGCGGTACATTTCCTGGTAGGTTTGCTTGAGACTGGCCTCATCGGCATGGAAGGAGTAACCATCCTTCATGATGAACTCCCGACCCCGCATCAGTCCGAAACGGGGACGGATTTCATCTCGAAACTTAGTTTGAATCTGGTAAAGATGGAGGGGCAACTGGCGGTAGGATCGCACCATATCCCGGGCTACGGCCGTAATAATCTCCTCATGGGTAGGGCCCAACCCCATTTCCTGCTGTCGCCGATCAATCAGGGAAAACATAATCCCTTCGGCCTTGGTATAGGTTTCCCAACGCCCCGACTCTCGCCATAGATCCGCAGGCTGCAATTGGGGCAGGAGACATTCCTGTGCCCCAGTGGCGTCCATTTCTTCCCGAATGATGGCGGAGATCTTGGTTAACACCCGCCAGAGTAAGGGCATGTAAGCATAAACCCCACTGGCTATACGACGGATGTAACCAGCCCGCAACAGTAATTTATGGCTGGGGATTTCGGCCTCCGCCGGATCCTCCCGCAGGGTGACGAACAACATATGGGAAAGGCGCATGGAAAAACCCTCCAATCAATGGCAAGTCCAGTTGTTGCAGCCGCTATGGCCAGAGCCACCCTACGCAAGATAGTCAGGGGATTGGGAAACGGCGATGCCATCTCAAGGCTTTGACCAAACTTTTCCCTGACCCTTTGAGGAAAGCTAGAACACCCTAATATAAAACGAATTCGGATTTTAAGGGCGATCGCTAGCTGGTAGCTTTGGGTAGAATTCCTGGCTAGCTAGCGCTAATCCCCATAGCTAGCCATAAAAAAGGCCACCGTAGTGGCCTCACCTAGAGAGGGATTGACGCAACATGCGGGGTTCGCATGGAATTTACAGCTTTAGCCAGAACGCTGAAGACCGAGTTTATCAGCGAAGGCGAAGCCTGGTTAGGCCTTCTGCCTCGCCTTCGCCCCATCAAACGTGGCTGTGGCTATATGACCAGCATCTTACCCAGGAAAGTGCCCATCGGGTTAACGGGTAACACCCCTCATTCATCCCGAATGTGAATCTGAATATTGGGTCCAGAACGGGCCAGACGAATAATAGTGCCGTTTTCTACCGCCATATCAGTAATCCGTTGACCATCCAGGTAAGTACCATTGGTACCCAGGCTTTTGATCATCCAGCCCTCGTCAGTTCGATGCAACTCAGCATGGTGTCTGGACACCACCGCACTGTAGAGAATCACATGACTATCGGTAGCCCGGCCAATGCGAATCACGGGCTCCTGTTCAAAAGCCCAACTTTGAACAGCGGTTTTATGGAGCGGGTGCAGCAGTGAAAGGGTAATCACATCAGTGTATCCACGGGTTCTTCCTATAGCAACTAATGATAAAGGAGTCTGAGGTACTTGATCTTAATCAGAGGAAAAGATCGGCCATTTTCACGATTCCTTCTCTACCTATGGGCCTCACCACCGATGCATCCGGTGAATAGGCTAGGAACTTCGGCGTATCAACCAGTTTTTCGGTCCAGCATGGAGGTTTGACGGTATAGACACAATAGACACATCTGCTGATCCCAAGCTTCTAGTTGATTACTGACCAGGGAAGGGCTAAACCGATAATCAGGATTCCAGGGTGTCGCCTAGGGCCGAAATAAATGGTTATGGTCGGGATTGTAGAGCCGCGATCGCGGTAACTTCTCTTCCACCAGGCCTGAGGTTTCCCCGGGGGCTGAGGCATCCGGGGATAATGCCAGGGCTGGGCTAACCAGGTACAGGGTAGTGCGAATTAGATTGTATCGGCGGGTTACGGCCGCCATCTCCCCTAGGGGGACGCGCCAGATCTGCTCATCTGGCCAGCCCAGACGATAACACACAGCTACCGGAGTATGGGGAGGATAATGGGCCATCAGCTGGGTCTGGGCGGCCTCCACGTGACGGGCACTGAGGTAAAGGCAAAGGCTGGTTTGGTGGGCCGCCAGGGCGGCCAGGTCTTCCCCATCAGGAACCTGGGTACGGCCACTGATACGCGTCAAAATAATTGATTGCACCAGTCCCGGAATGGTGAGCTCCGCATTCAGGCGGGCCGCCGCCGCCTGGTAAGCACTAATCCCCGGTATGACTTCAAAGGGAATGGCCGCCGCCGCCAGGGCCTGGATCTGCTCATGGATAGCACTATAGAGACTTGGATCGCCAGACTGCAAACGCACGACCGCCTGTCCTACCCGCACCCGTTCAATCATCAGGGGAAGAATCTCCTCCAGGGTAAGGTTAGCGGTACCGATGCGATCGGCTTCGGGCCGGACCCACTCTAGAATTTGTCGGGGCACCAGGGAGTTGGCATAGAGTACGGTATCGGCCTGGCGGAGTAAACGCTGGGCCTTCACGGTTAATAATTCAGGATCGCCAGGGCCAGCTCCAACAATATAAACCCCAGGGGCAAGGGGCTGGAGGCTGGAATCAGGGTCAGAGGCCGGGCGGAGAGCGGATACCATAGGGAGGTTAGAAGGTTAAGGGGGTGACCGCATGATAACGGGTTTCACCCATAGAGTTCCATGGCCCGGGTCAGGTCAAGGCGTGATTGGGCCCCCACCTGCCAGGGCGATCGATGACCCTGTTGAAAGTGATCGATAGCAGCGCCAGCAATCATAGCGGCATTATCGGTACAGAGGCTAAGGGGCGGAAAGAGAACTCGTAAATTATGCTCCTGGGCAACTGTCTGGAGTTGCTGGCGTAACCCCCTATTGGCGGCTACACCACCGCCAACGGTAATGGTGCTAAAGCCGTGATCGAGGGCACAGGCGACGGTACGTCGAGTCAGACTACGAGCCACGGTAGCCTGAAAACTAGCGGCCAAATCGGCCATAGGAAGAGGCGCTGAGGTTTCTGCCTGTAGCTTCTCCACCAATCGCCGCATCGCCGTCTTTAAACCACTAAAGCTACAGTCGTAGGGATGGAATCCTCCAGATGGTAAAGAAATATTACCTTCCGGGAGGGCATAGGCTTGGGGATTACCCTGTTGAGCGATGCGATCGAGGACCGGTCCTCCCGGATATCCCAATCCCAATAGTCGAGCCACCTTGTCAAAAGCCTCCCCCGCTGCGTCATCGCGGGTTTGTCCCAGGGTTTGATACAGACCACAACCCCTTACCCCAATCAAACTGGTATGTCCCCCAGACACCAACAGACAAAGGAAAGGAGGCTCCAGATCGGGATGGGCCAGATAGTTAGCGTAGATGTGACCCTCCAGGTGGTGAACCGCCAAAAAAGGTTTGCCATGCACCATGGCCAGGGTTTTTCCTGCGGTTAAACCCACCATCAACGCCCCCACTAATCCAGGAGCGGAAGTGGCTGCCACTCCGTCAATATCAGCCCAGGTTACCTCCGCTTGTTGCAGAGCCACTTCCAGTTCTGCTGCCAGGGTGACCACATGGTGCCGGGAGGCCACCTCGGGCACAACCCCACCGTAGGGTTGGTGTATCTCTATTTGAGAAGAAACCAGGCTACTGAGAATCTGGCGATCTCGAACTACGGCAACAGCGGTTTCGTCACAGCTAGTTTCTACAGCTAAAATTGTTGTCATCGATCCCAATTCCCATCCTCGACCCGAGAAATTTGTAGAGATGTAAACACCTTAGTGATCTTAGCTTTACGCGGGTTTCAACGGCGGGGTATTATGACCACCAAGTTGGGTGAAAATTTGTACAAAAATTTAAGCTTTGTTCGAATTGCCCCGGGTTTCTTCGATAAATAAAGGAACAGTCTATGCGACGGTTTTTTGCTGTAGCTCTGGTTATTGCTCTGTGGTTTGGTATAGCCGGTTCGGCCTCCGCCAGTTTGGCCGGAGATAATGTGGCCGGTCTGACCCCTTGCGGTCAGAACCCAGCTTTCTTGAAGCGGGCCGCTAATGCCACTACTGAACAGGCTAAGGCTCGATTTGAATTCTATGGAAACTCCAGTTTGCTGTGTGGTACCGATGGTCTACCCCATCTGGTTGTAGATGGGGACCTGGCCCATGCCGGAGAGTTTTTGATTCCTAGTTTGCTCTTTCTTTATATTGCCGGCTGGATTGGTTGGGTTGGTCGGGCTTACCTGATCGCGGTGCGTGGCGAGAAAAATCCTGAAGAAAAGGAAATCATCATTGATGTGCCCCTGGCTCTGAAGTCATCCCTGGCTGGGTTTGCTTGGCCCCTGGCTGCCTTCAAGGATATTACCAGTGGAGCTATGTTTGCCAAGGACGATGAGATCACGGTCTCACCTCGCTAAACTACCCTCACCCTATTGATCCTGTTTGTTGACTTAAAAGAGAACTCCATGGATAACCTGCTTAGATATCTCTCAACCGCACCAGTTCTGGCTACCGTCTGGATGGTGATTACTGCCGGAATTTTAATCGAGTTCAATCGCTTTTTCCCCGATTTACTGCTCCATCCCTAGAGTCAAATCCCTCTCCTTTAAGGGCATACAAGCCGTCAGGAGGACAGGGGATAGGGCTTTGCCTGTTTCATAGGACCTGTTTTGGTGTGGACTTGTCAAGAAGCTTTAGCTTTTCTTGAACCCATCAAAACAGCTTGCTAATTTGCTGTGATACCTGTTTGAGTTGGAGAACTGCATTTCATGAACGATATCATTAAGCCTGCCGGTGACCCTCAGATCGGCAACCTAGAAACGCCTATTAATGCTTCAGGTTTGACCAAAGCCTTTATTGGTAACCTGCCTGCTTATCGGGCTGGCCTTTCTCCCCAACGTCGGGGCTTAGAAATTGGCATGGCCCATGGGTACCTACTCTATGGGCCCTTTGCCCTTTTGGGGCCCCTAAGGGATTCCGACATTCCAGGGCTGGCGGGTCTCCTCAGTGCTGCAGCCCTGGTGGTTATTCTCACCGCCTGCCTGTCAATTTATTCTGGGGCAGGGGTCAACGCTGCTGTTACTCGGGCGACATCTCCCTTTACTCCCCCTGCTGGTTTTGACACCAATGAGGGTTGGAGTGAATTTGCTGGCGGCTTTTTAATTGGCGGTATTGGGGGGGCCACCTTTGCCTATCTATTGGCCGCTAATTTACCCTTGCTAACTGGCCTGGTCAGTGGTGGACACAGTTAAGATCCTGGTAATCCATCCCTAGCAGTAGATAGCCTGGGCCAGAACGCCGCAGAAAACGTTGATCCGTCGCATGTCCCGTAACTGACAAGCTGAGCTCAGGTTAGAGGATATCGAACAACGAAGATTAGGTAGGCGTTCTACATTTCCTTCGCTCCCTCAGTATGGGGCTATGGCTAAAAGTCAACCTAAGAAAGGAGTCTCTTGTAAGGACTCCTTTTTGTTTGGGCTGATTATTCTGGCGGCAGGTCATCCACTAGCTGATTAATAGACCACTTATAGTGCACGGTAATGTTAGCTTGCCTGCAAAGTTCTTCGAGTTGACGTTGTTGGGATAGGGCTTTACGGACGGTAATAATCAGCTCATGGACAGGTTGGCGGAACCGAGGATTTTGGTAAGCTATTGCCATGGTTTGCTGCTCCAGGAGCTGTAGCAAAAGTTCGTAATGAATAAGGGCGGGTAGGGAAACTTGCTTATCTGTTTTATCCACAATAATTTTCCGGATACAATTGGGTTAAAAGAATTCTTAAAAAGCGAAACAAAAATTTGATCTATACCGTCAGATCTTTTAAACCTCCTAATACAGCTTTGGCCCGCTTAATCAGGAGATATTGAAACGGTGAAAGCCAAGACTGGTTAAGTGTTCTGGCTCGCTTCCGCCCAGTTACCCGTGACCAGGACTTGATTAGAAAAATCTAGCGGAGACTAGAACCAATTAGCTTATCTTTATCAAGAATTTCTGATTTTTACTATAAATTACTTATCTTCTCAGGTATTTATAGACTTTAAGGAAATAACTGGTGAATCGCAACGCCAGGATCGGGCTGTTGCATTAGAGCCTCTCCAATTAGTACAGCCCTGGCTCCAGCCGCCGCTACGGTTTGGACATCTTGGCTGGAGTGGAGTCCTGACTCACTAACAATCAAAATATCCCTAGCCAGAATGGTATCTCGGCGGGCGGCAATCAGGGTCTCGGTGGTTTTAATGTCGGTAGTAAAGGTTTCCAAATCCCGATTATTAATGCCAATTAGAGACAAACCAGGAATGGCCATTACCCGGTCTAATTCATTCAGATTATGGACTTCCACCAAAACACTCATGGCTAGGGCCTTGGCGATCTGGACAAAGTACTGCAAGTCTTTGTCGGAGAGAATGGCTGCAATCAGTAAGACAGCATCGGCTCCCTTAAGTCGCGCCAGGTACATCTGGTAGGGATAGATGATAAATTCCTTACATAGCAGGGGTAGGTCAACTACTGCACGAATCTGGGCTAGATACTCAAAGTCACCCTGGAAAAAGGTTTTATCCGTAAGTACAGAGAGACAGGCCGCACCATGCTGGGCGTAGGATTGGGCGATCGCCACTGGATCAAAATCAGCCCGAATCACCCCTTTGCTAGGAGAGGCCCGCTTAATCTCCGCAATCAACCCCGGATGGGTGCCAGCCTGGCGCAGAGCGGCAATAAAATCTCGGGCAGGAGGGGCGCTTAACACCTGACGTTGCAGATCTGCCAAAGGTAGCCTTTCCCGCATTTGGGCTACTTCTCTTTCCTTCTGCCAGACAATTTTCTCTAATATGTTGCGGGGCTCTGACTCAGGCGATTGGATCTGATAGTGCAGATGCTTGACCTCTATGGCTGGATTAGGGCGACGACGACGAATGTTACTCATACGGGCACCACCACCGCTCGTTTAAAGGCTTCGTCGAGAACCTCCGATAGGGTTGGATGGGTGTGGACGCAGAAGGATAGATCCGTGACGGTTTGACCTTGAAAAATGGCGTTGGCTGCCTCCTGAATCAGGTCCGCAGCGTGCAGACCAATAATATGAGCCCCCAAAATCTCCCCAGTATCTTTGCGATAGATAACTTTAGCCAGACCATCGGATTCCCCCTCTGCCAGGGCCTTAGAGTTACCCTTGAAATAACTCCGAACCGTATCAATGGCGAAACCTTCCGCCTCTGCCTTAGCCTGGGCTGCCGGCTCGGTCAAGCCCACAAAACTCACCTCCGGATGGGTAAAGGCCGCCGCTGGAATGCTTAGATAATTAACCGTGCGGGAGTGCCCACAAATATTTTCTACGGTTATCACGCCCTGGGCAGAGGCGGCATGGGCCAGCATCATTTTGCCTGTAGCATCCCCAATGGCCCAGAGGTGAGGGATGGGTCGATCGCCCTGCAGCACTTGCAGATGATCGTTGACCGGAATAAATCCCCGTCGGTCTACTTCTACGCCAACTTGATCTAACCCCAGATCGCGGGTTGCTGGAATCCGACCAGTGGCCACCAGACAGGCGTCTACCTCTAAAACTTCCTGCACCTCTTTGCTTTCTCGATCCGCCAGTTCAATCACCACTGGACTGCCTGGAGTAACGGTTTTAGCAATTAATCCAGCCCGGGTATCAATATCTCTAGGGGCAATCAACACCCGCTGAGCCAGCTTAGCAATATCTGGATCAAAGGTGGGCATGAGTTGATCAAGGGCCTCAATAATAGTGACTTCAGAACCCAGAGCGGTATAGATATCGGAAAACTCTAACCCAATGTAGCCGCTACCAATAATGGCAATCCAGTCGGGTAACCAATCTAGCTTGAGGGCGTCGTCACTGGTAAATACGGTTTTACCGTCCACCTCAATGCCAGGGGGTACAAAGGGGACTGAACCAGGGGAGAGGATAATATCTCGGGCGGTCAGGGTTTTATCTCCTTCGGGGGTGGTGACTATCGCCCGCTGTGCCCCGGCCAGACGGCCCCAACCCTTAATAATATCAACCCCCAGACGGGTGAGACTGTTGGTCATGTCTCCCTGAATCTTATTGACCAAATTTTTGGCGTGGTTAGCGATGGTGCCGCGATCGTAACTCACCTCTCCCACCTGAATCCCCAGGGCCTGAAGATGATGGTGATTGCGGAGCTCTCGCACCCGACCCGAAGCTGCTAACAGGGCTTTAGAGGGGATACAGCCTCGATTCACGCAGGTACCCCCCATGACATCCGCCTCCACGATGGCGGTTTTAAGGCCCGACTTAACGGCATGGAGGGCTGCTCCATGACCACCAACTCCAGCCCCAATAATTAGCAGGTCGTAATCGAATGCGTCGCTCACAACAGGCTCCTGAAAGATAGGGAAAATTAGTACAGTCCGATGGCCAGAGCACGAGACGGGATTGTCAGGTCTGATACATCGTTAGCATCAAAGAAAGTAGCAATCAGTGATTTAACTGATCATGCCTCATTTTTGACCAGACTGGCAGAAATCTCCTAACTCTTTCCCCGTTGCCGATCGCTGGCGTTTCACCTCGTAAAGCAACAAAGCCGCCGCGATCGCCACATTCAGGGACTCAACTGCCGCCTGCATGGGAATGGCAACCCGCAGAGACGCCTGGGCCTGATAGGCAGGAGCCAGACCCGCCCCCTCGTTACCCAGGAGAAAAACCGTTGGGCCAGTTAGATCGGCTTCCCAGTAACTGATATCAGCCCTGGGATCGGTCGCTACCAGTTGGACACCCTGGTGGTACCAGTTCCTTAAGGTGTCCTCCAGATCCAGGGCCACGGTCAGAGGTAGGCGAAACCACTGACCGGCGGATGCCCTCAAGACCTTAGGGTGATCGGGACTTACACTATTCTGACTGAGCCACAAACCATCGCATCCCGCCGCCACTGCTGTACGGATGATCGTGCCTAAATTACCTGGATCCTGCAAACCGTCTAAGACTAACCCTACTCCAGTGATCGGTGGAGGAGGAAGGACCGATGACTGGGGCGCGACCGCCACGATGCCATCGGGATGAACCGTTGTTGCCAGGGTTTGTAGGACTTCTGGTGAGACCAATTGCACTTGCTGAGCCTGGGTTTGTAGGGCGATCGCCAGATCAGGATAACGCCTTTGCCAGGCAGGGGTATAACAAACCACCTGGAGCGGAAAAGCTACCGCCAGAGCCTCCTGAATACCATGGGTTCCCTCCAGGAGTAGTTGGGCCTGTTGCCGTCGGTACTTGGCCTGATGGAGCTTACGAATATCTTTTACCAGAGAGTTTTGTAGGCTGGTGAGCATAATCATGGGCTCCCTTGGCAGAGATGGCAGAACTTTCAAAAAATTCTGTTAAAAAATGCCCCAGCTTAATCTGGGTAAATGCGGAACCCGGGACTTGAACCCGGATGTTTTTGCAAACACTAGGACCTGAACCTAGCGCGTCTACCAATTCCGCCAGTTCCGCTGACAGGGACCTTTTATCGAGGCCGCAGTTTTACATCATCTCCTAAATCTAAAACCGAGTCAAGATCTTTAAGAAAGATTTTGTTCTTGGAAAAACATGGGCTATTCTGGTGTGGTTTGAAGACAGTCCAGATCGGATATCTATAGGGTGAAATTCAGAATTTCAGATAGAATCTAGTCAAATTTGGGCAATGTGTAGGGTTATACACTGGTGGAGGATACTGCTATCGTTACTTCAATTCATTTACCTAATTCCCCGGCTACTGCCGAAACTAATAACGCTATTTTAGAGGTAACCGGCGGGGGTTCCCTTTCGGGTCATGTATCCATTAGCGGTGCCAAGAATTCGGCCCTGGTGGTCATGACCGCTACGCTACTTGCTTCTGGCCCCTGTCGGATTCGCAATATTCCCCATCTAGCGGATATTGACCGTATGGGGGAAGTTCTCACCGCTCTGGGAGTTAATCTGCAGCGACAAGGTGAGACCCTGGCTGTTGATCCCACCACCATTAGCTGTACTCAGGCCCCCTACGATCTGGTCAGTCGTTTGCGAGCCAGCTTTTTTGCGATTGGTCCCCTACTGGCCCGTACAGGTATGGCTCAGGTTCCCTTGCCCGGTGGCTGCGCCATTGGTGCTCGCCCCGTAGAGCTCCATGTGCGAGGGTTGCAGGCTATGGGAGCGAATGTCCATATCGATCATGGCACTGTTCATGCCTATATTCCTGGTCAAACTGGCAGGTTGCGAGGAGCTAGGATTTACCTCGACTATCCCAGCGTTGGGGCTACCGAGACCCTGATGATGGCTGCTACCCTGGCCCAGGGAGAAACTATTCTTGAAAATGCTGCTCAAGAACCTGAAGTTATTGATCTGGCTAACTTCTGTCGAGCCATGGGAGGCCGTATTCGTGGAGCCGGCACCAATACCATCCGGATTGTTGGTACGCCCGAGTTACATGGCGCTGACTACGAAATTATTCCAGACCGAATTGAAGCCGGTACGTTTTTAGTGGCCGCCGCCATCACCCGATCCCAGATCAGCCTATCTCCGGTGATTCCTGAACATTTGACCGCTATTGTCGCCAAACTCCATGAGCTGGGTGGTCAGGTTATTACTGATGGCCCTAATCAGGTACGATACCAACCCGGTTCTCGAATTGCTCCGATCGATATCCAAACGGGACCATTCCCAGGTTTCCCGACCGATATGCAGGCTCAATTTATGGCCCTTCTGGCCCTTTGTGAGGGTACCAGTTTGATCAGTGAAACCGTCTTTGAAAATCGGCTGCGTCACGTAGCCGAACTCAATCGTATGGGGGCTGACATTCGCCTGAATGGTAACTGTGCCATTATTAACGGAGTTCCCCGTTTATCGGCAGCACCGGTAATGGCCACCGATCTGCGGGCCTCGGCGGCTCTGGTTCTAGCCAGTCTGGCGGCCGAGGGGACAACTGTAATTCGGGGTTTACATCACCTCGATCGCGGTTACGAAAACTTGGAGAGCAAACTTCAAACTCTAGGAGCCAAAATTATCCGCCGGGTAGAAGAGCGATCCTAACTACCGCTCACTAAGGCCAGAACCCTGAAGAAAAAATTAACCGATTAAAGCGGAGTCTAGGTCAGTGTTTTGGCCTTAGGGCTAATACTTACCAGGAGCAGCCGTAACCAGCGGTAATAACGGACCTAGTTGCTCCTGACCCGTGACAGCCAGGTCACTATGGCACAGGATTACACGCTCTGTAGCCCGACCCAGCAGGTCGCGTAAAATCCGCTCTAGGCGATCGCGGTGCAGCGCTTCCAACTGATCGGTGCGCCAGGGTTGTCCCGCATAGCTGTCCAGAAACAGCGGAAAGCCAAAAAGGTTATCGGTCCCAGTGAGCCACCGTTCGGAGCCGGCATCCAGCCAGAATTGGTAGCGGTGGCGCAGACGTTGTAAACGATACTGAAAAACGGTGGTGATGGTGATTCCCTGTTTGGCTGGATCTATGGGTTGAGCAGGAAAGGGATTGGCGGTTACCGCACCTCCCCTGAGTAACTGAATAAAGCGTTCCACAGCCGGTTTATCGCTACCAAGTCGGGGTTCGGCCTGGATCAGGGGCTGCCCCTCGAGGCGATTTTCCACCAGCCAGTAGTGCTGAGCTGTTTCCATCAGTTCCCGTAGGGCCGTGAGTTGGTCGGCAGGCAGATGATGACCGCCACCGTAAAACCTTTGAATAGCCCGATCCAGGAAACTCACCAGGTTGGGAATCAACCGTTGTTGCCGTTGTTCTCGCTGCTGGGTAATCCATTGTTGGAGCTGGCTATAAACCTGGGTAGCTTTATAGCCAAGCCGATCCCAACGGTCGAAACGTTCAACCGGCAATAATTCTGGCTGATTCAGTCGGGGTTCAAAACAATAATCTACCAGCAAGCCAGCTCGCACCGGATCGATCTGAACGGTCTCAAACCAGGGGATCAGGTCTGGTGCTTGGGGCCTTTGACTCAGGACCACCAGCATTTCTACTACCGCTTGGGGGGTCACCAGTTTGCCTAAATCGGGATAAACAAAGGCTACCAGAGTGAGTAGGGCTCGCACTAAGGGTGAGTTGATCAGGGGGCGCTGATCATTTAAGGAGGCAATGGGTAATCCCTGATGGGTGAGGATTTCAATCAAGGTATAGCGTGCGATCGCATCTAGCCCTGGACTAATGATCGCAATCTCTCCGGCGGCTACCTCACCACTGGTGACGGCGGCCACGATAGCCGCTGCAGTCTGGCGCAGGAGCTCTCCCCGGGAGGTGGTTTGGATACTCTGGAAACAGTCGAAGGCAGGGGAAACCGTAAGGGCTGCGAGGGGGTTGGTTACCCACTCCACCACCCGATCCGCCCAGGTATCAGCCAGGGAATGGGTCGGGTTAGGGCCCTGATCCACCACCTGGCATTGACCCTTAAGGTTCTCCAGGTAGTCGGGATCGGCGCCTACCCCTAAACGGACCTTACCGTTGGGGTTCCAGGTCAGGGCAACGGGATAGTGGTGATCAATAAAGACCTGTAACCACCGGGCCGTAATGGCCGGATACTCATCCAGATCATCCACCCACACCCCAGCAAAGCGGGTCAGCAGTTGCCGCTGATAGATCGGTAGGGGTAACAGGTGACGCCAGTATAGTTCAGTCATCACACCGTAGGTCAGCAGACTTTGGTGCAGGCACCAATCACGCCAACCGACCAGGGCCTCTGCCACAGCTTGCCAAGTAGAAGGAGAAGCAAACCCAGGCGGTATACCCTGGAGTAATCGTAGGGTCAGATCCTCGCTAGCGATTCCCCCAGAGGCAGCCATTTGCAGAAAATCGAGCGATCGCCGTACGGTTTGAGCCTCCAGCCAACCCTCAATGGAGGGCAGGCCGTGAGGTAGGTTTTGTTGCCAGAAACGGGTCGCTAACTCCTGCTCATTTTCAGGTCGGAGCTGGACCGGAAACTGGGGTAAGGGACCCAGGTAGGGCACCAGCAGGGGCCAGAACAGGGTTACCTCTGATTGGATAAAGGCCGTAGGAGTGGTGGTAAGGACAGAGACCGGCCCCGCTATCTGGGGGGTGAGGCGATCGCCCAGTCGCAACCGATTGTCCCCATTCGGTGCAAATACCAAAAGACTTTGACCTGGTTTAAGTATTTCTGCCCCGGGTCCGTGTAACCAGCTCAGCAGATGATCAACCAACCAGGTGGTTTTGCCACTACCAGTAGGCCCCTGGCACCACTGGGGAATGGATAAAAAAGACTTAGATATAGCGGGGTTTCCTGTCATAACCCAACTATACCCATTGCTCACCAGGAGTTAGCTAGCCTTGAGAGACGAAAAAGGCGACTGCCATCAGACCGACTACCAAGGCCAAAGCCAGGCCTCCCATAATCGTATAGTTGCGTTTTTGGTTCAGGGTAGGAGGCTCTGCATCGTACATCTTGGGTTCGCTAGCGAAATTATTTAAGCGACCACCCTCTTCAGTAGTGTAAGGCATAGATAAAAACCTTTCTAAAACTTCTACTACCTTAGCAAAGGTTTGAGAATGTTTAAGAAAATGAAATGAATTTTCAGTGTTCCGTACTCCCAAGCCTAGACCGATGGGAAGGCGATGGGTTCCCCTACGGTAGGGGACAGAACCTGGGTTAGATAGCCCCGGTCGTGCAGATACTGTTGCAGTTCTGCCGCCGTCCCCAGGGTCTTTAGCAGGGACGCTAAAAATCCGCTATAGAGAGTTTGGCTGGCGGCAGCGGTCGGCAATAACACCTGAGGTTGGAGCCACTCTACTCGTTCCAGAGCGCTTTTCTGACCGCGAATAATGGGACCGACCAGGGGAAGGGTGAGATCCAGCACGGGGGTAATGACCACATCAATGGGCCCCATAGCCTTGAGGGTAGGACTGTGAAAGCCATGGGGTTCATAGAACAAACTGATACCTGTTGGGCGATCGCGGAGGATGTAGCCGTTCTCCAGGGTAGTCGGCCCAATCGGGGCGCCAGCTATAGCCTCAATGGTGAGCTGGCCTAGGGTAAAGATTTCACCATGGTCCAGGGGCGTCACATCAGAGTAGCCCAAGCGCTGAGCCACTAGGGCGGCACCGGGTGAACCCAGTACCGGGATGGATCTATCCAAGGCCGCCAGGCTAGGGGGATGGGCATGATCTGGTAATCCCTGACTGAGCAAGATTAAGTCAATCGCCTCGGGCAGAACCGGAGCTAGCGAGTGTTCACCCTTAAATAACCAGGCTTGATTGCCAAAGGTAAGGGTGCCCACCAGCCAAGGATCCACAAGAATACGCTGGCCTCCTAGAACCCACAACCAGGAATTATTATCCAGCCAGGTCAGGTTTAAGGCCATCGTTCATACCCAGAAATACGTACTTTGAGTGTATAGGTAGGAAGCCGATACAGGTATAGATTCAGAGGTAATTTAGCCATTCTATAAGCCTCTAGACTAATTAGATAAACCTCTATCCTGAACCTGAAATTGTCTAACGGGTATGATCCCCGTATAATTCATATCTGTTTGATTCTCCTTTACCTGAATGCCCCACCGGCTTGGTTTATCCAGCCCGGTTTTTAGGATGAACTTTTCCCTTCCTGAAACGTTATTGAAATTTATGAAAACCATTTTAGATCGGCAGACTCCTTTAGCCCTGAGTCGCTCCCTGCTACAGTCCTACACGGTGCTGATTACAACTACGGGTAAGGCTTCCTTGACCCTAACTGTACGCCCTATTTCAGTCTTGTTGGGACTAACGCTGAGTTTGGGTGGATTAGGTCTATGGATTGGTTTACTGACCTATCGCAATAGTCAACTGGCTCAGCGCACCCAGGTGCTCGCCGACACCGCCAGCCAGGTGTTGGCAGACCTGGACAAAATTGGCTCCGAAATTGAGGAGCTCAAAACTCGGGCGGGTCTATCGAGTCGAGGCTTGGATCAGGATCAAGGGACCGCTCAAACGCCCCTTCCTCCCCAGGGAGGGGTATCAAAAACCGTTACGCCAGAACTCATTTTCGCCCTGGGTCAGCGTAAAATCAGCGGACTTGATGGAGTGTTAAGTCATCGGATTAGGCCTTCCCTGGAAGCCACCCTGCAATCTGAGGCGGAGCGCCTGGCCGCTTTTCCCAATGGTAAGCCCCTGGCTGGGAAGTTAGAGGTTTCCTCTGAGTTTGGCCTGCGTTCCAGCCCCTTTGAGGATGGTAACTATGAAATTCATGAGGGAATGGATCTGGCCGGCCCCGTAGGTAAACCGGTCTTAGCCACCGCCGATGGGATGGTAGTCGAAGCCAGCTACGATAATGGCTATGGTTACCATGTGAAAATTAATCACGACCACAATTACACTACTCTCTATGGTCATCTATCCCAACTATCGGTAACCAGCGGTAATCGAATTAACCGGGGAGCTGTGGTCGGTTATTTAGGCAGTACGGGTCGATCCTCCGGACCTCACCTCCACTATGGTATTTACCGCAAGGGTGAAGCTGTTAATCCCCGTTATTATTTGAAGCTCGACAGCACTCCTTAAGGGATCAGAAAGGGTAGGATCGATAAACCTTTAGTCTCGCAGCACTGGTTTATGGGCAACACCTTTGGGCACTTATTTCGGGTTACTACCTTTGGGGAATCCCATGGGGGGGGAGTGGGGGTCGTGGTAGACGGCTGTCCTCCCCGGCTTCCCCTGACCGTTGAAGAAATCCAGGCGGAGCTCGATCGCCGTCGCCCAGGTCAGAGTAAGATTACCACTCCCCGTCAGGAACAGGACCGCTGCGAGATTCTTTCCGGGCTATTTCAGGGTCAAACCCTGGGTACTCCCCTGGCTATTCTGGTGCATAACCAAGATACCCGTCCCCAAGACTACAGTGAAATGGCAACCACCTATCGGCCTTCCCATGCCGATGCCACCTACGATGCCAAATATGGCATTCGCAACTATCAGGGGGGTGGCCGGTCGTCAGCGCGGGAAACCATTGGTCGGGTTGCAGCCGGGGCGATCGCTAAAAAGATTTTGCGGCAGGTGGCTGGAGTAGAAATTATTGGCTACGTCAAACGTATTCAGGACATTGAAGCCAGTATTGATCCGGATACGGTTAGTCTAGCCCAGGTAGAAAGTACGATTGTGCGTTGCCCCGATGGGGAGGTAGCCCAGCGCATGATCGATCGGATTGAGGCCATTCGTGATCAGGGCGACTCCATCGGTGGGGTAGTCGAGTGTGTGGCTCGCCAGGTACCTATAGGTCTGGGCAGTCCCGTGTTCGACAAACTAGAAGCCGATCTAGCTAAGGGCATGATGTCTTTACCGGCTAGCAAGGGTTTTGAAATTGGGTCCGGCTTCGCTGGCACCCTGCTCACCGGCAGTCAGCATAACGACGAGTTCTACACCGACGCCGAAGGTAGACTGCGAACTCACACCAATCGCTCAGGGGGCACCCAGGGAGGCATTAGCAACGGCGAAAACATTATTATTCGAGTAGCGTTTAAGCCGACGGCCACCATTCGTAAAGCTCAGAATACGGTTACCAACACCGGATCGGCCACAGTATTAGCGGCCAAAGGTCGCCATGATCCCTGTGTTTTACCCCGGGCCGTACCTATGGTAGAAGCGATGGCTGCCCTAGTGCTCTGCGATCACCTATTACGCCATCATGGTCAATGTAGGGTGCTGTAAGCCTGGCCCTAACCCTGAGGACACAGGAATGGCCAAGGGATTAGACCACCATCCCGGTCTGAAACACCCGGCCAATCACTTCCTCTACTGGTGGGTCCGTTACAGTCAAATCATGAATATCGAAATCTGCCAACAGACGACTAACGGTCTGAGTCAGCTGATCACGGCGCACAATCAAACTGGCGGTGCAGCCGTCCACGGTTTCTAGTTCACCGTAGGGTGCTAGTTGATGGGCGTCAGCCGCTGTAGTCAATTCCACCTTGACCTGCCGGTAGGGAGCAAACCGACTCAGAAGTTGTTCCAGATTGCCGTCGTAGATCAGTTGCCCCTGGTGAATCAGTAAGACTCGCTGGCAAAGGGCGGTAATGTCTGCCATGTAGTGACTGGTAAGCAGAATTGTAGCCTGGTAACGCTGGTTATAGTCGCGCAAAAAATTGCGGACCGCTACCTGGGCATTGACATCTAGCCCCAGGGTTGGTTCGTCTAGAAATAAAACCCGGGGACGATGCAGCAGAGCCGCCATCATTTCTGCCTTCATACGTTCTCCCAGGGAAAGCTTGCGCACGGGTTGGGTCAGCTTTCCCTGAAGATCTAGCATTTCGGTTAATTCCTCTACCCGATCGCGATTTTCGCGATCGGGTAGGCCATAGATAGCGGCATTGATACGCAGGGAGTCAAGGGCGGGTAAATCCCATAACAGTTGCTGCTTCTGACCCATAACCAAGGTAATGGTTTGGAGAAAGGCGGTCTGCCGTTGAAAGGGAATGTACTCACCTACCCTGGCAATACCAGCGGAAGGATGGACCAGACCGGTCAGCATTTTCAAGGTAGTGGTTTTCCCGGCTCCATTGGGTCCCAGAAAGCCTACCACCTCTCCCTCATTAATCTCAAAAGAAACGCTCCGTACCGCCTCGATACTACGATACTGACGGTTGAGGAAGTGTTTAACGGTACCCCCCAGACCACTGGCCTTGGTCGCCACTTGATAGCGCTTGGTCAGGTGATCAACATAGATTAAAGACATGGGTGGGTGGCCATAGGAATTGATAGCTTTAGTCAGAGGGCTTAAAGCCTGATTCATTGATTTTTCAAATACCCCTGTCGGTAGCCATGGCTACGGCCCCATCGAACTGAATGGGGACTCCGCCCTTCTATGCCCCTTGAGTCGGCAATTCTGCCGCCATGACACCGTCCCAACCGGGTCTGGAGGCTACTATAGGAACGCTTAAGCTAACGCCCAACGCAAAAAGTTAAGCCGTTCGTTCAGATCCATGCGGTTCAAACGAGCCAGGAGAGCGTAATGGTCAGGCGTTAAGCTTTCACAGCTAAACCAGAAATCTGACCTATGACCCGTCAGAAGTCGATGCCAGAATATCAACTTCATGTTGATATTAAGTCTTTTGTAGGCCTGGGTAAAGCGAGTATCGGCTCCAGCCAGAATATCTCGCAAAACCGCTAGTTGATCTTCTTGACTAACCTGACTCAATTGACGAATCAATAGTTGTACAGATTGGGAGAAAAGGGCTACAGGTAAACTGGCCACAAAGGCCTGGCCGACGCTCTGGTGGGCCTGCCAGATAATGCTTAAACGAGCATCGACATCGGTTGCATGGAAGGAAGCGAGATCGGCCTGAAGGTGAGGGCGAACAGTGATGATTGCCATAGGAATAGTCCTCGCAGGGTGTGGTGGATTAATCGCAGACGAGGCCCTGGTTAATTGATAGCTTTGGCCAAAACGCTGAGGACAAAGTGGATCGATCAAAGGTGAAGGCTGGGTAGGTGATCGGAATCGCCTCTGCCCGGTCAAGCAGGGCTACGCCTATCAAACCTCACCAGTCCAGGCCTGAGGGCCAATGCAGCCCCAGTAGACCTTATCCGGCAGATCTTACTCAATTGGCAACCTCAAGATCATGGACTTAAAATCTAAAGCTCTAATATCCAGGGTTATTTTATGTGCTTTTCTATTGATCCCTGAATTTTTAAGGAAAGCCAAAAATCTTTAAGGTTTCTTCGGATTTGTGAATAGGGTATAGTGAATAGTGGATTTTACAGCTTTTCAACTATCTCTCTGCCCCTCTAAAGGTGGCTAGGACTATAGGCTTGCTTTTTTGTCGTGCTACAGGTTGTCTATGTTTCGACGCAAATCAGCACCACTGCTCACCTATTTGGGTCATAGAACGGAGTTTGAAGGGTCACTCCGCGCCGAAGGCATGGTACGGGTAGATGGCATCATTCATGGCTGTGTTGAAATCGAAGGCGACCTAGAGATTTCGGCTACAGGATTGGTGGAGGGAGCCGAGGTTAAGGCCCACAACATTATTGTGCAGGGCACTTTAAAGGCCGATAAAATACTGGTTAGGGATAGGCTCAGCCTAAGTCGTACGGCTCGTATTGAGGGAGATATTATTTCTGGTTCCATCCAAATCGAATCGGGAGCTTACTACACAGGCTATATCCAGACCCATGATGCCCAAGCCTCTCTGCCGTCAGCCACTGCAGTAGCCGAGTTGTACGGCACTACCGAAGGTTAAGGGGTTTACTCTACCCCCCATCTCTAACTTTGCCAGGCTTCTCGAATTCCAGAGGGAACAGAGAGATAAGAGCGTCTACAGCTTTTTCACTCCGGTAAGGTATGGGGTAGTAGGGTTTTCCCCACCGTCAGCCTCTAAACTCTGTACAGCTATGCCGCCAGTCTCACGCTAGGATAGAAATGGTTTTTTAACTCCTGTGTAAGAAATAGTGCTTACAACCCTGGTCACTGACTTTAGGATTGTCTTTGAGCGAGATCCTGCTGCCCGTAACTGGCTCGAAGTATTAACTTGCTATCCAGGCTTCCATGCTCTGGTTATCCATCGATTTAGCCACTGGCTCTGGCATTTGGGGCTGCCTGTGGTGCCCCGGTTGTTATCCCATCTAGCTCGATTTCTCACCGGTATTGAAATACACCCCGGCGCCACTATTGGTCGCGGTGTATTTATTGACCACGGCATGGGAGTGGTAATCGGGGAAACCGCCATCATCGGTGACTATGCCTTGATTTACCAGGGCGTTACCCTGGGGGGAACCGGCAAAGAGGTCGGTAAGCGCCATCCTACCCTGGGTGATAACGTGGTGGTAGGGGCCGGAGCCAAGGTGTTGGGCAATATTCAGATTGGTCATAACGTCAGAATTGGGGCTGGCTCGGTGGTGCTGCGGGAGGTGCCCTCTAACTGTACGGTGGTGGGTATTCCTGGACGCATCGTCTATCCGGCTGGCGATCGCATGGAACCCCTGGAGCATGGACGCCTACCCGACTCCGAGGCGCAGGTGATTCGCGTTCTCGTTGATCGGATAGAAGCGCTGGAAAAAGAGGTTAAGGGTCTTATGGAGGGGCAACCTCAATTGCAGCCCCTGGGGCCATCGACCAGGTCTACCAAATTCCCCCATTCTCGCCTTGAGAATATCACCATTGAGCAATTCTTCGATGGGGCTGGTATTTAAGCAGGTATTGACTGTGGCTAAGGGTAATGCCGCTCAGGAGAGGGTTTCGGGACAATAGCCTAAACCCATTACAAACTGACGACGGAAAGCCTCAATATCTTCCCGGTCAGGCTTGCCATGGGAAACAATCGCCACTTGGTAGCGTCGCATCACGTCAACTGGAGCCTGACCAACCTCCAGGGCCCACAGAGCCATCCGCACCCGCATACCAGGATCGTAAGCTACGCCCAGTTCATTTAAGTAGGCACGAAAGTCTTCGCTGACCCAGGCAGCCGTACTGGTATTGAGTTTGATGCGGGTCACCCAGCCATCGATCTGGTGAATCACGGTCATAAATTCAAGGGATAGGTGGGGGGAGGCCAGCAGATGTTCGACGATCCGAAGGGTCAAACTGGCGTTGGCGAGATAGTAGGTATATTCCATCGTAGACTTCAGAACCAGACGCTACAGTTTCTATTGTTATGCTTGCCTGTTCCTATGCTTAGGGGTATATCCCCCGACTCAGCCTGGGTGTATCTCCCCAATCTCTTAATCCTTAAGGAGGCGGAGGCAACCCAGAACCTCTACCCAGTATTAGCTGTTGTCGATCAACGATGTCCTAAGCCTTCTGGCCAAAGCGATAATTAAGTCAGGTCAACCCCTCAGGCCCTTAGGCCATGAGCTGAGGCGATCACCCCAGCTGATTCATAGGAAATCCTTTAGCTAAATCAAGAAACCTTAAGGGATTTCCTATGAATCCTAGGGCTGTACTCGATGGATCTCTAACTTTTGCAGCTAAGGCCTTAGTTACATTAAATTGAGCTAAGGCAACTTCGACAAACCTGAATCCGTCCCCGCCCATGTCCGATCGCTCTGCTTCAGACTATTCCCTATCTGCCTATCATTACAATTTGCCCCCTGGGCAGATTGCCCAGGTTCCCGTTAGCCCCAGAGATGCCTCCCGTTTGCTGGTAGTTAATTCTGGCCATAGTCATCACCATAGTCACTTTCGTGATTTACCAGAATGGCTAAAGCCAGGGGACCTGCTGGTCCTGAATAATACCCGGGTGATTCCCGCCCGATTGCGGGGACGCAAAGCTGGAGGGGCGCGGGTCGAAGTCCTCCTACTAGAGGAAAGATCAAGTCACCAATGGCTAGCCCTGGTGCGCCCAGGACGAAAGCTCCAACCTGGGGCAACGATTTATTTCGGCCAGCAGTCTCCTACCCCAGAGTTAACCGCTCGGGTGATCGCCACCGATACCGATACCAACGGCCGCATTTTGGAGTTCGAACCAGGCGAGGGACAATCCCTTCAAGCCATGATTGACCACCTGGGTGAAGTGCCCCTACCGCCCTACATTGAGGGGGGCCTCACTACCCCCGATCAGTACCAGACCATTTATGCCGAATTGCCGGGAGCCGTAGCGGCCCCCACGGCAGGCCTACACTTTACCGATAGACTGTTTGAGCAACTGAGCGCCAGGGGCATTGGCAGAGCACTAATTACCCTACATGTTGGGGTTGGCACCTTTCGTCCGGTGGAAACCGACAATATTCTGGAACACGCCATGCATGGCGAGTGGATTGATGTGCCGGCCAGCACCGTGGAACAAATTAGGGCGACTAAGGCCAGGGGAAACCGGGTAATTGCCGTGGGCACTACGGTCGTGCGAGCCTTAGAAGCCGCCGCCCAAACCGGCGGACTGACCCCCTGGCGGGGCAAAACTGACCTGTTTATCTACCCTGGCTACGGGTTTCGGGTAATTGATGGATTGATCACAAACTTCCACCTCCCCGGATCGAGCTTGCTGATGCTGGTGAGCGCCCTGATCGGGCGGGAACGCTTACTCCAGCTTTACGATCAGGCGATTCAGTCAGGCTATCGGTTTTATTCCTTTGGGGATGCCATGGCAATTTTACCCGAGGCGATCGCGAACCCAGAGAAGGCTGGGAACCAGACCAGTTAACCTCTTGGCTGCTCAACTCAGTAGAACCAGGCCCCAGATCCTAGGCCACTGGGCAGCTCCTCATCTCTTTACGGATCCTCAGGACGAAACAGAGCTGCAGCTATCCATAGGGAAACCGAGGCGGACCAGGATGCCGACCCAAGTTGCGCCTTTACCGATCCACTCGATCCCCCGAGTCCTGGCCAAAGCGATCCTGATCAGGACCCCAGAGCATCATCTAGTAACTGGCGAGCAGCTTCAGCCTGACCACGGGCTTCGCGAAACCGCAGGTTACTCTGGGCAAAGGATTTCAGTACCTTAAAGCCATCCTTCAGTTCCCCTAGTTGGGTTTCGGTAATAGGTTCGTCGCTAAACAACAAATCTACCAGAGCCCTGACCTTAAGGGCTTCATCCCGGGAGTCCTGAACCTTTACCTTCAAGGTAGCCAGTTGATGCAAAACCTGAATAGCCTGCACCACGGCGTCTTCCTGCTGTTCCGTAACCGGAGAAGGAGGAGGGGCTTGAACTTCTACCAGTTGCTGGGCACTAAAACCATCCGCCAGAGTTGTCGTTAATTTACCTTGATCCAGCATTGTCATCAGTTGATCCATCGCTTTCTCCCGAGTTTTAGGAGAATCTTTACCAGGCACTGCTAATACTACTTCAGGACTCTGGGCCAGGGTATAGCTAACCATACTTATAGTTTATCAGTACTAGTCCATAGTAGCCGCCCAGCCCCTGAATAGCAAGCCATGGCGGCTGGGGGTCTATCCTTCTAGATCGGCCTGAACCACTGCCCGCAGGCGTTGATGCAGGTCCGAAGACTGGGATCGGGGGACAAAGGGAGGAATACCGTCGATGGAATTAACCCAAACAGAGGGAAAATCCTCCAGAATGGGACGGAAGTCAGGCACAGGGATCGGGACGGCGGGCAGAGGAACCGCCTCGATCGGGGTGGGGGGAATGGCTGTATCCTCCACTGCCGGGGTCTCTAGCTGAGATGGGGGAGGTGGGGAGGGAGAAGGGATCGTATCTCTATCTTCCAGATTAATGGGGTCAGAGAGTGGGATTGGCCCCAAAATAATCGATTCAAACTCTCGGCTAAAATGACGAATGGGTTGCCCACGCCGTTGCCAGAGTTGCAGAATATGGTCTACAGAAATTATCTTATAGCGTCCCTGGTAGAGGGCTTCGGTAATAGCATTGCCTACCCACCGATAGCCAAATTGCTGAACCCACTGACTGATCAAGACTTCGGAAGAATAGTGGTCAATATCAAAGCTATACTCCCTCAGTAGCTTCAGAATAGAGATCACCTCTGGCGATAAATTAGGATTAGCCATACCATGCCCTGAGGATTTAACCCAGATCGGCCCAACTTACGTGAGCTTTCTCTCCCATTAAATCGTAATCACCAAAATTCGTCACGATCAGTTGTATCTGTTATTTTTCCGGGCGGCTTACCTGTCTATGCTTTGGTGATGGGGCGGGCAACTTATGGCAGGATCTAAGGGAGGATCGCCCGTCAGTCAGCCTTTGAAAACCTATACAGGTGCCGGTAGAGTTATGCAGCAATGGGGCAGCCTTGTTCTCAAGGTAGTATTAGTTCTGATCTGTAGCCTGTTCTGCTGGCTGGGGGGGGCTGGGTTAAGCCTGGCCACGGCGACCGAGAGGGTAGCCGATCAACCATCGGCCAGTATTCAAGCTATCCAAACTCTCCGCCAGCAGGCCTTTGCCGCGACCCAGTCGGGACAATTTGAAGCAGCGGAAGAATACTGGAGTCAGCTCCTGGACTATTTACCCCAGGAGCCAGCCCTTTGGAGTAACCGGGGCAATGTGCGCGTTAGTCTAAACCAGCTACAGGCGGCTCTGGAAGACTACGATCGCGCCATTAACCTAGCCCCTGACCAACCAGATCCGTACCTGAATCGCGGGGCTGTTCTGGAGGGATTGGGACAGTGGCAAGCCGCGATCGCCGACTATAATCGGGTGCTTGACCTCAGTCCCAATGACCCCGACGCCTATAACAACCGGGGCAACGCCCAGGGCGGACAGGGTGATTGGGTCGCCGCCCTCGCGGACTACGAAAGGGCGGTAGAACTGAATCCTAAATTTGCCCTAGCCCGCATCAACATAGGTCTAGCCCAGTACCAATTGGGCCAGGAGGCCATGGCAATTCGCCAATTTCGTAATCTTACCCGGCGCTATCCCAACTTTGCCGATGCCCGAGCGGCTTTAACAGCGGCCCTCTGGAATGCCGGTCAGCCCGGTGAAGCAGAGAGTAACTGGGTGGCGGTGATAGGCTTGGACGGGCGTTATAAAGATCTAACCTGGGTTAGGCAGGTGCGGCGCTGGCCACCTAAGCTGGTAACCGCCTTAGAAAGGTTTTTGCACCTCCAGGCAGGCCCCCATGATTGACCTTTTGCTCATGGTGGGGCTGGGATTCTTGGGCAGCTTTGGCCATTGTTTGGGTATGTGTGGCCCCCTAGCCGCAGTATTTGCCATGGGTTCTAACGCCAGGGGGCAGATGGGCCTCTGGCAAAGCCTGCGGTTTCACCTGTTGCTGAATCTGGGCCGACTGATTAGCTATGGTCTGGTGGGATCGGCCATTGGCGCGGTCGGGTCGGTCTTAGTGGCGGGCGGGCACATGGCTGGCCTTGGCAGTGGCCTGCGTCAGATTGTAGCCTGGCTAGCTGGCATCATGTTGATCTGGGTTGGGCTGACCCAGGTGTGTCCGGGTGGGGTTCCCCGCTTTCCCTTGCTGCACCCCCTGCTCCAACCCCGCATACACCAACAGTTGAACCGGATCATGGGTGACTTTAGCGATCGCCCCCAATGGTGGACCCCCCTCCCCCTAGGGCTGGTGTGGGGTTTAATCCCCTGTGGATTTCTCTATACAGCCCAGATTAAGGCAGCTGAAACGACCCAGTTAGGGGCGGGGGCCCTTACCATGCTGGCCTTTGGCCTGGGGACGCTGCCCATGATGGTGGGAGTGGGACTCTCTACCAGCTGGTTGAGTAGCGATCGCCGCAGCCAGCTATTTTATCTGGGAGGATGGCTGACCCTACTGATTGGCGGGTTAACCCTGACCCGTACCGGCGATACGCTACCCAACTATCCCGCCTACGGCAGTCTGGCATGCCTGGTGCTGAGCTTAATTGCCCGACCCCTAGCCCGGATCTGGCCCTGGCCCCTGCGATACCGCCGGATTTTAGGGGTAGGAGCCTGGTTTCTAGCGCTGATTCATACCATTCAAATCATCTCCCATAACTGGCAGGGAGATTGGCGCGCCCTGTCCTTTATGCTGCCCCAATACCAGTGGGGCATCGGGGCTGGGGGATTAGCGCTGGCTCTCATGCTACCCCTGGCCTTAACCAGCTCTAACGCCGCTCAGGGCTGGCTGGGACGACGCTGGCGGCAGTTACATCGCCTTAGCACCCTAATTTTAGGCTTAGCTTTGGTACATGGGTTGTTGCTGCAACTGAGCCCCGTCTATAGCCCTGAAACCCTGTGGAAGATGGGGCTGTGGGCGGGGTTGGGCCTGGGGGTAATGATGGTGCGATCGCGGCTATGCTGGCAATTACTATCGCTGGAAAAATATTATGGACCATCCCCGCCCTAACCCGGCGATCTCCCCCGGATTGAGGATCAAGACCCTGACACTGGTGCTGGGGTGGGCTTGCTTCAGCTGGCCAGTACAGGCTCACCAGTTAAAAGTCACCGATAGTGTTGGCGGTACCCTGCACCTCGAACCCAACGATACCCCCAAGGCCCAGACCTCCACTCTGATCTGGATCGCCCTGACCCATCCTGGCGGAGCCCTGATTCCCCTGGAGGAATGCAAGTGTTCCCTGACTATCTATAGCCCGCCCCGCCCTGACCCCATTGCCAAGCCCCCCCTGAGGCCCATCGCCACCGCCCACTACCAGGGTATTCCTGGAACAGAGTTTACCTTTCCGGTGGTAGGCACCTATACCCTGGTTTTCCAGGGTACTCCCCGACGAGATGGATCCTTCAAAGCCTTTGAACTCAGCTACCCGGTCACGGTAGCGGCGGGGCCTAGCCCACAGCCTCTGACCAAACCAGAGTCAGGGTCCCAGATGCAGCCGTCCTCTACCCCGCCCTTCAACCCTGAGGCTGGCAGCACAAGGGGAATTGGGTGGGTTCTAGCAGGTCTAGTCCTGGTGGGAGTAGGCCTGCTAGGCATGGGTTGGCTGCGACGCCTGCGTCAGTAAGCTCAGGCATCGCCTGGGTAGGCTAAAATCCCATGGCGGTGGCCAGGGTTTGGAGATCTGGACTCAGCCCCCCCTTTACCTGATTCTGGCTATGGGTAATGGCAGTATCTGGATCCTTTAGCCCATTACCAGTAAGGACACAAACAATGGTGGCCCCAGCCGGTACCTGGTCCTTAACCTTAAGTAGTCCGGCTACGGAGGCCGCACTAGCAGGTTCGCAAAATACCCCTTCCAGGGCCAAGAGTCGGTAAGCCTCTAGAATTTCTTCGTCGGTAACGGCGGTAAAGCTACCCTGGCTGGCGTCTCGCACCGCTTCTGCCCGCTGCCAGTTAGCCGGGTTGCCAATGCGAATGGCAGTGGCCAGGGTTTGGGGGTCCTTGACCACATGGCCATTGACCAGGGGAGCCGATCCAGCCGCTTGAAAGCCCATCATGCGGGGTAGGCGACTACAGCGATCGCGCTGGTGATACTCGCAAAATCCCATCCAGTAGGCAGTAATGTTGCCCGCATTACCCACAGGAATACACAACCAATCAGGGGCATCTCCCAGACTATCCACCACCTCAAAGGCCGCCGTTTTCTGACCCTGGAGTCGAAAAGGATTGACAGAATTGACCAGGGTTAGGGGATAGTCCTGAGCTAACTGCCGTACCCGTTCCAGGGCCGTATCAAAGTTACCCTGAATCGCCAGTACCTCCGCCCCGTAGAGCAGGGCCTGGGCCAGCTTACCTACGGCTACGTAGCCATCGGGAATTAGCACAAAGGCTCGCATCCCAGCTCGCCGGGCATAGGCTGCCGCCGCCGCGGAGGTATTACCGGTACTGGCGCAGATGACAGCTTCTGCCCCCTGTTCCTTGGCCTTAGAAAGGGCCATGGTCATGCCCCGGTCTTTAAAGCTACCGGTGGGGTTCAGACCGTCGTACTTTACCCAGACCTGGACTCCCTGGCCCACCTGCTGAGACAAAACCGGCATAGGAATTAGGGGTGTATTACCTTCCCGCAGGGTAATAACCGGAGTTTGCTCTGACACCGGCAGGTAGTCGCGGTAAGCCTCAATCAGTCCTGGCCAGGCTTGGGTGCCTGGGGCCGAACTGGCAGATACCCGCAAGCTAGCGGCGGCGTTCAGAAAGGGAGGGGAGGTAAAGCTGGTAGTCACAGTGGATTCTGGGGTGAATAGGAGCTCCGGGGTTTAGGCCACCGTGAGTCACAGAAATTATGCTGATTTTAGCGAATATCGGTCTCTTTTCAGATTACCGACCATGGGCAAGTTGACTGGGGAAATCGCTGGTAGCGGCGGGCATGATCCCGTCGCGGTCGTACCTTAGGTATCCGTAAGGGCCATCCCTAAGGCCAAGGTGAACCCTGCGCCTCCGCAGAATCACCATCTAGACAGGACTCTTAAAATAGCTTAACCTTCTACCTGAGTACAAATCCCTATAACATTTCTCTCAAAATATTACGATGGATAATGCAAGGTTTTCCCGATCGAATGGTTCCAACTCGGCCTCATCCACGGCCACCCTTCCTTCCCGGTCGGATAGTTCTAGCCCACGAGATGAACGGGGCCTACCCTACACCCCTGACCAGCAGGTAGAACTTCTCCATCTCCAGGTTGAAATAGATGTGCTTTTGCTCCAGCTACAAGCCCTTTCTGTTAAAGCTGACTAGATAGTCTTTAGGAAATTCAATTCCTGGAGAACGGTTAATTAAGGTTAACCACGAGGGGTTAGGAAGTTGATGAGTTGACCGTAGAGCCTACTGCTTAACTTTTAAAGTTATTTCTTAACCCCATTTAACCTGGGCCATTTTAGTCAGAGTTAGCTATTCTAAGGAAAAACTCTGAGGGGATGAGTAACGATGGACTTGTTAGGAACTGAAACCGGCTCTCGCCCGGCGGTCCATAGCTTCTCTCCCCAGTCCCAATCTAATCGCCATCTCTATCTGATTTTGGCTTTAGCCCTCTTTTTAGCAGCTCTCGGGGGCGCAGGTCTGAAGTTTATTTTAAATCACTATTCTGTTCCTTCCGAAACAGGCGAGAGGGGTTCCCCGGCAGGAAACCGTTCTGCTTCCAGCCCTATCTTTCAGCGCCATCTAATTCCGGGCTCTGCCTTTCCTCTGGCCGATCCCGCACTTTTGCCATCGACTCCGGTCCAAGCTCGCCTGACTACAGTTGCCACCGGTCGGGTTGATCCCTTTACCTCAATTTTAGCTCCTGGGCCTGGGGGCCTACCTCAGGCTCCCAAGTTACCTGCCGCCAGTGCGGTGATGCCGACAGTGACCCTACCCGCCCCTGGGTCTGTCGCGCCGTTGTTGACACCTCCCCCTGTCGGGGTGGTGCCAGGTCCTCTGGTAAGGACAGCAAATGCTATGTCAAGCTCCCAGCCTATCAGTTTGATTGATCAAATCGGCATCAACGGCATTGCCCAGGTTGGTAATCAGGTCAGTGTGATTGTCACCGAACCCGGTAGGACAGCTGGTCGGCGAGTGCTGCCAGGTGAAGTCCTGGTAGACGGCCAGGTGAGGCTAAAACGGGTTGATCTGTCTGGTGCAGAACCCCAAATAGTCTTGACCTATGGCCATCAGGATTACTATCGGCCGGTGGGATCGGGTCCGGTTATGGGGCAGCGGTAACCATGGTTAGGGGTCCTTCTCACCCATCGGAGCGATCGCTGTCCCTAGAGGCCCATACCTATCCCTGTCCGGTTTGCTGGCAGGGCCAACTCCAGCCCATGGTGCTAATGGAGGCCTTTGGCTGTAATCTCTGCCAGCAAATTTTGGGAATTAACCTGGAGCAGCAGGCGATTTATCGACTGGATATCAACCCTCCTCAGGGCTGGCGTTGGCAAGGGCAGGGCTGGCGATCGCTGCACCACCCACCCCGGGAAACCACCCTAACCCTGATCCTGGTCAGCTCGATACTAGTGGTCTGTCCTGCCGGTATCGTTGCCCTAGCTGCTTACCTGTTTCCTCCCCTAGATCCGGTGAGCGGCCTGACCTGGACCTGGGGCTGGGCTGGGTTAACCTTGATGCTCCATAGTTTGATGGTGGCCTGGTTGGTGGCTGAATCCTATCAATTGCCGGTCTATCGACTCCTACAAATACGCCTAGGCCAACTCTACAGAGGCTTAGAGATGTAACCCTGATGCCGTAGCCACCTGATGAAATGGGGCGAAGGCAAGCGAGAACACCTACCCAGCCCTACTTTGACCCATCAGCTCGATTCTAAGGGTTTTGGCCAACCTATAGATTGCTGGCCTGACCGGTCGCAGCAACGATGATCAGTCTGTAGAATAGGGGATATCACCTAATTAACGTTTCTAGTGCTGGCCCTAGTCCATGGTTGCCGCAGTTAAGATAGAACACCTGAAAAAAGCCTACGGACCGGTTCAGGCGGTCCAGGATGTATCTCTGACTATTGAACCAGGGGAAATCTTTGGGTTGCTGGGTCCCAACGGTGCTGGCAAGACCACTACCATTCGCTGTGTTTGCACCCTGGCCAATCCCGATGGTGGGAAACTCGAGGTCATGGGTATTTCCGTATTAGAGCAGCCCCAACGGGTGCGTCAGCACCTCGGTTATATTGCCCAGGAAGTAGCTCTAGATAAGGTTTTAACGGGGCGAGAGTTGATGCAGTTGCAGGCCGCTCTATACCATTTACCTAGATCGCTTGCCCAACAACGAATCCAACACATGATTCACCTGCTGGAGCTGGAGGAGTGGGCCGATCAAAAAACCGGGACCTATTCAGGGGGCATTAAGAAACGCCTGGATCTGGCCCTGGGAATGCTCCACCAACCCGATGTTCTGGTCCTGGATGAGCCCACCGTTGGGCTCGACGTTGAAACCCGATCGGCGGTATGGGGGTTTTTACGCCAACTCAGGGCCGCCGGTACAACGATTTTAATTACCAGCCACTACCTGGAAGAGGTAGATGCGTTGGCAAATCGGGTGGGGATTATCGATCAGGGACGGGTGATTGCGGCGGGCCGCCCCGCGGACCTGAAGGATCAACTGGGGGGCGATCGCATTACCCTACGTCTACAGGAATTCACCACCCTTAGGGAGGCCGAGACCGCTAAGTCTCTGCTGGCCAGTGTCCCCTGTGTCCAGGATGTGATTATTAATACGGCCCAGGGCAATTCTTTAAATCTGGTGGTAGATCGCCAGGCCGATGCCTTGATGCTGGTACAGCAGGCAATGGCGGTAGCGGGCTTACCAATTTTTGGTATTTCCCAATCTCGCCCCAGCTTAGACGATGTTTATCTGGCCGCCACCGGCCGTACCCTGATGGATGCCGAACTGGCGGCGGTGGGCCAGCGAGATCTGAAACGAGAAAAGAAACAGGCCATGAAGGGAGGTTAAAAAATAAAGACCATGAGTACGACCTTGCCAACTCCAACGTCTAATTCAGCCGGGACATCTGCCCTGCCCAGTGCCGACATGCAATCCTGGAAAGATAGTCTAGCCAGGTCTCAGGGTTCTCAATGGGTCGATTTCTGGCAGGAAACTCTGGCCATGACCCAGCGTCTGTTTATTCAGTTGCAGCGACGCCCCTCCACCCTGGTGGCGGGAGTAGCCCAGCCGCTGATTTGGCTAGTGTTGTTTGGAGCCCTTTTTCAGAATGTTCCCGCTGGTTTATTCGGTGAGAGCCGCAATTATGGCCAATTTTTAGGGGCTGGCATCATTGTCTTTACGGCCTTTGGTGGGGCTCTAAATGCAGGCTTACCAGTCATGTTTGACCGCGAGTTTGGCTTTCTCAACCGTTTTCTGGTGGCGCCTTTGGCCTCACGCTATTCCATTGTGGTAGCCTCTGCCCTGTTTATTGCCAGCCTCAGTCTGATTCAAACCGCTGCAATTCTTACCCTTAGCGCTCTGCTGGGGGCAGGTCTGCCCAATCCTCTCGGACTTGTACTGGTATTGGCCATTGTCATGACCCTGGTCCTCGGGGTCACGGCTCTCAGTTTGGGACTTACCTTTGCCCTGCCAGGTCATATCGAACTGATTGCAGTGATTTTCGTCACTAATCTACCCCTGTTGTTTTCCAGTACAGCCCTGGTGCCCCTCGATTTTATGCCCCACTGGCTACAGATGGTAGCTAGTTTCAATCCCCTCACCTATGCGATTGAACCAATTCGCTACGTCTATCTCCACTCCGATTGGAGCTGGGGCAGTATGGTGCTCCAGACTCCTTTCGCCGATATATCGTTGGGAGTTTGTCTGATAATTTTGACGGGCTTTTGTGGTGCGGCCCTGGCCTTGATTCAACCCCTTTTACGGCAACGTATGGCCTGAGTTCTCCCTATCTTTAGTTCTGGACCAGGAACATTGCAGGGGGTTACAAGGTCTTTGTAGTTGATAAGATTCGAGATTATTACCGACCTATTGTCCTATCTCCGTACTTTCAGCGAGTCCTAATTATGATTCACCATCCGAAATTGTCAGGTGTTTGGGCTGCCAGTTTTGTCATAGCTACACTTGTCACCTTATCCTCAACCGCCCTAGCTCAGTCCGCCAGTACTGATCCCAAGGCCGAACCCGTTGTAGATACCAATACGGGCTTTACCAATTCAGACGCAGGTAATGGCTTATTTGGTCAAAGTACGACTCCCTTCGATTTGATTCATCGGGCAGTGCTGATGAACGATATGAGTCTATCCGACTTTAGTCACCAACATCAGGGTCGCATCGCCTCCGAGGCTGCCAGTTTCCGCCAACAGCAACAACAGGCTCTGAAGGCCCAGTCTACCCTGGGTCAGGCTCCATCTCCGGCGGTTCCGACCTCCACTCCTTAGCTCCACTTGAAGTAGAGCGATCGCCAATCCGGTTAGGGCAAAGCTGCGGTGCTATAGGCTGAGACCCAGAGCCTGACCCGGTGTCTTTAGCTCCATACCCACAGTTGTAGGAGCAACCCAGGGCTTGGGAAGGTGTAGGAATTTCCAGGTGTTGCGGTTAGGCCCTATAGTCCTGCCCACTGCCATAACGCAGGGCGTCGATCCACCGGTGTAGGTAGTAGCGGGTTAAGGGATTGAGAAGGGGATCGAGGGATGGCAATATCTTTGTTAAACTAGCCAGACCGCTATAACTAGCTAGACCACCATAGTGACCCAACCACCTAGCCAGGGTGTCCAGACCTACCTGGGGAATAATTTGGGTAACCAGGCGGGGATGGTTGAGGGCGGTGGCCAGTAAGACCCTGGTGAGGGCGGGAAACTGCACGATATCTTGGAGGAAAGGTGTCAAGGTCGCTTCTCCCATCCTCGCCATATCGGTAAAAATCGCTCCTAGCATGGTATTGATTTGCTGATCGGAGATGACCTGGTCAACGCCTACCCCCATCGATCGCTGAAACAGCCAGGTGACCGCCAAATTAGGTTGGTAGGATTGCAGTTGACCCAGGGCGGTAGACCCCAAACAATTGCAGGCTAGGGCTTCGCTGATACCCTGGGTGAGGCGTTCCAGATGGCGAACCATGGCGCCAAACCCCCCAAAGCTCAGGGGTGATTGATTGCCACTACTGTCTCCTACCGCCAGGGTACGCCCCCAGGAATAACGGAGGGGACTCTGGCGATAGCAGGGAAAACAACCAAACAGTGCGCGTCTTATCGTCAGTTCTTCTAGACCGATCTGTTGGTAGTCGGGTAGCAGTTGCCAGTAGTCTTCAAATAGTTGGGTTAGAGTCAGACGCCGGGGATCGGCATCCAGATAGGTAAACAGGTAGGTAGTGCGGCCATCTCGGGCGGGGAAGGCTTCCCAGAAATACTGACACTGGTGGCGCAGGGGGGTAAACGAAACCAGTAAATCGCCGCTGGTGTTAGCCTTAAAGCCATCGGCACAGGTGCCTACCACTAGGCACATGCCATCGGGTTTCTGACCAGCTCGCGCCTGGCGAACCATGGCAGAGTTGTGACCCATGGCATCTACCAGTAGGCGAGTCGTGAGGGGCGGGTCAACCTGGACCCGGACGCCGTTGGCATGGATGGTGGCTCCGGCGAAGGCTGTGTGCTCCAGCAGATAGCCACCTGCCGCCAAAAATTTTGCCTTCAGCTGATCCAGTAAAGCTACCGGATTAACCCCCACATTCAGTACATCCCTGACCCAGATAGGATCACTGCCCCAAAATTGAATACGGGCAGGGTTATATTCGCTGCTGATCACCCCTTCCAGCTCCGCTTCCCCCAGCAATCCCAGGGTCACCAGGGCGCTCAATTCCCGGCGGGAAATATTCCATTCCTGTTCTCGTCCCCGCAGCTGACCCCGCTCTACCAAAGCCACTCGCCAGCCCTGCTGGACCAGGGGAACAGCTAGCAACAAGCCCAGAGTACCTCCAGCAATCACCACATCCCAGTCCACCCCGGTGAGGCGATCGGAACTGACCTGAATCACCTCCTGCTGGGGTAATTGTCCAGTTCGGTACTGCTGCCAGAGGTGGTCAGCTTGGACCAGCCCCTGGAGGGGATTACCCGGCAACTCGCCTAGCATGGTCTCAGTTAGGGACATCCCCGCACCTCCTCGCGATAGCGGCCCTAGACCAGACCAGAATGGCTGGGAGTTGGGGTAAGGGTGGGTTGATAGGGTTGTTCCTCATTATTCTTCAGGGGACTGGGATTGACTCCACACACCCCGGGGGAGCCACTCTCCCCCCAGGGCTTGAATGCGATCCCTGGCCATAGTGTATAACCAGGCTGAGGCAAAGGGGCTGTGGTCGGGGTGATAGATAGGTTGCCATTGCCGTTGGTACTCGCTCTGCTGAGTATGGTGGGGGTCATAGCCTTCAAAGTGATCGATTGCTGCCAGGAGGGTGATGGGTAGACTGAGGACCACTCCTTGTACCCATCCGGTTTCGAGACTGAGGGCCGGATAACCCAGGGGTAGATGGTATAGCCGACCAACGGCGATCGCCGGGTCCATGGTGATGACCTGATCCTGACAGAATTGGTTAAAGGCCCATTCCCCTGGTTTAAGGGTACCGTAAACAAATAGGCGAGTGGACTCTGGCACCGGGATCAAATCTCCTGGGTTTCTAACCGGGTCTCTAAATCCGCAACCGGGCTACTCATCAAGTGATTCACAACAGATACCAGTTGCTGTGGATCAATGGGCTTATCCAGGGTACTGGTAGCTCCAGCCTGGCGGGCTCGGTCCCCTTGCCCCGCCATTTGGGGGTCAACCAGGGCGAGAATTTTCAGGTTCAGATGGCTGACTCTTTGACGCAGAGCAAGGATCATCTCGTAACCGTCGCTATCCACCAGGTCCATGGTAAGGATAACCGCGACGGGGTGGAGTAGATCCACTTGATCAATAACCCGTGATCCATCCATAACCCAGATCACCTGGTAATCAGCCGCCGTCAGCATATCGCAGATTAGGTTGGCGGTTTCTTCATTCTCTTCCACCAGGACGATCCGCCCCCCGACCGACTCTTTTATTAATGGAGGGGGTAGGGAAGCGTGGTCAGGCAACCGCTGCAAAGGTAGCCTAACGGTAAAGATAGAACCCACCCCAACATGGGAAGTAACCTTAATGGATCCACCATGGAGATCAACTAATTGCTTGGTTAGGGCCAGCCCCAGACCGGTACCCGAGTATTCTCGTTGTCGTACATTGCCAATTTGCTGAAACTTCTCAAATAGCAGAGACTGAGCCGTTTCGGGAATACCAATGCCTGTATCTTCAATGTGAAATAACACCCCATGGTGATCTCGCCGTACCCGCAGGATAACCTTTCCCTGGGCAGGGGTAAATTTGACGGCGTTACTGAGGAGATTACTAAGAATCTGTCGCACCCGTCGGGGATCGGCCACAAAGTCATCCTGATCGGTGGCAAGCTTCAAATCTAGGGTCATTTCAATCCCCTGACTGAGGGCCTCAGCCCTGAAGGCATCAATACTCTGCCGACTCAAGGAGGTAAGGGAGAAGGAACGCAGGTCTAGAGTCATGCGACCAGATTCAATCTTAGAGACCTCCAAAATATCGTTGATCACCCCTAGCAGGTGCTCACCGCTGGTGTGAATGGTATTCAGGTAGTCCCGTTGGCGCTGGCTCAGATCTCCCAGGGACCAACGCAGGAGGGTGGCGGACATACCAATGATATAGGTCAAGGGAGTGCGCAATTCGTGGCTCATAGTGGCCAGAAAATCACTTTTGGCCCGGTTTGCCGATTGGGCCGCCACCAGCGCATCCCGCAGATCCTGGGTGCGCTCAACCACACAGATCTCGAGATTTTGGGTTTGCTGCTGTAACTGCTGGTACAACTGGGCCTGGTTAATGGCAATGGCTAGATGTTCGGCAATGTGTCTTAGAAACTCGATTTCCCAGGGCTGCCACTGGCGCTGATCAACACATTGGTGGGCAATTAACAGCCCCCATAGATGTTGTCCCACCAGAATTGGCGACACCAGCTTAGCCTTTACCTGGGCTTGCTCCAAAAACGCCTTTAAACAGGGAATGTGGCTGTAGGTGCGGCTCACATCCTCTACCATCAGGGTTTCTCCCCGGAGATAGCGATCGCGACAACCCGGTGGCTTATTGAAACAATATTTCTCAGAATAATGCAACACGGAGGGGATCTCCGCATGGGCCAGGGACTCGTAGGTGATATAGCCTTCGGGCTGTCTTACGGATCCTGGGGCATCGGAGTCTTGACCGAGATCATTAACCTGGCCGTGCTCAAACTGATAGATGACTAGGCGATCAGCCTGTAAAAACTGCCGGACCTCGGCCACCGTCGTTTGCAAAATCACCGACAAATCCAAACTTTCCTGGATCTTGGTGACCACCTGGTTGAGTAATAAGCTGCGCTCTAATTGCTGATCTAGCCTGGCCTGAACCGGCTGACAGGTGCTAGCCTGGCTAGCCTGGGCACAGAAATTCAACCAGGCCAGCATAAATTCCGCCTGAGCGGCGGGGGTAGTCTCCCCCAAGCGATGGCGTAGGGTTGACCAGACAGCGGGTAACTGACCAGGGTCTAGCGTTGATTGCAACCTCTGCAACCAGTCATCGACAGCCTGCCGGGTAGTCAACAGTTGCACCATGGCCTGGTCCGATCCGGAGGGCTGCCGTCGCATAGCCATCACTACGGAAAGGGAAGGTCCGGCCAGACACCAGAAACGCTGGTAGTCGCTGAGGGGGACGGGCCATTCTGCTTCAGTCAGCAGGGTCAGTTTGGCTTGATGGCAATAGTCTTCTAACCATGGTCCCAAGTGGTCTAGCATGGCTGTAGAGATCAGTTGCTGGGCACCGTCAGGTGCCACCTTAGCCATAGGTCTCTACCTGGGCTAAACTGGCCCACACCAATCGGGTTTTAAGGGAATAAGCCATATTTGAGGTTAAGACCAATGCTGTCTACAGGTCTGACAAGGCGGGGATCACTTCAGAATTATCTCCTATAGTAGCTGTGGTGAGGAGAGTCCCTAACTAACACTAGAGTTCCTTCAGATTTGCTATGACCGAGGTTCTACCCTATGCATCGTCTGGCTACCATTCCTGGGGGGTGGACTCCCGAAACCGAAGGGCTGATTACGGTGGAACAGTCCCCCGCCCCAATTGTGTTTTTGACCGCTGCCGATAGTGAAATTCAGACTCTGGCGCTTGCCCAAAGCCGCTTGCCGGAAGGGTTTCCCTGCCTGCGTGCGGTTAACCTATTGCAGTTACAACAACAACTCACCATTGATACCTACGCTGAGGCAGTGCTCAGCCAAGCCCAATTAATTATTTTACGGCTACTGGGAGGTAGGGCCTACTGGCCCTATGGTCTAGAGGTCGTAAAGGAAGTAGCGGCAGCGACCCAAGCCGCCCTGATTGTGTTGCCAGGGGACGATCGTCCCGCCCCGGATCTAATCAGTCACTCTACCGTACCCCTAGGGGTAGCCAACCAATTGTGGCGCTACCTGAATGAGGGAGGGGTGGATAACCTGGCCCATGGCTTAGTCTGGGTGTGGGATCGCCTGTTTCAAACCAACTACCAACCGCCACCGCCCCAACCCATTCCCCGGGTCGGTCTCTATGCCTGGAGTCAGACCCGGACCACGGTCGATCCCACCATCGGTATTTTGTTCTACCGGGCCCACTACCTGGCCGGTAACACCGCCCCCATCGATAGTCTCTGCAGTGCCCTCAGCCAACGGGGTTACCAGCCCCTACCCATCTATCTTTCCTCTTTGCAGGAAATCGAAGTCCAACAAGAGTTACAGCAGTTGCTCCAGACTCAACAGGGGATTGAGGTTTTGCTCAACACCACCAGCTTTGCCCTGGCCAAACTGGGGGGACTGGGTCCCGATCTGACTCTGTGGCAGACTCTCGATGTACCGGTCTTGCAGGTAATTCTAAGTGGGGATAGTGAAGCCACCTGGCGCGATCGCAGTTTGGGTCTAAGCCCCCGCGATATTGCCATGAACGTTGCCCTCCCCGAGGTGGATGGCCGCATTATTACCCGCGCCGTATCCTTCAAGGCGGCCAGCCAGCGCCATGCCGACCTGGAGACCGAAGTGGTCACCTACCAGCCAGTGCCCGATCGCATCGACTTTGTAGCTGACCTGGCCGTAGCCTGGGCCGATCTGCGCCAAACCCCCGCCAGCGATCGCCGCCTGGCCCTGGTGCTCGCCAATTACCCCAATCGGGATGGGCGTCTGGCCAATGGAGTGGGCCTGGATACCCCCCAAAGCGCCGTAGAAATTTTACAAGCCCTACAAAGAGCAGGCTACAGCCTGGGTCAACTACCCCAGGATGGAAATCAGCTGATCCAGTGGTTAACGGCGGGAGTGACCCCCGATCTGGACGGGATGGGGCCGCGCTTGGTTCGCCAGTCCCTCTCCTTATCCCACTATCAAGAGTATTTCCAAGCCCTACCGGATCAGGTCAAAATGCCTATTCTGAATCGCTGGGGGGATCCGGCGATCGCCCTGGGTGAGGCGGGGGCGTTTACCATTCCTGGCCTGCAGTGCGGTCGGGTATTCCTGGCCATTCAACCCAGCCGGGGCTACGACCTTGACCCTAGCCTCAACTACCACTGCCCTGATCTAGAGCCTCCCCATAGCTACCTGGCGGTGTACCTGTGGTTGCGCCACCAGTTCGGTGCCCAGGCAATGGTACATCTGGGTAAACACGGCAACCTGGAATGGTTGCCGGGGAAGGGAGTAGGGCTGTCCTGCAATTGTTACCCAGAGGTGGTACTGGGACCGCTGCCCCACCTCTACCCCTTCATTGTCAACGACCCCGGGGAGGGAGCCCAGGCAAAGCGGCGGGCCCAGGCAGTCATTCTTGACCACCTCACCCCACCCCTGACCCGGGCAGAACTCTACGGCCCGCTGCAAACCTTGGAGGGCTTGGTGGATGAATACTACGAGGCCCAGAGTTTAGATCCCAGCCGGTTGTCCGCCATTGGCGATCGCCTGCTTGCCCTGCTCACCACCACCCACGTCTTAGCGGATCTACCCCAACCAACCCCGCGATCGGACCTGGCTCCCCTGCTGCCACGCCTCGATACCTACCTGTGCGAACTGAAGGAAGCCCAGATTCGCGATGGTCTACACATCTTTGGTCGTTGCCCCCAGGGCCAGCGGTTGCGGGACTTGATCATTGCCATTGCCCGGCACCCCGGTCCTGGGCGCCAGGGTCTAACCCGAGCCATTGCCCTGGCCTGGGGCCTGGATTTTGATCCCCTCACCGTCGATCCTGCGACCCCCTGGATAGAGATAGAACAGGAGAAGCTACCCCACTGTCGTATCGCTGGAGATGGGGTAGAGGCCCTGGAACAGGAAGCCGCCAGTCTAATAGAAAGGATACTGGCGGACCCCCAGGGGTATACTCCGCCAACCGACTCTACCCTGGCTATCGAACTAGCCTGGATCCAGAACACCCTGCTACCCGCTCTGATCCAAACCCAGGATGAAATCACCCATTTGTTGCACAGTCTAGGGGGGGGCTACGTACCCAGTGGCCCGGCTGGGGCACCCACCCGCAACCGCCCTGAGGTGCTGCCTACGGGCAGAAACTTTTTCTCCGTGGATATTCGGGCCATACCCACAGAAACCGCCTGGGATGTAGGGCGTCGGGCCGCCGCCGCCCTCATTGATCGCTACACCCAGGACCACGGCGAATACCCCCAAACCCTGGGCCTGTCGGTGTGGGGCACCGCCACCATGCGCACAGGCGGCGACGATATCGCCCAAGCCCTGGCCCTAATTGGGGTTAGGCCAGTATGGGATGGCCCCTCCCGCCGAGTGGTGGATTTTGAAATCCTCCCCTTGAGCGCCCTAGGTCGCCCCCGGGTAGATGTTACCCTGCGCATTTCGGGGTTTTTCCGGGATGCCTTTCCCAATTTAATTGACCTATTTGACCAGGCGGTCGGAGCGGTGGCGGCCCTACCGGAAGGGGCCGACCAAAATCCTCTGGCCCACCGCGTAGCACAGGAAACCCTCAGCTGGCAACAACAAGGCCTGACCCCCGACCAGGCTCGACGCCGGTCCAGCTATCGAATTTTTGGGTCTAAGCCAGGGGCCTACGGGGCGGGACTACAGGGGTTAATAGAGTCTCAAAACTGGACCACCGATGCCGATCTGGCCCGTGCCTACCTGAACTGGAGTGGCTATGGTTACGGTCAAGGGGGCGAAGGGGCAGCGGCGGCCGAGGCCTTTGAACAACGCCTGCACCACCTGCAGGTAATTCTCCACAACCAAGATAACCGCGAACATGACCTGCTGGATTCTGATGATTACTACCAGTTTCAGGGGGGGATGAGCGTGGCTAGCCGCACCTTGCAGGGTCGCCAAGTGCCCACCTATTTTGGCGATAATGCCCTTATCGATCGCCCCCGGGTGCGATCGCTACAGGAGGAAATCAGTCGGGTCTATCGATCGCGGGTGGTGAATCCTAAGTGGATTAAGGGAGTCATGGACCATGGCTACAAGGGGGCCTTTGAAATGGCAGCCACGGTAGACTACCTGTTTGCCTATGATGCCACCACCCACTGCGTAGCTGACTACATGTACGAAGGCATTGCCCAGGCCTACCTGATCGACCCCACCGTACAGCGCTTTATTCAGCAATCCAATCCTTGGGCCCTTAGAGATATGGCGGAACGATTACTGGAGGCTCATCAACGGGGGCTTTGGGCCACCCCCAACCCAACTTTACTGGAGTCCCTCCGGCAGATTGCCCATAGGGCTGAGGCTTGGCTGGAAACCCAGGCCGATAACCTCGGCGGCTAAAGCAGAAGGGTTAGGGTGAATAGGGCAACCATAAGCCCATACAATCTCAGTTATCGCCCTAAGTCAGAGAATCATCGATGTCAGCCGCACCCCCTACCGCCTGGGTTATTCGCGATCGCCCCCTGACCTGGGGGAGCCGCACCTATCTAATGGGAATTCTCAATATCACTCCCGATAGTTTTAGTGATGGTGGCCAGTTTCTAGACCCAGCTTCAGCCCTTAATCAGGGACACCACCTGATCAGCCATGGGATTGATATCCTCGATATTGGGGGGCAATCGACCCGTCCTGGAGCCCTGGAGATTTCTGAAGAAGAGGAACTACAGCGGGTCATTCCCGTGATTGAGACCCTACGCCAACAGAAAGATACCCCCCTAGGGCAGGCGGTGATTTCCGTGGATACCACCCGCGCGGCGATCGCCCGAGCTGCCCACCGGGCGGGGGCCGATATGGTGAACGATATTTCTGGGGGTACAGCCGATCCGGCCATGCTTGCTACCGTAGCCGAGCTGGATATGCCCATCCTGCTCATGCATCGACGGGGGACCTCGGCCACCATGCAGCAGCTCACCGACTACGACGATCTAATCGGGGAAATTTACGAGTTTCTGGCTCGGCGGATCGAGGCTGCCCTGGCGGTGGGGATAGGGGCCCATCGAATTGCCATTGATCCGGGCCTGGGCTTTGCCAAAACCTACCCTCAAAACCTGGAGATTCTTCGCCATCTCTCGCGGTTTCGTACTCTAGGTTGCCCAATCCTGGTGGGGCCCTCTCGAAAAAGCTTTATTGGCTGGGTGCTTAACCAACCCGACCCCCAACACCGGGTCTGGGGTACGGCCGCGACCTGCTGTGCTGCAATTGCTGGGGGAGCAGATGGGCTACGGGTACATGATGGAGCAGAAATGTACGACGTTTGCCGGATGGCCGACGCCCTCTGGCGCAGAACCCTGGAATCAACCGGTTGATCGGATTTTGCTGAGTTCCCAGCCAAGGAACCATGGCCTAACCTTACCGACGGGGCGTAAAATAGGCTATACCCAGGTTGTTGAGCCGGGCGGTAAGCACCGCTAGTCATCCCCCAGGTCTACCTGAAGACCTTAAGGAAATGGCTATGCTAGTGCCCCAATCAACAGTATGGAGACCTTGATAGCATATAAAGATTTAGGAAGGGAAACGATGGGACGCTTCAGACCTCTATTGGGAATGTTACTGGCGGTGGTAGCCACCTGTCTGATAGCCTGCGGTGGCCCTGGGGTGAAGGCACCGCCTACCTACACGCCAGAAATTTTGCAACAAATAGATCTGTATCGGGGCGGGGTGGAATCCCTGCGCGATCGCTTCCCCGCCCTCCAGGGGTACATTCAAAAGCAGGATTGGGTCAACGTCCAGAGCTTTATTCACGGTCCTATGGGTGAACTCCGGGCACGGGTAAATCGGCTGGCGGCCAGTTTACTGGTGCGGGATCAACCCCAGGCAGAAGCCCTGGCGAAGGAAATCTATGGCCATCTGGAGCGCCTGGATGAGGCGGCGGCCAATGGACAGCAGGTGGTAGCTGGCCAGGAATACCGTAATGCCCTGGATGACTTTGATAGCTTTTTGAGCCTGATTCCAAAGGCCTAGGTCAGAAAAGATTTTGCGCCGCATTGTGATCGTAGGCTGTGGTGTGGTGGGCGCTGCCATTGCCTACGAAGTCAGTCGTCACCCAGAATTTGAGGTGACAGTGGTCGATCGGGCCGCCCCCGCCAGTGGTTCTACCACTGCCGCCCTGGGTATCGCTATGGCGGTCAGTAGCCAGCGGGTGAAGGGCCGTAACTGGCGTCTGCGACAGCAAAGCCTGGATCGCTATCAAAGTCTACTACCCGAGCTCGAGTCCCTCACCGGTCAACCGATCGGGCGCAATACCCAGGGCATTGTGACCCTTTGCTTTGAGGCCGATACCCTGGCTCGCTGGCGATCGCTGCAGGACCACCGCCAGCGTCAGGGATACCGGATGGAAATCTGGTCCCCAGCCGAGGTCAGCGATCGCTGTCCCCACCTAAACCTGGGGCAGGCCCTAGGAGCGGTCTACTCGCCCCAGGATTTTCAGGTCAATCCCGGGCAGTTGACCCAGGCCCTAGTAACTGCGGCCCGCCGGCATGGAGCCAACTTTATCCTGGGTGAGGCGGTGGAGGGTTTCCAGACTATCCCTGCCTATCCTGGCCAGCGCTGTACCGCCGTCCATAGCCCTGGCCGCAGCTACACTGCCGACGCAGTGGTACTGGCCGCCGGTCTGGGCACCCTACCCCTCACCCAACACCTCCAGACTCCCCTAGCCCTGGGGCCAGTGCTAGGCCAGGGGGCCAGACTGGAACTACCGCAGCCCCTGGGTCATCCTGACTTTCAGCCGGTAATCAACGGCCATGACCGGCATTTAGTCCCCCTGGGTCAGGGATCCTACTGGGTAGGTGCCACCGTGGAATTTCCTCCCACCGAGTCCCTCTCCAGCCTGGCCGATCTGGCACCCCAGGCTGAACAGCTAGATCAGGTGATCGCTGGGGTGACGGCCTACTGCCCGGGTTTGGTTACCGCCCAGGTGAGCGATCGCTGGTTTGGGCTACGGCCCCGGCCCCAACATCAGGCGGCTCCAGTGATTCAACCGCTGGAGGGATTTACCAATATCTGGCTAGCCACCGGTCACTACCGTAATGGGGTCTTACTGGCCCCAGCCACCGCCCTGGAGATTTGCGATCGCCTAGTCAAGGCATTGACCTAAGGTCATCTCCCATGGGGGCAGTGGTCAGCAGGGTAAAGGACTCTACCAGTTTTACCGCCTCCCGGGGATCCACATCCTGACAACTACCCAGGGCTGGAAACAGTTGCCTGATATAGGCAGCACCCACCAACCGATAGGCCCCTGACGGACCCGACAACCAATCGCTATAGAGGTTAGATCCGGGAAACCGGCTCTGCATTTTAGTTTCTTTAAACTTGCCGTAGTGGAGGTAATAACCTTGCCCCCCAAACAGGGGCGGCTGCATCGCCAGGGCTGACTGGGTGGGGGGCGGCGGGGTAGGGTCACCATTGGCGAATTCCACCGCAAAGCATTGCCCCTGCCTATGGCGATAAACCACCATATAACCCAGGGCCTGATCGTGGTGGTCGACCCGCAAATCAACCACCTTAAAGTCAGGGGAAACCACCCCAGGAACCACCACCTCAATCCCCAGGCTAGTCAGTTGATTGGTTTGTTCTGGGGAAAGTTGACCAAGAAAGGATCCAGGGGGTGGGGGCGGGGGAGCCGTTGATTCCGGTAGGGGCAGGGCGGGTGGGGAGGGTGCCTGTGGGTTAGGTCCTAAGCCTTTACAGGCTACCACCAGGCCAATCAGCCCCATTAGACCTATCCACCTCAAGTAGGAAGATTTTTGCAAACAGCGAGCCATGGCAGAGGAGGTTCAGGATTAGTTAACCAGTATAGCCAGACTAGGGCAGCCCATAGCTCTACCTGGAGCCTTTCCTAACCCTGGGAAACCGTCTTCAGTTGGGCTGTCTCAGCGGTTGGCATCTGCACTGGACCCAGTTGATCCCGATAGTTGAGCCCCCGCATCTGGCTATAGAGCTTGACGTACTCCACCGCTGACTTTGCCCAGCTAAAGTCCTGGGCCATGGCCCGCTGCTGTAAACCTCGCCAGGCATCCTTATAGTGATAGCCTTCCCAGGCTCGGATCAGGCAGGTAAACAGGTCCAGGGGTTCGTAGCGGTCAAAACAGTAGCCCGTACCGGCATGGAGTTCCGGGTCATGGTGTTGAACCGTATCCACCAGGCCGCCAGTACGGCGCACAATGGGGATACAGCCATAGCGCATGGCAATCAGTTGGCTAATCCCACAGGGCTCGAACCGGGAGGGCATGAGGAAGGCGTCAGCTCCAGCGTAAATGCGCCGCCCTAAACCCTCGCTATAGAGCAGGTAGGTGGCCATACGGCCCCGATAGCGGGAAGCCATTTGCCAGAGTTGGGTTTCGTAGTAGCGATCGCCGGTTCCCAGCAAAATAAACTGGGCATCGGTATAGGCGAGAAAGCGATCGAGGATTTGTAGAATCAAATCCAAGCCCTTCTGCTCCACCAACCGACCCACCAAGCCGACCAAAAAAGCCTTAGAATTCACCTCTAGTCCCAGTTCCTCCTGAATGGCTACCTTATTGGGGCGTCGGTTATCCAGGGTATCGGCTGTAAAGGGCTTGACAATATATTTGTCAACACCGGGGTTAAAAACCTCTTGATCAATACCATTCAAAATACCGCTGAGCTTACCGCTAACAAAAGATAGAAGACCCTCCAGATCTTCGCCGTAGTCAGCGGTCTGGATCTGGCGTGCATAGGTAGGAGAAACGGTGTTGACGCGATCGGCGAACTGCACCGCCGCCGCCATGGTGTTATGGCCCTGCATATACCAGGGACACCAGGTCATCTGCTCCAACTGCCAGCGCCAGGGACCCTGGTAAGCCAGATTATGAATGGTAAATACCGTACTAATTTCAGGCGACTGGTGCATCCAAACGGGAATCATGCCCGTATGCCAGTCATGACAGTGAATAATCTGGGGCTTCCAGTAATTCCAAGCAAACTCCGCCGCCCCATTGGCAAAAAAGGTAAAACGCCAGAACTCATCCTCACCGCCATAGACCTTGCGGGGATTAAAGGCGGGATGGCCAAACAAATAAAGGGGAACGTCAGATCCGGGCAGGATAGTTTCGTAAATGGCAAAGTCGTTGAACATGGCGTTGCCCCGCCATACTGGCTCGGCCGGAATATCCACCTTGTCGGGGAGAAAGCCGTAGTAGGGGATCAAAACCCGGACATCATGTCCCATGCGACGCAGTACCTTGGGAAGGGATCCAACCACATCCCCCATTCCACCCACCTTGGCCAGGGGCGCTGCCTCTGCCGCCACAAAAAGAATATCCATATCCCCCCTTTCCTGCATAAGCCTAGGTTTAGTCTACGGGGGAGTGGACATTCTGCCTAGATACTTGAGCAGAATAGCCAGGGAAATCGGGTCAGATCAACGGCCACCTTAGCCAGCCAGGAGTAAGCTGGATAGGCTACAGCGAACCCACTTTAAAGGGCTCCCAGGGTAAATAGATGCTGCCGAATCAGCTCAAATACGGCCCGCATCCCCATCGCTTCACCACCTTCCGGTCTACCCGGCAGATTACGGATATTCCAGGCCATTAAATCAATGTGCACCCAGGGAATAGTAGGGCGCACAAATTCCTGGAGAAATAAGGCGGCGGTAATCGCTCCGCCGTAACTGCTATCGGAAATATTCGACAGATCGGCTACTTTGCTTTCCAGCATGGCCCGATAGGGTTGATGCAAGGGCAGAGACCAGAGCGGATCATCTACCTGTAACCCACTGGCCAGAAGGGTTTGCAGCGTCTCACTATGGTTACAGAAACAGGCGGGCAGCTCTGTACCAAGGGCGATACGAGCGGCTCCGGTCAGGGTGGCAAAGTCGATCAGCAGGGTCGGGTTTTCACCCCCAGCTTCCCACAACGCATCCGCTAATACCAGGCGTCCCTCCGCGTCCGTATTACCGACCTCCACCGTCAGACCTCGCCGTGAAGGTAGGACATCCAACGGGTAGATGGCATTGCCGGCGATGCTATTTTCCACCGCCGGAATCAGGACTCGCAGCCGCAGAGGTAACTGCAAGCCCATCACCATAGTGGCCAGCCCTAGCACATTGGCGGCTCCCCCCATGTCTTTCTTCATGAGCTTCATACCGCTACTGGACTTGATATCAAGGCCACCGGTATCAAAGCAAACCCCCTTACCCACCAGAGTCACCCGGGGAGCCTCCGGATGGCCCCAGGTCAGGTCTAACAGCCGGGGAGCCTGGGCACTGGCTCGACCCACCCCATGGATGAGGGGGTAATTGTGGGTAATCAGGTCTGTCCCTGCAATTACGGTTAAGTTGGCTTCGTAGCTATCCGCCAGGCGCTGGGCGATCGCCTCTAACTGGGCTGGCCCCATATCCCCGGCTGGGCGGTTGATCAGGTCACGTACCAGGTTAGTGGCGGTAACGGTGTGGTTAACATAGGCTTGATCGGCGGTGGGTGGCGGTAGCAGTTGGGCCAAAGAATTGCCCTGATGCCGTTTATAGTCAGAAAAACGATATTCTCCCAGGCGCCACCCCAGCCAGAGTTTTGTAGCCTCTTGCCGATTCCAAGGTTGGGCCAGATGATAGGACTGGGCCGGTAAACTCAGGGGTAGGGCGCCCAGGGTCCAGGTGTCGATCGGCCCCTCCTGCCCCACTAGCACCTTGGCCAGTTGCCCCCTGTCCCCTGGTATCAGACAGATGGTATTGGCCTCGGCTTTAAATCCAGTGGCTGTGGCCCAAGCCTGACTGTCCGCATGGTACTGCGCCAGGTCCGTTGCCTTAATCAGGTAGATGGGAATTGAGGTCACAAGGGCTATATCCTTAGGGTTGGTGGGCTGCAATCCAATCAGTTTAGCTAAACCTGAGGACCGGTATCATTATTTCAATTTCAGCAGTAAGGAGAAGGACAAGGGACCTGGACCTATCCATCCCATTTCACTTTAAACAGTCGAAATAACTCGTAGTCCCGATGGGAGACAACTCGCCCAGCATTACTTTTAACCACAGCAGACCACTGCTCTAGATCGGTAAGGAAGACCTCGGCCCCCAGGTAGGTTTCTAAAATAGCCCAGCTTTCCGCCAGGGGAGCTAGGGGACTGAGGGCGTCGAAGACAAACCAACCGCCCGGTTTAAGGACTTTTTTCACCTGCTGTAAAACCCCATCCCAGTAATCTATGGGGTAATAGCAACTGACTCCGGTAGCGATGACCATATCAAAGTAGCTGGCATCATAGTCGAGCCGATGGGCTGGAGCCTGCCGCATCCCCTTAAACAACTTTGAGTTTAATTGGGGTCCCCTGGCGGTGAGGGCCTGACAGGCCACCGGGCTAACTTCATGGCCATGGAAACAAGCATCCCAATCGCGCCAGGGATAAATTAAAAAACTAATACCACAACCAATATCGAGACACTGATTGCGGCGCTGGGGTTTAACGGCCTCCCAGAAAGGGGAAGATAACCGGGGAGTGAGGCGACCGCTAATCCAATCCTGAAAGATAGGCATTTCTTCTACTTCTGGGGGTAGATGAAAGGATTGACCAGAAAACTCGCGATCGTACCGTTGAGCCACCGCCTGAATCTGACCAGACCAGGGAGAGGGGTCGATGGAGGGCAGACTCATCCCTTTAAGGCCCGACTAAAGTTTTCCCGATAGGATTTATTAAAGGCTAAAAACATCGGCCATAGCAGGGTAAGCGGCAGTTTGCCCTGGCTAAAGTTAGTACGATTAAATCCATTCCAGAACTTCCAGGCGCCGCCACCATACACCACGATGAATATCAGGGTTATCAGGGTACCCATCACCTTGCTCCTATCAACCAGGGTTGTCTATCTTCTACAATAGCAAGGTTGCCTTGCTTTGCTCAGAAAAACCCTATGCGTGCAGTGCTAATGGCTGGTGGTTCAGGCACCCGACTAAGGCCCCTCACCTGTGACCTGCCTAAACCCATGGTTCCGATTCTGAATCGACCGATTGCCGAGCACATTATCAGGTTACTGAAACGCCATGGTATTACGGAGATTATTACCACCCTCCATTACTTGCCCGATACCCTGCGGGATTATTTTCAAGATGGCCACGACTTTGGGGTGCAGATTACCTATGCTGTTGAGCAGGACCAACCCCTAGGCACAGCTGGTTGCGTTAAAAATATTGCCGATTTACTGGATGGCTCGTTTCTGGTAATCAGTGGCGATAGTGTGACGGACTTTGATCTGGAGGCAGCGATTCGCTTTCACCACGAAAAAGCAGCCAAGGCAACCCTGATCCTTACTCGGGTGCCCAATCCCCTTGATTTTGGGGTGGTCATTGTCGATGGGGAGGGACAGGTGCAGCGATTCTTAGAAAAGCCCTCTGCCAGCGAAATTTTTTCCGATACGGTGAATACCGGCGTCTATATTTTAGAGCCGGAAGTACTCCAGTATTTACCTGAGAACCAGGAGTCTGACTTTTCCCAACACCTGTTCCCCCTATTACTAGCCCAGGCAGAACCGATATACGGTTACGTAGCCGAAGGTTACTGGTGTGATGTGGGGCATTTAGAGGCTTATCGCCAGGCCCAATACGATGCTCTCTACCGCCAGGTGCGCCTAGAGTATGGCTATTCAGAGGTTAGAACGGGGGTTTGGGTTGGGGATAATAGCCAGATCGATCCCTCAGCGGAGATCCATTCGCCGGTCTTAATTGGCAGAAATTGCCGGATTGGGGCCCGTTCTGTCCTGGAAGCCGGCACGATCATTGGGGATAACGTTACCGTTGGCAATGATGCCGACCTGAAGCGTCCGATTATCTGGAACGGAGCCATTATTGGGGACGAAGCCCACCTGCGGGCCTGTACCATTGGTCGGGGGGTGCAAATTGATCGCCGTGCCCATGTCCTAGAGGGAGCGGTCATCGGTTCCCTCTCTACAGTCGGAGAGGAAGCCCAGATCAGCCCTGGGGTAAGGGTTTGGCCCAGTAAGCAAGTTGAATCAGGGGCGATCTTAAATATCAATCTGATCTGGGGTACCATGGCCCAGCGCCATTTATTTGGCCAGCGGGGGGTGTCCGGACTTGCCAATATCGATATTACGCCAGAGTTTGCAGTTAAGTTGGGGGCAGCCTTTGGATCAACCCTGAGGCCAGGAGACCGGGTGACCGTATCCCGAGATCAACGTAGCATTTCTCGCATGGTGTCGCGATCGCTGATTGCCGGACTGATGTCTGTCGGGGTGCATGTGCAAAACCTAGAATCAACGGCTATTCCGGTTGCCCGCAGTGTGATCCAGCAGATGGGTGTGGTGGGCGGTATTCATGTGCGACTCCATCCCGATCGAGCTGACCATGTGCTGATTGAGTTTTTTGACGGCCATGGCATTGATCTATCTAAGGGTAGGGAGAAGAAAATTGAAGCCGCTTACTTCAAAGAGGATCTACGCCGCGCCGCGATCGACGAAATTGGGACGGTAACCCATATTCCCCAAGCCATTTCCACCTATGCCGCCGCCTTTGAAAAACATCTGAACCTGGCCTTAGTGGGTCATAGCCACGCCAAGCTGGTGGTGGACTACGTCTACGCCGTATCTGGGGCGGTGTTGCCCCAACTCCTGGGTAAGTTTAATTGTGATGCCGTAGTCCTCAACGCCAGTTTACGCAAAGCGGCCCTTTCCAGAGAAGAACGGGAGGCTATGCTAGTGCAATTAGGGCAGGTGGTGCAAGCCTTGCGAGCCACCTTTGGAGCCCAGGTGCTGGCCAATGGGGAACAACTGATTCTGGTGGATGAGGTGGGCTCCCCGATTCGAGGGGATACCCTGACGGCCCTGATGGCTCACATGATGTTAACCTGCCATCCCCGAGGCGCTATTGTGGTTCCGGTGCAGGCCTCCAGCGCCGTAGACTACATTGCCCGCCGCCATGATGGTCATGTGATTCGCACCAAGGCCAACCCTACGGCCCTGATGGAAGCCTGTCAGACCAACCCAAATGTGGTGCTGGGGGGGAGCGGGGATATGGGATTTATTTTTCCCAAGCTCCATCCCGGCTTCGATGCCATGTTCTGTATTGCCAAATTACTAGAACTCCTAACGGTGCAGGGGCGATCGCTGGGGCCAATTCTGACCGAATTACCCAGAGTCTGTCATCGCTCCCTAACGTTACGGTGCCCCTGGTCAGTCAAAGGCAGTCTGATGCGCCATCTGGTAGAAACAACCCCCACCGATCACCTAGAGCTAATCGATGGCGTTAAAATCTTGGGAGATAATCCTGACAACTGGTTCCTAGTCTTACCCGATGCGGGAGAACCCCTGGTGCATCTCTTTGCCAACAGCCAAAATCGGGAGTGGGTTGACAATATTATGACCAGGTATCAGAGTGAGGTACAGCATTTTATCAGCAAAGAACAGGACACCAAGGAGAACGCCCCCCTATGAATAATTGCCTGCTACTTGCCGAGATTGTTCAGGCGCCCCAGTTGCGTTATACCTCAGATAATCAGACCCCAGTGGCGGAGTTTATTGTTCAATTTCCGGGCCTCAAGGAAGGAGACACCCCAGCTAAAATCAAAGTTGTTGGTTGGGGCAATCTGGGTCAAGAGGTCCAGACCAACTACCAGGCTGGTCAGCGGGTATTGCTAGAAGGTCGCTTAACCATGAATGTGATCGATCGCCCGGAAGGCTTCAAAGAAAAGCAGGTGGAAATGACCCTCCAGCGAATCTATGACGCCGGTACCTTTAATACCATGGCGATGAGCGCTCCCCCGTCCCTTACCCCTTCTATGGCATCCCCTGCACCGGCCGCTGCCGCCCCCCGTCCCAGTAGCCCCAAGCCGACTAAGGCGACTGCTGCAATGGCCGGCCCTGACCTGGAGACCAGTCCCAACTACGACGATATTCCCTTTTAAACCCATGCCTGCTGAGCGTCCTCCTTCTATTGAGAAAATCGTCAGCCGCTTTCAGCAAAGCAACGATCCCAAGCGTCGCTACGAGCAGTTGCTCTGGTTTGCCAAAAAGCTCAACCCCTTACCTGAAGACCAAAAGATTCCAGCCAACAAGGTTCCGGGTTGTGTCTCCCAGGTGTTTGTTATTGCTCACCTCGATCAGGGTAGCGTGGTTTATCAGGCTGACTCCGATGCCCAGATTACTAAAGGATTGGTAGCCCTGCTGGTGCAGGGGCTAAATGGGCTGACACCGCAGGAAATCCTAGACCTGAGTCCAGAATTTATCCAAGATACCCATTTGGATGTCAGCCTCACCCCTTCCAGGGCCAATGGTTTTTATAACATTTTTAAAAAAATGCAAGCCCTTGCCGCCGACCTGGCTCGTGAGCAAAGCCTGACCTGACTATTACCTTTACCAACCTGAGTTGGGTAGCTATAGCTGGGGCTATTTAGCTCAAGACTGCTATACCAATTAACTAGGTCGCCCTTCCAGCTCACTGATACCGCCCTGGCCCAGAGCTGTAAGTTTTTTTGGTTTACTGGCTCAGCCAGGCGATCGCCTCCCGCACCCAGGCTTCTGGATCAGTAGCTTTAGCCAGGGTAGTTTGGCGACCCACCGCCTGTAGAGCCTTTAGAATCTCGGCTTGGGTATAGCCCAGGGCCATCAGGGTCACCATCACCTCCTCCTGGATGGCCACCACCGGTCCACCGTCGGGCATCAGCACCAAACCACTGTGAGCCTGCCAATCCTGCAGCTTGGTCTTCAGTTCTAATACAATCCGTTCTGCGGTTTTAGCGCCAATGCCAGGGGTATGGGCAATCAGCCGGGTATTCCCGGAGACAATCGCCTGGAGTAAGTCTCGGTCACCCAGGGTATCTAGCATGGCCAGGGCAATCTGGGGACCAACACCGCTGACGCTAATTAACTGGCGAAACAGGTCTCGTTCTTGTCGTTCCCCAAAGCCAAAAAGAACCATCTGGTCTTCCCGTACCTGCAGATGGGTAAAGAGTTGCACCCCTTCCCCGAGGGCCGGTAAAACAGCTAGTTGACGAGCCGCCACCTGCAACTCGTAGCCCACCTGATTCACCTCAAGGGTAACAATAATCTTATGACTACCCGGTTTCTCAATATGGGCCAGGGTTCCCCTCAGGCAGGTAATCATGGGGATCGGGTCGGGTCGGACGGACGGGATTCTGAGGCTAAGGGAGGGCGAGGGGAGAGGGGCTTTTTAGTGATCGGGCTACGGGGTAAGGGGGCTGGCTGGCTGGGTTGAAGTTGGCTCCGGCCATTCTCAATCACCCGCAACATCTGGGAAAGTTGTTGTTCCACCTGGGACAGCACCCGATCAGCGTAGGTATCGGCTTCCTGCTGAATCATATCCTGCTCCTGCAGAGCGTTTTGACGCAGGGTTTCCCATTCTCGTTGAGCTTGCAATTTGGTCGCTTCTAATTCTGCCAGCACCTGACTGCGAAGATTTTCACAATCAGCCTGGGTTTGGGCCTGAAGCTGCTGGGCCATGTGCTCAGCCTTCTGGAGAATACCAGTCTCACTGAGAATTTGGGCCGCCTGTTGTTCTGCCGCTGCGATCAAGTCCTGGGCGTAGCGATCGGCATCGGTAATTAAGGTTTGACGTTGCTGTAAAACCTGTACCGCTTGCCGAAAGGCGGGAGGTAAATTCAGGCGAATGGCATCTAGTTGGTCCAGCAGCAGATCTTCATCGATCAAGGTCTTGCTGGTAAAGGGAATGCGTGGACTGCCCAGAATCAGTTCCTCCAGTTTATTCAGCTCTTGCTGAATATCTACGTCTCCGATATCGGGCAGGGCGGATGGGGATCCATCGCTGGGGTTGGATTCAGGGTCGGACTGGGACTGGCGGTGAGATGGGTCTGGGCGTAGCATTGGTAAACGTCTCGCGCTACATGATCAGGGACAAGATGGTCAATCGGGCCACCAAATCGGGCAATTTCTTTAACCAGGCTACTGCTAAGGAAGCCGTACTCTGTAGAGGTCGATAGAAAAAGGGTTTCAATATCATCGGCCAGGGTTTTATTAGTATGGGCCATTTGCAGCTCTTTTTCGAAATCTGATAGAACCCGCAAACCTCTAAGGAGCACCTGGGCCTGATGATGGTGGGCATAGGTAATCGTTAATCCATCGTAGTGATCGACATCGACATTACCCAAGGGACTCACCGATGCCTGGATTTGGGCCATGCGTTGATGGATAGAGAACAGCGGCAACTTATTAGGGTTGCTGGAAATCAAAACAATCACCCGTTCAAATAAGCGACTACCCCGAGTAATAATGTCCAGGTGGCCCAGAGTGATGGGATCAAAACTACCAGGGTAAAGGGCAATCAAAGGATTAACTCAATCTACTGAGGGTGCTTGCAGCGATTATATCGAGATCGGCTGCGTTTGCCCTAACGACGACGTTTTTTGCTCACCATTTTGCGCGATAGGCGCAGATTAATGGCTTCTCGGTCGGCCCAGTCTTGCAGAATTCGATAAAAGATCTGCCGGTCCTGGCCCTGTAAGACCGCCGTTTGATCGGCGGTTTCAATACCGTAGGGGTAGCCCCCACCGATAATTACCTCGCCTCGCACCCAGTTAAGGTAACGACCGATGTTGCCACTTTCCCCCATCCACAGGGGCATCTCTAGGCGCACGGGATGGCCGTCGCGAGTAGTTTTGAGGTAGGTAAAGGTAATCCGATCGCGGTGATGGTCGTACTGATCGAGAATGCCGCCCCGATCGCAGCGAAAAATAGTGGTGCGATCGCCCCAGTCCATCAGGGGGGCCAGGAGTTGGGCATCGTGAATTCCCTCCGTGGCTTCCAAACCGTAGAAATTCTGGAGCAAACTCACCAAATCGCGGGCATAGGAGGTATCTACGTAACCCACCAAGGGTACCTGTCGCCGTTCACTGGCCTCCAGTAATTTGAGCATGGCCTTAACGTAGGCGTCCTGGCTATCTTGATCAAAGGCTTCGGCAAAGGTGACCACCAGAGCGCCATCAAAGAACACCAGGCTACGCTGCGGTTCTCTACAGCCATTGATGTACTCCACCAGCCGTTCCACCTCGAGTTCGAAGCGGCGAATGTTGACCCGGCGCTCCACTGGTTGGGCGGGGTTGGGGCCCAAATCCGCCGGGGTCATCAGGTCGAGGCGCACATCTTTCTGGTATGTACGGGTTGTGCTGTGGGGGTTCTCAAACCAGCCAATCTGGATCAGGGCCAGGGGAATGGAGAGATCCTTACCCGGAGAAATTTGGGATCCATCTACAGCAAAGGTGGTAATGTCGGTGAGAATCTCCTGCACCCACTGGGCGCTCTCCTGCCGATTTGACCAACGTTCCCTGGCGGGGGCTGACTCGCCGAAGAAAAAGGAAATAATACCCTGATCGGCGATCGTGGCCAGTTCTAAGGGTTGGGCTCCCACGGGAGAGGAAAGGGGAGCCAGTAGGTCTTGCCGCTGGGGGTAATCTAAACTGGAGAAATCTATCCAGGCTTGCCGGTAGGTTTTCAACAGGTCAGAACTGGCCCGGTTAAAGGAACTAAAGGCCGATCGCTTTTGCTCAAGCAGGGCTTTAATCTGACCGGAACTCACGGGCATACTCCACCATTCTATAGAACGTCTGTATCAAAAGGATACTAGCGGGTTTCCGGAGCATTGTCACGCCCGCGGGAAGGGGCCGACTCCCGGCCTAAAGAGACTCTGGGGTAGCCGGTAGATAGAGACGGTCTTCACTGGCATCATACTCAAAGAGTTCAGCATAGCGACCCCAGTCTATGGCCGTGGCAAACTGGCGTTCCGCTTCTTCGTGGGGAAAATGCTCGTCCCACAAATCTAGGAAGAAATCCGCCCGCATTGAACCACTGGGTTTCTCCCGCAGGGTGTGTACCACACTGCTTAAAACCGGTACATGGCTAAGGCTTTGCTGACGAAAGAGGTCCTTACTACGCAGAATGGTGGTGGTGGCAAAATCCTGACCAATGGCAGTGAGGCGCACATCCCCCTGGGATACCCGAGCAAAGTCTAACAGTACCGCCGCGTCTAAAATCGGCAGCAGATCATCCACCTCTAACTGGAGCCGTTCCGCCAGGCGGGAAATATCATCTCCCCCCTCGGGTTGATCCACAATCAGTTCCAGCAGACCACTAATGCCCCCAACCCGGACGTGGGGCAGGGGCTTGGCATAGGGGGAGAGGGAAGGAGGAGTGGGTTCCACGGCCACCGTGATCCGGCCACTCACCTCAATTTCAGGGTTGGTCATGACGGTGTAAATGTAGTCCACCAGGGAGGCAAAGCGGGGATGGGTGCGATCGTGGGGACGGGGCATATCGATGACGACCTCTCCCCGAATTCGCCCGGGATTAGCCCCTAAAATCACCACCCGATCAGCTAAGAAGACCGCCTCCTCAATGTTATGGGTGACAATTAGAATGCTCTTCGAGGGAAAGGTGTGGGCATTCCAGAGATCATCAATTTCCCCCCGCAGGTTTTCCGAGGTCAGGACATCGAGGGCGCTGAAGGGCTCATCCATAAACAGCACTTCGGGTTCCAGCACAAAGGCCCGGGCAAAACCAACCCGCTGCTTCATCCCGCCGGAGAGTTCCTTCGGATAGGCACTTTCAAAGCCATCTAAGCCGACGATATCAATCGCCTTAAGGGCCCGTTGACGCCGTTCCTCCCGTTTCATGCCCCGCGCCTCTAACCCCAGTTCCACATTTTCCTGCACCGTTAACCAGGGTAAGAGGGCAAAGCTTTGGAACACCATGGCCACATCGTTATTGGCTCCCCGTAGGGGTTTGGCGTTACTCAAGACCTGGCCCTGGCTGGGGGGGATGAGGCCAGCCATAATTCGCAGCAGGGTACTCTTGCCACTGCCGCTACGGCCTAGGAGGGCAATCACCTCCCCCGATCGCACCGTTAAATTCACCCCACTGAGTACCGTAAACTCTCCCTTACCATCGGGTAGGGGGAAGTGTTTTGACACCTGGTCAACGCTAATCAGGATCGGGCTAACAACAGTTGGGATCATAGCTCTGGCAGTGCCTAAAGATGGTATTTGGTTTCAGCTAATTGATAAAGTCGTCGCCACAAAAGGCGGTTAAGTCCGACCACAAAAAGACTCATCATACTAATGCCCAGAGTAATACGGGGCCAGTCCCCTACCGCCGTGGCTTCAGCGATATAGGTTCCCAGTCCGGTTGCCGTTAATGTACTTGAACCCCAGGCAACAATTTCCGAAACAATGCTAGCATTCCAGGCTCCTCCGCTGGCGGTAATTCCACCGGTTACCCAGGCGGAGAAAATGCCGGGAATAATCAACCGTTGCCAGCGCCGCCAACCCTTCAACCCCATGTCACTGGCCATCTCCCGCAGGTCGGTGGGAATACTCTGGGCACCGGCAATCGAATTAAATAGGATATACCACTGGGATCCCAGGGCCATCAAGACAATGCTGCCCCACTCGATACTGATATGGGTGCGAATAAAGAACAGGGTGGCAAAGGGAAAGATAAAGTTAGCAGGAAAGGAGGCCAGGAACTGCACCAGCGGTTGGAGGGTACGGGCCAGTTCGGGGTTAAAGCCGATGGCTACACCAATGGGGGTCCAGACCAGGGAGGCAATGATTAATAGGGCGGTGACCCGTAACAGGGTGAGGCCTCCCAGCCAGAAGGTTTTGATCACCTCAATGGGGCCTACCGTGGTCAGAATAAAGTGTAGGATCCAGGCTACCAAAAGACTAATGATCACCAGCAATCCCAGGGTATAGAGGCGATCGCTGCCCTGCCCTTGGGCCGAACCGATTTCTCCCTTGGGGCGGGGCGGGGTCAGCCGGGACAGCAAGCCATTCAGGGCATCTGTGATGGGAGTCAGGGCGGTGCCCACCAGCCGGGGTACCCGGGCGGTGGTGAGCAGGTCATAAACCCAGGATTCGGCGGTGGTGGCAGAGGCATTTTGCTCCATGCGAAACTTATCGGACCAGGCAATCAGGGGCCGCCAGAATAACTGATCGACCAGCACAATCACCACGGCGATGGTGACCACGGCCCAACCCAGGGCAGGCAGATTCTCGGCGGCGATCGCCGCTGCCACGTAGGACCCCAGGCCAGGCAAGGTGTAATTCTGGTTTAATACGCTGATAGCCTCACTGGCAGCCACAAAGAACCAACCCCCGCCAAAGCTCATCATCGCGTTCCACAGCAAACCGATGGTGGCCGCTGGAATTTGCAACTTGGTGAATCGCTGCCAGTGAGAAAGCTGGTAAAGGGTTGCGGCTTCCTCCAGCTCCTTCGGAATAGTGCGTAGGGACTGGTAAAAGGAAAAGGTCATATTCCAGACCTGGCTGGTAAAAATCGCAAAAATTGAAGCCGCTTCCAGGCCCAGCAAGCTACCCGGGAAAAGGGCGATAAAGCCCGTAACGGTAATGGATAAAAACCCCAACACCGGCACCGATTGCAAAATATCTAGGAGCGGAATCATCACCCGTTCCGCCCGATGACTATTGGCGGCAATATAGCCATAGGCCAGGGAAAATAGGGTAGAGCAGGCCAGCGCCGTGAACATGCGCAGGGTTGATCGGCCCCCGTAGTAAGGTAAATTACGAGGGTTTAGATCAATGGCGGGAACCACATCGGGGGGCTGGAAGCTAACCAGAGCACCAGCCCCTAGCCGGGCGACCAAGGCCAGTAATACTACGGTGCCTAGGATCACTGCAATATCGGCCAGCCCAAAGGAGAGGCGGCGCAACGCCTCGGGCGAGGGGAAGGTTTTCATCACGACATACCCATTACACGGAACCCTAAGCTCTTGCCAACAACCTCTGATATTGACACGGATGGTTTTTACAGGGAAGCATCTAGGACTTCATTACCGCCTTACGCAATTCCTCTAGCCCTAACATGATGGGTGGACAGAGGAAGAGTAGGATCCATTGCTCCACATTAAGCGGAGCGGTGGAAAAGATCCTTTGTAGGGGAGGCAGGGTAATAATGGCGATAATTAAGACCCATTCAAAGGCAATGCCCGCCCAGATCAGGGGATTGGAAAAAAGACCCAACCGCCAGATCGAGGTTTTTTCTGAACGGCAGGCCAATACATTGCCATCCTGGCTGGCAACGATCGCCGCCAGAGTCAGGGTCGTGGCCTGGGCGTAGATAGCTACGACGGGACCTGTAGCGGATCGCGATAATAAACCAGGGGTGACGGCCTGGAGAGAGGCCAGATCGTAGCCGTGGCTGTGCCAAACCCAAAAGAAGGCGGCCATACCCAGGCTGGCCTCGATCAGTCCCAGCCAACAGTAGGCCCGTAGTAGCAGACTGCGATCCAGCAGGGTTTGGGTTTTAGCTCGGGGTGGCTGTTCCATAATGCCCACTTCAGCCACTTCAGCCCCCAGGGCCAGAGCCGGTACCATGTCGGTCCCCAGATCGATGGCCAGAATCTGCATAATCACCAGGGCAGGGGGAATTTTCAGGGCCACCATGGCCAGAAAGGGCAACAGCTCGGCCACATTGGAGGCCAGAATATAGGTGATGAACTTGCGAATATTGCGGTAGACCGTGCGCCCCTCCTCGATCGCCCCGACAATGGTGGCGAAATTATCATCGGTGAGCACGATATCGGCGGCTTCTCGGGCCACATCGGTACCATTCAGCCCCATGGCAATGCCAATGTGGGCCGATCGCAGGGCGGGGGCATCGTTGACCCCGTCGCCCGTGACCGCCACCACCGCTCCAGTCGCCTTATAGGCCTCCACCAGTCGCAGTTTATGCTCCGGGGACATGCGGGCAAATACCAGCCGCGATCGGTATTTAACCATTTGCTGCAATTGGGCATCAGATAGGTGACCCATGATTTCTCCCGTAATCACCCGGACTGGTTCGTGGCTGTCCTCCTCCCCTGTGAGCAAGCCAATTTGGGTAGCGATCGCCTCGGCGGTGAGGCCGTAGTCCCCGGTTACCATGGTGACTCGCACGCCGGCTCGATGACATTGGGCAATGGCGTCGGGAACCTCTGGCCGGGGGGGGTCAAACATGGCTATCAGGCCAATAAAGGTGAGGCCCTGTTCTAGATCCTGGGCTTTCATATCCCGCAGTTCTTCTCCGCCAGAACGAGCCGCCAGCCCTAGGACCCGAAAGCCTTGTCGCGATAGGGCATCATTGGCATCGACCACCTCCTGCCAGGCCTGGGGGTTTAGATCGGCCACCACCCCATCCCTTAAAACAGTCTGGCAGTGGCGCACCACCTCCAGAGGCGCTCCCTTCGTAAAGACCATCAGGGGACTGGCCTGAAAGAGGGGACAGGGGCAGTCATACTGGGACCAGGATAAAACCACCGTCATCATGCGGCGACGGGAATCAAAGGGAACTTCCCGTTGACGGGGATAGTGCTGCTGTAGTTGCTCCAGGTTAAGCCCCGCCTTGGCAGCGGCAACGATCAGGGCGGCTTCGGTGGGGTCCCCCATTTCCTGCCAGCGACTGGGGGCAGTCAGGTGAATCAGGCGGGCATTGGAACAGAGGGCCGCTCCGGTGAGGAGTAAATTGGCCTTCCAGAGGAGGGGAGAATCCTGGGATAGATGCACCTGGCCAACGGTGGGGTCATAGCCTGAACCCGTAACTCGCACCTGGCCCGGCAATAGATTGGACTCTAGGGGATTGAGGTCTGCCCCTTCTTGCCCGACTGGCGGTAACCAAAGATGGCGGACGGTCATTTCATTCTTAGTTAGGGTGCCGGTTTTGTCTGTACAGACCACCGTCACCGCACTCAGGGTCTCCACTGCCGATAGTCGTCTCACCAGGGCATTACACCTGGCCATGCGCTGCACCCCAATCGCCAGGGATAGGGTCACCGTAGGCAGGAGCCCTTCCGGTACCAGGGCGACAATAATGCCGATGGCAAAGATAAAGCTCTCCTTCAGTTCCATCCCCACCAGCAGGGAGGTCAACACAAACACCAAAACCCCCATGGTGACTGCGATCGCCGTAATCACCCGAACAATATGGGTAACCTGCACCTCCAGGGTGCTGGGTTCTCGTTTGACGCCGGTAGTGAGATGGGCTACCTGACCAAATTCGGTCTGGGTCCCCGTGGCATAAACAACCGCCGTGCCCCGTCCGGAGGACAGGGTAGCCCCCGCCAGTACCAAGTTGCTGACTTCGGCTGGGTTGAGGGTTTCCTGCAAAGGGTGCTCCCCCTGATATTCAAGGGGTTTGCCGCTGCGTATGGCTAAGCTTTCCCGCGGTCTGACCGGATAGGGATTACGGGCAACGGGAAGGGACTCGCCAGTCAGCACCGAGAGGTCCAGGTAAAGGCTCTCTGCCGTTACCAAGCGGGCATCGGCGGAGATGCGATCGCCCTCCTCCAGTTGCATCACATCTCCCCGCACCAGTTCCTCCCCTGGAATTTGGACCAGTTCCCCCTGGCGATACACCCGTACCTGGTTGGGTAATACATTTTTCAGGGCCGCCAGGGCCTGCTCAGCTCGAAACTCTTGCCAGAAACTAAAAACTGCATTGATCCAAATAACAGCCCAGATAGCCCAACCCAGGGCAGGGGTGTGGGAGATAAAGGCCAGCATCCCTGCTACCCAGAGCAAGAGGGCCATAAAGTGGGTGAGCTGGTCGGCAAAGCGTAGCCATAGGGGTCGATGGGCCGGTTCTGGGAGGCGATTAGGGCCAAATTCCTCTAGTTTTTGGGCGGCCTGCATAGCGGTCAGCCCCTGAGGGGAGGTGCCTAATGCTCCATAGACATCGTCAATGGGTAAAGTCCAGATTGGCTGATGCAACAAGGTCTTAGTCCTCTTCTATGAAGGGATAGGAGGGAGAGAATCTGTGGGTAATCTATGGTATCCCACTCAACTTGGAAACCCCAGCACCCCGAAGCCAATATTCACCTTAGATCTGAGCTATAGCCCTAGCCAGGTTTAATGGCTCGGGAGCGAGTTAGAACCCCTAGCGCAGCTTAAGCTTTCATGGATCAACTTGGACCTCAGGGTCGGGGCCCAAGAGATATCTGCCTGGCGGTTACTTTCCCCAGCAGGCAGGAGCCCGACCATCCCGCCAAGAAAAAGATTGCAATTTTAGAGCTTTATAGTACACTTGTATTAAAGCAGTGGAGATCCCCTTCCCCCCCTGCTGATCAACTGCCTTATGGACCTAACTGTAATTCAAGATAAGCTCAGGCGTCAGGCCTTTGCCTCGAGTCAACATTCCTTAGACATCCCCATAGACTGGCCTGCCAATGGGGAGCTCATTACCTATAGCCCTAACCGGATGCCAGCCACCAACCTAACCAATACGGTGGAAAGTCTTCGCCGTCGGTCTCTACGGGCCTATGGCGAGTCCGCAGGGGGGCGGGCGACTGTAACCCTCCCCCAGACTGCAAACCCAGCCATGGCTGTAGCCCCGCGGCAGGGCACGGCAGGGAGCCCCAACCCCTACTCAGGCGCCCCTTTGATCGATCCAGCCTGTCCTCAGCCTGCTGCACCAAGCTCCATCTATCAACAACGCTTGCAATCGGTGGTAGATAAAATCAATCACCTTTCTGTGCAGCAACGGCGAGCCATTGCAGAGCTACAGGCCACCCATAGTCAACTGGCGGGGGTCTCCGTGGGCAAGTCCGACTGGGGTCATAGCTTTTTCTGTCCCCAAATTACCCTGGATCGAGCGGCTACCGCCAGTGCTGAACTCGATCACCAGGGCAATATTCGCCTCACCTATCAACCCCTGCGCCTTAATCAACCGGATCAGGAAGCCCACCAGTTAGCGGGCCATTTGCGACAAACCTACGGAACAGGCTCGGCCTCACCATCTCCATCGCGATTTGCCCGATCCCTCATGGTCAAGATCCTTGGTGTCCTGAGCCAGGAGCCTCTAGATTGGTTGGCCTGGGGCTGGCGCGGCATAGAATCCCTGTTTATTCCAGCCTCGAGTGGAAGCAGAAGATCCCCTCAGGGGTCCCCTCAAGTGGTCAGAAGAGGCCATAGGACGACGGTTTTTCCCTCCTTTATTGACACCCTGTTGTGGCTCGGGGGAGGGGTGATTGCCAGACTTGCCCTGGACTTGCTGCTATCGGCTTTTTCCGGTCTATGGCCCCTAACCGTGATGGCGATTACAGCGATCGTAGCCTACGCCCTGTATCAGGCTACTCTGGCTTCCCGGCCTAACCTGGGTCTAGCTAACCGGGTATTTTTAGCTCTAGCTGGAGTGTTTATCGGTGGCTATCTCTAGTTCTTTTCCCATCGGTTCTAGTTGATTGAGTCGTCACCATAGTCTCGGTAGTCTCTGCCATGTTACCCGTGGCAGAGGCCAGCCAGAACGTCTACCTAGGCTCTGCTTTCACCGATCCACTGGGTCCTAGAGGTTCTGGTTAAAACGGTATTTCCTCTAGGAGGTAAACAATGGTTCCTGTATATTCTGCCCGGGAAGATTTTTCTGAGAGTCGGGTGCATTGGCTGAAACCTTTGCTAGCGACAGGGCTCTTTCTCTTGCTGTTATCCCTGGTAATCCAACGGGGTGGTTTAAAGAACTTGATGGTTAGAGCTAAACCCGCCCTGGCCGAGGATTGTCAAACCGTGGTACGGAGTGATGCCCGGCTTAGCCGTGAGCAGTTGGCCAAGCTACTGACTATTCCAGAGCGGAATTCTAAGGTGGCGGTGCAAAAGGTTCTGGCGGAGCCCTACTGCCGCCTCCCTCCCATTCAGTTGCGCGCCGATGTGGTCGCAGAACGAGACTCCTATCCCCTCGCCTTCGATCCCCATACCCATCTGGTGGTGCTCTACGAAAAGGAAGAGTACGCCGGATATCGCTTCAGATTTAACTAGGAGACTAGCATGAGATCTTCTTCCTCCCTATTGGCTGCAGGTTCTCTTCTGGCGGTTCTAGTCCCGGGGACTGCTCAGGCCGAGGAATTTGCCCTTAACTTCGATCCACCGGCGATCGCCGCCGATCATCGCCCTAGTCCTGGGCAATCCATTCCCCAACTTGAGTCAGAAATCTCTCCCCAGGCGGAGAGCATGGCCCCCTTACCGGTACCGACCCAGGCGGGTAATCCCCCTATGCGCTACCATTCCCCCCAGCAACTACCCCGTAGCGTCTACCGTGGAGCCATCGCAGTTGCGTTGACTGGCGATGTGACCCCTGCCTCTGTGTTACCGCCCGCCCCACCCTCACCAGATCCCGCACCCGTTCAAGCAGCTGCCTTACCCATTGCTACCCAGGCCATCCCGGCCCCGGCCACTGCCATGGCTGATACAACGGCAAAAACCCCAGCGGAGGCTGAACCCACCTCCCTGGCCTTAAGCTTTGATCTGGCGTCGCCAACCCCCCTCATGGATCTGGCCATAACGCCGCCAGCCCCCAGTAATACTGACTGGATTGGGGATTTGTTTACCGGTCACAGCAATTCCCTGGTGGCCAGGGCTGTCGGATCGGCGGAAGGTACCCGCACCCCCACGGGCGATCGGACAGCGGCTTATTATGGTCACGTCGATCCGGGTAACAGAGCTTGGAATCTGGGGACCTTTTCTTACCAGCACGGGGCGGCTTCTCCCACAGAGGCTGATGCCAGACAACTGCGCCGGTTAAGGACCCAGACCCAGATTTTGGAAGCCAGGGCAACCCAGCTTGGTCTTTCCCTATCCCTAGAAGAAACTCTGAATGGCATTGATCTTGCCAATCAATCTCCCCTTGCGGCGATTGGCCGGGTAGGGTACGTGGAGCGGCTAGCAGAAGCCAGGGCTATGGGGCATAACGGTATTGATGCGATCGTGGTGGCGCGTACCCGTTCTTACATCAATCCGAAAACCCAGCAATGGAATGCCCCGGGCTTAGGTAATACCCAGGCAAGCATTAGCCGCGACCAACAGCGTCGGGCTAAGGCTGTTTCCCTCGCTCTGGTGGCCTATCAGCGGGAAAACCCTGGCTTTGCCACCACCGCAGCAATTTTAGGGAAATCCTTGATCTCCCCTGCCCCTGGGGAAAATTCTTCAGGCTTCATAGCTTCTGAATCCAGCCCCGCAAGTCAGTCCTTCATTCTTGCCTTTGATCCTGAACAACTGTATCTCCCAACCGCTAAGGGAGCCTCGATGGATGTCTCCCCTAGCCCATCCCAGTCTCCCGCCCTAACCTCCGAGACTAGGGGTAGTCTAACAGTCGCTGAACTATCCAGACCTGACTCCAGCCAGCCGGTTCCTCAAGCACCCCCAACCGCCCCTGGGCTTAGGGATGAAGTACGGGAAGCAAACCAAACCATAGAACCATTACCCTCTGCCATAGTTGCATCGGCGCCGGCCCCAGAGGCTCTAGCCACGGTGTCTCAGGCGGACTCCTCCAATTCCTCTAGCCCTCCACAGATACCTTTGGAAAACCATCGATCCAGTCTACCCTGGCTACTTAATGAGCCGGGGGCAATGCCTCAAACAGTGATCCATTCACCGGCTGTCAAGAAAGAGGCTACAGTAGTTCAGGCCCTTAACCCTAAAGAGGAGATCCCTAAAGAGCATATCAAGGTGTTTGAGGATGATGGAGCGCCCCCTTCCTCCGTTGAACCGATCGTTTCCCAAGGCCCCCAGATTTGATATCCATTCCCAGGCTAGGGCTATGACCCGGACCGGGTTCTGACTTATGGGGAAGTCTCCAGCCTGTTTAGGTGGCGTTCGCGCATGAACAAAAATAGGGCAAAGCCAAAGGCAAAGGAAATGGCAAACATCAAGGCTATGTAGAGGCCCCAAAAAGCCATCTTCAGCCGCCGTCCTTCGGCTACGATCAGGATGATGGCTAGTAATGCGCCGATGGTAACGTCAACGGCAATGAAACTGGAGGCAGGGTTAGCCCAGACCTGATTAACGAAGGTGCTTAAATCAAAGTTCAGCAGGTTAATGGCCGTGAACTCACCCCGGGTAGCCACGGTGAACTGCACCAGGTAGTAATTAGTCCAGATCAACCCTGCCACGGTTAGAACACTATAAATAACCTGGCGAATTAAGCTTCCAGTCATAGCTGCAATTGGGTTAAAACAACACCGGTAACAATCTGCCCATTTGAGTTTCTTGGGTTCAAATTAGCCCGACTAAATCCATATTACTCTGAAGGCTATAAAAAGATGGGTAACAAACATACTGAACCTACTGAAAGTCTAATTCCCTACCCCCTGGACGCTATCTTTACCCCAGGTTTGTCGAATCGCAAACAACCCGAAAGCCAAAGCCATTGTTCCGATACCTGGGGAGATGGAGCATGTTTCGAGAGGCCGAACGGCAGTACTGAGGCCGACTATACCAGGCACCACCGCGAAGCACCCGTCTTTGAGAATCCCCCTGTTCCATCCAGGCCCCGCCATCGGTAGGCGCCTCCTGATAATTATCATGCCAGTGGTCCAGACATCGTTCCCAGACATTCCCGTGCATGTCATAGAGGCCAAAGGCATTAGGCTCGAACTGACCCACCGGGGTAGTTTGGTTTCGGGGTACTTCGATTGACCTTTGCGGGTGGGATGCATTGCCATTGTAATTGGCCAGATCCTGGGTAATCCTATCACCAAAGGAGAACGGGGTTGTGGTCCCCGACCGACAGGCGTACTCCCACTCGGCCTCACTGGGCAGGCGATAGGTAGTGCCCTTCAAGGTAGACAGCCGCCGACAAAATTCCATCACCTCATCCCAGAGCAGCGACTCTACCGGATGGTAATCTGCTCTGAAGTGTGATGGATTCTCACCCATCACCGCTTCATACTCAGCCTGGGTGACTGGATACTTGCCCATCCAGTAGGAGGACAGGGTTACTTGATGCTGGGGACCCTCATCCTCTAGTCGATCCGGTTCATCCTCTGGCGAGCCCATGATAAAGCTACCGCCTGGAATCAGCACTAGCTCCACGGCTACCATGTCACGGCTAACCACGATTATCCAGGCTGATCATCGGAAACCCTACTGATTAGATGGAGCAGAGCCCTTTCATCTAGGATGGTGAGACCGAGTTTTTCCGCCTTGGTCAATTTTGAACCAGCCTTGTCTCCCGCCACTACGTAGTCGGTCACCTGGCTGACGCTACTGACCACCTTGCCCCCCGCCGCCTCAATTTTTGCCGTGGCCTGGGGACGGCTCAGGTGGGGTAGGGTACCGGTGAGCACAAAGGTTTTACCGGCCAGGGGTTGGTCGGCGGTGGCGGTGGTCTGCCCGGCACTAGCCAGGGTCAGGCCAGCCTGCTGCAAGCGTTGTATCAAGGCCTGGTTGGCGGGGTTGGCAAACCACTGACTCACCGCCTGGGCAATTTCGGGGCCGATGCCCTCGATGCTGGCCAGGCTCTCGGTTGGCGCGATCGCCAGGGCTTCCACCGAGGGGAAATGCTGGGCCAGGGTTTTGGCGTTGACCGTACCGACATGGCGGATGCCTAAACCGTAGAGCACCGCTGCCCAGGGGCGGGTTTGGGAGGCGGCGATCGCTCCCACCAATTTCTGGGCCAGTTGGGGCCCCATGCGGTCTAGGGGCAGCAGGTCCTCCACCGTCAGCCCGTAGAGATCGGCCACGGAGTGCACCAGCCCCTGATCCACCAATTGCTGTACCCACTTCACCCCCAACCCCTCAATATCCAGGGCATCGCGACGGGCCCAGTGGATGATCGCCCCCTGCACAATGGCGGGGCAGGAGCGGTTGATGCAGCGGGTTACCGCCTCCTCCGCCAGTTTTACCAGGGCTTCGCCGCACTGGGGGCAGTCACCGGGCATGGTCACCGGGATGGCGTCAGGGGGCCGCAGTTCCGGCATCACCCGCACCACCTCGGGGATGATTTCTCCCGCCTTGCGGAGGATCACCGTATCCCCCTGGTGGATATCCAGGGCCGCCAAGCGATCGCCATTATGCAGAGTGGCCCGGGCCACGGTGGTACCCGCCAGTTGCACCGGCTCTAGTTCCGCCACCGGGGTCACCGCCCCGGTCCGCCCCACCTGAAAGGTCACCCCCTGCAGTCGGGTGGGCACCTCCTCCGCCGGGTACTTGAGGGCCACCGCCCAGCGGGGAAACTTCTGGGTAAAGCCCAGTTCCTCCTGCAGGGCGAAGTCGTTGAGCTTCACCACCACCCCGTCGGTCAGGTAGGCGAGCTGGTAGCGCTGGCTGGCCCAGCGGTCGTAGTAGGTTTGCACCTCAGCGCTGGACTGGCAGAGCTGGCGGTTAGGGTTGACCCGGAAGCCAAAGCGGTGCAGCAATTCCAGGGCCTGCCATTGACTCCTGGGCAGGGGCCCGACCTGGGTGTCTGCGGGTAACAAGTGGAGGGTATAGGCAAAAAAATCGAGCTGACGCTGGGCCACAATGCGGGAATCCAGCTGGCGCAGGGTACCGGCGGCAGCGTTGCGGGGATTGGCGAAGGGAGCCTCCTCCCGGGCCAACCGTTCCTGGTTAATCTGCTCAAACACCGCCAGGGGCAGGAAGGCTTCCCCCCGCACCTCCACCACGGCCGGGGGGTGATCGGTTTGCAATCGTAGGGGAATGGAGCGAATGGTTTTGACATTTTGGGTAATGTCTTCACCAGCGCTACCATCGCCCCGGGTAGCGGCCCGCACCAGGATGCCTTGTTCGTAGGTAAGGGCCAGAGCGGACCCATCAATCTTCAGCTCCGCCACGTACTCCACCGCCCCCATTGCGGGAGCCTGACGCCGCCAACGCTCTTCCCAGACTTGAAATTCCCCCAGGTTAAAGGCGTTTTCCAAGCTGTAGAGGGGGATGGTATGGCGCACCGAGGTAAATTGGCTGGCGGGTTTTTCCCCGATGCGTTGGGTGGGGCTATCGGCGGTAATCAGATGGGGATGGGCGGTTTCCAGATCCTGGAGTTCCCGGTAGAGGCGATCGTAGACTTCGTCGGCCATAATCGGATCGTCCAGCACGTAGTAGGCGTAGCTAGCGGCCTGCAGTTGCTGGCGCAGGGTGGCCACCCTGGCCACCTGAGACTGGCTGGTACCTGACTCCATTTCCCCTCCTGGACCGATGCCGTGGCTAGTAGTCTATCAAGATTCCACCCATGATCACGGTCTATTGGCCTGGTCCTTCACCCCGCCCTACGGGCACCCCTCCTGAGGAGGCATTTACCCACCCCGCCCTACGGGCACCCCTCCTAAGGAGGCATTTACCCACCCCGCCCTACGGGCACCCCTCCTAAGGAGGGGATGGGTCTGTCTCTGCCGGTGAGAACCTCAAAGCATAGAGCCACCCCTTCCCCTCCTGGGAGGGGCCAGGGGTGGGTTCCGTCCTGGGAGTGACCAGAGGTGAGTTGGGCACACTATAACCACCCCTCACCCGATCGCCCCGTGGCCTATCCCATCATCCCCTACAACCCCATCCTCAAAGAACGCGCCCGCCAGCTGCGCCAAAATATGACACCGGGCGAAATCAAACTCTGGCAGCACCTCAAGGGAAAACAATTACTGGGCTATGACTTCGATCGCCAGCGCCCTATCGATCACTTCATCGTTGATTTTTACTGCAAACAACTCATGCTCGCCCTTGAAATTGATGGTTCTTCCCATGACGGTACAGCCGCCCAAGCCAGGGACCAGAGACGACAATCTCGTTTAGAAGCCTTGGGTGTTCGCATGCTCCGCTTCCGGGAAGCTGAGGTGCGCCGGGATGTTGAAGCTGTGGTGGAGGCCATTAGGGTTTGGATATTAGCTTGCCCACCCCTAGCCCCTCCTGGGAGGGGCTAGGGGTGGGTTGATCCTGGGAGGAGCTAGGGGTGGGTTCCGCCCTACGGGCACCCCTCCTGGGAGGGGAAGCACAGAGCCCCCTCTTGAGAAGAACCTGGCGGTGGGCGAAGCGGGCGTCTAACCATTAGAATTTTAACAGTACCTCTATAGCTTCCCTGGCACCCAGGTGTCTATTACCTATGACCAATGCTGCGGCCCTACCCCCCGCTGAACTCGCCGCTGCGGTTGAGCAACGCCGTAATTTTGCGATTATTTCCCACCCGGACGCCGGTAAAACCACCCTGACAGAGAAGTTGCTGCTCTACGGTGGGGCCATTCAAGAGGCGGGGGCGGTGAAGGCCAAGCGGGCCCAGCGCAGTGTCACCTCCGACTGGATGGAGCTGGAGCAGCAGCGGGGCATTTCCATCACCTCCACGGTGCTGCAGTTTGCCTACGGCGGCTACACCATTAACCTGCTGGATACCCCCGGTCACCAGGACTTTAGCGAAGATACCTACCGCACCCTGGCCGCCGCCGATAATGCGGTGATGTTGGAAGACGCCGCCAAGGGCTTAGAGCCCCAAACCCTGAAGTTATTTGAGGTCTGTCGGCTGCGATCGCTGCCGATCTTCACCTTCTTCAACAAAATGGACCGCCCCGCCCGGGAACCCCTGGAGCTGCTGGACGAAATTGAGCAGCGGCTGGGGATGCAAACCTACGCCGTCAACTGGCCGATCGGCATGGGCGATCGCTTCAAGGGGGTGTTTGATCGTCGACATCGCCAGTTTCACCTGTTTGAGCGCAGCGCCCACGGCAGTCGGGCCGCCCGGGACACCGTGGTGGACCTGGCCGATCCAGCCATCCAAACTCTGCTGGATAAGGACCTCTACCAACAATTCCAGGAGGAGCTGGAGGTGATTGAAGAACTGGGCCCCGCCCTCGATCTAGAGGCGGTACACGCCGGTCAGATGACCCCGGTGTTCTTTGGCAGCGCCATGACCAATTTCGGCGTGCAGTTGTTCCTGGATGCCTTCCTGGACTATGCCCTGAAACCCTCCCCCCGCCGCAGTAATCTGGGGGAGGTGGCCCCCACCCAGCCGGATTTTTCTGGCTTTGTGTTCAAGCTCCAGGCCAACATGGACCCCAAACACCGCGATCGGGTGGCCTTCGTGCGGGTGTGTTCTGGCCGGTTTGAAAAGGACATGGTGGTCAACCATGCCCGTTCCGGTAAAACCGTGCGCCTCTCCCATCCCCAAAAGCTCTTTGCCCAGGGGCGGGAATCCCTAGAGGAGGCCTACCCCGGCGATGTAATTGGCCTGAATAACCCGGGGGTGTTTGCCATAGGCGACACCATCTACCAGGGACAACGGTTGGAATACGACGGTATTCCCTGTTTCTCTCCCGAGATCTTTGCCTACCTGAAAAATCCCAATCCCTCTAAGTACAAGCAATTCCAGAAAGGGGTGTCGGAACTGCGGGAAGAGGGGGCGGTACAGATCATGTTTTCCACCGATGAGTCCAAGCGCGATCCAATTCTGGCGGCGGTGGGTCAGCTGCAGTTTGAGGTGGTGCAGTTTCGGCTGCAAAACGAGTACAACGTCGATACCATTCTAGAGCCCCTACCCTACAGCGTGGCCCGTTGGGTAGAGGGGGGCTGGCCTGCCCTGGAGGCGGTCGGTCGCCTATTCAATACCGTCGTAGTGAAGGACTGTTGGAATCGCCCCGTGCTGCTGTTTCGCAACGAATGGAATTGTCAACAAATCGCCAGTGACCACCCCGATCTCAAGCTCACAACCATTGCTCCCGTGGCCTCGGGTCAGGAGCCAACAGGTCTATAGTTATGGGCATCGATGGCGATCGCCCGATACCGTTAGTGCTTTCCCCCATGGTTCTTCTGAGTCAGGTTTCCCTATGGCCGTCATTGCAGCCCAACCCTACGACTATCCCCTACCCTCAACAACGGGTCTGGCCTTACTGATTATCGATATGCAGCGGGATTTTTTAGAACCCGGCGGCTTTGGCGCAGCTCTGGGTAATGACGTTACCCGGTTGCAGGCCATCGTCCCGACGGTGCAGCGCTTACAGTCTGCCTTTCGACAGTTGGGTTTACCCATTCTACAAACCGTAGAGGGCCATCGCCCCGATCTGGCCGATTGCCCCCCTAGTAAGTACGAGCGGGGGCAGAGTGCCCTGAAAATTGGTGACCCAGGGCCAATGGGGCGAATTTTGGTGCTGGGGGAGCCAGGTAACCAGATCATTGCTGAGCTGGCCCCCCAACCAGGGGAAAAGGTCATTGAAAAACCGGGTAAAGGGGCGTTCTACAATACCAACCTGGAGTTTTTACTCAAAACCCATAACATTAGCCATTTGATCCTGGCGGGGGTTACCACCGAAGTCTGTGTACAAACCACCATGCGAGAGGCTAACGATCGCGGCTACGAGTGTCTGTTGGTAGAAGATGCCACGGAAAGCTACTTTCCGGAGTTTAAGCAGGCTACCCTGGCCATGGTGCGGGCCCAAGGGGGCATTGTGGGCTGGACCGCTACAGCCGCACAGGTGTTGCAGGGGCTGGTGGGCGATCGGGCCTGAGTGGCCGCCAGAATGCCGACCCAGGGTTGGCTTGTTCCTGTTGACTAAGCTGGCACTAGCCTGTCAGCTATGGGTTGGGAAATTAACCGATCCGCCGGATCCCCAGGGCTCTGGCCAAAACTACAGTTGGAACAGAAGGCACCTCGCTTCGGCCCATGTATCAAGAAAGTTACACATATTAGGGATCCATTGCAGTTCTAATATTTTTTCGAGATCGGGGAAGTGCTTGAAAACTCAGGGTTTAACTGCTCTCCCCTGGGCAGGGCTAGTATCAGTGATCCCTCCAGCCCCAACTAAATCAAAATTTGACTTTCCCTGGAGTCCCCAACTGGTTAAACTAACAATGATAAGAGAATCATCCCGCGATTAAATAACTATGTCTGTCGTTAGCCAAGTCATTCTGAACGCCGATGATGAGCTGCGCTACCCCACCAGCGGTGAGCTAAAGGCCATCGAAGACTTTTTAAAAACCGGCGAGCAGCGTACCCGCATCGCTGCTACTCTCTCCGAGAATGAAAAAAAGATTGTTGATCAGGCTAGCCGTGAGTTGTGGCGGCGACGGCCCGACTTTATTGCACCAGGCGGTAACGCCTTCGGTCAAAAACAGCGGGCTCTCTGTATTCGCGACTATGGCTGGTACCTGCGAGTGATTACCTATGGCATCATCGCTGGCGATAAAACCCCGATTGAAAGCATTGGCCTGATCGGAGTGCGGGAAATGTACAACGCCCTGAATGTACCCGTACCTGGCATGGCAGAGGCCATTCGCTGTCTGAAGGAAGCCTCTCTCAACCTCCTTAACGATGCCGACGCCGCAGAGGCTACGCCCTATTTTGACTATGTTATTCAGGCTATGTCCTAGATCCACCTGATTTGCCTTCAGGTGACTTTAAGCCGGAACCAGATTGGGAGGGATGCCTTGGGGGTGTCCCTCTTTTTTGTGGGTTTTGCCCCGCCTCCATACCCTGGCTACCTAGCCTTAGCGTTCCTCCTTCAATTGGGTTCCCAGTACTCTGCCCAAGGCGATAGTTTCGTAGCTGGGATGTTGGGTTCCCAGCCAGCGATCCCAAAAGGTGAAATACAGACCGTAATGGCTATGGTATTTAGCGTGGTGAATAGAATGGTGGGCTGGGCCAATGATCCATCGCCCTAGCCAGTGATGGGGGAAGGACAGGGGTAAGCAATCCACCCCGAGGTGGTTTAAGACGGCCCAGATCGTCATGGTCGCCAGTACCGCCACTACCACCCCAAAGTTAAGGGGTATGAAGAACACCACCCCAATCAAAAAGAGGGATTGGACGATCGCCTCAATGGGGTCAAAGGCGAAGGAGGTCCAGGGAGTGGGATAGCGCGATCGATGGTGACCCTGGTGTACCCAGGGAAACAGGCGGGGATGGTGAAATAGGCGATGGGTAAAGTAAAAGTAGGTATCCTGCAGCAGCAACACCAAACCATAGCTCAACCCTAGGTACCAAAGACCGTATTTCCATGGGTCTGCATAGAGTTGCGTTCCATGGTTGCCGTATGCACAGAGGATAAAGGCTGCAGCCAGGGCAAAAATACCCGCAGACAACACCGACAGCTTAATGTCATGGTAGATTGAGCGCCAGCTAGGCCGCCGCCGGGACGGGGAGACGGGAGGCCTGGGGAGAAAATACAAACAAAGGTAAATTCCCCCAGCTATAACAAAGTACCGGGCCAGAATAATGGCATAAAAAACTATGCCGTAATACTGAAATGAATGGTCTATCACTATTGGCCTTACCCACCGGTTTTCTGCAATGCCCTTTGAGGGTAACAGAAACCTCAGCGTTAGGGTGAATTACCGGGATGAGATGGGTAGTGAGGGGGGCAACCCCAGGTGGGTTTGCTTCCTTAATCAGTCTGATTGACGGCATCCCCAGCCTTCTAGTCAAAGCTATAGATCGGCGATCTATGGGAAAATCTAAGGTGTGTGGATTACCTCTTCCCTAGCTACCGCTATCACCCCAACGGCGATCGCCCTGGGAAATTTTGATGGTATTCACCTGGGGCATCAGGCGGTGATTCGCCAGATACTCCCCTCCCCTAGCCTAGATCCAGAGCAACCGCCGAACCTTGCCCCTCCCCTGCAGGGGTTGAGCCTCCGAACAGACTTGAGGATCGCCTCCGACGGTCTGTATGACCTGGTCAGGGCCACAGGTCCCATCCCCACGGTGATGACCTTCTATCCCCATCCCCAGGAATTTTTTTCTGGGCAGGCCCTGCGTCTGCTCACTCCCCTACCGGAAAAGGCCAGTCAGATCAGCCGTCTGGGGATTGGCCAGCTGGTGTTGGTGCCCTTCAACCAGACCTTAGCGGATTTATCCCCAGAGGCATTTGTAGAAAACTTGTTGGTCGGCCATCTCCAGGCCCAGCGTATTAGTGTTGGGCAGGATTTTTGTTTTGGCAAAAATCGCCAGGGCTCCGTCACCCAGTTAAGGGAGTTGGCCCGAGCCCATGGAGTCAGGGTAGACATTGCTCCCCTGGCCTGTTTGGGTTCAGAACGGATCAGCAGTTCTCGTATTCGATCTGCCCTTAGCCAGGGGGATTTGGCCACGGCCCAGGCCCTTTTGGGCAGACCCTACCGTTTAACTGGGCGCGTAGTCAAGGGTCAACAGTTAGGACGTAGGTTGGGTTTTCCGACCGCTAATCTTGACCTACCGGTTGATAAGTTTTTACCCGCCTACGGGGTCTACAGCGTCTGGGTCGAGGGCCTCAACCCCAGTTCCCCTGAAGCCTTACCTGGAATCATGAATCTGGGCCTACGCCCCACGGTCCATGGAACCCACCCTACCGCTGAGGTACACTTGTTGGACTGGAGTGGGCCTGAGTTCTACGGTCAGACCCTGCAGGTGGTTTTGGCCCATTACCTGCGTCCGGAACAAAAATTTCCCTCCCTGGAGGCCCTGAAACAGCAAATTCAAGAGGATTGTCGGCAGGCTTGGGGGCACCTATCCAACCCCCCACCGGACCTCTATGCCTAGGCCTGCCCCAACTATCGCCCTGTCCCCCGGATGAAACCATGCGCGATCGCATTGAAACCCTGCTTCAAACCCTTAATCACACCATTATTGGTAAGTCAGAGGCAATTCGCCTGGTTTTGGTGGCCCTATTCTCTGGCGGCCATGCCCTCCTGGAAGACGTGCCAGGGGTGGGAAAAACTCTGCTGGCCCGATCCCTGGCCCAATCCATTGATGGCCACTTTCAACGGCTGCAATGCACCCCCGATTTACTGCCCGCCGATATCACCGGTACCAATATCTGGAACCCTGGCCAGGGAGAGTTTCAGTTTCTTCCTGGCCCTGTTTTTGCCAATATCCTGCTGATCGATGAAATTAACCGGGCTACCCCCCGCACCCAGTCGGCGCTGCTGGAAGTCATGGAGGAAGATCAGGTGACCATCGATGGCCTATCACGGCCTGTCCCCCAACCGTTCTTTGCGATCGCCACCCAAAACCCAGCCGAGTACCACGGTACCTTTCCCCTGCCCGAGGCCCAGCTGGATCGCTTTGCCCTCTGCCTGAGTTTGGGCTATCCCAGTCAGACGGAAGAGATCCAGATGGTAGAGGGTTTGGGCCTGACCCCTGGGACCCACCCCCTCCATCCCTGCCTGAGCCTGGGGGAGGTCCTAGAGATTCGCCGCCAATGTAGCCAGGTAAGACTGGAAGCCTCGCTGCAGCAATACCTGGTGCAACTGGTACGGGCCACCCGATCGCACCCGGATATCGGCCTTGGCGTTAGCCCCCGGGGTACCCTAGCCTTTGGTCGCGCAGTCCAGGCCCTGGCCTATCTGCAGGGACGCACCTACGCCATTCCCGACGATATTAAGGCTCTGACGCTTCCAGTGCTGGCCCATCGCCTGGTAACCAATGGCAGTAGCCCTGCCCAGGCCATCTTAGAAGATTTACTGGCAACCACGCCCATTCCTTAAGGGAGAATGCCTATCCCCTAGCCAGCCCCAAAGGGCATGGCCATGACTGTACCGGGGGCTACGAGGACCCTGATATAAGGTATTTAAGATAACAAAAATCTATGGTTTATTAGCAGCTTCTTAACCTGATTGGGGATGGTTCTTAATTTTTCCTACCCACAATGGAATTAGGTAAATAGTCTGCTTGGGAAGCCTACCGGATCATCCTAGCGGTGGGGCCAAAGCGATACCTTCAGAGCAGACCCTTTTCCCAATGCATTCTAGGTAAAGCTGTGTCTGTCATGACCTCTGCTCCCACGGGGCTAAACTATCATCAGACCTTTATTGACTTACTGGAGCAACTCTATCGCGATCGGACTCTTCTTCCTTACTCGATGGGCCAACCTATTCCCTTAAAAGCGGAGGAAGTCCTGGTGGTCTGCCGTGGTGTTGTGCAGCTCTTCACCATTCAGCACGATGGTAGTGAAACCCTGCTAGGGCTGGCGGGTCCCTCTATGCCCCTGGGATTGCCCCTGACCACCGTCTATCCCTACTGGGCCATAGCCCTTACCGATGTAGACCTCCTGGCTCTACCGATCGCCGAGATTGTCGGCTCCACCGAACTCATGGCAGGCTTTTTTCGCTACCTTACCCTGCGGCTACAGCAATCGGAAGCCTGGCTAGCCCTTTCGGGTAAACGGTTGGTCGGCGACCGGTTGAAACACTTTCTACTCATGTTAGCTAGGGACTTTGGCCAGGTTGAACCCAAGGGTGTTCGCATTCCCATCCGCCTGACCCACTATCAGCTGGCTACGGCGATCGGGACTACGCGAGTAACCGTAACCCGTTTGTTGAAGGAATTTAAGGCAGAGGGTTGGCTGATGATGGATAAACGTTATCTGGTGTTGATGTCTCGCCTGCTGCTGGAGGGGGATCTCTTACCGGAAGCCTAATGCCAGGTAGGTATTCTGTTGGAAGTTTAATCCTATGGCCCTTGACATAGTTTTCTTGTTAAGGGAAATTACTTAGGCAACTTTGTTCAGCGTAGAGATGTACCGTGACCGAATCTAAAAGTATTTCGACTCAGACTTCATCTGAATCTCCCAGCAATCGATTTTATCGGACAGTGTGGCGTTGGCACTTCTATGCTGGCTTATTTGTCATCCCTTTTATGCTCATTTTGGCAGCAACGGGCATAATTTATTTGTTCAAACCGCAGTTGGATGCGGCCATGTACCACAATCTGATGTTTGTGCAGCCTGGTACGACCACCATACCTTACTCGGATCAGGTACAGTTTGCTGAAGAGGCCCACCCTGGTGCAATAGTAACTAAAGTGACCCCCAATAGCGCCCCCGATCGCAGTACGGAGGTGCTGCTGACAACAACTGATCAGCGTGAGCTGATGACCTTCGTAAACCCTTATACAGGGCAGGTGTTAGGAAATCGTGATGAGGTTAACAATCTACAGGCGATCACTCGGAAGATTCATGGGGAGCTACTCCTTGGGAAGTTGGGTGATTATGTTGTGGAACTGGCTGCCTGTTGGGCATTAGTTCTCTTGATTACGGGGCTTTATTTGTGGATACCACGCTATCAGTTTTCTGTCTTAGGCACCCTGGTTCCACGCCTGTGGACGCAAAATAAGCGAATTTTTTGGCGCGACTTACATGCTGTTCCTGGATTTTACGGTACTGTCCTAATTGGTTTTCTAATCCTCACAGGTTTGCCCTGGAGTGGTTTTTGGGGAAACACCTTCGCTCAAGTGTGGGGCAGATTTCCAGCCCAAATGTGGGACGACATTCCTAAATCGACTGTATTGACTGGTTCCCTTAATCAGAAAGGACAAGTTGTACCTTGGGCAGTAGGCCAGCTACAGATGCCTCAGTCTACCCCGTCTAAACATAGCCACAACGAGTCTACAATTTCCCAGAAGGCTACTGATACTAGTAGGTCGGTCAGCATTGACTCTGTGATTACCCTGGCCCAGTCTAAAGGGGCACCACCGGGTTTTACTGTGGTTTTGCCTGAAGGTGAAACGGGTGTGTACACGGTATCGGCATTTCCAGATGACCCAAGACAAGAAGTGACGATGCACATTGATCAGTATAGTGGCAAAGTTCTGGCTGATGTGCGTTGGCAAAATTATGGATTAGTTCCTAAAGTGGTGGAGATGGGAGTTGCCATTCACATGGGAAAATACTTTGGATTACCAAACCAATTGCTAATGCTAATTGCGGCCCTAATTACAGTATTACTCTCAATCACGGGAACTGTTATGTGGTGGCAACGTCGTCCTCAGGGAACTGGGCGGATTGGGGCTCCAGCAATGCCACCCTACGCACAAAATTGGCGGTTTCCATTGGTCATTACTGCAGTTCTCGGACTTATTTTTCCCTTAGTAGGTCTTTCCTTAATAGTCGTACTGTTGCTAGATCGTTTTGTCCTAAGCAGGATTCCTGTGCTTAAGCGTATTTTTACTTGAGAGCCCCGTAGGATGGGCAAAGCAAAACCTACCTATCGCGGTTCGCTGCCTCCTGTATCTGGGGATGGAAAGCTGAGGACTGTCGATCCGCTGGCCCCTAACCCCTTCTCCCAAAACTAGGGAAAAGGACGGATCAAGGCCCCTTTCTCCAGCTTAGGAGAGGGCACAGTCAGGGCTCAAAGTAGGACGAACCACTGAACCCCTAAAACTGATAACCAATCTGATTAAAGTTAGTGATCAGGGCTATATTCAAATGCTCCAGACTATAGACCAACCAGGGTACTTCCTTACACAGGCGCTGCTCGTGGAAATTGAATAACAGGGAAAAACGCCGCTCAAGCCAGGGTTTGGCCTCGGTACAAAATAGGACTACCCTCAGCAACAACCCAATGGTGAGGGTATGGCCAATATCTTCCAGCAGATGGCAAAACCGACGGAACACAGGCCGTTGAGGGCTATCCACCACCAGAAAATTCAGGACTTGCTGGCAAAAACGAGTGTGAATGTAACGACTAAGCTGCTGGTCATCAAAGTTAGCCATGGTTTCCCGTAAATGCTGGCGCAAATTCCGCGTAAAGGGGTTGTTGTTATACCTTGGATCGACGGCGGCAATGGGGGCAATCAGATAGTCAACAAACTCATCTTTAAAGTCGCGAAAGGAACGGGCTGTTTTGCTGTAGGTCTGAAACCAGGACGCAATATCTTTTTGAGTACGACCCTGTTCAACCTTACCGGTGTAGTAGTTGAGGGCTGCCGTCAGTTCTGAGGCCTCTAATAGGGTGGGATTGGGGGCTGCCCCACCAGATAACCGGGAACTCGCACCATGGCTGTGGTAGCGGGCCAGACGAATCCCTAAGTTGGCCTCTGCCTTAAGCCGTAGATCACCAATGTTTTTAGTCTGTTCCTGACTGCTATCCTGGGTCAGGAGACTGGTGTCATAAAGAAAGGGATAGTGGCGAATCCGACCCGCCAGGGGTTGTTCATCAGCGATCGCTAGGCTTTCTAGGGAGTCCTTCGGTTCAGCAAAAATCCTCCGCAGGCGGTCCAGAGCTACGTATTGTTCACTGGCTAGAAACTGTCTTAATAAACCCCTGACCCGCTGCACCTGAGCAGCAGATGAGACGGTAGTGAGGTCATCAAAAAGCCCGATTAGTTCAGAGATAGCCCAATGATCCCGGGGTTGGCCATACCAATAATTAATTAAAATGTAACAACAACGGTTGAGAACGTATTTAAATTTCTGTTCAGCACCGATAGATAGGGAAAGTTGAAACAGGGCGGTAGTCACCCGGTTATCCGTATCGACGCTACCGTCGAAAAATAAACTACGAAATCGCTCGATTAGCTGGTGAGCAGGCTCTTGCCTGCGCCAGTACTGAAAGTACTGATAGAGGACATCTTCTTCTACGGTATTTGGAGAATAAACCGAATAGTTAGAGCAGGAGTCGAGAGAATCTGCAGAAACCATACCAGAAGCTACCTTTAAGGTTAGAAAACCGATCCAACTAAAGTTCTCAGAATCTATTTTACTGGGATAACCGTAGGGGAACAAGTTGCCATAGTAGCACTGAAAACCCGCCACGCCTGAGGCTTTTGCCTCTAGTCATAAAATCTTAATGCCAGGCCGTTATGGAAACGGACAAAACCCAAAATTCGGAAATCTTCTCCTGGTAGGAGTCTCCAGATTTCAGGCTCTGACAGCTTCATAATTCCCCAGTATTAGTACACAAATATTTTCTATTACCGATACAATAGTAAAACTACTGAAAAGTTTCATGTGGTGATCAAAGTCACTTTTTTTGCCCACCCATAACGGCTTTACAACAAACCACAAAAATGCTTAAAAGAAGTATTTTGGGGTTGCTAACCCGCCTGGATAGAGAGGATATTCTACCGATATCGCTGTGAGCCCTGGTAACCCAGCCCAGGCGGGGCATAATCCCCACCCAACCTAGGGTAATCCTGCAAATCAGCCCTAGGCTAAAGACCTCCATACCCGGCAAAAAGTTCCAGCCATGGCAGTAGCCAAGTTGACCGGGATAGACAGGGTAGGGGCAAAGGTTGACGGAACTGGATAGGCTTTTAAGCCTCAGGACCATCGGCCAGATTGCTGGCGGTATTTAAATCGGATTCATGGTCCTCTGGGGCCGATTGCTGGCGTTCTTCTCGTTTCTTACGTTCAGCCGCCAGTATGTCCTGCAGGACTTCCTGGGCCTGGGCTAACTTCTCCAAATTTCTACGGTAGACATCTAAATCCTTCGATAGTTTATCGGCAGGTAGATGGAGGCGATCGCCCAGGTAATTCACCAGATCAGCCAGAACCTCTTGATTTTGCAGGGTAGCTTCACCCGCCATCAGTTCTAAGAGGGTGTATAGGCCAATGCCAAAGGGACGACTATACTTAAATCCAGATTGCTCGACTACCCTGGTCAGAATAGGGGCAACCGGACTCTGTTCCACCCCTTGACGGGGGTCTTCTACCAAAGCTTTGAAGCTATCCAGCGTAAACCCTTTAGCCGCCTCTTGCATGGCGATCGCGTCCTGACGATACTGATCAGGGGAGCCTTGAGTAGAACTGCAAAGGGCCTTAAAAATAGAATCTGTATCCGCCTCTGGCCGATAGCCCGTCATAAAGCGATCAAAGGTGGTCACAACCCCTAAGGCATAGATGGGATCGTAGGTAAAATCAACATTAACGGATAGTAAATGCATCTCGACCAACAACTCATCTACCACACGTCGGTAAATAGAATTAATGGGCCGGGTGTGGTGGGTGTAGAAGTCCCGCTTAGCATCAGAAACCGTGCGTACAGGTGCGTTGTTCACAGTCGAGAGATTAAAAAATACATTATTTCATTGTCGCGTGTGAGGGTGCCTTTGCCAAGTCAGAGGATAGGGAGAAATCATTTTCGCTCTAGTTGCTTGACCTGGGCGGCGATCGCAGAGTCGTAGAGTCTGAGGTAATTCCAGTAACCTCCAAAGACCGAGCGGATGTAGCCTTTAGTTTCAGGAAAGGGAATGGCTTCGGCAAAATCATCGGCATCGCCATAGCCACCCTGCTTCATCCATTTAGCCACGTTACCAGGGCCAGCATTGTAGCTGGCGACAGCCAATAGGGAATTGTTATTGTATTCGGCGTGGGTGTGATCTAAATACCAGGTACCCAACCGAATATTATCGTCGGGGTGGGTCAGATCGTAGGGGTCTAGCCCAGCGGATTGCTGAATCCATTTTGCCGTATCGGGCATAACCTGCATCAGACCGGTAGCCCCCACCGCGGAGCGAATTTGGGGACTAAAGCGAGACTCTTGCCGAATCAAAGCCACCACCAGCAGCGGGTTGATCTGGCGCTGGGCCGCCCAGGTCTGAATCAGATCGGCATAGGGAAAGGGATAAACACCGTGCCAGTAGTCTGGCCGTTGCAGGAGTGGGGAAAGTGCTGCTCGCTGCTCTGGACTATCGCCCTCCGCCAGGCTGGTCATTTGGTAAATGCCATGGAGATAGTCCCCCTGGGACTGGCGCATCAACCCATCTACAAACTGTTCCGCTGGCAATGGGTCCTGGCGATTCAGGAACTCGGTTTGCCAGCGTTCCCAGGCGATTTGATCCTGGCCCAGTAGATAGAGTTCTTGCAGGGCCGCTGACCCCGTGGGCAGGGGGATACGCCCCTGGAGGGGGGCAATCTGGGGACTTTTAGATCGGATGGTGGGGAAGTCACCCACATCCCAGCCCAGGGCCACCGCCGCCCGCCAGGCATAGTAGGACTCGGGATGGGTACCGATGACCTGTTCCAGAACGGACTGGGCCAGGTCGGTCTTGCCCAGTTGCCGTGCCCACTTACCCACCCAAAAACCTGCCGCCGCCGCCAGGTCGCTGCGGGGAGTGTACTTGAGGAGGTCCTGTCCCCAACCCATAGCCCCGGCCAAATCCCCCTGCTTAGCGGCAGCACGAGCATTCTCAAGGCGAATTTCAGCGGCGGCATCGGATTGGGGATAGCGCTTTAAAATCTCTTCCCGGCTAGCCTTGGCCTGGTCAGGGCGACGCAGCTGATCCAACCGCTTGGCTCGCATCAGCATGGCCTCCCCAGCCCGATCAGGAAAGCGCTGGATCACCTGATCCAGCACCCCTAAGACTTTGTCATCGGGCAGGCTAAGGGTAAGACGCAACAGACCAGTAGCGGTTTCGGGGGCCCGGGGAAATCGTTGGTCGAGCAGGTTAAAGAGGGCGATCGCCTGGTCCTGCTGTTTGCCAATCTGGTAACCCCGGGCGGCGCGGTAAAGGTTACGGGCAGACACTCCAGCCCTGGCATAGGCAGGAGCCGCCGCCGCGTATTGATTTCGCCGCCAGAGGTCAAAGCCAATAATTTGCCAGTCCTCGGGGCGTAGTTGGCCGGCAAATTCGGTTTTTAAGCGCAACAGGGCTGAATCGCAGTCACTACCCTGGAGGTCGGCCCGGGCTATGATCATCAGCAGGGGTAGGGCATCGGCTCGATAGGGGTCAGCGGTAAGACGCTCTTGAGCCACCTGGACCGCCTTAGGATGGCGAGGAAAAGCCTGGAGTAACCTATCCCACTGAGTTCCGTCCTGTTGCCCTAACCTATAGAGCCAGGGGGCAATGGCTGGATCGTTGCTGTAGCGTTGCAGGAGCCGTTGTTGGGTTTGTTGGGCAGCCTGGGCTTGACCGGTGGCAAGTTGGGCTTCAGCCTGGGCTAACAAAATATAGGCCCCCAGCACCGGATAGTCGGTCTCTAACCCCGCCAGCAGGGGTAAGGCCCGATCAGCCTGGTTGGCCTTAATTAAATCGAGGGCTAGCAGGTAACGGGCCCGGTGCTGAGTCAGGGAGGATCGTCCCTGGGCGTAGCGGGTCAAGGGCCCCCGCCGTTGGTCGGGCGTCTGGAGCACCAATCCTAGCACCGGATCGCTATCGTAGTTAGCCCCCCCCAGGTGAAACGGCAGGAAAAGGGACTCCTGCACGATGCGATAACCGGGTAGGCTGCTCATCAGGGCGGTTAACATACCGAGAGAGAGGGCGCTAAAGCCAGCGATCGCCAGCAGGGGCAGGCTGATTTTGAATCGCTTCGCCATAGGAATTAGCCGGGCTTTACCAGGGAAATAGGATCAAAATCACAGGGAGAAAGCTAGAGTCGCTGATGGAGTAGTCCCTGGCGGGGATTATCGCGACGACTATCGCGGATTTTTTCGTAGAGCTGACGCTCCTCGGCGCTGGGATGGGTGGGAGGCATAATCACCACCTTAATCAGTTGATCCCCCCGATCGCCCTTAGGATGGGGCCACCCCTTGCCCCGTAAGCGCAAAGTCTGTCCCGATTTAATTGCGGCTGGCAAGTTCATGGAAACACTGCCATCGGGGGTTGGCACATCGATTTTGCCCCCCAGCACGGCTTCGTCAGGGGTAATGGGGACTTCACAGACCAGGTTGTCCCCCTCAAACTTAAACAAATCATGGGCCGTCAACTGCACCACCAGATAAATATCCCCTCGCTGCTTGGTGTAGGGATTGATCTGCCCCCTACCCTTCAGGCGTACCTTGCTCCCCTGCCTGGCTCCCGGCGGAATCCGCACCTCTACCTCGTCATTGCCAATGCGCAGACGCTTTTGGGTGCCATGGAAGGCCTCACTAAAGGTAAGACTAATATTTGCCTCCTGATCGAAGGACTGGGCCGGGGTACCGGTGTCAAACCCAAAACCCGTTGATCCAGCCCCGCCGTAGGGATAGCTACGACTGCGGTTACCCCCACCCCCCCCGGCAAAACGCCCCAGCAGCTCGTTAATAAATTCGTCAAAGCTACCATAGGCGCTAAAGTCAAAGCCCCCAAAGTCCCCAGGAGCCCCACCGTAGGCTCCGCCTCCAGCCCGATCAGCCTGTTGCCAGTACTGACCAAACTGGTCATATTTTTTGCGCTTATCAGGATCGGAGAGCACTTCATAGGCTTCGCTAACTTCTTTGAACTTAGCCTCCGCTCCCTGATCCCCAGGATTTACATCGGGATGATATTGGCGAGCCAGCTTGCGAAAGGACTGCTTAATCTCCTCCGTTGAGGCCGTTCGACTGACCCCGAGCAGGGCATAGTAGTCTTTGAAGCCAGTGGCCGCCATGGCATTCCTCCTTAAAGTTAGCTCTAGCCTAGCAAACTCAACCGCTTAGGGCAGTTCGGTTTTCTGTAAAGGAATCAATTTCCCGAAAAAACCCTAAATTAATTGTCCAGTGATCCTCTAGCTGAGAGATAGTCGTTGTCAAAATGGTTAGGATGTTCTGGTACAGCATTTCAGAACCAGGGCTCTAGGAGTTTTATCCCTGGCTCAACCATGGGATCATCGCCATACAGCCGTATAACTGGCACCGATTTACCCGGTCTTCAGCCCTTTGGCCAAAGCCGCACCTATGGGCTTCCATAGGTCAGCCTCCGCTGAGCAAATTAGAATCAAATTAAAATAGTGACGCTTCCCTGCAACCATCATAATCCAGTGCCCGACCTTACCGATCTGTTTTCCTTTCCCCTGGATAATTTTCAATACCAGGCGATCGCCGCCCTGGACAGCGGCAAATCTGTAGTCGTGTGCGCCCCCACTGGCTCTGGTAAAACCCTGGTCGGGGAGTACGCTATCCATCGCGCCCTGGCCCATGGTAAGCGAGTCTTTTACACCACACCGCTAAAGGCCCTGTCTAACCAGAAACTTCGGGATTTCCGCCAGCAGTTTGGCGACCAGCAGGTGGGACTCCTGACCGGAGACCTCTCCATCAACCGGGATGCGGCGATCGTGGTAATGACCACCGAAATCTTCCGCAATATGCTCTACGGCACCCGTATTGGGGAAACGGGCACCACTCTGCAACAGGTAGAGGCCGTCGTTTTAGATGAATGCCATTACATGAACGATCGCCAGCGGGGCACCGTCTGGGAAGAATCCATTATTTACCGTCCCCGCGAGATTCAGCTGCTGGCCCTATCCGCCACAGTAGAAAATAGTGGCCAGCTTACCGACTGGTTGCATCAAGTCCATGGCCCCACCGAGCTGATTTACTCCGACTTTCGTCCCGTTCCCCTACAGTTTTACTATTGCACCAACAGCCGTCTGGTACCCCTGCTGGATAGTAGTCAGAAAAAAGTTAATCCCCAACTGAAAAAGTATCGACGCCAGCCCCGCCAACCCCGCCAACCGGGTCAGCGGGTGGGTCTAACCTTTGTCCTGAATCAGTTGCAGCAGCGGGATATGCTCCCAGCTATTTACTTTATTTTCAGTCGTCGAGGCTGCGATAAAGCCGTCGATGAACTCAGCGGCCTTTCCCTGGTGAACGACCGAGAGGCGGAGGACCTGAAGCAACGCATTGATACCTTCCTCGCCCACAATCCCGATGCGGGCCGGGCCGGGCAGGTGGCTCCCCTTTATCGGGGTATCGCCGCTCACCATGCGGGCATTTTACCCCTCTGGAAGGGGCTGGTGGAGGAGCTCTTTCAGGCTGGACTGATTAAAGTGGTCTTTGCCACTGAAACCCTGGCGGCTGGCATCAACATGCCAGCCCGCACCACCGTCATTGCCAGTCTATCCAAACGCACCGATAGCGGCCATCGGTTGCTCACCTCCTCAGAGTTTTTGCAAATGGCCGGTCGAGCCGGACGGCGTGGCATGGACCAACAGGGATACGTCGTCGCCATCGATAGCCCCTTTGAAGGTTGGCGCGAAGCGGTTCATCTGGCCACCTCTGGGGCCGATCCCCTGGTGAGCCAATTTACCCCCAGCTACGGTATGGTCCTCAATCTGCTGCAAACCCATAGCCTGGAGGAGGCCAAGGACCTGATCGAGCGCAGTTTTGGCCAGTACCTGGCTACCCTGCACCTGCAACCCCAGCAGGAGGAAATTAACCGCCTGGAGCAAGAGATTGCCTACCATCAGGCCCAGCTTGATACCGTGGATGCCGACATCCTAGCCGACTATGCCAAGCTCAAGGAGCGCCTCAAGGAAGATCGTCGCCTACTCAAGATTCTGCAGCAGCAGGCCGCCGCCGTCCTGGCGGAGGATATTGCCAGGATTGTGCCCTTTGCCATCGCGGGCACCTTACTGTCCCTCAAGGGCAAGCACATGGCTACCGCTGAGCCAATGCCAGCGGTGCTGGTTACCCGGGTGGCTGGATCGGGGCAGTTTCCCTATCTGATTTGCCTGACCCAGACTAATTACTGGCATGTGGTAACCGCTGCAGATGTGGTGGGGCTCCATGCTGATATTCCGCGCCTCCAAGCTGTGGATCGTCTGGTTCCCCCGGCGGATCTACCCCCCATTGCTGGTCAGTACCGCCGGGGTAGTGATCAAACGGCTCCGCTGGCGGCGGCGATCGCCACTCCCCCAACCCTGGCGGATCTGGCTCCCGAGGTCAAACGCCAGGACGATCAGGTCAAAGCCTTAGAAATTCGCATCAACCAACATCCGGCTCAACGCTGGGAAAATCCTGGTGGCTTACTCAAGCGCCAGAAACACCTGAATTCCCTGCGCCAGCAGTTAGAGGATCGGCAAGGAAAGCTGGGTCAATATACCGGCCGCTACTGGCAGGAGTTTTTGAATATTATGGCCGTCCTCAAACACTTTGGTGCCCTGGTGGATAACCGTCCCAGTGAATTGGGGGAAATGGCCGCCGCCATTCGTGGCGAAAATGAGCTATGGCTAGCCCTGGCCCTAGCTTCGGGGCAGTTTGACCAGCTCCAGCCCGCGCAGTTGGCGGCAGCCTGTGCTGCCCTGGTCACAGAAAACTCCCGCCCTGATAGCTGGTGCCGCTATGAGCTTTCTACCATGGTGGAAGATACCTTGGGAGAGCTCCATAGCCTACGTCGTCAACTGTTTCAGCAACAACAGCGGCTACGTATCCTGGCCCCGATCTGGTTAGAGTACGACCTAGTCCCTCTGGTGGAGCAGTGGGCTCTCCAGGTCGATTGGGTCAGCCTTTGCAGCCATGCCAGCCTGGACGAAGGGGATATCGTTCGCATGCTACGGCGCACCCTTGATCTATTGTCCCAAATTCCCCATGTTCCCTACATCAGCGATCGCCTGCGTAACCATGCTCGAGCCGCTGGCGACCTGTTGAACCGATTCCCGGTGAATGAGGAGATTAACTAAGGTGGCAAGCCCTGGGAATGAGGAGCCAGGCCGTCAGAGTGCCTCAGTCCTTAACCTTCATCACTCCAGGTGGCGTGGGGGAGCAGGCGAACCTTTCCCTTCATGGGCAGAATATCCTGATCACAGGCGAGGCTGCTGCCGTTACAGGCTAGATGATTAGCGAGCAGGCGTCGGGCTTCAGCCATGGACTTGACTCGCCAGTTAGCAATATACAGGTAGTCCTGACTGTTCTGGGCAGGTCCATTGTCCCAAATTCGCAACGTGATTCCCCCCGCTTCAGGAGAGATCTTATAGAACAGCAGCGAGTCGGTTGCTAGAGCATACATGGAGGTGAGATCAGGGAACAACAGGGAAACTTAACTGTCTCCTAGAATACCCAGGTGCCTGTAAAGATTCGAAAAACCAATAGTCATTTAATCATGGTGATTTGACGAAGATTTTTAGGACGCTAGCCCACATAGTTGTTATGCCCAGGAGCAGGGGGGTTAACCAATCTCCCCAGGCTACGTAAGTCGTCTGGCTATGGTGGCGATAGAGGCTAGCTTTGTAAAGTATTTGGTGATGGGGTAATCCCTGCCAGCGGGTATGGCCATGGCTATCCACCAGGGCAGAAAGCCCCGTATTGGTTACCCGCAGCGCCCAGCGATCGCTCTCCACAGCCCGCAATACATCGAGGGCATGATGTTGGCTCATCATGGCCAGGGGATAGGGGTCGTTATTAGAGCTGGTGACAATAAACTCCGCGCCGGCCTTGATTTGGTCTCGAAACAGGCGGCTGTAGGCCGATTCATAGCAAATCCCCACGGCCGCTATCCCCGTCGCGGTTCTAAAGGTTTGGTGGGGTTGACCAGGCACCAGAAAGCTATCGAGGGGGGAGAGGCGATTAATCAGTTTGCCCAGCAGGGGGGCCAGGGGAATATATTCCCCCAGGGGAACCAATTGCACCTTGTTGTAACGACCATGGATACGGCCATCGGGGCGCAGTTCGAGCAGGCTCTGGGTATATTGGCCGGGCTGATCGGCAGCCAGGGGGGCAAAGGTGCCCAGCCATAGGGGTGTGCCTGTTTGGGCCACCGTTGCCGTAAACAGACGGGTGGTTGAACTCCGATCCTGCCAGATCACTGGCAGCGCTCCCTCCGGCGTCAGGACCGCATCCACCCCCCTCTGGGCGAGGGTTTTGTAGCCCTGGCTATAAACCTCCAGGGCTTGACTCACTCCAGCCAGGGTGAGCTTCTGGCGGGTGGGAATGTTCCCCTGAATCAGGCCCAGGTGAAGCACCTGATCGGGTAGATCGGGGTTGGCCTGATAGTAAAGACCGCAGCCTGTGGCGGAGCCGATTAAGACCAGGCCCAGCCCCACCGCCACCAGGGTGTGGGGACGGCCCCCTAGCCATTTTCGTAGTTGATAGCTGGGGTCCACCCGCTGAGAACCGGGGGAATTGGTCAAAGGGAAGGCTGGATAGGCGGGCGAGCTCCTCTGCAGAGCTTTCCCCGTGGCTAGGGCTATAGCCTGGTAACGCTGATAAAGAATTTCAGCCCCTACGCCATTGACGGCCACCAATAGGGCGGTAATCACCGCTGGCCCCGATAGGCGAGCCAGGTGTAGAACCCAAAGGTTTCCTGGGCTTTGGGTCAAGCTGAGGGGCGACCAGTCCAGGGGAGAAGCATTCCGCAGAGCCTCCAGTCCGCACCAGAGGGCCGATCCTGCCAGTAGTCGCAGGGCCCTATGGTGGGGCCAGTGACGAACCAGCCACCATAGGCCCAGACTCCAGAGGGCAATACACACCGATCCCCAGCAGGTAATAAAGGCCCAAGCCCCTAGGGCGATCGCCAGACTATTGGCCCAAGATATACCCAACCACATGAGGGGATGGAGATGGGTGATCCACACCAGGGAAACCCCGTAGTAAGCCAGCCCCCAGACCAGCCCCCAGATGGGAGCCTGCCACCAGGGCATGGTTGCCGCCGCCAGCCCTAACCACCACAGGGGAATCAGACTCACCCAGGCCAGGGGCCAGAGGCTGAGGGGAGGTAGGGCCAGGGCTGTGATTAAACCACTGCCCGCCGCCAGCAGCAGTCGCTGCCAGGTGCGGATCTGCTCTGGGGGAGATCGCCAGAATCGGGGCATTGGGAATTGACAGGATAGGATCTAGCAGATTAGCAGACAGACGGCCATAGCCATAGGGCCAGCAGGAGGGTTAGGAGGCCCAGCGATCAAGGGCCCGTTGGCCTCCCCAACGGGCTACAATTTCATCGTCATAGGTATCGGCAATGCGGACTACGGTGATGACGGAATGATTCAAGGCCAGGCGATCGCAGGCCGTGCCCACCAGGCTGTGTTCAAAAACAATGTCATTCTCAGCGTCGTAGGCAAAACGGCCAAAATAGATACTATTATTTTCCCGCAGCAGATAGTAGCTTAGCTCCGGCGTAATTTGAATATCGGTGACAACGTAGGAGCGGGTGGTAATTAGGGTTTCATCCTTATACCAGGGCACAACTCGGGTGGAGGCGACAGCGGAACCAAAATTGACAATCAACAGCGGTTCATCTTCAAAAACCACCAGGGATTCCCCAAACAACTCATGCATCCAGGGCAGAATCCGATTATAAATTTCCTCCTGGCCTGATGTCTTAAACTTCATCGGTAACCACATACCCTAATAGATTCGGCACGGGACAGGAACCACCTGGGCTACTGTAATGGCAATCTCCCCTGGTTATTCTCTCACCCATCCTTGATTAGGGAAAGCCTCTGTTGCAGGCCTTTTCCTCCATGGTTTCCACCCTCTCAAATTGGGCTGGGACTATAATTTCGGTTATCCTCCCCCCTCCACCGATCGATAGGGTCGTCCCCCTTCGCTATCCTGAAGCTAAACCATCATTCCCTGACTTGTCGGATCAATTCTCTCCCTGGGCTCTCTCCATGACTAACCCCGACTCTAGAGCACCTGCTGCCCCTCCCCATAGCCCCGAGGGAACCAGTTGGGAGGAGGTCGAGGCGGCTCTGAGCTTGCCCGAGAGTCTAGCCAGTAACGCTCCTGCCACCAGGGGGGGCTGGGAGCAGTTGGCAGCCGAACTCGATCAGGTGGTTGGAGATTTCCAAAACCTACAGGATGACTTCAACTATCGCCGTGCCCAGGAGGCCCTGCGGCATCTGGTAGAACGCCTTAACCTCAGTGCTAGGGAGCGCCAGGGCCTGGATCAGGCCCTGGGTCAACTGGGCGGTTTAAGTACTAAGCTCGAACAAACGGTGGTCCATATCGCCGTATTTGGTTTGGTGGGGCGGGGTAAATCCTCTCTGTTAAATGCCCTAATTGGTCAACCCCTCTTTGCTACGGGGCCTACCCACGGCGTTACCCAAAGCGTAGAAGGAGTGACCTGGGATTTTAACCCCGAGCTCTGGGGAGAACCCGGATTGCCCCGGGTAGCCCTACCCAGTCTTGGCCAATCTCGGGTAGAGCTGATCGATACCCCGGGTCTGGAGGAAATCGACGGCGAAGAACGCGAGGTCCTGGCCCGCCGCATTGCCCAGCAGGTGGATTTGATTTTATTTGTTATTGCCGGTGACCTCACCCGGGTGGAGTACGAAGCCCTCAGAACCCTGCGCCAAGCCAGCAAACCCATACTGCTGGTGGTAAATAAGATAGATCAGTTCCCTGGGGTCGATCGCCAGCAAATCTACGCTGCCCTCCAGGATGAACACCTGCAGGATCTGATCTCCGTCGATGAAATTGTGATGGCGGCCGCTGCTCCCCTGGTGGTGCGAGAGGTAGGCCAGGATGGGGGGGCGGTGGAGCACCAACTGGAGCGGGGGGAACCCCTGGTGACGGAGCTGAAATTGAAGATCCTGGATATTTTGCAACGGGAGGGTAAGGCCTTAGTCGCCCTAAATACCCTAATGTATGCCACGGGTGTTACCGCTGAAATCCTAGACCGCAAACGCCAGATCTGCGATCGCAGTGCCAACGACCTGATCTGGAATGGTGCGATGATCAAAGCCGTAGCTGTGGCTCTGAACCCGGTAACCGTCGCCGATCTGTTCAGTGGCGCCGTCATTGACATTGCATTGATTCTAGCCCTGGCTAAGCTGTACGGACTGCCCATGACCCAGGTCGGTGCCCTGAAACTGCTCCGCCAGATTGCTTTGGGGCTGGGGGGGCTCTCCTTGAGTGAGTTACTGGTTACCCTGGGCCTCAGTTCTTTGAAGGGGCTGTTAGGAGCTTCGGCCATTGCCACCGGTGGGTTGACCCTCGCCCCCTATCTGCCCGTGGCCCTGACCCAGGCAGGGATAGCGGGTTTATCTACCTATGGTATTGGTCAGGTGGCTCAAGCCTACCTCGCCAATGGAGCCAACTGGGGCCCCGCAGGACCCCAAGCAGTTGTCCAGAGTATTTTAGATAACCTGGATGAAAACTCCATTCTGAACCGCATCAAGACAGAGTTACGGACCAAGTTGGGGTAGGCCGGGCGGCGGTGGGAAACTTTTTAGGGATAGTTTTAGCCAGAATCTGAAGCACAGGCTGGGCAGGCATTCTGGCCTACCTCCGTCCCAGCAATTCTCATTTTAAAGAATCAGCTGCTATTGGGAGGGCTTTCCAGTTCTAGCCCCTCGAGCATGAAGGTAAGGAGATGATCCCAACTGTCGAAATACAGGTACCGAGTTAAAGCCCGCAGGTCATCAAAGAAGGT
>JBEITR010000046.1:0-24271 GCA_040374765.1 Leptolyngbya sp.
CTGGCGAAACGAGTCCACTAGCCTGTTAAACAAACCGGGTTCTTTCAACAGCCCTGGCTCTCTTAGCTCTCTCAGATGGCATTACCATACCCTTATTCCTGGCCGTTGGATAGCTTTTTGTCAAAATGAGAATTGCTGAAACAATTGACACCAGATTTACTTTTCAAGTCTTTAGACCTATGATTAAAAAATGTATTTTTTTATAACTTAAACTAATCGACTACGGGTATGGGTATCAAACCAGAAGACCTATCCAGGCTTACCTTTCGCAAATTAAATTTTTCCTAAGCTTTCTACCTTTAGACCTTTCCATACTGATATTCAAATCATCCATTGACAAGATAATGAAAACTTTGTTCAAGGGGTCACTACCCAGACTTAAGCCTCCCCGCTCGGGAGTTGTCAAGCTTAAACCCCTAGCCTTGAGTAACTTACGACTCCATAACTTGTCTTTATCTGACGGAAAAATGTCCCAGCAGATGCTCCTTAAATTGACAGGGGGGCTAATTTTTTCCGGGGCAGTCCTGACCTACCTCTCGGCTTTCTCCTTACCGGGTCTGCCCAGGCTCGGTAGTCCCGTATTTCTCGATTCCTTTCTCTGGAAAACCACGGGTCCGGTCCGCCAATCCCTGGTTAACCTTGACCAAGCCCAACGGTTTCTCCTCCAACCTGGCGATCATTCCTCCGCTATCCTCGGCCAAACCTCAGGAGACTCTCCTGGTAGCCACACTCCCCAGGCTACCGATGGAGATAGTCTGGAACAAGCCTCTCAGTCACCAGAACAGTCCCCTTTACCCCAGGCTCAACCGAAACGCTCTAGCATCGCCTTAACCCAACCCCAGGCTTCCCCTCGGGTTAGTCAAGGTAAGGCCATTGATACTATGCTGGAAATGCGAGTAGCCCTGAGTACAGGGACTCCCAGTTTAGAGATAGCCAGTTCGACCAATACCTCCATAACCGATTTGAGTGGACAGAATTACTGTAGTTTAAAGGCCCAAACCAGTTTTGTGGTGTATCCCCGCAATAACGGTATGGCCATGGATAATTGCCAGCTCAGTAATAGCGCCTGGATCGAGCCAGGTCAGGGGGGCTACGTATACGTTAATAATCGGTGGTACAAGGGTCGGGTGCTGATAATGGCATCTGATCGGGGTCTCACTGCCGTTAATTTTGTGCTTTTAAGGGACTATCTGAGCAGTGTGGTGGGTAGTGAAATGTATGGCCACTGGCCCCTGGAAGCCCTGAAAGCCCAGGCCGTAGCTGCCCGTTCCTATGCCCTGGTCCACCATGTTCGTAATGCCAGTCGTCCCTATGATCTTGACAATACTCAGCGCTATCAAGCCTATTTGGGCATTGCTAAAGAGACCAATACCACCCAGGCCGCTGTTGTAGCAACGAGGGGAGAATTTATTAGTTACAAGGGTGGCATTGTCGAGTCCCTATACGCAGCCTCTGACACTATTGTTGACACTGTCCACAATGGTAATGGGATGAGTCAGTCAGGTGCCATGGATCTAGCGGCTCAGGGTTATAGCTATACAGATATTTTGGGCAATTATTATCCCGGAACTAGTTTGTCCCGCCTGGTTGTCCACTAGCTTTATTGAGCTAATGGACGCCCTAGCCTAGCTGAATCATAGACATCTAAATCGGCTCCTGAGCTAGAACTCTGGGTTACCCAGGCGCGATAATCCCCCACCAGTTGGCGCTCAATGCGGTTTTTAACCGTAGCTAGGATTCCTGCTAGTAACCTACGCCCTGCCATGTCTACCACGGAGGCGGGCATAACCTTCAAGGGAGATGGCAGATCAATCTGTACAGTGAGATCGGCTTGGCCGAGTAGTTCGGTGTAGGGAAGGTAGCGCTGTGGTCGGAGGCTACCGGTTAATACCATGGCAAAAGATTGATTGACATAGTTGAAATAGGCCGGACCCCGTACTTCACAGTTGACGGACTGCAAACATAGGGTACCATCCGTTAAAACCCATAATTTCAGATCGGCGGTAGGTTCCACGCTAATCCCTAGAAACTGTAGTGGCCGCAAGCTAAGGCGGCAAATATCGTCCTCTAGAAGTTCCATATAGTTGGGATCGGTGATTGCCCGCACTAAGCGTTGAGGTTGGCGTAGGTAGTGCTCAATGGGTAAGGCCTCATTGGGTACCCGTAGATTGAGCTGTTGACTGGCGCGAAACTCTTGCATAGGGAAGGACTACGGGAGAACGATACAGGTCTTAGGATGGTCACAGATAGGCCGTTCGGTTAGGACAAGAGGACGATGCAGCTGGCTATGGGCTGATACCCAGGGCCTGGTTCGATGTCTTGAGCTAAATGGCTACAGCTACACAGCAGGACTATCTACCACTCTAATGGGTACCAGTATATTCAGCAAAGACCCGTAAAGCTTGGGTGTGGTGTGCAGGGGCTACCGCATACTAAAGGTAATCGATAGGACGGCGGTAATATCTTTATCAATAGAGGTGGTGTCGTAGACGCCGTAGTCGCTGACATCGGTGGAATTGCGGGGAGTAATCTGAAAAACCCCAGCCTGGGCACTGCGTACGGGACCTACCTGATCGCCAGTACTCTTGGCGATCGCGGTAGCCCTGGCCTTAGCATCTTCTGTAGCCGCTGCCATCATTTCTACCCGCACCTGACTCAGTTGGGTGTAGAGGTATTGGGGTGGCTGGGCCACGAAGTTAATACCTTCGTTAATTAATTCAGAGGCTTGTTGGGACAGTTGGGTATAGCGATCGACCTCTTCAGATCGAATTTCAAACGGCTGGCTGAGACGATAGGCCAGGATTTGTCCAGTGTCTCGACCATTGGCATCTACCGCTGGGATTGATTCAGTGGTAATGGCACCAAGGCTAATGGCTTTTTCAGGGACCTTCTGGGTTTTCAGGTAGGCCTGTACCCGCTGACTCTGACGTTGCAGATCCTGATAGGCCGCCTGGGCAGTGGGGCGCTGGCTTGACACTGAGAATTGCCATATCATGTAATCGGAGCGAATGGGGCGCTTGGCCGATCCGGTGACCACCAGCACATCGTTAGCATGCTTAAAGTTACGAATAGCGGTAGCTCCTACCAGAGAACTGATCACCAGGGCCCCAGAAAGGGCTAATAGTCCAGCAAAAAGTTGGGGAAAGGGCTTATCGGAAGAAGAGGACATGGCAGTTCAGGGTTTCAGGATAGGGACTTACTGCCGCCATCATAGCGAAATTGACCGGGAAGCTGTTGCCCAAAGCTATGGGCCCTATAGGTTGCTATCAGGGTAGCCCTCAGCCCCACTCCCGGCCTCCTAACCCGCCCCTAATCTAGTAGTCTCAACATTGATAGGCGGGATCACGCCACCCTACAATGGTAGAAATATCTTTTGGTACCCTGGTCCTAATTCTATGACCCGAGTTGACCCCCATCCCTCTATCACCAATTATTATTCCCCCCGGTCTTTACAGCGGGCAGAACGGGCATTTCGCTGCTCTCCCTTGCGGTTAGATGTGCTGGTGACCATGCGATCGGGGAGTGTGTTTTTACGCCAGCTCTGTGATCAGGAGGGCATCCGGCGAGGCTATACCCGTCGATCCCTCTCAGAATTGCGAGCTGAAGGAGAACTCATGTGGCTGATCGCCGTTGGCCTCTTGAGACGGGAAGTTGATGGTCAGGGCTTAACCGATGGCTTCAGGTTAACCCCCCTGGGGCATCAGGTTTCCCATAACTTGGAGGAGCTATCTCCAGGGAAATTTCATCCGTCTCTAAGGGATCGACTATATAATGCATGGTGCCGGTGGTTCCGATTACCGGGATGGTTACAGGGGTAGTTGTTATAACTGGCATTTTGAATTCGCATCTACCTGGGGAAGCGATGGGCGTTATGGGTGGCTATAGCTACCCCCGATGATCGCCGTTCCTGTTCATTTTTAGAGAGGTTCCATGAGAGCAATCATGGTGGTGGGAACGGCCTCCCACGTCGGTAAATCCCTGATTACAACTGCCCTGTGTCGATTATTAAGTCGCCGAGATTGGCGAGTGGCCCCCTTTAAGGGCCAGAATATGGCCCTGAACTCCTACGTCACCGCTACCGGTGGCGAAATCGGTTACGCCCAGGCCGTACAAGCCTGGGCCGCAGGGGTTTCTCCGCAGATAGACATGAACCCGATTTTACTGAAACCCCAGGGAGATATGACCTCCCAGGTGATTCTGAAGGGTAAGGCGATCGGGACCCTGAGTTCAACCGAATACTACGAAACCTTTTTTGAACAGGGCTGGCAAGCTATTCAAGAAAGCCTCAGTCGCCTCAGTCAGGAGTATGACGTCCTGGTCTGTGAGGGAGCTGGCAGTCCGGTCGAGATCAACCTCAAACATCGCGACCTGACCAATATGCGGGTGGCTCAACACCTGCAGGCCTCTACCGTGCTGGTGGCGGACATTGAGCGGGGCGGCGTGTTTGCCCACATTGTCGGCACCCTCGACCTCATGAGCCCAGAGGAACGAGCCCTGATGAAAGGGATTATTATTAATAAGTTTCGGGGGCAGCCCCAGGTACTGGAGCCAGGGCTGGCCTGGTTAACGGAGCGCACCGGCTTACCGGTGCTGGGGGTAGTGCCCTGGTTATCCCAAGCACTACCAGCGGAAGACTCCCTCAGTCTCACCGATCGCCAGGGCAGTACTAAACAACACACCGACATTACCATCGCCGTCATTCGGCTACCCCGAATCTCCAACTTTACGGATTTTGACCCCCTAGAGGCGGAGCCCAATGTCCGGGTGGTTTACCTCAATCCTAAGGACGACCTGGGCTATCCCGATGCGGTGGTGATCCCGGGAACCAAAACCACCATCACTGATTTGCTGGTTTTGCAACGTAGTGGCATGGCGGAGGCGATTCGTAATTATGTGGCCGCTGGTGGCACAGTCATGGGAATCTGCGGAGGCTTTCAAATGATGGGAGAGTTTCTAGCCGACCCGGAAGGCATTGAAGGTCAGGAAGGACGCTTCCCCGCCATGAATTTGTTTCCTATGCGAACCGTAATTACCCGGCAAAAAATTGCCCGCCAGCGCACCGTCAGTTCCCACTATCCCCAGGATGGGCTGCCGGTATCGGGCTATGAGCTGCACCAAGGGCGGACCCAGTTAATTCTCTCTGAGGCGGAAGCCAAAACTGGGGGTAAATTCCAGTTTCTCTTTGAAGACCGGAGCTTAGGCGTGGTGGATAGTACCCAATCCCTCTGGGGTACCTATTTGCACGGTATTTTCGACAATGGCCCCTGGCGGCGTGCCTGGATCAATCGTCTGCGCCAGCAACGGGGCCTGGGCTCCTTACCTACCGGCATTCCTAACTACCGTGAACAGCGGGAAGCCCTGCTCAATTCCCTGGCCGATGGGGTGGGGTCCCACCTCAACCTGGCGCCCCTGCTGGGGGTACCCTAGCAACGCGACTTCAAATCCTGAGGCCTGGGGATAGGATCTCCCTGGCGGAGGCCGGAGGGAGAGCGTCGGTAGATCTGCTCCATAAAAAAATCCTCCAGGCTGGGGCGAGCTTGCTCCAGGCTAACTAATCGAGCTCCCAAATCAGGCAGGTGCTGAACAAATCTATAGGGATCACCGCTCAGGGTGCCATGCCAGCGATCCCCTTCCACAATCAGGGGATGCATCCATCGGCCCAGATCCGCAGGGTCTCCCCCCTCCCCCCTGGCGATGTAGTGATCGGCGCTGCCCAGCAGATCCTCAAGACGACCCAGGCAAACCAACTCTCCTCGATCAAGGATGGCAATGCGATCGCAAATTACCTCCACATCGGATAAAACATGACTATTAAAAAAAATAGTTTTACCCTGTTGCTTCAAAGTCAGAATAATTTCCCGTACCTGAAATCGTCCAATTGGATCTAGCCCTCCCATGGGCTCGTCTAAAAAGACCAGGTCGGGGTCATTAATCAGGGCCTGGGCGATACCGATGCGCTGCAGCATCCCCTTAGAGTACTGACGTAGTTGCTTTTTCTGGGCCTGGACCGGGGATAGGCCCACCAAATCCAAAAGGTCCCGAAGGCGCTGGGGCGCAGGTGTAAGGCCAAATAACCCGGCGGTATACCGTAAAAATTCCCACCCGGTTAAAAACTCGTAGAAATAGGGATACTCGGGTAAGTAACCTAACCGTTGCTTAATGGCGCGATCGCCGATGACATGACCCAGTACGGTACCCGTGCCAAAGCTAGGACGAATGATTCCTAGCAGAATTTTCAGCAGGGTGGTTTTACCAGCTCCATTCGGCCCCAGCAGACCAAAGGTTTCGCCCCTATAAACACTCAAACTACAGGGTTGTAGGGCAGTCACCTGCTGATTGAGCCAAAAACCAGTTCGATACACCTTGCCCAAGTCCTGGGTTTGAACGGCCCAGGCAGAGCTTTCCGAGCTTGGGCCTAACCCCTGGGTTAAGCATGCATGACCCATAATGAAAGGTGAGTTACAAAGGAATACTGTGGTGATCCTAGCGCAGACACAGCCCCAGGGTTAGGTCCAAGGATATTTGCAAAGGCTATTCCCCCTCAAGGGGTTTACCCCAGTTTTTCCTTACCCTTGGGGGCGAGTCGCAGGCCTGGCGAACCTTAGCTGCCAGAGCCCAGTGGTTTACCTGCCGGGGGATACCCTTTTCAAACAACCTCTAAGGGTAGAAACTAAAGGGAGGGTTACCTGCCTTTTTATGTGTCTGGTCAGTTTTTTGCCCCCCTCTCACCCCTGGATAACCTATGGATCGTTCTAAACTAGTTGCCCTGATCACCGGCGTTATTTCCCTGGCCTTAGCCCTGGGATACCTGCTACTGGTGCAGATTTTAGACTTTCGGGGTGACATGGTACCTGCGCCCCTTTCGACCCAGCCGATCTGGTGGTTATCGACAACTTTATGTGAGAATCTTTTGAATAGTGTGTAACTGCCTTGTAGTGTTTTTTTCTGTAGCCGTAGCCAGAGGTAACAGGGCCGAAGCAAGTCAGAACGCCAACCAGGGCTTCGCCTTTTCAGGTCGCCTAACCCGAAGTCTGTTAGTTACGAGACCTGAAACTGACCGATCCCTTCGGTTCTTGGGATTCTGGCCAAAGCTATACTTAGCCTAGCAAGACGGAACTGGATCAGATAGATCGAAAAAATGGGTTTTAGAAAACTCTGTAGGGGTTTTAGTTGCTGCCCTAAGCTCCCTATAGGACTTGAATATTCTAGATTTTTTGCCGAGCTGATGGTGCCTAGCCAATGGGATAGGCCCTTGTTAGATATCCCCCTCAAGGGTCGTTTCAAAAAGCTACAGCGAAGAGCTGTTCTATTCCCTGAAATGTCTCAATACCTGAGGAATCTGACTGACCCATGTACGTTCCACGACCCATCGATAGTCCTCTGCAACCACCTCTTAGGCTCCTTAATAGTCCCCATGGCTTCCCAGTACTGGTACCTTAGATAAATGCTCCTGGTTTACTTTTTATTGTATAGATGGTCCCTGGGGCCGATGTCGGCTTTTCCTAGTGGCTTTAGGCCAATTCTCGTCAGGCTATAGGTATGGTAAATCAGGAGATGCCCGAACCCTTAAATCTGCCTCAAACCCTGGTAGATCTGCTGAATTGGAGGACTGATCAAAGTCCCCATCGTCTGATCTACCGATTTCTCCCCGAGGGTACGCCCTCCTGCGAGCAAACCCTCACCTATTTGGACCTACATCAGCAGGCTCAAGCGATCGCTGTGCTGCTTCAGGATCTGGGCTGCCAGCAAGAACCGGTCCTGCTCCTCTATTCTCCTGGCCTTAGCTATATCGCGGCATTTTTCGGCTGCCTCTATGCTGGAGCCATTGCCGTGCCAGCCTATCCACCCCGACCCAATCGTTCCCTACATCGCATTGAGGCAATTGTCGCCGATACTGGAGCCAGGGTAGCCCTCACCGATGGTACTAGCTTTCCTAAGTTACAAAACCAACTGGCCCAGTCTGCCCGCTTAAAACCCCTCTACTGCCTGAATACCGATGGCGTGCAGACCGGGCTGGCGGAAAATTGGCAAGCTCCTCCCCTTGAGGCTGAAACCCTGGCTCTCCTGCAATACACCTCTGGCTCAACCGCCTCCCCCAAGGGAGTCATGATTAGCCATGGCAATTTACTCCATAACTCAGACTTAATCAGCCGTTGTTTCGGTAACACCGCTGCCAGCCGGGGGGTTTCCTGGCTACCTCCGTACCATGACATGGGACTGGTGGGTGGCATTCTCCAACCCCTCTACGTAGGGGCTGAAATGACCCTGATGTCACCGGTGAGCTTTTTACAGCGGCCGGTCCGCTGGCTGGAGGCGATCGCCCACTATCGAGCCACCACCAGTGGTGCACCCAACTTTGCCTACGACCTTTGTATCCGTAAAACGACCCCTGAACAACGCCAAACTATAGATCTGAGTAGCTGGGAACTGGCCTTTACCGGAGCCGAGCCGATTCACCAGGACACCCTTACCGCCTTCGCCTCCGCCTTTGCCCCCAGCGGCTTTCGCCTGCAATGCTTCTATCCCTGCTACGGCATGGCGGAAACCACCTTGATAGTAACTGGGGATAGCCGGGGGCAGGAGCCCACCCACCTGGTGCTGGAGGCTTCAGGGCTGGAACAAAACCAGGTGATCGTCCTGACCCCCGATCAGGTGCCGGACGCCCAACCATTAGCTGCCCCAAACCTGACCCCGACCTCCCCCGCTCGCCACGTCAAAGTGGTCAGTTGTGGTCAACCGGCCATTGCCGATCAGGTATGCATTGTGGATCCAGACACTCACCAACTCTGTTCCCCCAATCGGGTGGGAGAGATCTGGGTACGGCCATCACCCAGCATCGCGCAGGGCTATTGGCGGCGTCAGTCCGCCACCCAAGAAAGTTTCCAGGCGGTGCTGGCGGAGAGCCAGGTTGGTCCTTTTCTGCGCACCGGTGACCTGGGCTTTCTGCACCAGGGCAATCTCTACGTCACTGGTCGGCTCAAGGACCTGATTATTATCCGGGGACGCAATCACTATCCCCAGGATATCGAGGCTACGGTAGCGCAGGCCCACCCCGCCCTCAATCAAGGAGCCTGTGCTGCCTTTGCCCTGACCCTGGACAACAGTGAACAACTGGTGATTATGCAAGAGCTGGAGCGTACCGCCCTCCGCAGCCTTGATGCCGAGGCCGTATTGACGGCTATTCGGCGGCAGGTGGCGGAGCAGCACGATGTGCAGATTGGGGCGATCGCCCTGCTCCGGCCCAACGCCATCGCTAAAACCTCCAGCGGTAAAATTCAACGCCACCAGTGTCGGGCTGATTTTTTGGCGGGCAAACTGGATGTGGTGCACCGTTGGCAGGCCAGTGATGTCGGATCTACGGTGGCAACCCTTGAGTTTGGGACTGCCCCAGTGGGGTTAACCTCTGCCCAAGCGCTCCCTAAACCCGATCAGGTCAGCCCAACTCCGGCTGGGGCCAGCGGCAGCACCCTGCTCCAGGTCGGGCTAGTAGACCACCAGACCCGGTCCTCGCGTCAAGCCTTGATGGGGTGGATGGTAGACTGGCTAGCCCAAACCCTTAAGCTACCGACCACGGCCATCGATGTGCAGCGACCTTTAGCGGAATATGGGTTAGATTCCATCACCGCCGTAGAATTGGCGGAGTCCTTGCAATCCTCCCTGGGGGTGCCCCTATCGCCAACCCTGGCCTACGAATATCCCACTATTGAGGCCCTATCGACCTACCTGATGGCGGCCCAAGCCCAACCCGTCGGATCGCCCTTGGGATCCTTTACTGAGCCCCTCAGGGATGAACAGGTGGAGGAACTGGTAGATCAGCTCGCCCAGCTTTCAGGGGCAGAGATTCAAGCCCTATTGGGCACACCAAGCATTCAGTGGAATTAGGGAGTAGGCCTGTGAACGATCTGGCCCGGCGAATTTCGGAGCTTTCGCCTCAGCAAAGGCGCCTGTTAGAGGTACGGCTAGGGGAACGAAAAGGCGTACCTGAACCCATTGCCATTGTGGGGATGGGCTGTCGTTTTCCTGGGGCTCCCAGTCTGTCGGCCTACTGGCAATTGCTCCGGCAGGGCCAGGACGGAGTTGGGGATATTCCGGGCGATCGCTGGTCTCTCGAGGAGTTTTTCGATGCTGACCCCAGCCAGGCCGGTAAACACTATTGCCGTCAAGGAGGCTTTCTTGACAACATTGACCAGTTTGATCCGGAATTTTTTGGCATCGCCCCCCGGGAAGCCCCCTATATTGACCCCCAGCAGCGACTGTTGCTGGAGGTGATGTGGGCAGCCCTGGAGGATAGTGCCCTTGTGCCCCAAGCCTTGGGTGGTAGCCAAACCGGAGTCTTTGTAGGGGCCTCTACCCTCGATTATGGTCAGATTTTGCTGCAGCGGGACGATCAGATTGGCCCTTACACCACCACGGGGCTCGCCTCTACCATGCTGGCCAACCGGATTTCTTACTTGCTCAACTTCCAGGGGCCGAGCCTGACGGTGGATACGGCCTGCTCCTCTAGCCTGGTGGCAGTGCACTTAGCCTGCCAGAGCCTCTGGCGGGGGGAATCCAGTCTGGCCCTGGCCGCCGGAGTAAACCTTATTCTCACTCCCTCCCTCACCATTGGCTTTAGCAAGCTCACCGCCCTCTCTCCAGAGGGGCGTTGTAAGGCCTTTGATGCCGATGCCAATGGGTTTGTGCGGTCTGAGGGAGCGGGGGCAGTGGTGTTGAAACCCTTGACCCAGGCCCTGGCCCAGGGCGATCGCATCTATGCCCTAATTCGGGGTGGGGCGGTCAATCAGGATGGCCGTACCAATGGCCTGACCGCCCCTAGCCGTGAGGCCCAGGCCGCCGTACTGCGACAAGCCTACCGCCAGGCCCGGGTGCCCCTGGCCCAGGTTAGCTACATCGAGGCCCATGGCACCGGTACCTTGCTGGGGGATCCGATCGAGGCCATGGCCTTAGGCCAGGTATTTAGCTCCAGCCACGAGTCCTCTAGACCCCTACGGATTGGATCGGTCAAAAGTAACATTGGCCATACCGAAGCCGCCGCTGGCATGGCGGGCTTAATTAAGGTGGCCCTCTGTCTAGAACACCAGACCTGGGTACCGAACCTTCATTTTCACCGACCCAACCCCTACATCCCCTTTGATCAGCTTGCTCTCCAGGTGCAGACCGGGGTGGAACCCTGGCCAGACTTTTCCACTCAGGCGATCGCTGGCGTCAGCTCCTTTGGCTTTGGCGGCACCAATGCCCACCTGGTACTACAGGCCCCGCCGTCGCTTCCGGTTGATGCGGCCCATTCCCTGGTGGATCGGCCCGGCCACCTGCTTACCCTATCGGCCCGGAGTGCAACGGCCCTAGGCCAGATGGCCGGCCAGTATAGCGAGGTGCTCAGGACCCTAGCCCCGTCAGCGTTGGGGGATCTCTGCTACACCGCTAACAGTGGTCGCACCGCCTTTGCCTATCGCCTTGCCACCTGGGGAGCCACCCCCCAGGAGTTAGGCCTAGCCCTGGCGACTCTGGCGGCGGGTGAGACGCCCCCAACCCTGCAAGTCGCCCTACCGGCCAGGGGGGAAGCCCCTTCCCTGGTGTGGCTATTCACCGGTCAGGGCAGTCAGTATACCGGCATGGGCCGCCAGCTCTACGAAACCCAGCCCGTTTTTCGGGCTACCCTGGACCGCTGTGATGAAATTCTCCGGCCCTACCTGGAGGACTCCCTACTCTCCGTGGTTTACCCGGATACACCAGAGGATCCGCGCCTGCACCAAACCGCCTATACCCAGCCCGCCCTATTTGCGTTGGAATACGCCCTGGCGGAACTATGGCGGTCCTGGGGGGTGGAACCAGCAGCAGTACTGGGCCATAGTGTGGGGGAATACGTAGCTGCCTGCGTAGCTGGGGTCTTTAGCCTAGAGGCAGGACTCAAACTGATTGCCCAGCGGGGACAGTTGATGCAGTCCCTGCCAGCCAATGGCATGATGGCGGCGGTAATGGCGGACGCAGAGACGGTGGCGGCCCTGATTGCCCCCTACGGTGAAACGGTGGCGATCGCTACCCTCAACGGCCCCTATAACACCGTCGTTGCGGGAGAACAGACCGCCATCAAGGACCTGCTGGAGATCTGCCAGAGCCGTCAGATAGGGGTTACCCCCCTGACCGTCTCCCACGGTTTTCACTCAGCTCAGATGGATCCAATCCTCAATCTGTTTGAGCATCTAGCTCGTCAGATTGACTTTCAGCCCGCCCAAATTCCTCTGGTAGCCAATCTCACCGGCCAATTTCTTGCTGCCGGAGCCATTCCCGATGCCGCCTACTGGCGTCACCACGCCCGTCAGCCGGTGCGCTTCGCTGAAGGCCTCGCCAGCCTGTACCAGCAGGGCTATCGCCATTTTCTAGAAATCGGTCCCCATCCCGTGCTCTCTGGTCTGGGGCCCCAATGCCTACCCCAGGACAACTGTTACTGGCTGTTCTCCCTGGCTCGACAGCGCCAGGACTGGAGCGTCCTGAGCCAAAGCCTGAGTCAGCTATACCTGGAGGGAGTAGCCGTTGATTGGCAGGGCTTTGACCGACCCTATAGCCGTCATAAACTAACCCTGCCTACCTATCCCTTTCAGCGCCAGCGTTATTGGATTGATCGGGTGGCCCAGCCCCCAGCCAGCCCTGGGCCTATCCCGAGCCAGGCCTACCGGATGGAGTGGCAACCTTGCCCCCTACCGCCGCTAGCTGCCCCTGCCCCAGTCCAGTGGCTGATCGTGGGGGGAGAGGAGGATCTGGGGCAATCCCTGCAGCAAGCGTTAACATCCTCAGGGTTTAAACCGCTGCGGGTTACCTGGGGAGAGGACGGCCCGCTGGGGCAACCCCACCATTACCGGGTAGAGCCTCAGGCAGACCAGCCCTGGGCCACCTTGTTGTCGGCCCTCGAGGCCACCGATCTGAGTTTGCAAGTACTGTACCTGGCCTCTGGGGATCCCGATCAAGGAGCTGAGGCACTCCTACTACCGATCCTCAGTCTGATTCAAGCCCTGGCCAATTGGCCTCAGTCAGCCAAAATCTGGTTGGTAACCACTGGCGCTCAGTCCATTGGTTCCGAAGATCCAGTACAGGCCCCCTGGCATACAGTGCTGTGGGGATTAGGCCGCACCCTGCGCCTGGAGCATCCTGAACTCTGGGGCGGCCTGGTGGATTTAGGAACCGATCTGCCTCGGCCTGCTTCCGCCTCAGCCCTGATCAACCATATCCAAAGCCAGACCGATGAGGACGAAATCGCCCTACGGGGTGGCCAGGGCTGGGTGCCGCGTCTGCACAAAATACCTGAGCTAAAACCCCGACGCTCTGAGCCCCAGGCCATCGCTGCCAACGCCACCTACCTGATTACCGGGGGCAGTGGTGCCCTGGGCCAACAACTAGCCCGCTGGTTAGTAGAGCAGGGAGCTCGTCACCTGGTGCTGCTCAGTCGTCGCAGTCATCCGTCAGACCTGCAGTCCCTGCTGACGAGCCTGGAGAACCGGGGTGCCAGGGTTGCAGTAGAGACGGTGGATGTGGCGGATAGGTCCGCCCTGGCCGGTGTGCTGGCTCGCCTCCAGGCCCACTGGCCTCCCCTCAAGGGTATTTTTCACGCTGCCGGGGTATTGGCGGATGGGTTCCTGATTCATCAGACCCCAGAGTCTTTTCACTCAGTCTTGTCCGCTAAACTCCTGGGGGCCTGGCATCTTCACCATCTTACCCAGTCCCTGGACCTGGACTGGTTTGTGTTGTTTTCCTCCATGGCTTCCCTCTTAGGGTCTCCGGGCCAGGGTAATTACAGCGCCACCAATGCGGGTCTAGATGGCCTGGCCCAGTGGCGCTGGCAGCAGCACTTACCGGCCCTCAGCATTAGTTGGGGTCCCTGGCAGGGAGCCGGGATGGCGGTGGATCAGCAACAGCCCAAAGAGGTTTGGCGGCAGCGGGGTCTCGCCCTGATGCCAGCCGCCGAGGGCCTGGCCTGGTTAGGGGCGCTGTTGTCTGCTCCTCCGACCTATCCCCAGGTCGGCATCGCCAGCCTGGATTGGCCCCGACTACAGCGTTATCTACCAACCCTGCCGCCCGTGTTCACCCGGGTAGCGGAGGAGGGGCTATTCTCCCCAGCTGAGGCCGTTGCGATCGCCCCAGCACCTTTGCCATCCCCGATCCGCCAGCGCCTCGTCGCCCTGCCAGAGGTAGAACGGATTCAGGCCCTGGAGCAGTATCTGCAAACCCAGGTAGGGGAGGTAATGGGTAGCCAAACCCCCTTACCAATGGATCGGCCCCTGCTGGAACTGGGTCTGGATTCCCTGATGACCATGGACTTACTGGCCCTGTGCAAGCAGGACCTGCAACTGTTGCTCTATCCCCGGGAGGTGTTGGCCCATCCTACCCTGGCGGACCTGGCCCGGTATGTGGCTAAAGAGCTGGATCGGGTTGAGCCAACTCAGTCGGATCAGGCTGGGGCCGTTGGGTTTACCCCTGCAGAGGCACCCGACGACCTGCCTAACCATCCCTGGCAAGCCCTGACTCCCCTGGATCCTCCCCCCAGTCGGCGCAACGACAGTATGATTTTTCTGCTGTCCGCTCCCCGGTCAGGATCTACCCTATTACGGGTCATGCTGGCCGGTCATCCCAACCTATTTTGCCCGCCAGAACTCCACCTGTTGCCCTTCAACACCCTGGAGGCCCAGCACCTAGCCCTGGGTAGCACCTACCTGCAGGAGGGGCTGCAACGGGCCGTGATGGAACTGTTACAACTCGATGCAGACCAGGCTGAGGCCTTACTGTCAGAGTGGAGTCAGCACCATCTCACCATTCCAGAGGTCTACGACAAGCTCCAGCAAATTGCAGCCCCCCGTCGACTGGTAGATAAATCGCCCACCTACAGCCTGAGTCTGGAGACCTTGAAGCGGGCAGAGCAAATTTTTGCCGGAGCCAGGTACATCCACCTGGTGCGCCATCCCTACGCTGTGATTGATTCCTTTGTGCGTAATCGCATGCACAAAATCTTTGATCTGACTAGCTCCGATCCCTACGGGTTGGCGGAGCAGGTGTGGCAAACCAGCAATCGCAATATTACCACCTTCCTGCAGGGCGTGGATCCCAGTCGTTATCAGGTCATGCGTTACGAGGATCTGGTTGCCGATCCAAAACCGGTGATGGAGCGTCTGTGCGCCTTCCTTGACCTTCCCTTTGATCCGGCGGTGCTGAGCCCCTACGAAGGCCGTCGCATGACCGATGGGGTGCGGGCTAGATCCCTGGCGGTGGACGACCCCAACTTCCGCCAGCGCGATCGCATCGAGGCCAATCTGGCTCAGGTGTGGCAGACCCTTCAGTTACCCCGGCCCTTAACCCCCGCCAGTCAGGCCATCGCCCGCCAGTTTGCCTACCCCCTCCCCCAGGAAACCTCCGATCGCCCCGATGCGGCCCCCACCCACCAGCCCCTGGCCAACCTGCGGGAAGAGATTCTACACCTGCGGGGGCGGGATACCTGTCTCTGCCATTGGGGACCGGCGGAGGGTGAAGCCATTCTCTGCCTCCATGGCATCCTGGAGCAGGGCGCCAGTTGGGATGGCGCCGCCGATTCCCTGGCGGCCCAGGGCTTCCATGTGATCGCTCCCGACCTCCGGGGCCATGGTCGTTCCGCCCATGCCGGCCCGGACGGTGGCTATCAACTGCTGGATTTTCTCGCCGATATCGACCAGCTCAGTCAAGGTCTGGCCAGCGATCGCCCCTTATTGCTAGTGGGCCATTCCATGGGTGCCGTACTCAGTGCTGTTCTAGCCAGTCTCCGGCCCCAGCGATTTAGGGGTCTGGTGCTGGTGGAGCCAGTGGTGCCTGCCCCCGACTCCTCCCCCGCCACCACCAGCCAGTTAGTGACCCACCTGGATTACCTGGCCACTCCCGTCAACCCCGTTGTCATGGAGAGTTTGACCGTCGCCATCCAGCGCCTGCAGGCCCTCAAGCCCCATCTCCCTGCCCTGGCAACTCAAAAACTCGCGGAACGGCTCACCTGTCCTGCCCCCCAGGGTAAGGGCCTGATCTGGCGCTGGGACCCTCGCCTCCAGGCCCGCACCGCCTTGAGTCTAGGGGGCGGCTGGCTAGATCGCCAGAGCTACGGCCAGATCCTTCGCCAGATTACCCTACCCACCACCCTGGTGTTAGGCCAGCGGAGTCAGTTCAACCGGCCAGAGGATCTGGACTTTCTGGCTACCCACCTGCCCCAGGCCCAGTCTCTGACCCTGGCCGGGGGGCATGACCTACCCACCGAAACCCCCCTGGCCCTGGCTCGGATTATCCAAACTATGATGCTGGAGACCTGTTCCCATGGCCCTACCTGCTAATCTGGCCCTGCTTTGGGAGGCACCCCTGGGGCTACTGTCCTTCGGCTTTTCCAGGCTGATGAGGTCTACCCTCACCCTGGTAAGTCGCTACTATAATCCCAACGATCGCCAGGCCCAGCCGCAATGGCAGGTCACCAATGCCGACTTTCTGCGATCGCCCCTGAAGCTCCTCTGGGTAATGAGCCGGGCCCGATGGAATCTCCACGCCCTAATTGCCATCGCTGGCCCCTTTACCGTTACTAGCCAGCTCAGCCTTGATCTGGAGTCCCTATGGCAATCGGCCCCCAGTTGGACAGCGGTGGTCTACACCCTGCAAGGCTACCGCACGGTGACCAGCGTTGGTTCCCTCACTACCCCCCGCCATCAAACCAAGGTAACCATTCCCCTGCCTGCCGGGCGTTACCTGGTGGGGGTGCGCCACTATAATTGGCAAAATCCGGTACAGTTACCGGCCATTCTGGTGGATGACGCCCCGGCCCTGGCCAGCCAAACCCTTAACGCTCCGCCGGACTTTAACCAGTTCTACCGCCAGCTCCCGACCCGGCGGGGGTGGCTTTACAGTGCCCTCAACTTCTACGTCTACCCCCTGCTACGCTGGGGGCAGGGATTACCCCAGGGTTGGGTAAAGCAGGTGTTCCTGCCCGTCCCTAACCCCGAAACCCACTTTTTCTATGGTGCCTTAGACCGGGGAGAACAGCTCACCCTGGATTTACCCCCCGATCTACTCAAAACCCATCGCCTTTACTTCAGCCTTTACAGCCGGGACTGTTTTCCCCTGGATTGGTACCCCATCCCTGGTCCCAGCCACACCACCGACCCAATGCCAGAACAGGCGGTGTATATTTTACGGGTTCATCCCCAGGTGCCAGAGTGGCTAGGAGCCGATCTGCCGCCCCTAACCCTGACTACAGAGCGAGGTAACGCCCCAGGGTAGGTAGGACCTAATCTTTGCCAACACCCCTTTCGCCCCAGTATAAGCTGCGCCAGGTTATGCTCTGCGTAGAGCAGCAAGATAATCTTAAAGTTCTCAAAAATACTCAGGACATACCATCGGCAAAAGATTCGAGATTAATGAAGTAAACCATAGGTATTTTAGTGGCCTCCGCTACAGACCCAGAGTCGATCGATCAGAATTTGAGACCTATGGCTGAGGCATAAATTACTGCCCATGCTTAAATTCTGTAGCAGATAGCCTATGTTTCTTAAAGACCATCGTGTCCCTAGCCGTGAAAAAATTCATTGAAACCCTTTTCAGAAAAGGTTTATAGCCTTTTTTAGAAGGTCAAGAACGGCTGGAATTACCAACCCTGTTGCGTGTCAAGGGTTACTGTAGGTCATCCCATGGTATTTCATGACAGAATAGTGGCAGTGGGGGATTTTTGTTCCCCTATGTCTGGCAACTTGACTACTGAAGATGTCTTAAGTTTATTGAGGTAATCCTCTATGCCATTTACGATCAATTCAGCGCGTAATATTTTCCCCAGCACCCTATCGGCTGACGCTGTACCAGCTACCATTGCCCGGTTTACACAACTGAGCGCGGAAGATCAACTGGCCCTCATCTGGTTTGCCTATCTTGAGATGGGTAAAACCATTACTATCGCGGCACCAGGAGCCGCCAATATGCAATTTGCCGAAGGCACACTAGATCAAATTCGGCAGATGTCATTTCGTGAACAATCCCAGGCCATGTGTGACCTGGCCAATCGGGCCGATACCCCGATCAGCAGAACCTATGCCACCTGGTCGGCCAATATCAAGTTAGGGTTTTGGTATCGGCTAGGGCAGTGGATGGAGCAGGGCTTTGTCGCCCCTATTCCAGATGGGTACAAACTTTCTGCCAATGCCTCGGCGGTGCTCCAGGCGATTCGTAATCTGGATTCTGGTCAACAAATTACGGTCTTACGTAATGCCGTGGTTGACATGGGGTTTGATTCAGATAAGTTGGGTAATGTGGGTCGGGTCAGTGAACCGGTGGTTGTACCCCAGGCCGTGACTCAACGCAGTCGGGTCACCATTGAAGGGGTGGATAATCCGACGGTGCTGAGCTACATGGATAATCTGAACGCCAATGATTTTGATGCATTGATTGAATTATTCACAGCCGATGGCGCTCTCCAGCCCCCCTTCCAAAAGCCAATCATTGGTAAAGAGTCCGTACTGCGCTTTTTCAAGGAAGATTGTCAGAACCTGAAACTGCTGCCGGAGCGGGGTGTGGTCGAGCCAGCCCAGGATGGCTATACCCAGATTAAGGTTACCGGTAAGGTCCAAACTCCCTGGTTTGGGGCTGGTGTAGGGATGAATATGGCCTGGAGGTTTTTATTGACTCCAGACAATAAAATTTTCTTTGTTGCCATTGATTTACTGGCTTCCCCGAAGGAGCTACTTAATTTAGTGCGTTAGGAAAGACTGACTGGGGGTGTCTTTAGATCAAGATGCACCCACTCTTTAAAAACGCTCTCCCCTGAGGGCGTTTTTTTCACTGATTCATGGCTTGGGCCAGTCCCCTTAGGGCACAGTTAATCGGTCAATCTCCATAGCTATCGTTTGAGACCCTCTTTGGCTTTTCAAACAACCTCTAAGGGTTCTAACTCGCTTTCGCTCCCCCATCTGGAACGAATGATCTGGCCATCACCAGTCCGGTTAGGACAAGACGGCGCTGCCATTGGCTACGGGCTCAGGGGATCTTGAGCTAAAGGGCTACAGCTATATTTAAAAAGCCAATTTCTGGTTAAGTGTGGGAAGGACAAATGAGTGACTTATCCTGGTCTAACGCTGAGAAAGAAATCGCCCAGACTGCCTTCGAGAAGGCCTATGGACGGGAAATCGCAGTACTGATTCAAGAAGTTAGGGCCCAGGCTGCCTGCCTTTCTGAGTTGGATGATCTGTGGCAGCTACATGATTTCTTAAGCGCCAAAAGACATGACGTGGACGGTAAATATGACTACCGCTATTCAGTACTAGTTTTTGTTTTCTCGCGCCTGGTGAAGGAGGGCTGGCTGCATCTGGATGAGCTAGCCGGGTTAGAGCAGAGTAAGTTATCAAAGATAGCTGCCCTGGCTCGTATGTAGGCAGTGCTGGCTAGCAGAAATCGGGATGTTTCTCCTGAATTCTGGCCGCTACAGCTATAATTTGGCAGCGGTAATCAGGTGATCATGACCGGCAAGTTAATTGTTCTGGAAGGTGTGGAAGGCTGTGGTAAATCGACCCAACTGCAGCTTTTGTCCACCTGGTTGCTGGATAATGGACCTTTTCAGCAATTACAACGGCAGGGCCTGGTCCCCCGGATTTTGACCAGCCGCGAACCCGGCGGCACCGATCTAGGGGTGAAGGTACGGCACTTACTGCTCCACCAGGAGGATGGGGTCAGAATCGATGCCCGAACAGAATTACTGCTCTATGCCGCCGATCGCGCCCAGCATGTGGACCAGGTGATTAAGCCTGCTCTCGATCAGGGTTGCTGGATACTCTGCGATCGCTTCGTTGACTCCACCCTGGCCTACCAGGGCTACGGTCGCGGCCTCGATCTAGAGCTGATTCACCAGCTCAACCGCATTGCCACCGCTGGGGTTAGCCCCGACCTTACCCTCTGGCTCCAACTAGGGGCCGAGCAGGGATTGGCGCGGGCGAGGCAGCGGGGCAGGGGCGATCGCATGGAACAGGCAGACCTCACCTTTCACCAGCGGGTACAGGCAGGATTTGAGACATTGGCCCAGCAGTATCCCCAAAATCGAGCTACCATCGATGCCCGCGGCAGCCTGGAGGAGGTGGCCGGGGCGATCACATCAACTGTTCTAACCTACCTGGATCAATGGTACAAGCCCGCTTTACAGACCTGATCGGCCAGCCCACGGCGATCGCCCTGCTGTGTCGGGCCCTAGACCAGGGGCGCCTGGCCCCCGCCTACCTGTTTAGCGGACCGGAGGGGGTAGGGCGCCGGCGAGCGGCGGTCAGTCTGGCCGAAATCCTGCTGAGCCGCCAGCCAACTCCAGACCCGGTACAGCAGCGGCGCATTCGCCAGGGTAACCACCCCGACCTGCTCTGGGTAGAACCCACCTACCTGCACCAGGGTCGGCTAGTGCCGGCCTCCCTGGCCGCTGACCAGGGAATCACCCGCAAAAGCCAACCCCAAGTTCGCCTCGAGCAGGTCCGGCAAATTACCCAGTTTCTGAGCCGTCCTGCTCTGGAGGCAGATCGGGCCGTAGTGGTGATCGAAGCCGCCGAAACCATGATCGAAGCTGCCGCTAACGGCCTCCTCAAAACCCTGGAGGAACCTGGTCAGGCCACCCTAGTGCTGCTTGCCCCAGGCCCCCAGGCGATTCTACCCACCCTGGTGTCCCGCTGTCAGACCATTCCCTTCCAGCGCCTCAATTCGGAGGATATGGCCAGGGTATTAGGCCAGATCGATCAGGGCGAAATTCTCCACCACCCCCAGGTGATGGCTCTGGCCCAGGGGAGTCCGGGCCAGGCGATCGCCGCCCATACCCAACTCCAGGCCATGCCGGCAGAATTAGTCGCCAGCCTGCAACAGCCCCCCTCCAGCCTGCGGCAGGCGCTGGACCTGGCTCGTCAGGTGACTAAAACCCTGGATACAGAAGCCCAACTCTGGTTACTGGATTATTTACTCCATTGGTACTGGCACACCTACTCCAACCAGCAGGAAGTATCCCGCTGGTTAGTGGGTTTTGAAGAAGCCAAACGCTACCTGCGCCGTTTTGTCACCCCCCGGTTAGTCTGGGAGGTGACCTTAATGGCTATCGCCCCAGCTACCCCAGATCGGGCCTAGGTGGGTCAAGACCGATCAAGAGAACAGATCCATCTGGTCGCTATGGTCGGACTGCGATCGGTTAGTTCTGCGACGGGGCGGACGGCTGGGTTCGATGGTCACCGCGATCGCACTGTGGCGCTCAATGCCTGCCATCACCTGGCGAGCCCGCTCAATGACGGTCGGCGGTAGGCCAGCCAAGCGCCCAGCTTCGATGCCGTAGGACTTATCCGCCCCGCCGGGCTGTACCTGGTGGAGAAAGATAATCTGGTCGGGCATTTCCCTGACCGTCACCTGGTAATTGGCCACGTTGGTAATCAGGGTTTCTAATGCGTTGAGCTCGTGATAGTGGGTAGCAAAAATAGTGCGGGCCTGAATACTCTGGGCTAGGTACTCAGCTACGGACCAGGCAATGGCTAGACCATCAAAGGTGGCGGTGCCGCGACCAATTTCATCCAGCAGCACCAGGGAACGGCCGGTGGCATGGTTGAGAATATTGGCGGTTTCGTTCATTTCCACCATGAAGGTGGATTGCCCCGTGGCCAGGTCATCCACCGCCCCTACCCGGGTAAAGATGCGATCGCAGATACCCAGATGGGCAGACCGGGCCGGGATAAAACTACCCACCTGGGCCATCAGTTGAATTAAACCCAATTGGCGTAGGTAACAGCTTTTACCACTGGCATTGGGACCGGTGAGAATAATCAGGTCCTGGGAATGGGCGGTGGCCCGATCGGGGGGAACCGTACCCAAGTAGGTCGAGTTAGGTACAAAGAACCCGGTGGGTAAGCGTTGCTCCACCACTGGATGCCGACCCTCCACCACCGCAATGGTGCGGGAATCATCCACCTTAGGACAGCAGTAGCCCTGCAACACCGCCACCTCCGCCAGACCGCAGAGGACATCGGCAGCGGCTACAGCCCTGGCCACCTCTCGAATGACTCCAGCCTGAGCCCCCACCTGTTCCCGCAGGCGGTTAAAGATCTCGTATTCCAGGGCATGGGTCTCGGCCTCCAGGGTAAACAGGCGGGCTTCCCGTTCCTTCAGTTCGGGGGTAATGTAGCGTTCTTCATTGGTCAGGGTTTGTTTGCGGATGTAATCGGCGGGCGCCTGGTCAGCCCGGGCCCGAGAAATACTGATGTAATAGCCAAAGGCCTTATTAAACCCCACCTTGAGACTGGTGATACCGGTGCGATCGCGCTCCCTGGGTTCCAACTGGGCAATCCAACGCTGGTCATCCAGGGCTTGCTGGCGCAGGTGGTCGAGGTCGGGGTTCACCCCATCTCGAATCAGATGGCCTTCCGTCAGGTATAGGGGCGGATTGTCCACCAGGTGCGATCGCAGGGTCTGGCCCAACTGCTCCAGTTCGGGGTGAACTACCTGCAGCGCCACCAGATAGGGAGACTGGGCCGAGGCAGTGAGGGCCGCCAGCTCCGGCAGGCGCAGACAGGAGTCGGCCAGGGCCACCAAATCCCGGGCATTGGCTGTACCAGAACCCGCCCGCCCCGCCAACCGTTCTAGATCGTAGATTTGCTTCAGCCGTTGTTGCAGCATCTGCCGCAGGCTGCCATTCTGCACCAGTTCCTGAATAGTGGCCTGACGGGCCTGAATCGCCTCGACCTGCAACAGGGGTTGGAGTAGCCAACGGCGCAGGCTACGTCCCCCCATGGCGGTGACGGTGCGATCCAGTGCCCACAGTAGGGATCCGGTATAGGTGCCGTCCCGGGCCGTTTGGGTAATCTCCAGATTGCGTCGGCTCTGGTGATCGATCACCAGATAGGCCGATAGGGTATAGGTGGTGAGGGGTTGGAGAGGAGCCTGCACCGCCTTTTGGGTGTCCTCCAGGTAGGCCAGCAGCCCCCCCGCCGATCGCACCGCCAGGGGTAACTGATCGCAGCCCAGCCCCTCCAGCGATCGCAGGCGAAACCGTTGTAGAAGCCGCTGACGAGCCTCTGGCTGGCTGTAGGCACCCTGGGGCCTGAGGGTGTAGCAAAACTGCTGGGGTAGGAAGGAGGGCAGGTGTTCGGATACCTCCCCGGGGCGAACCATGGCTCCCAGGTTCGCTGCCTCCGTTGGAAATAGCACCTCGGCAGGCTGCAGCCGCAGTAGTTCCTGGCTAAGCTGATCGGGGTTGTCTCCCTGGGTGGTGAGAAACTCGCCGGTGGAAACATCGGCATAGGCCAGCCCCCACTGGCCTCCGGCCACCACCACCGAGGCCAGAAAGTTATTCTGACTGGCACTGAGCATGCCCTCCTCCAGGACGGTGCCGGGGGTAATTACCCGGGTCACCTCCCGCTTGACCAGACCCTGGGCCGTGGCTGGGTCTTCTACCTGGTCGCAGATGGCGATCGCCAGACCCTTTTCCACCAGCAGGGTACAGTAGCGATCCAGTGCATGGTGGGGAATACCCGCCAGGGGCACCCGTCCCACCTGCTTACCAGCCTCCTTACCCGTCAGGACCAATTCCAGTTCCCGAGCAATGGTGATAGCATCCTCAAAGAAGGTCTCGAAGAAATCCCCCACCCGATAGAGCACCAGAGCATGGGGATACTGTTCCTTGATCTCCACGTAGTGCTGCATCATTGGGGTTAGATCGGCCCAGTCTACCGAACGATGGTCGGCATAGCGAACGGTTTGTTTGACCAGGCGATCGGGGAGGGAGGCAGCAGCATCGCGAGGGGGAGAAGCAGACATGGGGTGGAGAACCGTTAAGCTTCGTTGCGTCATCCGGGTAGCTATAGCCACCTGTGTTAGTTTCGATATCGTTGCATATTTTATTGATGTTTAACAGCAGGGAGATCGGAAGACTATGGTTGAGAAGCTAGCGCCTGGGCTGCAGGAAAGCCGGGAAGACTTTTCTGATTACGTAGCCCATTTACAGCTTCATATGACTCTGCAGGCTCGTAACCTGGTGCCTTCCTTCACCAGCCAGCCAGATAGCCGCCATAGTTTGCTGCACCAGACCCAGGCAGATATGGAGAAGCTGGCTTCCCGTCAGCGGCTTTAGGCCCTTGTACAGGGGTTTCCAGTTCCTTCTATAGCGGTTCTTGAGCTAACGAGGTACGATCGAAGTAGATGAGACGCAAAGGATCCTACACTACTGCGTCTTCCTCAGGAGGGCCTGATGAAAGCCTACTCACTTGATTTCCGAGAAAAGATTATCCATATTTACTTC
>JBEITR010000116.1:0-3296 GCA_040374765.1 Leptolyngbya sp.
GATCGGTGAACGGGTTAAAATCACTGGAGCCCGATGGAAGCCCGAGAATGCTCCTCAAATTCTGAGGTTACGCACAGCCTATCTGAATCACTCTCCTAGGCTGAGTATTTGTGCTTAGTGAAAAACTGGGATGCTCCCAAAAATTTAGGGTTAACCCGTTCAAGGTTGGGCCTGATTAATGCAAGTCTCCGTCCTAGGCAACCTTTAAAGTCTTTTGGGATAATGGCGTACCTATGTAGGGCAGCTTCATATGTGAAAACAATATCATTTGACTGTGGAGTAACCCTTCTAGTCCACTTTCGGAAATCTTGTTCAGAAATATGGTTAATCTCTGTTAAGTCTAAACGTCCATCTTCTGTAATATTTTTGATCCCTAGGAAAATAGGTCCCTCATCCATAAACTGAGGCGTAGCATGTGGTCCGTCAAAGAAACCTATATATAAATCTTCGATAAGGGTTTTATTGTTTACTTTATGATTCATTAGGTATCCGCGATCGCTTTCCTATGATTGTCAACACACTCTGTTTTACCCCCCTTAATCCCCCCTTGCAAAGGCTTATGTGTACACCGTAGCCTTGGAAAGGGGGGAAATCGATACTCCTCCTGTCCTCCCCCTTTCCAAGGGGGAGCTAGAGGGGGTAGCCCCCCGCCTCAGCTATTTGTTTCATATTATGGGCGATGGTACCCTCCAATTGATGCGCTTCCCGATTCAGCGCCTCTAGCTGCTGGTTTAGCGCCAAAATCTCAGCAATAAACTCCTCCTCCGTCTTACCATCCTCCTCAATCACCACCCCCACATAGCGGCCAGGGTTTAGCGAATAGTCCTGCTCCCTGACCTCCTCCGGTGTGGCTAGCTTACATAGCCCGGTCACATCCCCATACCGCGCCTCCGGAAACCGTTCCTGCAGCCAGCGAATATGGCCAAAGTAAGCCTCCGCTGATTTCACCTCTCGGTGCAGTTCCTCCAGGGTGGCTTTCAACTCCTTAACCTTGCGGTCCACCTGGTTGCGCTTGCTGTTGTTCTCCTGCCTGGCTTTCTCAACCAGGGCGGTTTCATGGCCACGAAGGGTCCTATCAAGCTGCTTCAGCCCCTGGTGTAGCTGGTCGAAAAACGGCTCAAACGCTTGACTTAACCCATGCTGAGCCTGGTTTTGGGCGGTCAGGGTGGGGCTTTCTGGGTCACCGGTGGCCGGTAGGGCAGAGTATTTCTCAACATAGGTCCGATAGCTTGTCTCCAGCCCGTCCAACCCTTCCCATAGCTGCAGAAAGTTAACCGCCGCCTCTCTGCCGGTAAGGCTGTCCCCATCCTCATCCAGCACCGCGATTAACTGGCCCGAGACGGGCTTCACCTGAGCCTGGTTTTCCCGCAATTTTGCCATGCCCTGGTGGAAGTAGCGATCGATTAACCGGGTAAATCGATGCCGCTGGCCCCGTCGCAGGTGGCTAATCACCGCCAGATTACTGACCTGCTCCGGTGAAAACTCGCGGTGGGCCCGATCTACCTGGGTAAACACATTACGGGCATCGATAAACAGAATCCTGTCATCCGGTTTGCCCCGGTCAAAAAACCACAGGGTGGCGGGTAGGGTCACCGTGTAGAACATATTCGACGGTAGGGTCACCATCCCATAGATCAGGTTCTGCTCCACCAGGGTCTGGCGAATATCCGCCTCAGAATGTCGCGCATCTGAGGCAGAGTTGGCCATCACCAGCCCGGCCCGGCCCCCTGGCTTTAAAGAGGTAGCAAACAGATTGATCCATAGATAGTTGGCATTCGGGACGGTCTCCTTGCCCTCATCCTTTTTACTCACCTTAGTCTTCTTTTGAGGGATGCCATAGGTATTAAACCGCTGATCTGCCTGGACCCGGCTCAAATTGACATCATCCACATTAAAGGGCGGATTGGCCAGCACGTAGTCAAACCCCGCAAAGCTACCAAAGGCATCCTCATAGTAGGTATTAGCCTGCTGCACTTTCCCCCGCAGACCATTGACGGCGATATTCATCTTGGCCAGCTTCACCGTTTCCAGGGTTTTTTCCTGACCATACACCACAAAATCATTGGGGTCAGTGCCGTTTTCCGCTGCCTGTTCTCGAACGTACTTACCTGACCAGACAAACATGCCCCCCGAACCACAGGCGGGGTCTAACAACTTGCCCCGGGTGGGCTCGATGATGTCAACCATCAGCCGCACCACCGAGTCTGGGGTAAAAAACTCCCCCCCACCCTGCCCCTCCGCCAGGGCAAACCTGGCCAAAAAATATTGATAGATTTGCCCAAACATATCCCCAGTGGCATCGGGGGGGATATTGGCGAAATTCTTTAGTAACCGATTGGGGATGCTGGTCTCTTGCCCCCGCACTAATCGAAAGTACTCATCCTGGGGGAGAACCCCCGCCAGATCAGCCTTATAGGTCGCAATAGCCTCCATGGCCTTTTTCAGGGCCTGGGCAATATCCTCCTCCTCCGGCAGGTTGAGGAGATAGTCATACCGGGCATGATCGGGCAGGTAAAAACCACATTTTTCCAGGGCAATCTCATGGATAGGTTTCTCGCGCCTACCCCCCCTAAGCGCTTCATACTCCTGCTTGATTGCCGCCTCGTACCGTCGATAGCGGTTATCAGCAAACTTCAAAAAAATCAGCCCCAACACCGGGGTTGAGTACTCAGTCGCCTTCAGGTCTGAATTAGCCCGCAGATCATCGGCACTTTTCCAGAGGTTATCTTCAAGGCGTTTTAGTTCGTCTGGGGTCACGGTGGTTTGGGCTCAGGCAAATAAGCAGGGTAGGCCGTGTCACCAGTATAGGAGAGCAAAGCGAAGTCAGTGATCACTGATCAGGAGTCTACTCTACCCACGCCCTCACCCCCAGAAAGTTCCCCCCGCCCCACCCAGGTCTACAAGCTGAGAGCAATGGGAAGCGCGATCGGCTAACTCCTTCCGCCAGGTCCGGGGCGGCGGCACGCCCCGTCCGGGGGAATGGCGATTTCCCCCGGTAAGAAAAACCCAAACCACTGAGCCCGCAGCAACAAAGAGTCAATCATTGCCACATCTACCGGCGCTCATAGCAGTTTGAGATCGGGTGAGACACCCAATTGCCCAGTCCTACCCCCCCAGCCCCTAGCTGTCGGAGTTTCACGCTGTCCCCCCCTTGTCAAGGCTACGGTGTACACATAAGTGGAGTCTGAGCCAGTTTCCATCCGAGGAAGATCGCCTCAAACTGCCGCAGGCCATGAATCAGAGTGGGCATGCCGGGAGGACGTTGGGAACGATACCCGGACCATCCTCCCAACCGA
>JBEITR010000008.1:0-99641 GCA_040374765.1 Leptolyngbya sp.
GTTCTGTCAATGCCGGTACTACCGCAGAATCCATCACGAGCCAGTCCCTGACGGCGGGTGACTATTATGTACGGGTCTTTCGCTACAGTGGGGATACCACCTATAACCTAGCCCTTTCGGCACCTGCCGACAACGCCGGTAACACCCTAGCAACGGCCCGTAACATTGGTGCCTTGAGTAGTACCCAGACCTTCTCCGACTGGGTTGGTAGTGCCGATACCAACGACTACTATCGCTTTAGCCTGGCCCAGACCAGCACCTTTAACCTCACCCTCAACGGCCTCAGCGCTGACGCTGACGTTCAGCTTTTGAATAGCAGTGGAACGGTGCTGCAAAGTTCTGTCAATGCCGGTACTACCGCAGAATCCATCACGAGCCAGTCCCTGACGGCGGGTGACTATTATGTACGGGTCTTCCCCTACAGTGGGAATACCACCTATAACCTAGCCCTTTCGGCCACTGTTAGTGTTCCTGCCGACAACGCCGGTAATACCCTGGCAACGGCCCGTAACATTGGTGCCTTGAGTAGTACCCAGACCTTCTCCGATTGGGTTGGCAGCGCTGATACCAACGACTACTACCGCTTTGACCTGACCCAGGCCAGTAGCTTTAACCTCACCCTCAACGGCCTCAGCGCCGACGCAGACGTTCAGCTTTTGAATAGCAGTGGAACGGTACTGCAAAGTTCTCTCAATGGCGGCAGCACTGCAGAGTCTATCAGTCAATCACTAACGGCAGGCACCTACTACGTCCGGGTCTTCCCCTACAGTGGGAACACCAACTATAACCTGGCCCTTTCGGCTACCGCCAGCATTCCTGCCGACAACGCCGGTAATACTCTGGTAACGGCCCGTAACATTGGCACCCTGAGTAGTACCCAGACCTTTTCCGACTGGGTTGGTAGTGCCGATACCAACGACTACTATCGCTTTAGCCTGACCCAGGCCAGCACCTTTAACCTCACCCTCAATGGTCTTAGCGCCAATGCTGATGTTCAGCTTTTGAACAGTAGTGGAACGGTGCTGCAAAGTTCTACCAATGCCGGTACCACCGCAGAATCCATCACGAGCCAATCCCTGACGGCGGGTGACTATTATGTGCGGGTCTTCCCCAACAGTGGTAGTACCAATAACACCAGTTATAGCCTGGCGGTCTCCGCTACAGCGGTAGTACCACCCAATCCACTGGACTGGTTTGGCCAAAATCTCCGTGATGCCGAGCTGATTAGTTTAACCCGGTCTCTAGCCGCCGACGGCAATTTGAGTCGTAACGATATGATCTCCATTTTCCGCAATGCGGAGGATGGAAATACCATTGATGCCAATGAGCTGACCGACCTGCGGACCCTGGTTGCTAACGCCAGTCGTTTTACTATGGCCGACTCGGTACGGGTGCTATCCAATAAAATTGCCAACAGCGATCCTGCTAACCCTCGCTCGGGTATCGGTAACCTCTCTGCAGGTAGCAGCGCTACCCAAATGGAGAGTTTAATTGGCAAATGGTTCCTAGGCGTTAATCGCCCCACCCTAACCAGTTCTAGTTATACCTACCAGTACGCCAATGGCTCATTGTTCCAGAATGGCGCTGGTGTCAATGACATTGTTCAGGGCGCCGTGGGCGATTGCTACTACCTGGCCACCCTATCCTCCATTGCCCAGGAGAAACCCTCCTATATCCAGGATATGTTTACTGACAATGGCGATAATACCTTTGCTGTTCGCTTCTTTAACAATGGAGCGGCTGACTATGTCACGGTGGATCGCTACTTGCCTACCAATAGCTCAGGCTATAAAGTCTATGCCGGTTGGGGTGGTGGATCGGTCTCTTCCTCCAGTAATGAGCTGTGGGTGGCGTTAGCCGAAAAGGCCTATGCCCAACTGGCGGAATCGGGCTGGAGTCGTCCCTCGACGCCGAATAACGCCTACGCTGCTATTGAAGGTGGGTGGATGGATACGGTGATTCGTCAGGTAACCGGACTGGCGGCTACCTCCCAGAGTATTGGCAATATGAACCAAACCCAGTTAATTAATCTGGTTAACTCCAATCAGATCTTAACGGCTGGTTTTGTCTATGGTGCGGGCTACGGTGTGGTTAATGGCCATGCCTATACCGTGACGGCCTATAATTCTGCCAACGGCACCTTCCACCTGCGAAATCCTTGGGGAGTTCAAGACGCTGATGTAACCTGGGCCCAGTTATTATCATTGCGTGCCATTGTGCAATGGTCTAATACCTAGGTCATAGGTAGCAACGGGGTGCTCCACGGAGTACCCCGTTATAGTTATAGCCTCCGCCATCTACAAGGAAGCGGAGGCTAGCCAGAACTCCCCCCTGGTATTAGCTTTTCCATGTCCCATAACAAGGAATAAGCCTGCCAGTTACGAGAGACCTGAAATTGACCCGCCAACTCTGTTCTAAGGCCTGTAGCCAAAGCTATATTAAGATTTCCAGAGTCTATCCAGATCCAGGACCTAAAACTGCCTTAAAAACCGCAGATCACTCGAGTAAAGGCGACGAATGTCATCAACTTGGTGCTGGACCATAGCCAACCGTTCGACTCCCAAACCAGCAGCAAAGCCACTGTAGACTTCGGGATCGTAACCAACGGCCTTCAGCACATTGGGATCAATCATGCCGCAACCCAGTACCTCTAGCCACTTACCTTGCCACTGCACATCTACCTCGGCGGAGGGTTCGGTGAAGGGGAAATAGCTGGGCCGGAATCGTACCGGAATCTCGCCATAAAGGGCTTCCAGAAAGACCTTTATGGTGCCCCGTAGGTCGCTAAAGGTAATGGCGGTATCAACGGCAAAAAACTCAATTTGATGGAATACGGCGGCGTGGGTGGCGTCTACCGTATCGCGTCGGTAGCAGCGGCCAATGGCAACAGCTCGCAGGGGCGGCTCGTGGGTCTGCATGTAGCGAATCTGCACATTTGAGGTGTGGGTTCGCATCAGATCGCCGTTGGGCAAGTACAGCGTATCCTGCATATCGCGGGCAGGATGATCGGGCAGAAAGTTCAAGGCCTCAAAGTTGTAGTAGTCGCTTTCAACTTCAGGGCCACTGGCGACGGTATACCCCAGCCCCACAAAGATATCCACAATCCGATCAATAATACTATTGATCGGATGGATGCGTCCCTGGGGACGGAATACCCCCGGCATGGTTACATCCAGGGTTTCGGCCTCTAGTTGGGTAGCAATCTGAGCTGCTAGCAAGGCAGACTTTGACTGTTCGAGCTGCTCCTGAATGAGTTCTTTCACCTGGTTGGCCAGGGAGCCTATCCGGGGCCGGTCCTCTGCCGAAAGCTTGCCCATGGCTCCCAGGACTCGGGAAAGTTGTCCCTTCTTACCCAGATAGCCTACCCGGATTTGTTCTAAATCCTCCAGGTTGGTGGCTGTGGCAATACTGGCTTGAGCCGTTTGCTTAAGAGCCATTAAATCATTTTCCAGAGGGGTAGGTGGGGTGGTCATCCGAGGGTTAAAGATGATGGATATGTGGTAGAACCGATTAGCTCTGACTATTTTAATGCCGTGGGGGCAGTCATGAACATCTTAATCAGTAACGACGACGGTATTTTTGCTCTGGGCATGCGGACCCTGGCTGCGACCCTGGCCGCTGCCGGTCATCAGGTGACGGTGGTGTGCCCTGATCGGGAGCGATCAGCGACGGGCCATGGACTGACCATACACAAGCCCATTCGGGCGGAAGCTATTGAGGAGGTCTTCCATGGAGATATTCGTGCCTGGAGTTGCTCGGGCACCCCTTCCGATTGCGTCAAACTAGCCTTGGGAGCTCTCATGGACACACCGCCCGATGTGGTGGTCTCGGGGATTAACCACGGCGCCAATTTGGGTACCGATGTCCTCTACTCTGGTACGGTTTCGGCAGCGATGGAAGGGGCGATTGAAGGTATTCCGGCGATCGCCGTTAGCCTCACCAGTTTTACCCAGCGTAGCTTTATACCCGCCGCCACTTTTATCCGCGAACTACTGGCCAGTCGTGACTGGTTCCCCCTCTCTTCTGCCTTACTGTTTAACGTTAATGTGCCAGCTCTGGCGATGGCTGATATCAAAGGCGTCAAAGTAACTCGTCAGGGAGTACGGCGCTATTTCGACCAATTTGAGCAACGTCTCGATCCCCGAGGCAAGACCTACTACTGGCTAGCGGGAGAAGTCCTAGAAGACCAGGAGGACGCCAGCCTTTATCAGAGTTGGCCGGAAGAGCTCAGACAGTTGATCAGAGGAGTTTCCACCGATGTCCAGGCCATTCATGAGGGGTATATCTCCATTACTCCTTTGCAATATAACCTGACCGCCGTTACCCAGTTAGATCATTTGACTGAATGGCGCCTGCCGGAGCTCTCCGGTTAGGTTAAATATCAGATAAAATACCTTCAGCATTACCAATTATTAGTTTTCAGGGTCAACGCTACCATTTAGCCATTTTCGGAACGAAATCAACTTAAATCTTCATGGCTGAGCTCACCCCCCAATTCCTGGTCAGGTTTTGGGGCGTTCGTGGTAGTATTCCTTCTCCAGGGCCACACACGGTAAAGTATGGTGGTAACACCTCCTGCGTTGAAATGTTGGTAGGGGGCCAGCGTCTGATCTTTGACGGTGGTACCGGATTACGACAATTGGGCCTCTCCTTGCTCCAGGCTATGCCGGTGAAGGCTACGATGTTTTTTAGCCATTCCCACTGGGACCATATTCAAGGATTCCCCTTTTTCACCCCTGCTTTCATCCCGGGTAATCGGTTCCAAATCTACGGAGCGATCGCTCCCAATGGTTCAACTATCGAGCAATGTCTGCACGATCAGATGCTCCATCCCAACTTCCCCGTACCTTTGCAAGTGATGAGGGCAAATTTGGAATTTTTCGACCTGGTTATTGGGAAACCACTTCAGCTGCAAGATATTACCGTAGAAAATGCCCTGCTCAATCATCCTGGACAATCCGTTGGCTATCGAGTCAGCTGGCAGGGTAAAACCACCACCTACATTACCGACACCGAACATTTATCTGATCGCCTGCATGAAAACGTCATTGCCCTGGCCCAGGATGCCGATGTAATGATCTACGATGCCACCTACACCGATGAGGAATACCACAATCCCAATTTTAGTAAGGTAGGCTGGGGCCATTCCACCTGGCAAGAAGCGGTTAAGGTGGCCAAGGCAGCCAGGGTCAAAACCCTGGTTATTTTTCATCACGATCCTTCCCACAACGATGACTTTATGGATCAGGTCGCAGCTGAAGCCAGTAAGGCCTTTAGGGGTGCAGTGGTAGCCAAAGAAGGGATGGTAATTGACTTGAATAGGGTAGGTGGAGTCCTTTAGCTCAGATCCTGGGCCCATGGCGTCGCAGGTTTATCCTAAGCGTTCTGGCCAAAGCCTTACTACACACAAATTAAAAAAACCAGGTAAGGCATTATCATTGGCCAGTTAGTCAGGCTAAACTTTACCAATGTCCTGAAGCCCTACCCGGTATTAGCTTTTGGAGCACACGCGAGTCTACAGGATAGAAGTATAATCCCCTAGGACCCCAGCTTCGCCAATACATGAAAGTTCTGGAAAGTTCTGGATCTGAACTACAAACGATGAACTAGCCAAATTCCCCAGGACTCGCCGGACTGGCTCACCCTCTCTCCACTCCAGTTGAGAACTACCAGGGTTAGAAGCTGGATGAGGTTGGGTTTACGGGCAGATCAGCCTGATTCTTCGGTGCATAGGAGATTTCCGTCTAACCTTACCCCCAGCTGAGTCACCCTAAAGGTCCGCAGCAGTTGGTGCTTTGTATCGGGGTAGCCACAACAGGTAACAGGCTGAAGGCGAGTCAGAAGATCTATTTAATTCTTCTTTGAGCGATCAACGTTATCCTCAGCGTTCTGAACCAACCCCATAAATCACATCAGACTTGCCGGTCAAATACCTTAGGGGTGTAGGTATTACAGCCATCACAGGGACCAATGGGATTAGTAGCGCAACGCAAATAGGGAGAACGGGCATTCAAATCGCAGGTGATATCCCCGATCATGTAACCCAATCCATCCACGTAATGGAGATCTGCTTGATCATCGAGTAGTTTTAACAAACCCACCCCTGGGGCAGAGGCGCCTTGCCAATGATCGCTAGATTTTACCGATCGCTCCGACTTGATGGACAACCAGGCTGAAATACAGGCTGGAGCTAACCCTATTACAAAAATCAGAAGAATAACCAGCATGACCGAAGCGATTCAAAGAAATGTGAGGTCATCCTAGCTTGAGTGATGGCTAAAAAGACAGAAAGGTTATTAAACGTCATCTAACCGGTCCGTAGCGGATTTCACTGGACAAAACTATATTTTCAGCCTACCTATTCCAGCTAGTTTATCCGGATTGGGACTAAACCCGCTAGGATGAAAGGTGGCCCTTGCTTGGGCTGAGTTTAGGGTTCTGTAACCATTTCCTTTGAGTCTGCACAGTATTCGAGTCTGCACAATAACGTATGTCGCTGTTCGATTGGTTTGCTAATCGCCGTAAGTCCGGCCCTATCAGTGAAGACCACCAGGAGCGAGAAATTGCCGATGGCCTTTGGACCAAGTGTGAGCACTGCGATGTGCTGACCTACACCAAGGATCTTCGTGCTAATCAATGGGTGTGTGGAGAATGTGGTCATCATCATCGCATTTTCAGTGATGAGCGTATTCGTCAATTAGTTGATCCTGGCACCTGGCAACCCCTGGATACTCAAATTTTGCCCCGAGATCCACTCAACTTTAAAGACCGTAAGGCCTACGCCGATCGCCTGCGGGATACCCAGACTAAAACCAAGCTTGCAGATGCGGTACAGACCGGCTTAGGAAACTTGGACGGGCTACCCATTGCCCTGGGAGTTATGGACTTTCGATTCATGGGCGGCAGTATGGGTTCAGTCGTCGGCGAAAAACTAACTCGCATGATCGAGCAGGGTACCGCCGCTCGGCGTCCGGTAATTATTGTTTGTGCCTCTGGCGGAGCTCGTATGCAGGAAGGTCTGCTGAGCCTGATGCAAATGGCTAAAATTTCCGGGGCCTTACAACAACACCAGGCAGCTCGCTTACTTTACCTGCCCGTACTCACCCACCCGACCACGGGCGGGGTAACCGCTAGCTTCGCCATGCTCGGAGACATCATTGTCGCTGAGCCTAAGGCTACCATCGGCTTCGCTGGCCGACGGGTCGTAGAACAAACCCTGCGGGAGAAGCTTCCAGAAACGTTCCAAACCGCCGAATATCTACAAGAACATGGCTTTGTGGACTTAATCGTAGCTCGTACCCAACTCAAACAAACCCTGGCCCAACTGATTCGTTTACACCCACCCCTACCCCCGGAGTCTGCCCAGCTAGACGGAATTGCCCTGAACTGGGCTGAACTTAGGCACCATAGTGTCTCCAACCATGTCAGTGCGGATTAACAGCCTGGTTAGAGCCCAATACCAGGGAAAGTTTTGGAATCTTCCCCTTTCGATGGCATGATAGTCATTACGAGGATTGACTTAATGGCTAACCCCGTTAGGTTCGCTGTGTTGATTGTCCATACCTGAGCCCTATACTTTTTGAGGAGAACCATGGTGAAGAGATGCATTTGGCTAGTGGCAGTGGCACTCTTCTTTGTCAGCCATTTAATCATGGGAGATGCCATCGCAGCTGAGCTGGATGAAGCTACCCGCACGGTTAAGCTTAACCCCCAGGGGGATGGAGTTGTTTTATCCCTGGAACAGGTAACCCGGGGTCGTAGACAGTTTAATTATGCCTGCGGTACCTGTCACGTTGGTGGAATTACAAAAACCAATCCAACGGTAGGTTTAGATCCCGATTCTCTAGCGGGGGCCCTGCCTCCCCGGGACAATATTGAAACCCTGGTTGACTATCTAAAAGAGCCCACAACCTACGATGGACTCACCGATATTTCCCAGGTTCATCCCAGCAAGAAGAGTGCTGATATTTTCCCTAAGATGCGCAGTTTAACCGAAGAAGACCTGGTTGCCATCGCTGGCCATATTTTGTTACAACCAAAGGTGATTGGAGATATGTGGGGAACGGGTAAGACTCGGTTCTCAGCTCCACCGGTTTAGAAAAGCCATAGGGTTGAGCTAACCAAGTCGGCCCTATGGTTGAACAGCTCTTCAGAGCTACGTTTAGATGCTCATGTTTTGATTGAGCCAAATTAAAGGAATCCTTTAGAGGTAGTTATGCAACATTTGATTCGTGCCGCCCGGCGTTTGGGACTTTTAATTGTGGCAGTTGTGGTCATGGTGGGAACCCTAACCCTGGTCCCTGCCTCCGCTTCAGCCACCAACTATAACGTCAAAATGGGTGATGACGCTGGTGGACTAAAGTTTGACCCGGCAGTCGTTACTGTCAAACCTGGTGACACCGTAACCTGGGTGAATAATAAAGTGGCTCCCCACAATGTCATCTTTGACCAAGCTGCCACTCCCGGTGAGAAGGACGCAGCCAAGGCCTTAACCGGTGCTATTTCCCATACCCAACTTACCTTTTCTCCCGGAGAAAGCTACTCCACAACCTTTACCGACGATATGCCTGAGGGTACCTACTCCTATTATTGTGCTCCCCACCGCGGAGCCGGCATGGTCGCCAAGGTGATCTTAGAAAAATAGAAGTATATCAATTGCCTGATTAGGGTAACTGGCCCTCTCAGGAGATTGTGTAGTTGTTAGTAAAAGCAAAAAAGAGGAAGACACTTTTGAAGTGTCTTCCTCTTTTTTGGTCTGACCTACTTCAGAAATAACCCCGTCAAAACGTTGTTATCTATCGATAGTTGGTGAACTGGATGGGCACTGGCCATTCCTCCTGACGAACCAGCTGCATGGCTTCTTGCAAATCATCCTTGGACTTACCCGATACTCGGACGGCGTCGCCCTGAATAGCGGCAGTGACCTTTTTGAGGCGATCGCGAATCAGCTTACTAATTTCTTTAGCCGTCTCGGAGCTCAAGCCCTTTTTAAGGGTAATTTCCTGGCGTAGGCGACTACCACTGGCAGACTCCACCTGACCGTAGTCAAATATCTTCAGGGAAAGATTGCGCTTGGCTGCCTTCTGATGCAACAACTCCTTCACTGCATTCAGGGTCATGTCACTGGCAGTTTCAATGGTGAGGGTGTCATCCTTTAGATCGAGGGTCGTTTTAGTATCCTTCAGATCGTAACGACCGGCAACGTCACGGCGGACTTGATCAATGGCGTTGACCAGTTCCTGACGATCAAAATCACTAACAACATCGAAGGAAAAGTTAGAAGCCATGGCGCTAGAAAACCAATCTATGGGTTAGAAAGAACTGAGAAACAAATTTTCACAGGTAAGGTGTGGCTTTGGCCAACCTTAGGATCGGGTGAGATCGGTAAAAGCGATCGCAGACTGGGTAGGAATTCTGGCGTTATCCAAAGCTCCAAAGCTAGGGCTACAAAACCGCTCGACAACTCAAAAGGTAAAGGGTTAGGGTGCCGAGATTGGCTACGGCAAACATCAGCGATCTCAACAAAGGAATGTCTAAAATGTAAAACAGAGGATAGAGAAATCGTCCCACCAGGTAAAGTCCTACGGCCCCCATCGCCACCTCCGATTGCTGCTGGGTAAGGTAGGCCATCAGGGCGGCAGGACTGTAAACGATCATGGATTCAAAGGCGTTCTCGTGGGCCCAGGTAGCTCGTTGGGCATAGCCCGGTAGGCTAGGAAACATAGCCCGAGGAGTGGAAAGATTATAGCCAGCCCGAAATCGCCCGTAGGCAACAACTCCGTAGGGTAGATAGATTAAAATCGTCCCCAGGAAAATGCTAACCAGCAAGAAACCTGGCATCGGTATAGGGAACTTCATTCAGGTAACCTGTTGATACACAACTATCAGTCAAAGTAAAAGAGAGTAACGATTTTGCGCTGATCTTCGGCTACCTGGCAGGTTTGTAACAGGGTATGGCTGTCATGAAAGGCAAAACAAATTAACTGCTGGCAACGGGAGATGATTTCCTGGTTACAAATAGCGCTGGCCTCAGCCAGGGATAGGCTATCGTTAGCTGGATTTTCCACCAGGTGCATCACCTGTTCTAATTGTTCCCGCGACTCGGAGGGTTGCCGTTCCAGGCCTTGGGGTAGGATCACCGTTAGCAGGTTAGGGTCAGCCTTCATTGCGCCCCGAATAGCCGCCGAGTTAGTACCCGTGGCCCCAGAGGTAATAATTCGATTACCCCCCAGAACCAGGGCGTAGGTCATCAATTCGATCAATTGCTGATGGGTAATGGGCACATGGCGAGAGCCAAGAATAGCGACTCGCTTTGATCCTGACTGTTGAATGGCCGCCAGTTCTTGCAGAAAGGTATCTACCTTAGGGGATTCCAGCGGAGCTTCGATAGACTGACTCAACGACTACACCGAATGAATTAGGAAGAATATCGCGCTTCATTGTATCAGACCACCGTTGCCCTGAGTAGGGGCGGAGTCAGAAGAAGGGTTAGGCAACCGCTGAAATCCCGATTAGGTCCAGTAGTCGAGGGAGATCCAGGTAGGTGGCTACCATATCCTGAATGCAACGGACCTTAGCTGGCTCATGGATACCCACCTGACCGAAGAGTTCATCAATGCGTTCCACCGTTGACAGGGTATCGGAGTCAACGGAGAGAATTGGCACCTCCAGATCCATCGCTCGCTCTAAGATGGCGGCAGCGGGTGGAATTTGCCCGGTCAATACCAAACACTGGGTAGAGGTTTCTAGGGCGGCAAACTGAATATCGGTGCGATCGCCCCCAGTTACCACCGCCATGTTAGTCCCCTGGCGGAAGTAACGGAGGGCGGAGTTAACATTCATTGCTCCAATGGTCAGGGTCTCTACCATCAGATCGCGCCGTTCGGGACAGCACAGCACCTCAGCATGAAGACAATCCACAATTTCCCCCACGGTGATGCTACGCATCACTGGAGAACGGGGAAACAGGGCCAAAATGGGTATAGCCTGGTGCTCTAGGAAGGGTTTGACCACGGTTTCCATGGTCTGGGCTGACTCGGCGGGAACGTCGTTAATGATTACCCCCAGCAGGTGGGAACCCAATTGCTGTTTGGCTGCTAACAAGCGATCCACCAGCAAAATGGAATCGTAACGGGTTACCAGTAATACGGCAGCGTCGATCAGCTCGGCCATACGAGGTAGGGATAAATTGAGCAGGGTGCCCTCGGTCAAACTACTGGGTCCCTCCAATAATAAGAGGGTCTCTCCCCGAGATTGGGTAAAGGACTGTAAACTATTGCTGCCGCTGCCATTACCACCCGCCAGGAGATGCTCAATGGTCGTTTGGGAAAGGGAAAGGGCCGGCGGATAAAAGCGAGATTCCGGCAGATGCAGGGTGGTGGCGATAAAATCTAAATCTGGGTCTTCGGTGCTGCCAACCGGGGAATAGCCAATCGGCTTACCAAAGGCCACATCCATATCCATAGCCTGAAGTTGGAGACCTATACCCAGGAGAGTTGCCGATTTTCCACTGTAGGGTTCGGTTGATCCAACCAACAAACGCTTTGGTGAACTGACCACGCTAGGACTCCTCCAATGGAATAACAAATGGCCACAACCAAGCTACAAAGTCAGTCAAGTAGCCATCAAAGGGACCACAATTATTGTGCCATTTTAATGAATCCAGATCTTACTAAATCATCACCAGTGGCTCCTATCCAGTTTGCTATGATCGGCAAGACTATCAAGCTATTTTCCCGCATCTCCTGGGGGTATTTATGACTGGCAAGACTCGTTTACTGGGGCTACAGGCGGCCCAGTTTCGCCATCCCCTGGATCGGGAGGCGACCCACGCACTGCAGCAATTACCAGGTCTGGATCTGGCTTTAAGAATGGTGATGGGACCTCTGGCGGAGCAGATTTTTTATCTGGAAAACATTGCCTCCAGTTTGCAGGTGAGCGATCGCCAGGTACCCAGTCTGCACCATTCCCTGGTAGAAGCCTGTGAGATCTTAGACTTAGAGGTACCCCAGCTCTACCTGCGGCAAAGCCCGGTGCCCAATGCCTATACCTTTGCGATGCGGGGCAAGCAGCCCTTTGTCGTTCTCCACACTGCCCTGGTTGAGCTGCTCACCCCTGCCGAGACCCAGGCGGTAATTGCCCACGAACTGGGACATCTGAAATGCGACCACGGAGTGTATCTAACCCTGGCGAATTTACTCACCCTGGCTGCCAGCCAACTCCCCCTGGGGGAGGTACTTGCCCAAAACCTGCAGAGCCAGCTGATGGAGTGGGTACGCTGTGCTGAATTAAGCTGCGATCGGGCGGCCCTTTTAGTCAGTCAGGACCCTCGCATAGTTATCTCATTGCTGATGAAACTCTGTGGGGGCTGCCCGTCCTTAGTGCAGGAGCTTAATCTGGAGGCTTTTTTGGAACAGGCCCGGTCCTACGATGCCATTAGCGATAGTCAGCTGGGGGAAGTACTCAAACAAGTGCGTACCCAGGGACTTACCCATCCGGTACCGGTATTGCGGGCCAGGGAGATTGACCACTGGGCCCACAGCCAGGACTACTTTGCTCTGGTTAAAGGTAACCTGATTCAGTATAATAAGAATGCATCCCTGGGCGGATGGCGAAATTGGTAGACGCACCACACTCAAAATGTGGCGGCCTTACGGTCATGCGAGTTCGAGTCTCGCTCTGCCCATGTCACTGAAAGTAATTTAGCTGATAGAGCAGATTTACCCTTGGCTTTAATGATCTTGCCATTGTGGTGAATTGTTAGCCAATTCACCACAATGACTGCCGTGGCCGTAGCCACCGGTAAGGGCACGGAGGCGAGCCAGAGCCCCCACCCGGTGCTTATTAGGGTTGTGGCTTATGTCTCCTTAGGAGACTGCTAAGCTCCGCTGCTGAAAGGCACTAACTCCAGCGTAGCGGGCCCGACTCCCAAGTTCTTCTTCAATGCGCAGGAGTTGGTTATATTTGGAGAGCCGCTCTCCTCGACAGGGAGCTCCCGACTTAATCTGGCCAGTGCTGGTAGCCACCACCAAATCAGCAATAAAGTCATCGGGGGTTTCCCCTGAACGGTGGCTGACCATGCAGGTGTAGCCAGCCTGGTGGGACATTTTGATGGCAGCTAGGGTTTCGGTGATGGAACCGATCTGGTTCACCTTAATTAAAGAGGAGTTACCCACACCATCCTGAATGGCTTGGGCAATAATGGTGGGGTTGGTAACAAAGGCATCGTCCCCCACCAGTTGCAAGCGATCGCCCAGGTGCTGGGTCATAAGTTTCCAACCCTCCCAATCCTGTTCCCCCAGACCATCCTCCAGAGAAACAATGGGAAACTGGTTAACCCAACTTTCCCATAGAGCAATCATTTCTTCCGCAGACTTGCGACTATTGTCCGACTTGTAGAACAGGTAACTACCATCCTCCTGGTAAAGTTCGCTAACCGCCGGGTCTAAGGCAATGGCAATATCAGCACCAGGGCGCAGACCAGCCTTCTCTATCCCCTGGAGAATTACCTCAATGGCCTCAACGTTACTTTTCAGGTTGGGGGCAAAACCTCCTTCGTCTCCCACACCTGTGCTGTAACCGGCTGTCTGTAAAACTGATTTGAGGGCGTGGTAAACCTCTGCACCATAGCGGAGGGCCTCAGAAAAACTAGGAGCGCCGACGGGAGCCACCATAAATTCCTGAAAATCTACACTGTTATCGGCATGGGCGCCACCGTTAATGATGTTAAAGCAGGGTACCGGCAATAAAACCGAGTCCGATCCCCCCAAATGAACATAGAGGGGTACCTGGGCAGAGGCCGCTGCTGCCCGGGCCACCGCCATAGATACTCCGAGGATGGCATTGGCCCCTAGGTTACCCTTATTGTCGGTGCCGTCTAGGGCCAGCATCTTACCATCCACCGCTGCCAGATCGGCCGCATCCAGACCCTGAATAGCCGGGGCAATGGCGGTGTTAACGTTGGCTACGGCCTTTAACACACCCTTACCGCCGTAACGATTCTTGTCACCATCTCGCAATTCCAGAGCTTCTCGAATACCAGTAGAAGCCCCCGAGGGTACGGCAGCACGGCCCCTGGCCCCATCTGCCAGAATCACATCCACCTCCACCGTGGGGTTACCGCGGGAGTCGAGGATTTCTCTACCGTGAACAGACCTAATTGCCGTCATAAGGATTACGCTCCATTACTCATTGATGACGTACTATAGCTGGATAGTACCGGAGAGGGACTCACCTCAGGGTAATTCTTAGAATCCCCTAAGGATCATTGTTTGATGACTTTTGCCTGGATCAGAGCTCCCCTGGCCGTTAGCCTGGGGGCGATCGCCGGAGCCCTGGGACGCTATTACCTGGGTCACTGGCTTACCGTCACCCTCGATCACCCCAGTCTACCCGTGGGTACACTGGTGGTGAATAGCTTGGGATGTTTCTGGTTGGGCTTGTTTGTGCAGCTCACCCAGCCACTGATCGGGGTGACTCCGGAAATCAAACTCCTGGTTATTACCGGTTTTATTGGATCCCTGACGACCTTTTCTACCTACATTCTGGAAGTGGTTAACTTCATGACCGGGCAAGCTTGGAAGGAAGCATGGGCCTATGGGGTGGGCAGCCCGCTGCTGGGATGGTGTAGTTTCTATGGTGGGGTCAGGCTGGGTCAGCAAATCGCCACTAGGGCTGGCTTGAAGGATTAGGTAAACCGACTCCAGGGACCAGAGCTGTGGCTATGGTTGGCCCAGGCAGAGGGCCAGCGATCGCCCCAACCAAAAGCTGATCAGCCCTGCCAGAGGAGTACCCACGCCATAGATCAGACCCAACCGCCAGGATTGAGCCCTACTCAGGTAATCGGTATCGGCGATATAGGTAGAAAAGGTGGTGTAGGCCCCTAGCCAGCCCACCAGCAGAAGGTGCCGCAGATCCTCTTGACCCACCAGAAAGCCATTCAGCAGGGTAACCCAGAACCCCATAAAACCGGCCCCGGTAAGATTAACCACCAGAGTGCTGAGGGGAAACCCTGATCGCTGGCGGCTAAGCCAGAGCTGATTGGCATAGTGGCGGCCCAGGGCTCCCACTATGGCACCAGCACTAATTACTCCGGGTGTCCAGTCCATGGTGTTAGACCTGGGAAACAGGAGATAAACCTCCCTGGCAGTGGGGGCAGAGGCCAAAAAACTCCAGGGTATGGTAGAAAATCTTAAACCGATGGGCCCGGTGTAGTTGCTGTTCCAGGTCATGGACCGGGCACTCATCGATGGGAATAGTATTACCGCAGTGTAAACAGGTAAGGTGGTGACGATCGGCCTGGGGTAGGCTGTACAAGGCTTCCCCTGAGGGTAGGGTACGCATCTGCACCGCCCCCGCTAGTTTTAGTGCCTCAAGGGCGCGGTAAACCGTTGCCAAACCCACAGTCATGCCTTCTTGACGCATTTCCATATAAAGATCCTGAGCAGAAATGGGCTGACTCAGTCCCCTTAGGGCCGATAAGATTTTTTCCTGACTGCGGGTTCGCTGCACCATACTGGCTCAAGTATTCTGTGCCCATTCTACCAACCCCGCCATAGGGTAGGATGGGGCAATATTAATGATTTAGTCACTTATCAGGTCAGCCGTGCCCCACTACAGCGCTCGCGTCTACATCACTCTACGACCATCGGTACTGGATCCGGCGGGTACAGCGGTGCGATCGGGACTGGCCCATATGGGGTACACCCGGGTAGACTCCATCCGCATTGGTAAGTACATCGAGCTATCCCTAGAGGCCGAGAATGAAACCACCGCTAGCCAGCAGGTGGATCGGATGTGCCATCAGTTACTGGCTAACCCAGTGATTGAAACCTACCGCTTTGAACTTGAACCACTGGCAACTCCGGCATGAAAGCTCTTCCCTCCCTACAAACCCTCTTTTCCACTGGCCTGTTGGTGTTTATTCCCCTCTCCATCCTGGCCGAGCGATTGGAGTGGTCGGCACTAACTGTCTTCGGGCTCTCGGCCCTGGCCATTGTGCCCCTGGCGATCTGGCTGAGTACCGCCACCGAAGAACTGGCGCTGGTCACTGGACCGACCCTGGGGGGACTGATCAACGCCCTGTTTGGCAACGCGACCGAACTGATTATTGCCCTGGTCGCCCTCAAGTCAGGCTTAATTGACATTGTTAAAGCCAGTATTACTGGATCAATTCTGGCCAATACTTTACTGGTATTGGGTCTCTCTATGTTGGTGGGGGGGCTGCGCTACAAAGAGCAACGCTTTAACCAGGCGGTGGCCGGTATTAATGGCTCGACTATGACCCTGGCGGTAACGGCGATCGTTATTCCAGCCCTGGTGATCAATACCTCTAGCATTGTTGAGGCGGCAGTAATTCGTCAACTTTCCCTGGTGGTAGCAGTGGTGATGCTGACGGTATATGGCCTTACCCTGCTATTTTCCCTGAGGACCCATAGTTATCTTTACGAAGTTAGTTTAAGTGACTTTGGGGAATCAGTACAGGGTAACAAGGCCGGTCTCGATCACCCTGTCACCCATAAGCCCAACCTTGGTCTCTGGGTGGGGGTATTGCTGGCGGCAACGGTGGGGGTAGCAATTGAGTCGGAAATTTTTGTTGGGGCCGTCGAAGCAGCGGCCCACAACCTGGGACTAACCGACTTATTTACCGGGGTTATTCTTCTTCCGCTGGTGGGCGGGGCCGCAGAGTACGTCACTGCTGTCCGTATGGCAACCAAGAATAATATGGATCTAGCGGTATCCATTGCCATGGGCTCTAGCCTGCTGGTCGCTCTCCTAGTGGCTCCTCTCCTGGTCATTGTAGGTGAACTCATTGGGCAACCTATGGACCTGAACTTTGGTTTGTTTGAGGTGGTAGCGGTGGCGGTGGCCGTAGCTACCGCTAATTTAGTCAGCCAGGATGGACGTTCTAACTGGCTGGAGGGAGTTTTACTCCTATCTACCTTTGCCCTTTTGGGGGCGGCCTTTTTCTTCCATCCGGTTTAATGTTTTGACTCGAAGGTAATCTCATGTCCATTTCTATGTATCAGGCTACGGTTCCACCCCTGCTGCGGGCTGTTGGAAATCTCAGTAGTATTCTGGAGAAGGCCAGTACCCATGCCGAAACTAGGGGCATCGATCCCCAGGTCCTGCTGCAAAGCCGTCTATATCCCGATATGTTTTCTCTGGTTCGTCAAGTTCAGATTGCTTCTGACCTAACCAGGCGGGGTACAGCCCGCCTAGCGGGAGTTGATGCGCCTCCCTTAGCGGATACTGAAACCAGCTTTCCAGAATTAGTCCATCGCCTGCAGACCACGATCGCCTATCTGGAGTCCATTAAGCCTGAGCAAATTGACGGTACAGAAGATAAGGAATTTACGGTACCGGTGGGAGGTGGTCACTCTATCACCATGCGGGGTTGGCCCTTCCTTTCCTACTTTTTGTTGCCCAATGTGTTTTTTCATGTTACTACTGCCTATGCCATTCTTAGACACAATGGGGTCGAGTTAGGCAAGCGAGATTTTCTCGGCCAACCTTGATAGATTTCTACTCTCAATCGATGGCAGGATAGCCGCACCCCCAAAAGTCAATCTATCAATAACCAGAGAACCAGCCAGGGATAGTTGCGCGCCCACAAGCCCTGGCTGGGTCGAGTTTATACTGGCTAAGCCTTGATCACCTCGGGGCTAACGGTAGATTCTCCCTAGCGTTTACGCCAGGCCGCTACCCCCATACCCATTAGGCCAGGCAGTAGGGCCGGGGTGGGTACGGCGTTGGGGGTCGGCGGGGGTGATAATTCAGGCTGTAATTCAGCTTTATAGGTATAGTTGCGGGGATAGGCCCCCGTACCCAGTATTTGTACCAGAAACTGACTGCCTGCAGTATAGGAACCGAGAACCAGTCCCCCATCCCCGCCAGCGGGCTGAAAACTGAGGGTTTGTAACAACGTGGGTGTGGCACTGGCCAGATAGAGTAACCCCTGTAGGGTCGGTTTAGCCACCCCTGGTGGCGCAAAGGATGCGGAAGTAAAAGATACTGCCAGGGTGCCAGTCTGGCTAATATTAAAGGAGAACCAGTCCACATCTCCAGCGCCAGATAGGGTACCGTCAATACTGACAGCATCATTAAAGGCTGGTAAAACGATACCGGTAGCATCGGCCGTAGCCGCTGTGTTATTGCGGGCAGGATCACCAGCCTGAATTTCTGAGAAGTTGAAATTTGCTCCATAAACTGGGCTGATCAGACTGGCACCTAGAGTAAATAATCCGATCACCGCGGCTCCAGTTAAGCGGTGATTAATGCTAATGGCATTGAAGTTCATAATTTTGTTCCTTAATAATGAAAATGGGTGCAGTCAAAAAACTGCGACGAACCATAATCCTCCTGATGGCAAAGGTCAGGAGTGATTATCGATAGATGCAACTTACAGATGGATGGAATCTGGTGGTATCAGCAAGGAGTAACCTTACGGTATTGGCCTAGGGTTCGGGTTTACTCACAAGTACACACTTGAGAAATCCGCACTGGGCTCAAAGATCGTCAGGTTATGTTGCTTTAGCGCCTGCGCCGGGAGACACGTAATAGTTAAAGCAGGTGCTAGGTGCTATTTAATACTCTAGAAATTAAAACGTCCAGTGAAATCCCTGATTATTCATTCATATTCACAGGGCGTCATAAAGATAACTAAGTTTTACATTTCTCCGTAGTTTTTTGTCTATGGAAACATTGATGAAAACCCTTTTGATTCCTTGTTTTTCAGGGTTTTCTCGCTGGTTTTTTCTCTGATTTTGTCGGAAAAGTTATATTTGATGATTTCCCGTAATATTTCTGGTGGTATTTGGCGACGTTGAAACTTCGCAATTTTTCTCTTAATAATGCTATGGATAGTAGTTTTAAGATTGACTTTTTTCAAGGAATCGGGAGGGCTGAATCACTTGGGAATTTAGGGGTCTGGTTTAAGGCCTGGTTTGCAACTTATGACCTTGGATGGCCCAGAATTCCAGGGTTGAACTAGGATACTCACAAGCCTACTGTTGCTAGCAAGCAAAGCCCAAACCATGGCCACTTCCTCCTCCCCTACCTATGCTGGTATTGAAGGTCTAAATCAAGCCCTGAGTCGGTATCTTCAGACAGCCTCCTGCTATCCTGACCTAACGACCATTTGCTGCAGAGAAGAGAGTCAGTACCTGCTGCTGGAGGTTGAGCATCCATCTCCAGAGGTCAGCAATGGAGTCCAAATGCTGGCGGCTCTAGAAGGGGTATTGTATGATTTGATGCCCTCCCTGGCCTGGGGTGGGTCGCCTTGGGTTAATAGCTCCTTGGTACCGGTCAGAATTTATCTCAAGGTTAGGCAGGCAGTCCAACCCTACGCAATGCATAGCTTTACCTGGGGTATGGCAGAGACTGCTAGGGTAATGCCTGGTAGCCTGGCAGGTCATTCCCCAATGGAACCTCAGGCTAACCCGTTATTATCTTTTCGAGATGCTATGGTAGCCGTACCGGATACGGCTATCCAGCTCGCTCCAGAACCTTCCCGGGGTAGGCAGATGGGCCATTGGGTCTTAGCCTTAATGGGTCATTACTGGAGCTATGGGGTAGCTGTGCTTATCCTGGTGGTTAGCGGTTTATTGGCCTATGGGGTAACCCGTCCTTGTGTAGTGGGCCGTTGCGATCGCCTGGAAAAATCTGGGACATTTTACCAACTGGCCCAAGCCGCCCTGCTGGCTAACCCTACTGGCAACGATATAGTCAATGCCCAATCCGACCTGCAAGCCGCTGTGGATTTATTAACCCCGATTCCCATCTGGTCAGCCTATTATGGCTCAGCCCAGGCAAGTTTACAGCGCTACGATGGTATCCTGACTAGCCTGAATACCATTCTTCAAGCTCAGCGAAAGGCCTTCGAGGCCGCTCAACTTAGCCAGGCCCCTCCCCATCCGGTCGAGCGTTGGGTAAATGTCCATTTGCTCTGGCAACAGGCTATCGATCAACTGACTACAGTTCCTGCCACCAGTCCAGCCTACGATTACGCCCAAAAAAAGTTGATGGCGTACCAGGCCAATTACAGCCTGATTGGTGGTCGGATTAAAGCCGAGGAGGCAGCGGAGGCCAATTTCAACACCGCCATTCAAACCGCTCAGTTAGCCAGTCAACGCATGGCAAGTAGTCGCTCTGTAGCTGATTGGCATCTGACCATAAAGGAATGGCAGGCGGCCATTAAGGGACTGTCTCTGATTCCCCAGGGTACTCTGATCTACTCCCAGGCCCAGACCCAACTGCAGGACTATCAGCAGCAGTTGGCGCAATCTATGAATCGGGTGGCAATCGAGGCAGCCAGCCGCCGCAATTACAACCAGGCTATACAATCCGCTAGGGCAGGAGCGACGGCAGCCGCTAAGGGACAGTGGAGTTTAGCCGCTAGCCACTGGCAAAAAGCCCTCGCCAGTATCCAGCAAATTCCTGCGGACACAACCCTGTTTAAAGACGTTCCTACCCTGGTAGAAACCTATCAAACTAATCTCCGCAATGCCCAAGACCAGCTCAGCACCAACCTGGCCCTGGCAAGGGTAACCAGCATCCTAGGAAAAATCTGTGGTTCTACGACCTGCACCATAGAGGCAAAGGACGACCAGATTCGTATGAACCTGGCCCTCCCCTATGCTCGGGTTGTCCAGCAGGCGATCACCCTTCCTTCCCAGAGTGGTATCAACCCCATTAGCCCTAATCTCAAGCAACTGATTGATCAAATCATCAATGTCAGTCACCAACTTAACCGAGCAGTCGTTATTTACGACAGCGACGGTCACTTCATAGCTCGATACCAGCCCGATCTGGGAGGCTTTTCGAGAAACCTACAGTAAGGATGGAATCTAACTGATCCGGGCGTAGTCATCCTGGAAGCGGACAATATCGTCCTCTCCCAGGTATTCTCCGTTTTGTACTTCAATCAGAATTAAGGGAATCACTCCCACATTTTCGAGGCGGTGGCGTGTACAGGGAGGTACATAGGTGGACTGGTTGGTACCAAGGAGAATTTCATTGTCGGCACAAATCACCTTAGCGGTGCCAGAGACCACGATCCAGTGCTCGCTACGATGGTGGTGCATTTGTAGACTCAGGCGGTGGCCGGGTTTGACCTCAATCCGCTTAATTTTATAACCCCGCCCCTCTTCCAAAATAGTATAGGTACCCCAAGGGCGAATACCCGCTTCTCCGACCTCCTGGCCATTGCCATGATGGTCCTTGCCATTACTGTGGGTTAGCACCAGAGCAGTAGGCTGAAGAGGTTCGTCTAACTTCGGCATGATGATTATTTCTCCAGAAATTAATAAGTTAGAAGTCAAAAAATATAAGCTTAGGGAACTTTATAATGGCCGTCTTTTATCCAACCAGCAGGATTACCCTCGGTCCAAGATTCATCATAATTAGACTTTAGCTTAGCAAAGCTTTCTATAGGGACAAAGAAGAAGTTCGATTGGTATACCAAGTCTTTAATCATTATCCCTGGGGAAACCTACTATGGGCCAACGCGTAGCGCCCGGTATGCGGACTAAAACACTGCCCTACAGGAAGTAGTGATTGATCCCACCGCGTTAGCGGTTATAGTGAAACAAACTTCTAACCGGGTACGACTATGTTTAATCTGGGTTGGACTGAGGTGGTGATTGTGATCGGGGTAGCCTTACTGATCTTTGGCCCTAAAAAAATCCCCCAACTGGGCAGCACCCTGGGGAAAACCCTGCGGGGATTTAAGGAAGAAATGCGTCCATCTCCTAAGGAAGAACTTGAAAGCTATGACGACGCCCAGGATGGAGATGTTTATCGATAGGTGAGGGATCCATGGGGCAGTTCCTAAAGTATACCCTGGCTAGTTTTGTTGGATCGCTCGTGCTCTTTTTGCTGTTGGGTTGCCTTTTGGCAATAGGAGCCGTGGGTTTGGCCGGGCTATTAATCACTAGCCTGGTTCGGGGCACGCCTAACGTTGGGTTAGCTAAAAATACCGTACTAGTTTACGACCTTTCCACGGAGATCGCCGACAGTCCCTCTACTCTGAAGGCAGGGAGCCATTTGCTGGAGGGCACTTCCCAGTCCCAACTATCCCTGCGTCGGGCTGTCCTGGCCCTTGAGCAAGCTGCTAAAGACGATCGCATTGTGGGGCTTTACCTTAAGGGTGGCAACGGGGATCTGGGGGCGGGGTTGGCCGATCAGGTCGATCTGCGCCAGGCGATCTCCACCTTTAAGGCATCGGGTAAGCCTATCCTGGCCTACAATGCCGACTGGAATGAGCAGCAATACAATCTAGCTTCTCTAGCCAAGACCGTTTACCTGAATCCCTTTGGGACGGTAGAAATGAATGGTCTCTACGCCGAGACCATGTATCAGGCAGACGCGGTGCAAATGGTGGGGGTGGGGGTACAGGTAACTCGAGTAGGTAAGTACAAATCCGCCGTTGAGCCCTTCCTACGTAATAGTATGAGTCCGGAGGAACGGGATCAAGCCCGAGGTTTGCTCGAGGATGTGTGGCAGACCTTGGTGACCAATGCTTCCCAGGCCCGGTCCCTGACCACTCAACAGATCCAATCCATCGCCAACACCCAGGGCTTTTTGTTTGGAGCCGCCGCCCGTACCCAAAAGCTGGTGGATCAGGTTGCCTACGAAGACGATGTGATTACCGCCCTGCGGCAGATTACTCAAGAAGGTAAAGACTCCCCCAGCGATCGTTCCGATGCAGATAAAGGCTTTCGCCAGATTACCCTACCTACCTACGCTAGAGATCTGACCGATGACCTAGTTAGCCGCAGCGCTCCCAGCCAGGTGGCTCTGGTTTATGCCGAAGGAGCAATTGTCAATGGCGACAGTGATAGTCCCTGGGGCCAGACTCCCGTCATCGCTGGCAATACCCTGGCCCGCCAACTACGCCAGTTACGTCAGGATAGGGATGTCAAAGCCCTAGTACTGAGGATTGATAGTCCTGGCGGTAGTGCTACTGCAGCTGAGGTGATTCAGCGAGAGGTGCAACTATTTCGCAAGGCCGGTAAGCCTGTGGTGGTTTCCATGGGAAATGTGGCGGCTTCCGGAGGCTACTGGATCGCCTCTAACGCCGATCTCATCATTGCCCAACCCACCACCATTACGGGTTCGATTGGGGTTTTCAGTTTATTTCTCAATCTCAAGGATCTGGGCAATAAGGTAGGGATAGCCTGGGATGGGGTAAAAACCGCCGATCTGGCCGATATTTCCTCCAGTACGCGACCTAAAACCGCTGAGGAACTGGGAATTTTACAAAAGAATGTAGATGTTATCTACGATGCCTTTCTAGATCGGGTCCAGGCCGGTCGCCACCTGTCCAGAACCAGGGTAGCCGAGATTGCCCAGGGGCGGGTATGGTCGGGTAAAACTGCCCAGCGTTTGGGCCTGGTAGACGAATTGGGCGGGCTCAATCAGGCGATCGCCAAGGCTGCCCAACTGGCTCGATTGGGAGATCGGTGGCAGTTACGGGAATATCCCCAGGGTAAGGACTGGCAAGAGTTTTTGAGCCTTTTAAGCAACACCCCATCTCTCCGCCTAACGGCCGATCCCCTAAGCACCCAAATCAACCATTTTGTAGAGGACCTTGGCCTGATTAAAACCCTCAACGATCCAAGGGGCATATACTTGCTGATGCCTTACCCCTGGCGGATTAAATGAAAATAGAGCTTTAGCCAGCCTGCTTAGGATCCGGCTGGTCGGTCAATTTGATGTCCCCTAACTGACAGGCGTGTCCCCTGTTACGAGAGGTAAAAATGGGCCTACCAGGAGGGTAGTCTGGCTCGCCTTTGCCCCTTTGTAGAAAAAGGTCCTGTAGACCTGTGGAGTGACCCTCAAGAACGCCGCCGAAAACGAGTCATAACCCCCTGACTAGGACTAAATAGAAAGGCCAGGCTAAACAGGGTTGATACGACCAACACAATGGCCGGACCAGAGGGCAGATTAAAGTAGTAGCTCAGGTACAGGCCACTAATGCTGGCAAAAACTCCAATTCCACAACCTACGGCCATTACCTGGTGCAGCCGGGGTACCAACAGGTAGGCAGTAGCCCCGGGGGTAATCAACAGTGACAACACCAAAATAACCCCCACCACCTTCATGCTGGCTACCACAGTCAGGGCAATCAAGACCATTAGCCCGGAGTTTAGCAGACCCACCGGTAGGCCACTGGCCCTGGCCCCCAGAGGATCGAAGCTATAAAATAAAAGTTCTTTGTAGAGCAGTACCACAACTACCAGCACCAGGCTGGCGATGATAGCCGTATCCCGCACATCGGCGGGAGTAACCCCCAAAATATTGCCAAACAAAAAATGGTTTAGGTCAATTTTGTTTTCTTTCTGGATAATCGTAATTAGGGTTATACCAAGGGCGAAGAAAGCGGAGAAGACAATACCCATCGCCGCATCTTCCTTAATGGAAGACTGCCGATGAATCCAGGCAATCAACACCGTGCTCACGACTCCGGCGATAAAGGCCCCCAGGAAAATATTCCCTCCCAGCCAGAAGGCAATGGCTAAACCAGGCAACACCGAGTGACTGATGGCGTCCCCCAACAAGGCCAGGCGCTGAACCATCAGGTAACTCCCGACAACGGAGCAGATGATACCCACCATTACGGCTACCGCCAGCGATCGCAGCATGAAATCATACTGCAAGGGGTCCAGTAACCAGTGGATCGGTCCCAACTCAGGCAACATGGCCCCAAAAACCGACCTGACCACCGTAGGCCCGGCTCATATGTTCGGGGCTCAGCACCCACTCACGGGGACCAGCGGCAATTAGCTCCTGGTTGAGCAGAATTAGCTGATCAAAGTTAGTAATCGATTCGCCTAGATCGTGGTTAATCACCAGAATAATTTTTCCCGCCTCTGCCAATTCACGGAAAACCCTGAAAATTACCCCAGCGGTGGTTTGATCCACCCCTACAAAGGGTTCATCAAAGCAAAAAATCTCCGCCTCCTGGGCCAGGGCCCGAGCCAGAAAGACACGTTGTTGCTGTCCGCCGGAGAGGGCACCAATGGATCGGTGGGAAAGATTTACCATGCCCACCCGTTCCAGGGCCGCCTGAGCCAACCGCCGACTGATGGGAGAAAAGGGCCGTAGCCAGCCAGTCGGCTTCACCCGACCCATCATCACCACATCCCAAGCGGTGGCAGGAAAACTCCAGTCAATCTGCGATCGCTGAGGTAAATAGGCGACCCGATCCAAGTGATCGGCGAGATCCCCATCCCCCCAGGTGACCCGACCGGTCACCCGGGGTATGAGCCCCAGCATGGCCTTAATGAGGGTGCTCTTACCGGCTCCGTTGGGACCAAAAATACCCACCAGATGACCGGGATGAATGGTCAAATTAATATTGCGTAACGCCCTCAGATCCCGGTAGTTAACACTGAGATGCTCTAGGACTAGGGGCGGTAATGGGGGCACGGCGATCGCTCCAATGAACGTAATTATAGCTTTAGCTAATGGCACTACAGTCTTGCCCTAACTGGGCTAGGGACTGCCATAACACCCCAACCAATCGGCCCAACCGCTTTATCTAGCAGCCCATTTTTAGGACAGTCCTGAGGACTAACCGGGCTGGCCTAGGCCAGAGGAACCAGGGGAATATGAAGCAATTATGAAAGTCATTATAGGATAAAAATGAAAGGAAAATGAAACCCAGCCTATGCAACGGATTTATGGATATAGGATCAAAGGCTTACTGCTAAGCCTGGTAGGGATGGCTGGCTTGACCTTGAATGGCTGTAGTGTGCCCGGGGGTAGGCAGGGACAGGCTACCCCGGGGACCAGACCCAGGGTCGTGGCCACCAGCACCCTCATTGCCGACTGGGCAAGCCGCATTGGCGGCGATAGTATTCAACTCACAGGCCTTCTCCATCCCGGCGCCGATCCCCACGTCTACGAACCGGCGCCCGCCGATACGGTTGCCCTGGAGCGGGCTAACCTAATTCTCTATAATGGCTATAACCTGGAGCCGGGGCTGATTCGTTTAATGAATGCCACTGGCGGTAAGGCTCGCCGGGTAGCCCTAGGGGAGGTGGTGCCGGCCCTGACCAGCCAGCACGCCACTACCCCCGTACCTGATCCCCATGTCTGGGGCGATGTCAGTAACGTGGTACCGATGGTTGAAAAACTACGGGATGAACTGATTACCCTGGTTCCCGATCAGAGGGTAGCCTTTACGAAGCGGGCGGCTGCCTATATCCATGATCTCCACCAGGTGAATCACTGGATTGGGGATCAAACCGCCACCATTCCTCCCTCCCGGCGATACCTGGTAACCACCCACGATGCCTTTCAGTACTACGCCAGGGCCTATGGTCTAAAGGTGGTGGGCACCCTGATTGGTATCAGCACTGAAGAGCAACCTAGTGCTCGCACCCTGCAATACCTGGTGGAATCGATCCGATCGGTGGGGGTACCCGCCATCTTTGCTGAAACTACCCTTAACCCTAACCTGATTACCACAGTAGCCACAGAGGCCGGGGTTAGACTAGCACCTACCCCTCTTTATTCTGATTCCATTGGGGCAGTCGGTAGCCCGGGCGAAACCTACCTAAAAATGATGACCGCCAATACCCGGGCGATCGTCAAAAATCTGGGTGGCCAGGTTCAGGAACCGTCTCCCTAGGCTTAGGGAATGACTGGGGAAAACCTAACCTGCTTTGGCTTTGGCCAGCCAGTCCTAAAGCTAGCCAAAACCATATAACTACTCTAGGTCCTGGCGCCGGAAGATCGGGTCTGGAAGTCGTACCCAAACAGATTAGGGTCAACATCCTGCAGGTTGAGGTCAGCTAGACCATACTCGGCCCAGCGCCCATCTACTCGGGCAGCGGTGGCGACATCGGGGACAAGTTCTTCACTCCAGGGGCGATCGGTTTCGGGATAAATCTTGGTGGTGGCGTCAATACCCATGCGGCTCCCTAGTCCTGGCTGGGCGGTAGCAAAGTCTAGATGGTCAAAGGGGGTATCGGGCAAAATAAACACATCCCGTATCGGATCAACCTTAGAGGTGACTGCCCACATTACCTGGCGGGGGTCGCGAATATTAATGGACTTGTCCACTACAATCACAAACTTGGTGTAGTTAAACTGGGGTAGGGCCGACCAAAAGGCGAGAGCAGCCCGGCGAGCTTGGCCGGGGTAGGTTTTCTCAATCGAGAGAATGGCGGCTTTATAGCTCAAGCCCTCCATAGGTAGGAAAAAATCCTGGATTTCGGGCACCTGTTGCCGCAGGATAGGGGTATAGATGCGGTTCAAGGCGATCGCCATCATGGCGTCTTCCTTGGGCGGACGGCCACTGAAGGTGGTCATATAGATGGGATTTTTACGGTGGGTAAGGCAATGGAAACGAATTAGAGGAGCCTGGGGATTAACTCCGCCATAATAGCCAATGTGATCACCGGCGGGGCCGTCCACCGCCGTCTCGCCAGGAGTAATGGTGCCCTCCAAAACGATCTCAGCCTGGGCCGGCACCTCTAGATCAACGGTTTTACAGCGCGTCAGGTGTATGCCCTGACCAGCATAAAGCCCAGCAAATAGCCACTCGGAGAGATCGATAGGCAGAGGTGTAGCCGCCGCCAGAATTACCAAAGGATCAACCCCAATGGCGATCGCTACCTCCAATTTTTCTCCCCGTTCAGCGGCCTTACGGAGGTGACGACTACAGCCCCGTACCGACAGCCACTGCACCGTCATAGTCTGGGAAGACTGCAGTTGGAGGCGGTAAATGCCCACGTTGGCAATACCACTTTCGGGATCCTTGGTAATCATCAGCCCTAGGGTCAATACCTTACCCGCATCTCCAGGATAGACCTGAAGCAGGGGTAGGGTAGTGAGATCAACTTGGTCTCCCTTTAAAACCACCTGTTGACAAGGCGGCAGTAGATCTTGGGAGGGCTTGGCCTTAATCACATCAAACAGAGCTCTACCCAAATTCATTGCCTGGGACAACTTTTTGGGCGGACGGGGTTGGTATAGCAGGGCTAGCTTTTCCCCCAATTGTTCTAACTCCTCGGGATGGTCTCGCTGCATCGCCCAACACACCCGTTCTACCGTACCCAGTACGTTGATGGCGAGGGGCATGGTAGAGCCCTGAACATTTTCAAACAACAGAGCGGGACCACCCCCCAATAATAGCCGATTAGCAATTTCGGCTACCTCTAGATGGGGATCGACCTGGGCTGTAATTCGTCGAAGTTGTCCTCGCTGTTCTAAGAAACTTAGAAACTGCCGCAGGTCTCGTGCCATGGTTAACGCTGGTTAAGGATTCCTCCTAATTATGGCGGATGATAGGATTACCTGTCTTCCAGGACATTAAACCATCTCTAAAGCCGTAGCTATAGATAGAGAAAAGGAAATGGATTAGAAGTCCCATAGAAATCTAGCTTTGGCCGGACCACAGAGAACAAGATTGATAGGCCAAAGCTAGATTTACCAGCATCAGAAACCCTCAAGTCAAAGGCTTAGGAGTAGAACAATTAGAAGTAGAGGATCAGGACTCACAAATATTTTTCTAGAGTTGTGGCTAGGGTAGTTTTGGGTACGGCACCAACGACCATATCTACCTTTGCACCGTCCTTGAAAATCATCAAAGTAGGAATGCTACGAATACCATACTGGCTAGCTACGGTAGGATTCTCATCGGTATTGATTTTGACGACCTTGACCCGACCAGCATAGTCTTGGGCGATTTCATCAACCACTGGTGCAACCATGCGGCAGGGACCGCACCAGGGAGCCCAAAAGTCCACCAGAACGGGAACCTGACTATTAAGTACTTCAACCTGAAATGTAGCGTCTTTAACCTCAGCGGCTGTCATGCCTAGTCTTCCTTGCCTTGCTTAAACACACGCAATTTTACCATAGCTAAAAAATGAACGCCTTGAGACCATTAGTAATAGATCGAGACATATCATCTAAAGATCTCTTGCATCCTGACCATCTCAAGAAAACGCCTGGGCCATAGCCCAGGCGAATTATGGTGTGAGGAGTGAACGGAAACTTTCGTCTCCGCCTTTTTGATTCTACAGTGGACAATCTAAAATCTGCCACTGACTGGGGTGCTTAATATAAGCTTTAATGTTATCTACATATACCCGTAACCTAGTAGAACGGAGCGAAAGCTATAAATTCTGTCTGGGTTTAAAGGTCTCGGTATCGTGTAATTCCTGGTAGAGAGCTTTCTCCCGATCGCTAAGGCGACTGGGAACGACTACCTCCAGTTCCAGCAACAGATCACCCCGTTGGCCCTGGCCGGTGGGATAACCTCGCCCTACCAGCCGTACCAGTTGCCCAGACTGCGCCCCCTGGGGCAGAGTCATCCGCAGAGGACCCTCCAGCCCAGGTATCTCGATGGTGCTGCCCAGAGCTGCCTCACTAGGGGTAATCGGTAGGCGACAGCATAGATCGCTGCCCTGGAGCTGGAAGAAGGGATGGGGCTCTACCTCAATCCGCAGGTAGAGGTTACCACCACCAATTCCTTGGCCGCGCAGACGAATACGCTGACCGGTGACCATACCAGGGGGCATATTCACCTCTAAGGATCGGCCATCTTCCAGACGAATGCGTTCGCGCCCCCCTTGGAAAGCCTTTTGCAGGGGAATAGTGAGGTTGGCTTCAGCATCACGGCGACGTCCCGCTCCAGGTTGACCTTGGAAAGGACCTTGATCGTAGCTGGTAGGCTGGGTTGGAAACGTAGCGGATGATTCCGATCGCCGGTTTAGCAACTGATCGATAAAGCTATTGAAATCCAGAAAATCCCCAAAGCCCACGTCTTCAAAAAGACGCCCACCGCTACGCTCTTCACTGGCTGGGGAGCGGCCCCCCGATCCCTTGGCAAAGCCTCTCTGCTGCCAGTACTGGCTGAATTGCTCGTACTGGGATCGCTTCTGATCGTCGGAGAGAATTTCATAGGCCTCCCCTAGCAACTTGAATTTCTCCTCGGCAACGCGATCTCCAGGATTCAAATCGGGATGATACTGGCGAGCTAGCTTACGGTAGGCTTGCTTAATCTCGCTAAAGTTAGCTTCCCTGGCAACTCCCAGAATCTCGTAATAGTTCCGAAAGTTTTGCATGCTGCGATATCTGGTTACTGATCGGAATTAAAGAACTTATGGGCTGCCATCATCCCAGTTAGTCTGAGCTCCAGAATCGGGCTGGCGAGGACGACGACGGGGCGGAGAAGGATCTCGCCAGGGATCATCGGTTGGCTGATTGGCAGGACCGGGTTGAGCCCAGGGATCATCATCCCAGTTGGTCTGAGGCGAGAAGGGGGCTGAATCAGAGGGGGGAGGGGTAACCGATGGCCTTGATCCGTCGCCCGATGACGGCTGTCCGGAGCTGGAGGAGGGAGCCGTTCCTAAGCTACTGTAACTTGGCGGAGGCCCTGGTTCAGGGGCCGGTACGACAGGAGGTCGGTAGGATTGATCCTTGCGGCTGTTGCCATAATCCTGGCTAGCTGGGCGGGGTCCAGAAGGCTCCGATCGCGCACCAGGGTAGGGTGGTTGGCCGTAGTCTGCCTGACGCGGACTCCCGTAGGGCGAGTCCGGCCTACGGGGGGCCCTATCACCCGAGTAGCCATAGTTGGGGTTGCGAGAATAGGGAGGGGAACCGTAGGACTGATTGTCGTAATCGGGGTTCCGATCGCTCTGGAAGTCGGAACCCTGACGACCATAGGCTGAATTATCGCCAGATCGAGGTCGATCACCATAATTCTGGCGACCATAGCCAGTCACCCCGTAGCCCTCATAGGAATTAGCCCCGTAGGCCTGGTCTGGCCGTCTAGGAGGGGAATTAAAACCCCGATTACGGCTGTCGTAGTCCCAGTCCTCGTCCCAACTACCCCAGGAAGAAGAGCCCTGATAGCCATAATTAGGCCGGGCCTCCAGATCGTCATCGAAGGAAAAGGTCTTTTTCAGGGTATTGCCAATCTGGCCAAGAATTCCTCCTGCCGGTTCGTCGTCAGTTTCGTAGAGGTAAGCCTCCCGGTTGAGGTCGTAGAGTTCATCCTGCAGATCAGCTTGGGTCATATCAATGCCCCGTTCATTACCCTGCTGTAAGTACTCCCGCAGCTCCTGCACCAGCCCTTCAATACGCTGGCGACGATCGCGGGCAAACTGCATGCCAAAATCCAGAGCTACTTCCCGTAATAACCGCTCTGCCTGAAAGGTCAGGGCTTCGGCCCGGTTACGTTTTTCTACCCGTTCTCGCTGCAGGCGATCGCTTTCAGCGTACTCCTCCGCCTCCTGGATCATTCGCTGTACCTCGCTTTCTTCCAGGTTGGCGGCCCCCTGTACCGTCAGGCTTTGCTCCCGACCGGTGGTTTTATCCATGGCAGACACCTGCAAAATCCCATTGGCATCGATATCAAAAGAGACCAACACCTGGGGTACACCGCGAGGTGCGGGGGGAATACCCATGAGTTTAAAGCGACCCAGGGACTTATTATCGGCAGCCATTTCCCGTTCGCCCTGGAGGACATGGACCTCCACGGAGGTTTGGTTATTTTCAGAGGTAGAAAAAATGTCCGATCGCCGCACTGGAATGGTGGTGTTGCGGGGAATCACCTTTTTCATGACACCGCCGATAGTTTCCAGGCCCAGGGAAAGGGATGTCACATCGAGCAGCATAATGTCTTGAACTTCCTGGGTGAGGATGCCAGCTTGAATAGCCGCTCCCACCGCTACCGCCTCATCAGGATTAAGATCCTGGCTGGGTTCCAAACCAATTAGCGATCGCACCAGTGCCTGGGCCATAGGCATACGACTACCTCCCCCCACCAGCACGACCTCATCGATGTCGTTAGGGGTAAGACCGGCGTCAGCCATAGCCTGCTTCAAGGGACCCCGAAGACGGGTCAGGAGTTCGCCACAGAGACCTTCAAATTGGGCTCGGCTAAGGCGGGTTTCCAGGTGCTTCGGCCCATCCTGGGTGGCGGTAATAAAGGGTAAACTAATTTCTGTTGTAGCCACTCCAGACAACTCAATCTTAGCCTTTTCCGCCGCCTCAGTTAAGCGTTGCAGGGCCTGACGGTCCTTACGCAGATCGATCTGCTCCTGCTCAAAAAACTGATCGGCCAGCCAGTCTACAATCTTTTGATCAAAGTCGGCCCCGCCCAACTGGGTATCCCCGGCGGTAGAACGGACCTCAAAGACCCCATCATTGACATCGAGAACGGAAACATCAAAGGTGCCTCCCCCTAAATCAAACACCAGAATAGTCTGGTTGTAACCCTGGTCCAAACCGTAGGCAAGGGCTGCCGCCGTGGGTTCGTTAAGAATACGCTGGACCTCAAGACCGGCAATTCTTCCAGCATTACGAGTAGCTTGCCGTTGGGTGTCGTTAAAATAGGCCGGTACGGTAATCACTGCCCCGGTCACCGGTTGTCCCAGGTACCGAGCCGCTTCGTCCGCTAGCTTGCGGAGAACCATGGCTGAAATTTCTTCGGGAGCGAAGTCCTTCTCCAGACGAGGGCAGCGGATTTTGACGTTACCACCCTGATCTCGACGAATGGTGTAAGGCACACGCTTAGCTGACTCATCAAGTTCGGTATATTTTCGCCCCATATAGCGCTTCACCCCATAAAAGGTATTTTGGGGATTAAGCACTGTCTGTCGGCGGGCCATCTGCCCCACCAAGCGCTCACCTTCCTTACTGAAGGCCACCACCGAAGGGGTTGTCCGCGTGCCCTCAGCGTTGGCAATCACCACTGGCTTGCCACCTTCAATAACAGAGACAACTGAGTTGGTGGTGCCCAGGTCAATACCAACTACTTTTCCCATTCCCTTTGGCGTCTCCTTAACTGTCCGTACTTAGAGGCTATTCAAAAACTCTGACACAAGCCTTAATTTATACCCTGATCTCTGCCTTTAAGCCCCCTAGAAACTTCATACCCCGGCAGATTGACCACTGGATTGGCTAGGATACCCATCGGATAACCAAATGGCCGTGGTGTCACTAAAATTCTTCATCTACATCTATCTGGGGGTTTGAGAACGCTGATGATAACCAGACCTATCCCGGATTCCCCAGCCATCCTCTCAGGCAGGTTAGGGGGGGAGAAGGTTTTAAGGCTGTAAACTGACCTATACCTTTCTCAATAATTTAACTCAATCATAGTGCGTCGAGACCTAGGGTTAAATTCTAGCGCCTGGATAGAACCTAAGGTTGCTTTACCCAATCGCGGCCGACTCGAATTGTAATATCTGACTGCAGATCCCCTGTAGATTCGGAGAGTACCCGTCCAGAGGGCAACAGGGCTTGCAGGGCCTTGGCCGCCTCCAGGTCACCCTTTTGGGCTACAACTTCGGTGTCCTTTAAGGTGGCTGACCAGTCCTCAACCAGGTAAACCCGGTGGAAACCATTTTTTTGCAAGTAACTGGCTACTGCCGCCCCTACCTTAGGCTCCCCAGAGGCATTTTGAATGGCGATATTCAAATCAGTAGCCTGGGGGAGGCTGGCATTACTGGCATAAATACTGACTCCATCGGCCTGAAGAAAATTCTGCAAGATCCTGGCCGAGGCCGTCCAGTCCGCTAACCAGTAGCTAGCCCGAAACTCGGAGGGTTGACTGAAACGCCCAGGCAACATCACCATCTGCAACTGATCAGACTTAATAGCCAGACCAAAATTAGCCAGGGCTAGCATTTCTTCGGTACTCAAGTTCGTATTTACGTATCGCTGAATCACCCGAATAGCCTGGGGTAACTTGGTAACAACCAGAGGATTCATTAACCGTTCCCGAAAAGCCTTCAACAACATTTGTTGCCGTTGGACCCGTCCAATATCCCCCGCATTGTCCTTACGAAATCGAGCAAACTGCTCTGCTTGATCCCCATTCAGGGTTTGCCAACCGGGATAGAGATCGATATTGAGATTCTGGGTGCTGTCGTGATACTGCATCCGTTTAGGCACATCCAGCTCAATACCCCCAAGTAAATCAACGATCTCTCGAAAGGCAGCTGTATTAACCCTGATGTAGCGATCGATCTGAATATTGCCCAGATTGTAATTGATGGTTTGAGCTACCAACCCAGCCCCCCCCTCTACGTTAGCCTGGTTGATTTTAGCCATGCCGTAGCCAGGAATCTGCACCCGGGTATCCCGCGGAATAGAAACAACATTAAGACTGTTACTCTGAGGATTGAGGTGCACCAGCAAGAGGGTATCGGTGCGTCCTGTAAAAGCTTGATCCGATTGGGCTGAAGCACCTGGGACCTGATCAATTCCCATCACCAGAATATTGATGGGTCGAGTAATTTGATAGCGAAGTCCAGCCTTCCACAGATCACCGAGACCCGCCAGGGGTTGACTGGCGGGGGCGAAGGAGGGAGGTAAGGGTAGCACGAGCGCGCCGAGCGCGCCAATGAGGGCGGAACTCAGAGCCGTACCCGCAAATATACTTCCCCATAGGAACATCCGTAATCCCTTAGTGAGGCGCATACCGGACCCTGATTTAGATGGGTTAGGAGAAGAATTTAAAGCTGAAGGCTGGGGTTCGAGAGTAGGGTCGGGAGCAGATTCCGTTGGTGAGTTGCCACTCGAGTGGGCTTGACTTCGAGAATGGGAGATTATCCCAGATGATTGTTTCATGAATGCCACTCCTCACTCCCCAACTGTAAATACTTTTAACTAACCTTACTATCGAGATCTTTGTCCGATAGATTAGCTGCAGCCAGAATCCCATCTGGACCCCACCCATCCGGTACCTGGGTACAAACTTTGTACTCAGGTAATATGTTAACCAATATTAAGCTAATCCTGTTCCTAATTATTCCTCCTGAGGATAGGATCAGAACATTATGTTTGATACCTAATGGGTAATATTTGGATATTTATTTGTTATGGCTAGTTTGATACCGATTATTTTGGCTGGTGGTAAGGGTGAACGCTTCTGGCCCGTTAGTCGGTTAGGGCGGCCCAAACAGTTCCTTTGTTTAGATGGTAGCGATCGCAGCTTGCTTCAAGCTACCGCCCATCGACTCCTGGACTTGGCGGGAGACTGGGATGGGGTTTGGGTGATTACGGCGGCCCACCTAGCGGATCAGGTGCGGGAACAATTACCCCTCTTACCTGCGGCTAACCTGCTGGTCGAACCCGTGGGACGAGATACCGCGCCAGCGGTAGCCTGGGGGGTTGTAGAGGTGGCTAAACGCTACGGGAATGACGCCATTGTTGGGTTCTTTCCAGCCGATCACTGGATTGCCGATCAACAGGCCTTTACCCAGACCCTAGACAATGCGGCAACTTTGGCTCGCCAGCAGGCTGTGATTACTACCCTGGGAATTGCCCCCACCTACGCCGCTACCGGTTACGGCTATATTGAACAGGGTGAACTGGTCCACAGCCATAGGGATCAGACCGCCTATCGGGTAGCGCGCTTTACTGAAAAGCCCGATCCCGCCACAGCCCAATCCTTCATCGACAGCGGTCGGTTTAGCTGGAACAGTGGCATGTTTGTATTTTCGGCCCAGACTATGCTGGAAGAGCTTCAGACCCATGCACCCCAACTCATCGAGGCCATTCTCGCCGAGGGCGTAGGGGCCTACCCTGGCTTGTCCAAACTCAGTATCGACTATGCCGTGATGGAACATACCCACCGCGCCTGTGTGATGCCAGTTACCTTTGGTTGGGACGATCTGGGAGATTGGAACGCTGTCGAGCGTTTATTGAAGCAACCCGGCCAGGAAAATGTCGATCTGGCCACCCATCTGCCTATGGATACCCAGGGTAGTATTGTCTATGCTACTGATCCAGAGGAGGTTGTGGTTACCATTGGGCTCCAGGACGTGGTGATTGTGCGTGATGGTAAAGCTACCCTGGTGGTGCATAAGGACCGCACCCAGGATATTAAGAAAGCCGTTCAACAGTTGGGAGCGCAAACCCGCTTTCAGCACCTCCTCTGAACCTTGCTGCAGAAGCTGATCCCAGGCTGACAAGCCTTGTTATAATCGGGTGGCGCTAGGTTTTCTGGCGTGGATTAGACTATTTTCAAACCATGGCTTCAACCATTGACGATATCGATCTCCAGGCTCGCCAGGGGAGTATTGCTGCAATTATTCAAGTGCTCAATGAGCATTTCGCCCCTACGGGCATTCGTACCCGGGCAGTACAGGATAATGGGGTTTTGCAGCTCTTGGTGGAAGCTCCCAAGGCCGATCAGTTAATTCGAGAGTCGGTGGTGGCAGAGGTCAGGCGAGTTCTGGAGTCAATTAGTCCTAAGGGCATTACTAAGGTCAATATCAATAGCCGAATTGTGCAGGAGCAGCAATTATTATGGCTGGAGGAAATCAAGCGAGATCCAGAACATAGCTTGCTCTGGTTTGAACCCGTCACCCTCAAACGTCCTAATCCCTTGCAACGCCTCTGGCGGGATCTACGTACTCCGCGTCAGCGTAGTTTATTTGTGGAAGACCGAACGCAGCGATCGCCCTCCAGCCGCATAGCCTTTTACCGTGGGTTAATTGGTGGAGTCAGTCTGGCTTTGTTGTTATTACTGGTGGGGTGGACCACGAAGGACTGGTTGCAAAATAGCTTCAAGGCCAACCATCTCAAACCCAGTAATGCTGCGCCAGAGCAGGGTAAGCCGATCAACCAGCCAGGCGATAGTTCTCCATCACTGACGGTGAAGGGTGATCCCTTTGTGTTGGCGGTGCGCCTTGCCCAGGACTGCGTCAAAGATGGTGCATCAGCGACGACGGCGGCAGAGTGGCTAGAATTGGCGGTGCGCTGGCAGCGGGCGGCAGATTTGATGGCATCAGTACCGGTTAGTGACGATCGCTATAGTGTCGCCCAGGACCGCATGGTGAGCTACAGCAGAAACAAGCAACTAGCCCTTAAGGAAGCCGAGAGGCGTTAGTGCTATGCTGTTGCCACGATTAACATGATTAATCTATGGCTCAGTTAATTAAAACCCCTGGGTGGAAGTCTTTTAGTCTGATTTTTGCTCTGCTACTGCTGGCAGGAGGGGGTTTATGGGCATGGCAAAGCTGGCGATGGGGACAGCAGCGCGAACAGCAGACTAAGGTAGACGCTCAAACCACCGCAGCGGTAAGGCAAGACCTGACGGTTAAGATTTCTGCTTCTGGGACAGTCCAGCCCATTACCCCTGTCAATGTCAGTCCTAAACAGCCTGGTCGCTTGGTCGCTCTCTACGTTGAACAGGGCGATCGGGTTGTTGCCGGACAGGCATTAGCCCGTATGGATGCCAGTAATCTACAAGGGTCATTTCTGCAAGCTCAGGCCGGTGTGAAGGAGGCCCAGGCAAACTTGCGTAAGTTGCAGGCGGGCAATCGACCTCAGGATATTGGTCAGGCAGAGCAAGCCCTGGGGGAAGCCCAGGCTCAAATGGTAGCCATTCGTTCGGTCTATGAGAGTAACCAGGCCCTCTACCGCAGCGGTGCTCTGAGTCAAACTGATTGGGATCGCAGTCGTTCAGATTATGAAGCCGCCCAGGCCCGAATTAATCGGCTGACCCAGTCCCTCGATCTATTAAAGGCCGGGAGCCGCCCAGAAGATATCGCCCTTGCCCAAGCCCAGCTGATGCAGGCGCAGGGAGCGCTGAGAACAGTTCAAACCCAACTAAATGACACCCTGATTAAGGCGCCCTTTGCGGGCATAATCACCCAAAAATATGCGGATGTAGGGGCCTTTGTTACCCCCACCACCTCCGCCAGCGCTACCAGTTCCGCCACCTCTTCTTCGATTGTGGCCCTGGCTAGCGACCTGGAAGCCGTAGCCAATGTCTCGGAAACCGATGTGGGTAGTATTCAGGTGGGTCAAATCGTAGAACTCCAGGTAGATGCCTATCCCAACCACCCCTTTCGGGGGCAGGTACGCCGGGTAGCCCCTGAATCCATCGTGGTTCAAAATGTCACTAGCTTTCAAGTCCGTATTAAGGTGCTCAATGACAGCAAGCATCAGCTTAAGTCAGGGATGAATCTGACCGCCAGTTTTCTAGTTAGTCAGAAATCCCAGGCCTTGCTAATTCCTACCATGGCTATCGTTAATCGGTCTGAAGGAATGGGGGTTTATATTCTGCGTGGCGAAAATAAACCGGAGTTTCGCCCCATCCAGGTAGGGGCCACAGTGGACGGGCAAACGGAAGTGATTAAGGGTCTAGCGGAGGGTGATCGGGTGTTTACCACCCTACCTGGCCAGCGTGAACCCAACAAAAAACCCGTCAAGCCCTCCACCTTTAGTCCCTCACCTGTACGTCCTCCCCGTTAACCCAAACTGTCATGGTGCATCGACTGAGGCGATACCAGCGGCCCCGTTCATCCCATCAGCGTCTAACCCTGGTGGAGATCCTGTCCATGGCCTGGTTCTCTTTGCTAATGAATCGGTTGAGATCGGGTTTGACCATGCTGGGCATTATTATTGGCATTGCCGCCGTTATTACCATGGTTACCATAGGCCGTGGTGCCCAGGCCGAAACTGAAAGCCAGCTCAAGTCCCTTGGATCTAATTTGATCTACGTTCGCAGCGGTGTGGCTACCATTGGTGGTCCCGCTTCCCAGGGGGCAGGATCGGCCACCACCCTGACCTGGGCAGATGCTAGAGCCATTGTCAGCAGTTGTGCAGCAGTTAAAAATGTCGCCCCCACCCTGAGTAGCCGCGCCCAGGTAGTGTGGGAAAACAAAAATACCCAAACCTATCTGACTGGTACCACCCCCGACTTTGTGGAAGTACGGGATTTCTTACCCCTTACCGGGCGTTTTTTTAACATTGTGGAGCTTGATCAGGGTAAGCGGGTTGTCCTGATTGGCCAAACCGTAGTAGAAAACCTCGGTCTGACCGCTACAGCCGCCTTGGGCCAGACTATTCGCATCCGGGGTGAGTCCTTTACCATCATTGGTACCCTCGAATATAAGGGAGCTAATAGTTTTCGGGACCAGGACGATCAGGTGATTCTTCCCCTTACCACCATGGCTCGCCGTATCGTCGGTATCAATGCCATTCGCGGTATTTCCCTTGACTCTATTGTGGCTGCCGCTAAAAGCCCTGATCAGATAGAGGCAGCCCAGTTCCAGATCTCTAACCTGTTACGCCTGCGCCATGGGATTGTGCCTCCCCAGGCTGATGACTTTACGGTGCGTAACCAGGCCGATCTGGTGAGCGCCTCCAGTTCAGTGACGAAAATCTTTACCGTTTTACTGGGAGGATCGGCGGCTATCTCCCTAATTGTCGGGGGTATCGGGATTATGAACATTATGCTGGTTTCGGTGACGGAGCGGACCCGGGAAATTGGGTTGCGCCGGGCCCTGGGAGCCAGATCGGGGGATATCCTACAGCAGTTTCTATGGGAATCCATAGTGCTGTCTATCATTGGCGGGGGACTGGGGATTGGCCTCGGCATTGGGATTTCGGCACTAATTAACCTGAGTCTGGGCTGGCAGGTGGGGATTCCCCTGGATGCGGTACTGGCTTCCCTGGCTGTTTGCCTGGTGGTAGGGGTATTTTTCGGGGCCTATCCAGCCCAGAAAGCCTCCCAATTAGACCCCATTACAGCCCTACGTAATAACTAGGGAATAGCTCAGGACTAGGACCGATCTCCCCCCTAAAAGTGCTGAAAGCCCTGACTCAAGGAAAGTTCTATGGGTGGCCGGAGGGCTGGGGAGGATGACTGTAAGACAACTGAGCGATCGCTGGTAATCTGACCCACCATGGCACTGCCTGGTCCTAAGTAGGCCTGGAGAGCTTGGGCCGTCGCCCTTGGGAGGCAGAGAATCAGCTCAAAGTCTTCTCCACCGTAAAGGCACCAGTCGAGGGCGCGATCTAACCCCACCCACTCGACTAAGGCCGGATCGAGGGGTAGCTGGTCTGGATCAAGACAAGCCCCTACCCCACTAGCCTGGCAGATCTGTAATATCGCATTGGCCAGACCATCGCTGCTATCCATGGCGGCAATGGATCCCCCATAGCCAATTTGTCTGATCCAGGCCACCACATCCAACCGTGGACGAGGGCGCTGGTGAGCTTGTAACCAGCGCTGGCGATCGCTGGCTGCCACCCCTTGCCCTGGATGGGAGTCCAACAAAAGGGCTAGTCCTGCCCGGGATAGGCCATGGTAGCCCGTTGCCAAAATTACCTGGCCAGGTTGGGCACTGGATCGGTAGAAAATCTCATTGGCAGGGGCGGTTCCCAGGGCGGTAATGGCCAGGCTGACGACGGGCGATCGGCACAGATCACCCCCCAGCACGGCCCCACCCCACTCTTCCAGGCAGGTGGCCATAGCCCCATAGAGTTTTTCCACCCAGGTAATTGGAGTAGTTGGAGGTAAACTCAGGCCCACCGTAATACCCAGGGGCGTTGCCCCCATGGCCGCCAGGTCCGACAGATTAGCCGCCACTGCCCGCCAGCCCACATCCCCTGGACCGGTGGTGCGATCGCTAAAGTGCACCCCCTCCACCAGCACATCGGTGGTTACCACCAGTCGCTGCCCTGGGGGAAGATCCAGTACCGCCGCGTCATCCCCCACCACCTGGCGAGGGCAATATTTAAACAGGCGTTCCAGTAGTCCCAGTTCGCCAATTTCCGCTACGGTGGGGGAAGCCGCCATGGTGTTTTAGGAGGGCTGTACCAGGTGATCGGCTCCAGCAATGACCCTGGCGGATTCAATTCGATCTCCCTGGGTGAGTTTTTCCAGCAGCTCTTTATTCTCGACTACATAGCCAAAGACCGTGTAACGGCCATCTAACAGGTTAAGGCCGGCTGGGGTTAGTTCGGGTTCAAATAGGAAGAAGAAAAATTGCGATGAGCCACCATTGGGATCATCATTAGGACGAGCCATACCCAGGGTGCCAAAGGCGGAAAAGGGTAAAACTGGATTTTCTAGGTAACGGCCCAGGTCCTCTAACGTACTGCCGTAGACGGGGGCAGTGTCGCCTTTAACAAAAATTTCTAGCGGCACCCGCCGATAGGTTTTAGTTTTAGGATCTATAAAGCCCTCCTCGGGGCCTGTAGGGTCACCGGTCTGGAGAACATAGTTATCCTCTGCCCGAATAAATTCAAGGCCGTCATAGAAGCCCCGCTGCACCAGATCAATAAAATTACCCGCAGTAACTGGAGCGCTGTAGCCATCCACGACCGCCTGCAAGCTGCCTTTGTTGGTCTTAAACTCCACCGTAGCGCGACCCTTGAGCTGAGGTAGATGGGCGTAGGTATCGGGCACCTCAAAGGGAAAGTCCGTCACCATCAGTTCCTCCAGACGACCAATGTCATCTAGCATGGCTGATCGCCGTAGCCAGACCGCCTCGCGATCGCGAGCCTCAATGGCCTCCCGCATCGGTAGCAACTGCACCTGAACATCCTCCAGGTAGCTGCTAGCTGCCGCCCGTTTACCCTCGGGTACCGCTGCTAAAATGGCTTCTCGACCCTTACTCAGTCCCCGTTCTAGGCGATCGATATCTTTGCTGATGGGCCCCCAGCGTTTACTACGTAGCCATTCCGATAGCCCTTCTAGGGTAGCCTGGAGTTTACGAATTTCTACGTTATCAATGGGGAGAGAATTACGCAGCAGAGCCCGGCCATCGGTAATGGCATTACCCGGTGGCAGGTAGGCCACCGGTAGGACCGACCCCAAACCCATGGCCTGGGCCTGACCCGCCTGCCCCAGCCACACCACAATACCGATCAATAGTCCCCATCCCAACGGGAACAGGGACCGGCCACTCCATCGCCGCCGACCCTGGTTTACCCTCATGCCTCTGACCATGGTTCTTTACCTACTCCCTAGAACGACGTCCTATCTGTGTGGGTACGCCCTATCCCTATAATCTTGTCACACTGTTGGACCCTGGCCAAATTGGCCGAAAAAACAGAGACCTTGGGGGCAAGGCAGTTATCAGGGATTAAAAGACCCAGGCTGGGAAGGCTTCTAGTTGGCCTCAAGGACTGTTGGCAAATTTTAGCAAAAGTTGTTGAACCAAGAGCCTCTTTTCAAAACCTTTAAGCCTTCTCATCCTGGGCCAACATGGAGTAGCTATTGAGAAGAGTTTTCAATAAGTGCTACAATCCAGACTGACTTTTGGAGGTAATGGTCCATGAAAATTGGCAGACGAAGGGTTTTGATGGCCGGCACAGCCGCTGCGGTGGTAGCCGTAACTCAGTCCTGTCGACAAAGCACTTCCGGAGTGAGAAGTGCGGATCGAGATACTGTTCTCAACCTCTACTCTTCCCGCCATTACGACACCGACCAGTCCCTCTACGAGGGGTTTCGCCAGGCCACCGGCATCCGGGTGAATGTGGTAGAAGCCGAAGCTGACCAGTTGATCGAGCGCATTAAAAATGAAGGCCAGAACAGTCCAGCAGACCTGTTCATGACCGTAGATGCCGGTCGGCTGTGGCGGGCAGAGCAGGAGGGGCTATTTCAACCCATGACCTCCGCCCGCTTAACCCAGGCAGTTCCGGCCAACCTGCGCCATCCCGATGGCCTGTGGTTTGGTTTAACGAAACGAGCCCGGGTGATTATGTATAACAAAAATGTGGTCAAACCCACAGAACTTTCCACCTACGAAGACCTGGCCAATCCTAAGTGGCGAGGGCGCATTCTGGTGAGAAGTTCCACCAATGTCTACAACCAGTCCCTGGTAGGATCCCTGATTGCGGCCCATGGGGCAGCGGCAACCGAAACTTGGGTGCGGGGGTTAGTGGCCAACTTTGCCCGTGATCCAGAGGGGGGCGATATTGACCAGATTAAGGCGGTAGCCGCCGGACTGGGGGATATCGCCATTGCCAACACCTACTATCTGGCCCGGTTACTAAAATCTGAAAAGCAGGAAAACCGGCAGGTGGCGGAGACTATGGGAGTGTTTTTCCCTAATCAGGGCGATCGCGGTACCCATATCAATATCAGTGGGGCTGGCGTGGTTAAAACCGCTCCCCATCCCCAGGCGGCCCTAGAATTCCTGGAGTATTTAGTCAGCCCAGAGGCCCAGCGGATTTTTGCCCAGGGTAATAACGAATATCCGGTGGTGGCAGGGGTAGCCTTGGATTCGGTGGTAGCAGGCTTTGGTACCTTTAAGTCCGACCCCCTGAATGCAGCGGTATTTGGCCGCAATAATCCTGAAGCCCTACGCATTACCGATCGGGCTGGCTGGAAGTAGATAGCTGACTTTGGGATTTACCCGCAGCCGCAATTTCTCGGCTCAGCCAGAGCACCGGCAACAACCCTACCAACAGAATCGCTAGGGCAGGGGCGGCCGCTTCCACCAGCCGTTCGTCAGCTGCATACTGGTAAACCTTGACCGCCAGGGTATCGAAATTAAAGGGCCGAATAATCAAGGTGGCGGGTAGTTCCTTCATCACATCCACAAAAACCGCCATTGCAGCGGTGAATAGACTGCCCCGCAACAGCGGAGCGTGGATAGCCAGCAGGGTCTGGCCTGGCCCCTGCCCCAAACTTCGGGAAGCCTCATCCAGAGATGGTCTGATCTTAGCCAGGCCGCTGACGATCGCGCCAAAGGCAAGGGCCAAAAACCTAACCAGGTAGGCCATAATCAGAGCAAAAATCGTGCCACTCAAGATCAGTCCGGTGGAGAGGCCAAAACTCTGGCGCATCCAGCTATCAATACCATTATCCAAGGTCGCCAGGGGAATCAAGGTACCCACCGCAATCACCGCACCGGGCACAGCATATCCCAGGGTAGCGGCTTGCACCTCTAGCTGCAACAGCGGTCTGGGGTGAAGCCGCAAGCCATAGGCCAGGACTAGGGCTATAACCATGGCTAACAGGGCCGTAATGCTGGCGAGCAGGAGGCTATTGCGGCTGAGCATGAAAAAGCTCGGGTTAAGGGTGACGCTGGCGTTGCGTATAGTCATGGCTAGCAGCAGTATAACGGGCAAAATTAGCCCCAGCCACACTGGTACAGAGCAGACTAACCAGGCCCCGGCGGCCCGCCAACCCTTAAGCCGGTAGGGAGACTGGGCCAGGGGGCGGGCCAGGCTCTGGTAATAACGGGTTTGCTGTCGAGATCGCCGTTCCATCAACAGCAGAGCCCCAATAAATAGCAGTAGTACCGCCGCTAGCTGTACCGCCCCGGGGCGATCGCCGAGGCCAAACCAGGTGCGATAGATGCCTGTGGTAAAGGTAGAGACACTACAGTAGGCAACGGTACCAAAGTCATTCAGGGTTTCCATTAGAGCCAGGGCTGTGCCCGTAGCAATGGCTGGTCGGGCCAGGGGCAGAGCCACTAACCAGAAACTCCGCCAGGGGCTACACCCCAGAGACCGACTAGCCTCCAGGGTGGCGGTAGACTGTTCTAAAAAGGCCACCCGGGTAAGGAGATAGACATAGGGATAGAGGGTCAGGCTAAACAACAGAATTGCTCCGCCAAGGGAACGCAGGTTGGGAAACCAGTAGTCTGTCGCCCGTTGCCAACCAAATATTCCTCGCAGCAGGGTTTGTACTGGCCCAAAGTACTCCAGGGTATCGGTATAGAGATAGGCCAGAATATAGGTAGGGGCCGCCAGGGGTAACAACAGTAGCCATTCAAACCAGCGCCCTCCAGGGAACTGGCAACTGGTCACCAGCCAGGCCGTACTCACCCCAATGGCCAGCACCCCTATACCGACTCCTACCATCAGGATCAAAGAGTTACCGATATATTCCGGGAGTACCGTACTGGCCAGATGGTACCAACTATGACTGGATTGGGTGAATAGACTAGCCCCAATCATCACCACAGGCACCATCATGGCCAGAGCAATTAGGCTAATAATTAGGATCCAGGGATCGCGCTTGGGCAATAGAAAGGATCGGTTAGGGTGCATAGCAGGGGAGGAAAAAATTGGTCACCGCTAGGGAATAGCTCTACAGTAAAGGCATAGCCGTAGCCATGGTTGACCCGACAGAAAGGCTATGGGAAAACTTCGGTAAAAGCCTTTTGGCGGAGTAGCCTTTCCAAATAACCTTTAAGGCAGATCAGAAGGCCTACCCAGCCTTACCTTTGGCCGATTTACCCTGTCTTCAGCCTTCTGGCCAAGGCTATATTATCCCCCAGACTCAGGTCAATGCTGCTCCAACCCCACCAACGTCAGAAGCTGGATGAGTCCAGCGACGATCTCTTCTACCAGGTGCCTCGCCTGGTTACCCACGTTGACGAACAATTTATTCAACGCTTAACTAACCTCTATCGGGAACGGCTCACTCCCCAGGGCCGTATCCTTGACCTGATGAGTAGCTGGGTATCCCACCTACCTGCCGAGATGGCCTTTGAGTGGGTAGAGGGGCATGGCCTCAATCGGGAAGAACTGGCAAACAATCCACGCCTGCAGCACTACTTTGTGCAGAATCTCAACCAGAACCCCCGTCTGCCCTTGGCAGACCAGTCCTTTGATGCGGTCTTGAATACGGTTTCGGTGCAGTATCTACAGCAACCTGAGCTAGTATTTGCAGAAATCCACCGGGTGCTTAAACCCGGCGGTTTGACTATCGTTAGCTTTTCTAACCGAATGTTTTACCAAAAGGCGATCGCGGGCTGGCGTGACGGTAGCGATGCCGATCGGGTGAATCTGGTGAAAGGCTACCTTCAGTCTGTCCCCGGCTTTAGCTCCCCAGAGGTGATTAGTCACCCCGCTACCATGGCCACTATTTGGCAACTGTTCGGTTTGGGCGGAGGCGATCCATTCTACGCTATCATTGCCCAACGACAATTTTGAAATACACTTTGGTCAGAGTGCTGGGAATACAGTTCTGACCAAGGTTCTAAAGCTATAGGGGCCAAGCAAGAGCCTCCAGCCCTGATCTGCCCCCAAAAGCCCAATCAAGGACTAAAATAGCTTTGTTTGTTAATCTGCCTTAACCTACCCCCTATCCCCAGCCCCCCTATGGCCCTTTCCCCTGGTGATGCTGCCCCTGACTTTAGCTTGCCCGATGCTGAAGGTAATCTCTACAACCTGGGGGATTTAAGGGGTAAGCGGGTGGTGCTTTACTTCTACCCCCGCGATAACACCCCCGGTTGCACCAAGGAGGCCTGCGGTTTTCGCGATGCCTACGGGGCTTACCAGGAGAGGGATACGATCGTCCTGGGAGTTAGCACTGACGACGCCAAATCCCACGGTAAATTTATCGCCAAATATAGCCTTCCCTTCCCCTTGCTGGTGGATCGGGACGGGGAGGTAGCCACCCGTTACGGTGTCTATGGCTTAAAAAAGTTTATGGGAAAGGAATACATGGGTATTACCCGTAGCACTTTTATTATTGGCCCCGATAGTACGGTGGAAAAAATTTATTTGAAGGTTAAGCCCGAAACTCACGCTGATACGGTTCTGGCCGATTTAGACAACCTATAGGGCTTGATCCTGAAACTGCTATGGTTTACGTTGCTTACGCTCTTCGTACCCTGTTGGGTTTGCTCTTGCGGCGCCCAATTTTGGGCACCTGTGTAATTCCCCTGATGCCCGATCGCACCATCGCCCTGATTCGTCGCCGAGATAACGGACTCTGGAGCCTGCCGGGGGGCATCGTTGATTGGGGTGAAGATATTCTCAGTGCCGCCAATCGAGAACTTAAGGAGGAAGCGGGCCTGGAGATTATTCAAATGGAACGGCTGGTGGGCATCTACTCCCAGGTAGGCCGGGATCCTCGTTTTCATTCAGTGTGTGTGGCTCTGGCGGTGCAAGCCCAGGGGCAGCCGGTGGCGGCTGATCCTCGGGAAATCCTGGAAGCTCGATGTTTTGAAGCCGCTGCCATCCCCTGGGACAGTCTCTCCCACGATCATGCCCAGCACCTGAGGGATTACTTTAATGGTCAAACCGTCGTGGCTTAGGGCCTCTACCCTAACCTACTGTGACATCAGGACAGCTTGGTAAGGTTGGAGAGCCCTGTCCAGATCGGGGAAAAATATAGGTGACGGAAAAATCTCCTCAAAAAATTTCACCACGGCAATATTTTCAATGCGGGGATAGAAGTCTGAGGGGTTCGGTCCGTCAATGTGGCGACTGAGTATACCAAAGCCCAGGCGACCGCTACGGGGTTGCCAACTGGGAGCTTTTTTTTGTATCCAGTCTGTAAAGCTAGAGGCTTGATCCATACTGTCTACCAGCTTTTTAATCAACGCTGGCGGAGGTATGAGATCGGCCAGTTGGGGTAAGTCTTCTGTCTGGGCTAGCCAGGCTCGTTCTAACCAGTGCTGGCGTTGGCCGGGGTTTTGCCAGGCCAGAATAACGTACTTGGCAGGGGTTTCCGGGAGATCGGTCGCCTCTACCCTCTCGCCCCTGGCTAGGGTGAGTAGGGCCTGATGCAGATCTCCCCCAGCGATCGCCCAGTGCTGGCGGGCGGCGGCGTAATCCCCGCTCCACCAGGCCAGAGCCCCCCGGCCCTGCTGAAGAAAGCTGGCCAGGGGTGCCTTAGCTCCCACCTGCTGTAACAAATCTGCGTAAAGTTGATCCAGCCGTTGCCGGAGGGCGGGATAGATCGGGGCAAGGGTAGAACTACCCCAAATCGGGCTGGTGAAGAGGGCAGGATGGCGGAGTATTTCCAGAGCCATGGCTTCCAATCCCGGCGTTTGCTGTCCCGATTTCAGGTAACTCAAGCCTAATCCAAAGAACACCCCCGGCTTGGCGGGCACCAGTTGAATGGCCTTTAGGAAGGCTGTCTTAGCTTGCTCTGGTTGGCCATGTTCGAGCCGTAGCCAACCCAGGTTGCTTTGTCCAAATTCCTGGTAGGGGACGATTTGATTACCCCGGTCAAACCAGGCGATCGCCTGATCCAGTAGAGTAGCCCTGAGGTCCGGCTGATGACGCAACTGGTAACTGAGTTCCCCCAGGTTCCAGCCCAACTGGTAGGGATAGTAGGGCTCCCAGGGGGCAAGATGGTGGGCCTGCTCCAGGGATCGGGTGAACTCATCTATGTGCCCTTGATTCAGAGCCTCAAAGCCATGACTGGAAAGAGCCCAGGCTCGCTGTAGGGGAACCAGCCAGATCAGGGTAACCAGGGTTAACCCCACCCCCACCATCACCAGACTGCGCTGGAAAGGTCCTGGATGGGAAGGGCAAGGCGCACGGGGTGATCCCAGACCATTCACCAGGGTCGCCAGGTACAGACACAGTACCCCTCCAATGGCCGGAATATCTAACTGGTAGTCGGTCAGACTGACCAGGCCAAAGCCCAACAGACCCAGGAGTAAACACCACACCAGCAGGGCAGACAGGCCAGAGGGGGTATGGCGACCATCCTGGTGCACCCACCGATACACCAACGTCACCATCCCTATCCCCAGGGCCAGGGGTGTCAGCCAGCCCCAGATTCCCAGTTCTCCCCAGAGTTGGGCCGGAGTACTGTGGAGTTGAAATTGCAGTTCTGCCTCCCGGCCCGCCCACACCGGTCGGTAGTGCTGATACACCAGGGGCACGCTGCCGGGACCTAGACCCGTGAAAAGATGGCTAAGGCCCATACGCCAACCAACGGCGTTGGTGACCAGGCGATAGGAAATTTCTCCGCCGGCCAGGTTACCCTGGGCCAAATTTTCCAGGACCAGCCGTAGTCGACCGTTACTGACCACGAGCACCACAACCAGGGCGGTGGCGATCGCCCCCAGCCCTGAAATTAATCGACGGGGCAAGGGGCTATAAACCAGAGCCACCCCCACCCCCATGAGCAGCATAGCGACCAGGGCTAGCCATCCCGCCCGAGAACTGGTGGTGTAGAGATCGAGGATCCCCAGGCCTAACCCCAGGCCCCAAAGCCAGCGACGCCATCCCCCCTCAACCCAGGCCAGGCCTGCCAGTAAGGGGAGTACCAGCACCAGATAGCCAGCCACGTAGTTTTGGTGACCAAAGGGCTGCCAGTTGCGTAAACTGGTGAACTGAAAGTTAAAGCTAGCGGCTACGCCGAATTGATGCAGCAGTTTGAGCCGCCCCAGTTCAGGTTGGTAAATCTGCACCACCCAGAGGCCTAAACTCTCCACAATCAACGCCAGAGCTAGATAGCCCTGGCACCGCAGGGCCAGCCCGATTCGAGCAGGGGTATTTAACTCTAGGGCCAAGCCATAAACCGTAGCCAGACCTGCCAGCGCCGCCCAACTATACCAGCGTGCCTGGTAGGGAAATTCCGTCGATCGGGTTGAGATGGCCAAACCCACTAGCAGGAGTAGGGCCACCCAATCTAGCCCATGCCCCAATAGCATTTGTCGCAAAGGTTTTTGCCAGACCTGTCCCCATAGCCAGAGCCAGGGTACAAGCAGGGCTATCTGCCATACCAGCACCCACGGCCAGGAGAGCACCAGGGTACTACTGCCCGGCAGTAGGGTGAATAAACTGTAAAGCCCGAGGCCCAGTAAACCCCACCCTAACCTCAGCCCCCTCCACTGCCGGGAGGCTAGAGACTGGCCTGGATCATCCTTAACCATAGCGGTGTTTGTCCAGATAGGTAGAAGTGGGGTGCATTGATAGGTATCTTGGGCCAGAACGCTGAGGACAGGGTAAAGGGGTCGCAGGAAAGGCTGGGTAGGCGTTCTAACTGGTTTCTGTCCCCTCAGCCGGAGCTATGGCCACACCAGATTTACAGCTAATGCTTGTGGAAGAAACTAGTTTTCGCCTGATCTAAATCCTGCCTGGCTTTAAGCTCTCTCACAACTTCTTGCCCGGCCCCCACCGCTGCCCCTAGCATGGCTCCAGTCAGGGAAAACTTAACATACAGATGCTGATAGGGCTGGCTGACGTAGTGGTTAGGCGTGATAAGAGCCAGGGCCAGCCCCATGAGCAGACCCAGTCCAGCGGTGACCAGGGTAGAAAATCCAATCAATCTAGGGTTCATAGGATTAAGGCTCCTTGCCCAGACTCCGCCGCCATGGTTAGTCAGTCTTTCTGCCCCTTCCGGGGCTACGGCTATAGGCTCAGCCTAACATGGTTATTTAAGGATCCAGCCAAGATTGAAAACAAACGTAAGCTAAGCACCTTTCCCATACCTAAAGTCCAAACCTATAGCTGCAACCATTTACAGCTTTGACCAGAGCCCTAGCCTATCCTGACTAGGGCTCCTACCTAGATCTGAATGGCAGCCTTAAGGGTACGGCAAAATTCGCCGATGTCCGCGATCGCGTCAGTCTGCTCAGCCTCAGCCAATCGCTTCACAAAGGCGCTACCGACAATTACCGCATCGGCGCCCCAGGCCTTCAGTTGGGCTGCCTGGTCGGGCCCGGAAACCCCAAAGCCCACTCCAATGGGCTTATCGGTAACCTGCTTAAGATCCTCGAGCAGGTCCTTGACCCGAGTCTGGAGTTCCTGGCGTATCCCCGTTACACCGGTAACGCTCACCAGGTAGATAAAGCCCTGGGCCTGCTGGGCGATCGCCTCAATTCTATGGCGTGGAGAGGTAGGTGCCACCAGCAGAGTAACCTCAATTCCAGCCCGACTGGCAGCCGCCAGCAGATTTTCCATTTCCTCTAGGGGTAGATCGGGTACCACGAGCCCGGCCACTCCGGCGGTGGCGATATCCTGCATAAAGGTTTCAATACCCCGGTTAAGAATGGGATTGTAGTAGGTAAACAGGATCAGAGGGGCCTGCAGTTGGGGGCTAACCGTTTTCACCAGGTTAAGCACCTGATCTAAGGTGGTACCCCCTTGTAAAGCCCGGGTAGCTGCCGCCTGAATCACAGGCCCATCGGCCAGGGGGTCGGAGTAGGGCACCCCCAGTTCGATCAGATCTGCACCATTTTGGTCCAGACTCAACAGGGCGGCCGCCGTGGTTTCCAGGTCTGGATCACCCGCGGTGATAAAGGGAATCAGAGCGCATTGATGGCGCGATCGCAAGGCTTGAAATCGACTAGAAACCAGGACCATGGGTTCAGTGGGAAGAAAACTAAAGACACTCAAAAATTATCCGTCAGAAGATGCTCCAGGGGACTGGGCCTCCAGCTTTGCTTGCAAAGCTTCCAGTTCTTCTTCCGTCAGTTCCTCCAGACGCTTTTGCAAAACCGCTGACTCGTAGTCAGTCAACTGTTGATTTAGGGTCATCCTATGGGTTACCACCCGCAATAAATAGGTGGCCACCCAGCCCACCAACCCCACCACCATCACCGCCTGACTCCAGATGCCAGCGGTAATATCATCTAAGCCTGCTAAGCGTAGAACCACAAAAATACCAGCCCCGGCCAGGAAAACAGCCAAGCCCACCGTAAAAACGTCAATTCGTCGCATAGGAATCAGGTGGGTACTAACGGGCCTGGGGACGGAAGTTCAAAAAAGGGCTGAACAGCAGGATGCCGGGGAAAAATACAAACATAATGGCGTACAAAGCCGTGCGTTCCACGGCACCAGACCTATGCCAGCGTGCTTGCAAATAAAAAAGCAATGCCAGGGGAACGACTACCAGGTAAGCTACCGCCAGGGCCCCGTAGACAACCAGGGCGAAAATCAAATCTTGAGAGATTGCCATAGTGCCCATTACATAGATTGAATTGAAAAATATAGAGGGATCCTGAACAGGTCAGAACCAAACTCGCTACGTTATTGTAGCCCCCTTAAGTTGCCTCGTAAATAATCTGCCAAAATAGTTGCAATCGATTCCACTTAGTGGTGGAATAGATTTCTACCTATCGTTGATATCCAGATAGGATTTTGACGGAGACAACTTGGGGGCGTGGCGGAACGGTAGACGCTACGGACTTAGAAAACTGAGCCTTAGTGAAGAAATTTGCTAAGTGGAAGCTCTCAAACTCAGGGAAACCTAACTTTATGGTTGCTCAGAAGGTGGACCACCCATTTTTCTGAACTGTAGATATGGCAATCCTGAGCCAAGCCGATTCAACTTTGAGTCGGAAGGTGCAGAGGCCCGACGGGAGCTACCCTAACGTTAAGTCGAGGGTAAAGGGAGGGTCCAATTCTCAAAGCCTCGATTACTAGTGTCTTGCAAGGATAGCTGAGTAAGGGTGACAGCGAAAGCTGTGGGAGAATGAAAATCCGTTGACCATTGCGGTCGTGAGGGTTCAAGTCCCTCCGCCCCCATTTTTAGTGAAGCCTTGATTCAATTTTGTCCAGCCTGCTTCAAAGGCTGCTGTACTAGTGTGTAGTCTTGGTGGAGCCAGGCAGAAATCACTGAACCGGTCTTAGATAAACTAGCCCTGACCAAAGGGTGAGACTAACCGCTAGCCAGAATAATCCCTGGGCCGGTAGGTCTAGGGTGGCCGGATGGGGAGCCAGCAGTAGGGCAATGGCAGCGATTTGCACTACGGTCTTAGCCTTACCCCAGAGGTTGGCACCCGGGACTCCGGTCCCCTGGAGGCCGGGATTGACCCGCCAGCCAGCAATTACCAGCTCCCTGGCAATGATCAGAAAAACACCCCAGGCGGCTACCTGGCCACGTTCCACCAGCATTAGTAGGGGAGCGATGACCAGTAGTTTATCCACCAGGGGGTCTAAAAACTTACCCAATTCCGTCACCTGATTCAGGCGGCGGGCCAGGTACCCATCTAACCAATCCGTACTGGCTGCCAGCAAAAATACTCCCACCGCTAGCCAGCGTTGAGGCTGGGTGGGATGGGCCAGCAAAATCAGGAGCAAGGGTACCCCCAGCAAGCGGGACAGGGTAATCCAAGTAGGTAGGTTCATGGGGTTAGATGATGAGGGCCGCGATCGCCCAAACCTTAAAAAAGCCCGGCTAAAAGCCACCTATGGTGATTAGCTTTGCCATGCTAAAGAAAAGTTCAGGGTCTGGTCTAGCCTCCAGCATACCCAGGTAGGTGCTCACTTACTATGGACTCACCATCGATCCTCCCAGCCATGCCCTTGTCTACCCATGCTGCGCCCTCAGAAGCGCGGATTACCCTGGCCCATGGCAGTGGGGGTAAGGCCATGGCCGATTTGATCCAGGATGTCTTTCTGGCAGGCTTCCGGCACCCCTGCCTGGCCCTTCTTAATGACCAAGCGGTGGTAACCCTGCCCCCAGATTTGGGGGCAGGCCATCGTTTGGCGCTGACCACCGACTCCTACGTAGTCTCTCCCCTTTTCTTTGCGGGGGGAGACATTGGTTCCCTAGCGGTCAATGGTACGGTGAATGATCTGGCGGTAGGGGGAGCCAGACCCCTGTACCTGACCTGCGGTTTTATTCTAGAGGAGGGTCTACCCCTGACTACCCTACGCCGGGTGGTAGAGAGGATGGCGGCGGCGGCCGCCGCCGCGGGGGTGGAGATTGTGGCTGGCGATACTAAGGTGGTGCCCCGGGGTAGTGCCGATCAATTGTTTATAAATACAGCGGGGGTGGGCCTGGTTCCCGCCGGTTTAGACCTGTCGCCCCAGGCTATACAACCAGGAGATGTGATTCTGGTGAACGGCTATCTAGGGGATCATGGGGCCGCCATTACCGTAGCCCGGGCCGATCTGGTCCTAGAAAGCCAGATCGAGAGTGACTGCCAGCCCTTACATAGTTTAGTACAGGCAATTTTATCGGTTTGTCCCCAGGTAAGAGCGATGCGAGATGCCACCCGAGGAGGACTGGCTACGGTACTGAACGAATTTGCCCTCAGTGCGGGCCTGGGCATTGCCCTGGAGGAGGATTGCATTCCGGTACGCCCGACCGTGCGCGGGCTCTGCGAGCTACTGGGCCTGGACCCCCTGTATCTGGCCAATGAGGGGAAGCTGGTGGTGGTGGTACCCGCTGACCAGGCCGAAGCCGTGTTGGCGGCTATGGTGGCTCACCCGGCGGGCCGCGATAGTCAGATAATTGGCAGTACCATCCCCCAGCCCCCGGGGCTGGTGCTACTGAGAACCACCTTTGGTAGCGATCGCATCGTTGATCGCCTAGTGGGAGATCAACTGCCTCGGATTTGTTAATGTCTGAACCACTCCCCCTTTCCCTATGCATGAACTCAGCCTCACCCAAACCATTATTGATACGGTGCTTGAGACGGCGGCGGGCCAACCGGTGCAGCGGGTGGTGCTAGAAATTGGTCAGCTTTCGGGGGTTCTACCAGAGTCTATAGAATTTTGCTTCGCCGCCTGCACCGCCCAAACCCCCCTGGCGGCAACCCAGCTGAAACTGGTGGTGATACCTGGACGGGGTCGTTGTCGAGATTGCGGCCATGAGATGGATCTGGATTTGCCCTATGGGCTTTGCGACCTTTGCGGTAGTCTGGCGATCGCGGTCATCGCTGGGCAGAGTTTGGTGATTAAAACCCTGGAGATCCTGGTATGTGTGTGACCTGTGGCTGTAACGATGGCACCCAATCGACCCTCACCCCCCTGGGGGTGGAAGCACTGGAACACTCCCCTTCGGCCGACCATAGCCAGGCCCCCCACCCCCCTGGCTCCAGCCCCCTAGGGTCGGTCTCCCACAGCCTGGAGGTGAAGGTGCTGGCCCACAATGATTTGATCGCCACCGACAATCGCACCTGGTGTGAGGAGCACCAGGTACTGGCATTGAACCTGGTGAGTTCCCCAGGGGCCGGAAAAACCTCTCTTCTGGTGCGTACCCTGAAGGACCTCAAGGATCGCCTTACCGTAACTGTGATTGAGGGAGACCAGGCCACCACCCAGGATGGCGATCGCATTCGCGCCACCGGTTGCCAGGTGGTACAGGTGAATACGGGCACCGGCTGCCACCTGGAGGCGGCTATGGTGCAGCGAGGATTGCACGCCCTCAACCCCCCTCCCCATTCGGTGCTGATGATCGAAAATGTGGGTAATTTGGTCTGCCCGGCTCTCTTTGACCTGGGGGAAAAGGCCAAGGTAGTCATTTTGTCCGTCACGGAAGGAGATGATAAACCCCTGAAATATCCCTACATGTTTCGAGCCAGTTCCCTGTTACTGATCAACAAAATTGACCTGCTGCCCTATGTTGATTTTGACGTCGATCGCTGCCTGGCCTATGCCCGTATGGTAAATCCAGATATCCAGGTATTTTTGCTCTCCGCTGTCACGGGGGAAGGATTAGAAAACTGGTACAACTGGCTGCTGGCGTCAGAAACCGAGGATTCCTAAAGGGGATCACCGTTTCCCAACTACAAAGAACTGTTACACTTCCTCAACAATTAGTATTACTGGTCCTACCAGCGATGATAGGATGCCCAACAAACGGTTGAGAGATAGGAATTCATGACTGAAACCCTGACAGGTCAAACACCGATTTTCGGAGGCAGCACCGGCGGCCTTCTGACCAAAGCCCAGGTCGAAGAAAAGTACGCAATTACCTGGACCAGTTCCAAGAAGCAAGTTTTTGAAATGCCCACAGGTGGGGCTGCCATCATGAACGAAGGCGAAAACCTGCTTTATCTGGCCCGTAAGGAACAGTGCCTGGCCCTCGGTACCCAATTGCGGACTAAATTTAAACCCAAAATCGACGACTACAAAATCTATCGGATTTACCCCACAGGCGAGATTGAATATCTCCATCCAGCCGATGGCGTGTTTCCCGAAAAAGTCAACGCTGGTCGGTCGGCAGTCGGTAGTGTGTCCCGTAATATTGGCGCCAACCCCAACCCTGCTACCGTCAAGTTCAGCGGTAAGACCACCTACGAAGTCTAGACCAGGTTCCTGGTAATACTGGTTTTGTGTCTTTTCTCAAGCATCTATAGGTTGAAGGGCGTAGCTCAGCTAGGCCCTTTTTACTATGCCCGGTGCTGTAGAATAACCCCATGATTTCCCCAACCTTTGAAGAGTTTCAAACCTACGCCCGTCAGGGTAACTTTGTGCCGGTTTATCAGGAGTGGTTGGCCGATCTCGATACCCCTGTTTCTGCCTGGTACAAAGTCTGTGGGGGACAACCCTACAGCTTTTTGCTGGAATCGGTAGAGGGGGGCGAAACCCTGGGCCGTTATAGTTTCCTAGGCTGTGACCCAGTGTGGGTGATCGAAAGCCGGGGTGAGATTTCTACCCAAACCCACCGAGATGGTTCGGTCCAGCAGTTTACCGGCAATCCCTTTGAGATCCTGACGGATTGCCTCAGACCTTACCAGCCAGTCAAGTTACCCGCCCTGCCGGCTGGTATTGGCGGGTTATTTGGATTCTGGGGCTACGAGCTAATCCACTGGATCGAGCCTACGGTACCGGTCTATCCCTTGAGGGAGGGGGATCTACCCGATGGGCTATGGATGCAGGTGGATAGTCTGCTGATTTTTGACCAGGTACAGCGTAAGGTATGGGCGATCGCCTATGCCGACCTGCGGGATTGCCAGGGTGACTGCCAGGCTGCCTACAATGCCGCCAGCGATCGGGTCCGCCAGTTGGTTCATAAACTCACCCTCCCCCTGCCGTCCCAGTTACAGCGCCTACCCTGGGTCCCCCCCGATCGCCAGACCAGCGAGCCCCTAGCCTACACCAGCAACCGCAGCCAGGAGGAGTTCTGCAGTAGTGTCGAGCGGGCCAAGGCCCACATTCAAGCTGGCGATATTTTTCAGGTGGTGATTTCCCAGCGATTAAGCACCAGCTACGGGGGGGAACCCTTTGACCTTTATCGTTCCCTGCGACAGATTAATCCCTCCCCCTACATGGCCTATTTCAACTTCTACGACTGGCAAATAATTGGATCCAGTCCAGAGGTAATGGTTAAGGCTACCCTCAATGATGGGCCAGACTCTCCCCCAATAGCCACAGTGCGACCCATCGCCGGTACCCGTCCCCGGGGTAAAACGCCTGAGGAAGACCAGGCTCTGGAAGTTGATCTCCTGGCGGACCCCAAGGAAATTGCTGAGCATGTCATGCTGGTGGACCTGGGTCGTAATGATCTGGGCCGGGTATGCCTTAGCGGTACAGTCCAGGTGGATCAACTCATGGTAGTAGAACGCTACTCCCATGTCATGCACATTGTCAGTAATGTGATGGGCCAACTACGGCCCGATAAAACCGCCTGGGATTTACTCAAGGCCTGCTTTCCTGCCGGCACGGTGAGCGGTGCCCCCAAAATTCGGGCTATGCAGATTATCCATGCCCTGGAACCCTGTCGTCGCGGTCCCTATTCGGGAGTCTACGGCTATTACGACTTTGAGGGGCAACTTAACACCGCCATTACCATTCGCACCATGGTGGTCCAGCCCCAGGCGGAGGGTGGCCATAGGGTGAGTGTACAGGCTGGGGCTGGGCTGGTGGCCGACTCGGTGCCCGAGCGGGAATACCAGGAAACCCTGAATAAGGCTCGGGGGATGCTAGAGGCAATTCGCTGTTTACAGGGATAGTCCACCCTAGCAACCCCATTTCCCTTCTAGCCAGGCATTAAAACTCAATATTGTCAGGGGTGCGGGGAAAGGGAATAACCTCACGAATATTGCCCATGCCGGTCATAAACTGTACCAACCGCTCAAAGCCCAGGCCAAAACCAGCATGGGGCACACTGCCAAAGCGGCGTAGATCGAGGTACCACCAGTAGGTATCCAGGTCCAGCCCTGCCCCCTGGATGCGTTGTTGGAGGATATCCAGCCGTTCTTCCCGCTGGGAACCCCCAATAATTTCCCCTACCTTGGGGGCTAGCACATCCATGGCCGCGACGGTTTCCCCATTCTGGTTAAGACGCATGTAAAAGGCCTTAATACCGGTAGGGTAGTCGGTGACGATAACGGGCTTTTTGAAGAGTTCCTCCGCCAGATAACGCTCATGTTCTGACTGCAGATCGATACCCCAAGCGACTGGAAACTCAAAGCGGCGATCGCTGTTTTCCAGGAGCTTCACCGCCTCCGTGTAGGTGATGCGCTCAAAGGTATTGTTGATGATATTTTCAGCGGTACTCATCACAGAGTTATCAATGCGCTGATTGAAAAACTCCATATCCTCCGGACACTGGGTCAGGACAGAATGAAACAGGTATTTCAGAAATTCCTCCGCCAGATCCATATTTCCAGTTAGATCACAGAAGGCCATTTCCGGCTCCACCATCCAAAACTCCGCCAAGTGTCGGGAGGTATTAGAATTTTCTGCCCGAAAGGTAGGACCAAAGGTATAAACATCCCTAAAGGTCATGGCCATAATTTCGGCCTCTAATTGGCCGCTGACGGTGAGGTAGGCTGGCTTACCAAAGAAATCCTGACCATAGTCAACGGCTCCAGCAGCGGTGCGGGGCACATGGTTAAGGTCAAGGCTGGTGACGGCAAACATTTCCCCAGCGCCCTCGCAGTCGCTAGCGGTAATGATGGGAGTATGGATCCATAAAAATCCCCGATCTCGAAAAAACTGGTGGATTGCCTGGGCGCAGGCATTACGCACGCGAAAAACCGCCCCTAGGGTGTTGGTGCGCGATCGCAGATGCCCCAAACTCCTAAGAAACTCAAAGGAATGGCGTTTCTTCTGGAGGGGATAGGTCTCTGCCGGAGCCGTGCCCACCACGGTTACCTGGTCTGCCTGCAACTCTACCCGTTGCCCCTGTCCTGGAGACTTTACCAGTTGACCGGCCATCTCCACTGCCGAGCCTGTGGTCAGATCCTTCAGCAAAGTATCGTAGCCTTCTATATCGGCCTGGACGACAACCTGTAATCCAGCCATGGAGGAGCCATCGTTCACATCGACAAAGGTAAACCCCTTAGACTCCCGGCGGGTTCGGACCCAGCCCTGAATCCTGATCCTCTGACCAGGCTCTCCAGTTTGTAAGATGTCTCGAATCCGGGTCATAGCAGTGATGGTATTGGGATAAACAGGAATCTACCACTATATTGTGACCCCAGTGTTACCCAGGTGATGCCATGGGTGACAGGGAGCCCACCTCGTCTAAAACCGGCCAGTCAGAAAAAAAAAATCGGCCTCCAGGGAAGCCGATACAGGTAAAAACATACCTGAAATGTTGTTCTCTCAATTCGGAAGAAACCGCTACTAAATTCCTTGAGGTCAAGAGCGACTTTCCCCTTTGGAGGGCTCTCATCTCCTCCGTTATGTATTGTAACAAGAAGTACAGATCTTTCTAAATACAATCTCCAGTACTTATGGCGCTATTTCATAACCTGGATTGATGAGCAAATGTACTTATGCTTTTAGCTGGGCAATTAGAGCTAGTCAGTTGGTGCGGTGGCCGGGGTGACCCGAGCTTCGACTTGATTAATCCAGTCTTTTAAGCCGTAAGGGTTAACCCGATAGCTGAGGGGATGGGCGATTAGCCGAGCTGTGCTGTAGAACAGCACTTCCAACTCCATCAGGTGATTTTCCTTGAGGGTCTTGCCGGTAGAGACTAAGTCGACGATCGCCTCAGACATACCGGTGATTGGGCCCAGTTCCACCGAACCATAGAGAGGAACAATGTCGACCGGCAGATCGAGATCCTCGAAGAACCTCCGAGCACAGTGGATAAACTTAGAGGCTACCCGACTATGGGCGGGTAAATCTAGAGCTGATCGATAGGGACTGGTGGTTTTTACCGCTACCGATAGGCGACAGCCGCCAAAGCCCAGGTCAATCAGATGAGCTACCCCCGGTTGTTTCTCCCGCAGCACATCGTAACCCACAATGCCGAGCTGGGCCTGGCCGTATTCCACGTAAACCGGCACATCCTGAGCTCGCACTAGCAGAGCTTGAGCCTGGCCGGTGGGGTCAGAAATCTGCAGCTGACGGTTAGCCTTATCTAAAAACAAGCTGAAATCAAGACCCACCGATTGAAAGAGGCGAATACTATCCTCCAGCAGGGCTCCCTTGGGTAGGGCAATGGTAAGCATAGGGATGGAAATTAGGATGGCCTTCGCCATCTTACCCTGGGGGCAGGACGGTTGGGGCAGGTCCAACGGCAAGGGCAGCTGCCTCAGCCACCAGGGCCATGTGACTCCAGTGGGTACCACCTTGGCAGTACACCGTGTAGGGCTCCCGTAGTGGCCCATCGGCCGAGAGCTCCGCCGTACTACCTTCTATAAAGGTGCCACCCGCCATCACCAATGGGCAATCATAACCGGGGGTAACGGCGGGCACCGGATCAACATAGGCATCAACGGGAGAATGGCGTTGTACTGCCCGACAGAAGGCCACCAGTTTTTCGGCTGATCCCAACTGAATGGCCTGAATCACGTCTCGTTGGCAGACCTCGGGACCTGGGTTGACGGCGTAACCCAGGTCAGCAAAGGTGGCGGCAAGCAGGTAGTTACCTTTCATGGCTTCCCCTACCATCTGGGGAGCGAGAAACAACCCTTGATAGAAAAGACGGTTTTGATTTAGACTCGACCCACCGCTGGAACCGATACCAGGAGCGGTAAGACGACAGGCGGCCGCTTCCACCAGATCGGCCCGACCAGCTACGTACCCGCCGGTGGTGGCCAGGGTGCCACCAGGATTTTTAATCAGGGACCCTGCCATCAGGTCAACTCCAACCGCAGTAGGTTCCCGATTCTCTAAAAACTCACCGTAGCAGTTGTCGACAAAACATACCAGATGGGGGTTCTGCCGTTTAACAATTGTCACAATTCTTTCGATTTCGGCTATGGTAAGAGTAGACCGCCAACTGTAGCCGCAGGAACGCTGAATATGCACCAAGCGAGTGTTAGGTTTTATAGCTGTGGCTAGGGCCTCCCAGTCGATGGTGGCAGTGGTGGTTAAGGGTAACTCTCGATAGGAAATACCAAACTCTGCTAGAGATCCCTGGCCCGACGATCGCAAGCCAATCACCTCTTCCAGGGTATCGTAAGGAGAACCAGCCACCGCCAGAAATTCATCCCCCGGCCGTAAGACGCCGTAGAGGGCACAGGCAATAGCATGGGTCCCCGAGACAAACTGCGATCGCACAATGGCAGCTTCTGCCTGCATAACTTCGGCGAACACCCGATCCAGTGTGTCGCGCCCTAGGTCATCGTGACCGTAGCCCGATACACTGGTGAAGTGGTGACTGCCGACCCGATGCTGGCGAAAGGCCCCTAACACCCGCTCAAGATTATGCTTGACCTGGGTGTCAATTGCGTAAAAAATCTGTAACAGAGAGGATTCTAAGGGCATCATCCTGGTGAATGACCGAGTAAAGTTTATTCTCCCTTAAACAGGAAGCAGCCCATTCTCCCTCAATTTGATTTTGATTGTCCAATTAATTTTAAGTGTCCAAAAACTCTGAGACTTTTTCATGACTGCTATAACCTCCGATCGTCTTCCCCGCGACTGGGTCACTCTGATGTTCATGGCTGCGGTTCATGGTATTGCTTTGTTAGCCTTCCTACCCGGAAACTTTTCCTGGACTGCCGTTGGGGTTGCCCTACTGCTCCACTGGGTAACGGGCTGCCTGGGTATTACCCTGGGGTGGCATCGACTCATTTCTCACCGTAGCTTTCAGGTGCCCAAGTGGCTGGAATACTTTTTCCTGTTCTGTGGCACCTTAGCCTGTCAGCATGGCCCCATTATGTGGGTAGGGCTCCATCGCCATCACCATGCCTACTCGGACCAGAGCAATGACCACCACGACTCTAATAAGGGGTTTTGGTGGAGTCATATGGGATGGATGCTACGTGAGGTACCCGCTAAACAAGAAATAAGCCGATTCACTCGAGACATTGCCACAGACCCAGTTTATCTTTTTTTTGAAAAATATTTTCTAGTTCTGCAAATTTTACTCGGCATTCTGCTCTACGCCCTGGGAGGATGGTCCTTTGTACTTTGGGGAATTTTTGTCCGCATGGTAGCTGTCTACCATTGCACCTGGCTGGTTAATAGCGCTACCCACAAGTTTGGCTACCGCACCTATCAAACCGATGATAAATCCGTGAACTGCTGGTGGGTGGCCCTGCTCACCTACGGTGAAGGCTGGCACAATAACCACCATGCCTTTCAGTACTCGGCTCGCCATGGCTTGAAGTGGTGGGAAATTGACCTGACCTGGATGACTATTCGTTTCCTGCAGCGTCTAGGACTGGCTCACAAAGTTAAATTAGCTAACTCTTCAGTAGAGTAGGAACCCGGTCAACTCCCCGATCATCCGAAGCAGGGCAGGTTATATCCTGCCCTGGTCTGAGTTCGGAAACCCGTACCAGATTGTTAGTTGCTATACCCTTCGCCCTAGCGTAGATTAGCACTCGGAGCCTGAGAGTGCTAACGGGCGCTCCTAGCCCTTGAACTGGGATCTAGCCAGGTTTGGCCTCTCGCCAGTCCTCGTTACTCAGACAATTGCAATACCATTCGGAGAATTTTTATGGCAGCTATCACCCTGGCCGCAGCCAGCCTTAAGCCCCTGGCGGATCGGGTTTTAATCAAAGTAAGCGCCTCTGAAGAAACCACCGCTGGCGGTATTCTTTTACCCGACACCGCCAAAGAGAAGCCCCAGGTAGGAGAGATTACCGCCGTTGGGCCCGGTAAGGTCGACGAGAAGGGTAACCGTCAGTCCATGGAAGTGAAGATTGGCGATAAAGTACTCTATTCCAAGTATGCAGGTACTGAGGTGAAGGTAGCTGGCGAAGAATTTGTGCTGCTTTCCGAGAAAGATATTCTGGCGGTATTGGGCTAGAGATAGGCGCCCACTGTTGGGATTAAACCTACGTCCAGAATATTACCTGTTATTTCTTACCGTTGATGGGAAATTAGAACTCGGCCTCTGCTCTGGTGACAGCCCCGTTCTGGGTTCCCTATCTTGCCTCACCCTACTATGTGGAGAACAACATTCCATGGCTAAACGCATTATTTACGATGAAAATGCCCGTCGCGCCCTAGAGAGGGGCATGGACATTCTGGCCGAAGCAGTGGCCGTTACCCTGGGGCCCAAAGGCCGCAACGTGGTGCTTGAGAAGAAGTTTGGAGCGCCCCAAATTGTTAACGATGGAGTCACCATCGCTAAGGAAATTGAACTAGAAGATAATGTTGAAAATACTGGAGTCGCCCTAATTCGTCAGGCTGCTTCCAAAACTAACGACGCGGCTGGCGACGGCACCACTACAGCTACGGTGCTGGCCCACGCGATCGTCAAGGAAGGGCTACGTAATGTGGCGGCGGGAGCCAATGCTATCTCCCTCAAGCGCGGTATTGATAAAGCCACAACCTTCCTGGTGGATAAAATTGCTGAACATGCCCGGCCCGTTGGGGATTCCAAGTCCATTGCCCAGGTAGGGTCGATCTCAGCCGGTAACGACGATGAAGTTGGTGCCATGATAGCTGAGGCCATGGACAAGGTGGGTCGCGAGGGGGTAATTTCTCTGGAAGAGGGGAAATCCATGACCACCGAGTTAGAGGTTACGGAGGGGATGCGCTTTGACAAGGGCTATATCTCTCCCTACTTTGTAACCGACACCGAACGCATGGAAGCGGTTCTAGATGATCCCTACATTTTGCTGACGGATAAGAAGATTGCCCTGGTGCAGGATTTGGTGCCGGTCCTGGAGCAGGTGGCTCGCTCCGGTCGTCCCCTGGTGATTATCGCCGACGATATCGAAAAGGAAGCCCTGGCTACCCTGGTGGTGAATCGTCTACGGGGGGTTCTGAACGTGGCAGCCGTTAAAGCTCCCGGTTTTGGCGATCGCCGTAAAGCCATGCTAGAAGACATTGCCGTATTAACCGGTGGTCAGGTAATTAGCGAAGATACCGGTCTGAAGCTCGACAACACCAAGCTCGACATGCTGGGTCAGGCTCGCCGCCTCACCATCACCAAAGACACCAGTACCATTGTGGCTGAGGGCAACGATCAGGCCGTTAAGGCCCGCTGCGAGCAAATTCGTCGTCAGATCGATGAAACTGAGTCCAGCTACGACAAGGAAAAGCTACAGGAGCGCCTGGCTAAACTGTCTGGTGGGGTGGCGGTGATCAAGGTAGGAGCCGCTACCGAAACCGAAATGAAGGACCGTAAACTACGCTTGGAAGATGCAATCAATGCCACTAAAGCGGCAGTAGAAGAGGGCATTGTACCGGGTGGCGGCACCACCCTGGCCCATCTGGTGCCCGACTTGCTTGCCTGGGTTGACGCCAACCTGGTTACCGAAGAACACACTGGCGCCACCATTGTGGCCCGCGCCCTGGCAGCTCCCCTGATGCGGATTGCGGAGAATGCGGGACAAAACGGAGCGGTAATCGCTGAGCGAGTCAAGGAAAAGCCCTTCAACGTTGGTTACAATGCCGCCAATGGCGAATTTGTCGATATGTTTGAGGCGGGCATTGTGGATCCTGCCAAGGTTACCCGATCGGCGCTGCAAAATGCGGCTTCCATTGCGGGCATGGTTCTCACCACCGAATGTATTGTGGTAGACAAACCTGAACCGAAGGAAGGTGCTGCCGCTGCTCCTGGCATGGGTGGCGGGGATTTCGATTACTAAGCCCCAGGGCTAGGTAGAGAATCCCATCGGGCTGCTCTGATTTTAGGGCAGCCCGATTTATGTTTTGGGTGACATCGGTCGGTGGGTGACCCGCTAGTCAGGATCTGGCCCAGGGTACATCGGTCAGGAGAAATCTACTGGTTTCCATGACCGGCCTGAAATAACCCATGTATTCTGTAAGAATGAGGTGTTGGCAGAGGTAACCCCATGAGTAACTGGCTGGACCATAGTGTGGTGGTGGACGTTGAGGTGCCGGTGGAAACCTCATGGCAGTTGTGGTCCGATTTAGAACAAATGCCCCGTTGGATGAAGTGGATTGACTCGGTGCACGTGTTGCCTGAGGACCCAGACATTTCTGAGTGGAAACTGGCTTCCCGGGGTCTGGAGTTTACCTGGCGATCGCGTATCACCAACCTGGTTACCAATCAAATTATCCAGTGGGAAGCCATTGATGGCCTGCCCAACCGGGGTGCCATTCGATTTTACGACCACAAAAACGGCACTTCTACGGTAAAACTCACTATTTCCTACTCAGTTCCCGCTGTCATTCGGTGGATGGATGGTCTATTTTTGGGTCGATTGGTGGAGTCTACCCTACAGGAGGACCTCAACCGCTTTCGTGACTACGCCCTTGCCGATCAATCGTCTTCCCCCTAGACGGCCATGGGGCTCAGTGTAGATCAAATCCAGCAGCGGCTAGCCCGGTTTGAATTCCAGGCTCTCTTTGCCGCAGCCATGGACTGCTCGCCGCTTGATTGGCCAGCCGGAACCCCCAGGCTGACGGTGCAAATCATCGAGGACTGGCCAGTGGGGGCCATGGCTTGGTCCGCCTTAATTGCTAGCCTGCCAGCCACCGATGTGGCGATCGCCCTGAGTCGGGATGGCCACCGCACTCTCTGGCGCTGGTCCGCTACCCAAACCGCCTCCCCCCCCTGGCGCTGGCGGGTGGGAGTCAGGGGCCTGGAGGACCGAGCCTGGGCCCTTCGCCTGAGCCGATTGCAGGACCCTGGCTACGGACAACTACCCAGTCTGGGCAGCCCCCTTAACGCTGCTGATCGCCCTCCTACCCCAGCCCAAATTCAGGGATTTCAGAGCAGTTGGCAGGCGCTCACCCTGGCCCTTGATGGCCTACCCCAGAGGAGCCAGCGACGGCACTATGCCCTGGTACTGCTGAATCGCCTAATTGCCCTCACCGTGCTGCAACAGCGAGGCTTTCTGGCTGGGGATGAGTGGTATCTCCATAATCATTTCGGTCAGAGTCAACAACAGGGCCGCGATCGCTTCTTTCTAGACCGGCTTCAACCCCTCTGCCAGCAGGGACTAGCCCTGCCCTTAGAGGAACGGTCTCCATCCCTCAACCAACGCCTGGGCTCCTTACCCTTCGTCCCCCATGGCCCCTTTCAGCTAACTGCTCTAGACCAGGCTTGGGGCCAGCGGCCCATAGCCGATAGTGCTTTTGAACCGGCCCTGGACTGGTTGGGGGACGCGCTGATTCATGCTGGTCCTGGCCTGGTAGAAAGCTTACCCATCCTGTTGGAACAGGTGGTCAATAGCCATACCGGTAACCCCACGGTTACTCCCGAACCAATCTGGTGGTGCATGTGCGATCGCACCATCCACGCTACTCTCCTGGATCATGCCCTGAGGATAACCGGCCAAGCCTATGGCAGTGTAGCCCAACTGCTAATGGAAATTACCCCGGCCCAGGCTGGCACCCTACTGGTGGAGCTGGGAAAACTTTGTCTACTGGATCCAGCTTGTGGATCGGGACGGTACCTGTGGAATAGTCTAGAGGAAATGATTTACCTGGCCCAAACCCTGGCGGCCATTGCCAGTCTTGAGACTGGGGTCGTGATCCCGACTTGGGCGCAACCCCACGGCAATGGTCTAGCGATCTATCGTCATCTAGCTAGCCACGCCATCTGTGGCCTCGATAATTGGGCTCCCGCCCTGGAAATAGCCCGCTTACAAGGGTTTCTGCTGGGTTTAGGCCACAGTCGCCGGGTTGCCGATCTGGCCACCTTCCCAGACCTGAGCCTCACGGTGCTGGAAGGCAATGCCTTGATCGGACTGATAGAGGTGAATTCCGAACGATTTGACCAGATTGGCTCCCGTCGTGGGCGACCCTCTCCCCCAGTCGAGGTGGCCCAGGGTAACCTGATTCAACCCCTACTAGCCCAAACCTACCAGAGGATTCTGGCAGAGCGCCAAGTCCGCTTGGAGCACTACCACAGTCAAACCCAACTACTGGCGGAGACCGGTACTGTGCCTGACTATGCCCAGGCGGCTTTCCTGCGCGATGGTCTAGAAGAAATTAACCAAACTGCCCAGACCCGACTAACCCAGGTGCTCTGGCAAGAGGCTAGCCAACAACTGGGGATTCGCCTGCTCCACCAAAATCAGGACGGTAGTCGCCGCCGGGGCGCCCTGGAATTGGCTGCAGTAACAGCTGTTCATCCTTTCCACTGGGGCTTTTATTTCCATACTCTGCTGGCGGAACGGGGCGGTTTTGATATGATCATCAGCCACTTTCCCGGCGGAACCGTACAACCGACCGATCGGGGCTTTCTGGATTACCACCAAGACATTCTGGGAGAGGGACTCCTGCCAGCCTCCAGCTTTCTCAATAACCCTAAACAGGCGCTGGCGCTAGATCCGGACCTCACCCGGGTATGGCAAGGTTACAGTAGTCAATTTTCCTGGCAAACCCAGTACTTTCGGCGATCAAACTGTTACCCTTGGGCGGCCCAGGGAGGATCGGGCCGGATCTACTGGTCACGGCTATTTCTAGAGCGTAGCCTGGCCCTGCTGCGACCGGGAGGACGCTGTGGTGTAATGACCGATCCTTTTTGGGCCCAGGCAAACACTGCTGGTCTGGGGCATTGGCTAAGAACGACAACCAGTTTGGGGGGAGTGGTGGATCTATCCAACCATCAGGGCATCTGGCCAGAGTTGTCCCTGCGTACCCAGCTTTGTTTGGTCTGGTTACACCGTCAGGGACAGACCTACCATCCGGTTTATCACCCCTACAACCAGAAAAGTAGCGCTCCTACCCAGGACTCACTGGCAATTCTGCTGCAGAGCTTGATCGACCTGGACCAGTAGGGCTGGGCGATCGCCGGAGTTATCCAGCACCACATCGGCTCGGGCTACCTTAGTCGCCAGTGGCATCTGGCTATCGATCCGGGCTTGGGCTTGGGCTGCCGTGAGGTGATTACGGTCGATCAGGCGTTGGCGCTGCTGCTGGGGGGTACAGGTAACCACCCAAATTTCCGTTACCCGATCGGCGAAACCAGCCTCAAATAACAGCGGAATCACCTGTACCACCGTATCAGCCTGGGATAGGGTGGCCATGGCAGCGGTCAAGCACCGCCGCACCTGGGGATGGATCTGATCTTCTAACCAGGCCCGTTCAACGGCGTCTTTGAATATAATCTCCCCTAACTTAGAACGATGCAGCTGGCCGTCCGGTAGTTGCATCGATGGGCCGTAGCGCTCTAGAATCGCCGCCAGTAAGGGTGAGCCCGGTTCCACCACCTGGCGGGCATAGTGATCGGCATCTAGAACGGGCAGACCGTACTGCTGCTTCAGGTAGTTGGCCACCGTAGACTTGCCAGTGGCAATGCCCCCCGTTAGACCAATGATGCGCTGGCCCATGTCACAAGTGTCTCGGTAAGAGCATCGAGGGTGTATTCGGCGGGCTCAAGGTCAACCCGACCGAGAACTTGACGACAGGTAGCGGCGGTTTGGGGGCCAATGGCAGCGATCGCCACCCCCCTTAAAAGATTCAGCCAATTGGCTCCAGTGGCCTGGGCCAGGAGCTGACCGGTATAGGTCACGGTCTTGGAACTGGCAAAGGTGATGACATCCACCTGATGATTCTCCAGGGCGGCCAGGGCGATCGCATCGGCCTGGGCAGGGCACCTAGACTCGTAGGCCGCCACCTCTGTGACACTGGCTCCCAGGGCGGAAAAACGTTGAACCAGTAGGTCCCGCCCTCCACTTTCCACCCGGGGAAACAACAGCCGTTGCCCAGCCAAGGGGAGGGGAAACCCATCCACCAGGGCATCGGCAATAAAATCAGGGGGAATGAAGTCCGCCTGTAGTCCTCGCTGCTTCAAGACAGCGGCGGTTTTACGCCCCACCACAGCAATCTTTAAACAGGCCAAGGATCGCAGATCCTTGCCTTGACTCAGGAGGCGGTCTAAAAAATTGGTAACCCCGTTGGCCGAGGTGAGAATTAGCCAGTGGAATTGATCGACCCTAGCGATCGCCCGATCTAAATCTTGCCAATCTGAGGGTGGGCCAATCTCCAGAGCTGGTAATTCTAAGACCCTGGCTCCCTGGGCTCGCAGGAGTTGGGCAAAGGGACTGGCCTGATCCTGCGAGCGGGTGATCAGAACCGTTTTGCCCGCCAGGGGTAGAGGCGGGGCGATCGCTCGAGGGGCAGGGGCCCTCAGGTAATGGCGGAGTTTTACCACTTCCCCAAACACCATTACACAGGGGGCCAACTCCTCACCCCTAACCACCTGACCAATACTCAGTAAGGTTCCTTCCCAGATCTGTTGGTGGGCCTGACCGGCCCAGCGAATGATGGCGACGGGTAAATCCCCCCGACAGCCGTGGGCATGGAGACGCCCACTAATCTCATCCAGATGTTGAGACCCCATCAATACCACCAGCGTTTGCACACGGGCCAGGCCCTCCCAATCCAATAAATCGGGATCATGGGCGCTGACTACGGCAAAACCGTGGCTCCATACCGGATCGGTGAGGGGAATACCCGCCAGCAGGGGAGCCGCTAGAGCGGTAGAAATACCTGGCACCACCTCAAAGTAGCAGCGTGCTTCCTGGAGGGCCTGCACCTCCGATCCGATCCGACCGAAGATGAAGGGATCTCCACTTTTCAGGCGGACTACCCGCTGCCCCTGCTGGCAGAGACCTACCAACAACTGATTAATCTCTACCTGGGAAAGACTGGGCTGACCACCACGCTTACCCATGGCAAAGGTTTCACAGGTAGGGGGCAAGAGATCCAGTAGACCAGGATCCACCAGGGCGTCATAGACTACCGCCTCCGCCTGTTGCAGCAGATCCCGCCCCCGGCAGGTAAGGGTACCAACCCCCCCTGGGCCTGCCCCAACAATGTAAACGGCTCCCGACCTATTCATCTTGGCTGGGGTCCCCGGTCTGGCTCCCCTGGATCGATGGGTACTTAACCATGGGCTTCTGTTTCCTTGACTGGCGCTACCCCCTGAACAACCAAGACGGCGCAGGGGGCTCGATGCATGACAAAGTTGCTGACGCTCCCCAGTAGCAGTTCCCCGACTCCCTGTAGACCGCGCCGTCCCAACACAATTAAGTCCGCTTGCCAGGTTTCAGCCAGGGCACAGATTTCCCGACCCGGCTCACCAATCAGCTGACTGGTCGTCACCTGTAAACCAGCCTTTCTAGCTTCCGCGGCGTAGGTATCCAGGTTGACCTGGCTGGTTCGCTCCAATTCTCTCCACTGGGTAACATAGGCCCCAAAGGCCTCCGTACTGACGGCACTAAAGGCACCATCCAGGGTCATATAGAGGGGGTCGGGGTAACCGGACTTCAGGGGGTAGAGAACCTGCAGGATACGTAACTGCCCAGGGCCAACTTGAGCTATGGTCATAGCTTCCGATAGAACCTGGCGAGCCATCACCGGCTCCTGATCAACCGCCACCAGAACTCGCTCAAACATAGGACATCTAAGCTCCATCACCCCTAGGTAGGACGATCAAACTGGTAAGGGGGCAGCCCCTCAGATCCAGTATGGCAAGTTTGCAGGGACAAGTTAAGTTTCTGCAACCTGTCTTAACCCTTCCAGATCAGCCAGGACAGGGAGAGATCATAGTAGTTGCCCCGATTTAACCGGCCATGGGGAGTACACCCTTGATAGGTAACATTAATGTTGCTAGAGTCAGATCGATCTGCCTTGATTTACCGCCTTTGTGAATCCCCTACTGAATTTAGACTACATCCCTGCCCTGGAGTCTCTGGGAGACGATTTTTATGACCAGGTGGCGGCGGCAGACTTTCCCCAACATCATCTGCGGTTTCGCAATAACGACCTATTATCGCGACTAGGCTTAGCAGAAACGGTGGTCAGCGATGACCATTTTATCGCTGCCTTTGGCCAGTTTCAGGGCCGGGAACCCTTGTTAGCCCTGCGCTACCACGGCTATCAGTTTGGCCAGTACAACCCCTTTTTGGGCGATGGTCGGGGCTTTCTCTACGGTCAGGTGCGGGGGGTGGACGGTGAGCTCTACGACTTGGGCACCAAGGGTTCGGGTCCCACTCCCTATGCTCGGGGAGGGGATGGCCGTCTCACCCTTAAGGGCGGGGTACGGGAGGTGTTGGCAGCGGAGGCCCTCCACGCTCTGGGAGTCACCACCTCCCGCACCTTGAGTTTGATTGAAACCGGCGAAGCCCTCTGGCGCGGCGATGAACCCTCCCCTACCCGGTCCTCTGTAATGGTGCGGTTCAGCCGTTCCCATATCCGGTTCGGGAGTTTTGAACGATTAGACTACCACGATCGCCCCGACCTGATGGCCAAACTGCTAGAGCATGTGATTGATGTCTACTACCCAGGTCCTCGGCTCTATCGCGATCGCCAGGAACGCTTCCTGAGTTTCTACGATGAACTAGTGGAGCGGGTGGCAACCCTGGCGGCCCAGTGGATGGCAGCCGGATTCTGCCACGGCGTACTCAATACCGACAACATGTCGATCACCGGCGAAAGTTTTGATTATGGCCCCTACGCCTTTATCGATCGCTACGACCCTCGCTTCACCGCCGCCTACTTTGACCATGGTGGTCGCTACAGCTACGGCAACCAACCGGCTATCTGTCAGCTTAACCTCAAGGCCCTGCAAAAACCCCTGGCCCACCTCATACCCGAAGAGGACCTGGATCCTATTCTGGCGGATTATCCCCAGCGATATCAGCGCCACTACCAGCACCGTATGTTAGCTAAACTGGGACTGACGAATTTACCAGAGCCGTTGGCTACCGACCTGCTGAACCAAACTCTGGCCCTATTAGAGGCCGTTGATGGGGGCTACCACGACTTCTTTCTGGCTCTCACCCAGCAGTTTTCTCCCCAGTGGCGGGACCAGCTAGACCTGATCTTTGCCCCCACGCTGGTGTCATCCCAGGCCGCTGCCGCCTCACAGTTGGACCAGTGGCGAAGCACTTACCAAAGGAGTCTTCAGTCCCTACCCGCCGAGGCGATGGCGGCGGTGGCCGACCAACTGGGCCGCACCAACCCCAAAACCGTCCTGTTGCGGTCCGAAATTGAAGCCATTTGGGAACCGATTACCCTCACCGATGACTGGCAGCCCTTTCATCAGCTCCTCAAGCAAATTCAGCATCCCTTTGAAAATTAATTAGGAAGGGTTCGAGTAAGTCTCCTAATTCAAGGTTCATAACCACCAGCCTAACGGTGCTTGTAGGGCGTGGAACATGGTCAAAGTCATGTTGAATTTAAGAAAGAATTTATCCAGAAACAAATGGAATTTACTTAAAATGAGTTTTAAGTAAGTCGCCATAGGGAAATGCCATGGCAATTGAGTGGTGGTACGGCCTCCTGGGGGGTGGCTTGATTGGTCTCAGCGCTGCGCTCCTCCTTGCCTTGAATGGGCGTATTGCTGGCATTAGTGGAATTCTTAATGGTGCCATTAGCTTTGCCCCAGACCAGAGATGGTGCTGGTTTTTTCTGGGGGGACTGATGGGGGGTGGGCTCATTTACGAGTACGGGCTGGCTCCCCACCCTACTCCCACCTACCCCTTTACACCTCTGACTACGATTCTGGCAGGCTTCTTGGTGGGCTTCGGTACCCGTATGAGCGGTGGTTGCACCAGTGGCCATGGGGTTTGTGGTCTGGGGCGGCTGTCGCTGCGGTCCCTAGTGGCCGTCCTAACCTTCATGACAAGTGGCTTTATCACCGTATTTGTTAGCCGTCATCTACTGGGCTGAAGTTAAAGGACTGGTCGGTGTTCTGCCTCTATTCCTCTAGTCTAGTCAACCCTACTGCTATGAAATCAACCTATTGGACCGCCCTGTCTGCTGGACTACTATTTGGTTTGGGGTTGGGTTATGCTCAGATGATTGATCCCCACAAGGTAATTGGATTTTTAGATTTAGCCGGTAATTGGGACCCCACCCTAGCCTTTGTCATGGGAGGGGCGGTGCTGGTCACTCTGGTCAGTTTTCGCTGGATTCTACAACGCTCTCAGCCGATTTTGGCAGAAAGGTTTTATCTGCCTACTCGGCAGACCATTGATAGTCGTCTGGTGATCGGTGCTGCCCTGTTTGGAGTCGGCTGGGGCATCGGCGGCTACTGTCCGGGTCCAGCCATTACGGCGGTGGTGTTAGGATCGGCCAACCCAGTGCTGTTTATCCTGGCCATGGTGCTAGGTTCTCTAGCGTATAAATGGGTCGGCGATCGCTACCCAAATTTTCTACCATAACAGGCTCGCCACTGTGATCCGGGCTGGTAACGATCTACGACTTCCCTTCGTCCAGCATAGAGAGCTGGAAGGTAGATGGAACCGGCAAAGCTAGCTGATAACTCTAGCGGGCGATCAGGGTATAGGTAGGGTAGTCCTGGCTAGACTACCCCAGCCATACGCTTAAAGGTTTCTGAATGGCTGAGTAAATCTTGATAGGTTCCCTGGGCCGCAACCTGACCCTGTTCTAACTCAATAATCAGGTCACATCGTTCAACCGTACTCAATCGATGGGCGATTAAAATAATAGTGACTTGACCACTGAGTCTTTCCACTGCGGCCATCACCTCTCGCTCGGTAGCATTATCTAAAGCACTGGTAGCTTCATCTAAAACAATAACTGAAGCTTGCTTATAGAGAGCCCGAGCAATCCCAATACGCTGCCGCTGGCCCCCACTCAGACGAACTCCGCGCTCCCCAACTATTTCGTGATAACCTTCGGGACGACCTTCTATAAACTCAGAAACCTGGGCCATTTCTGCCGCCCATTTAACCCGATTTAGGTCAATTTCACTAGCAGGTATACCGAAAGCGATATTCTCCGCCACTGTAGTGTCGCTAAGAAAAATATGCTGAGGGACGTGGGCCACGGTCCGCTGCCAACTCTTTAGCCTTTCCCCTGTAAGCGGTTGACCATCAACTAAAATTTGGCCTTTATCGGGTTGTAATAAACCTAGAATCAAATCTGCTGTAGTACTCTTACCACTACCCGTACTACCCACAAATCCAACCGTAGTATTAGCCTGAATTCCTAAAGATAAATCCTGTAATACCCAGGGATGCTCTTCGCTATAGCGAAACCAGACGTTTTCAAATTGTATATCTTGCTTGATGGGAAGGGGGGGAAGGGCCGCACCCGTAGGCGGTACCTGGAGGTGTAGCGCATCCAACACCTTCTTCATAGAAGCTTGATAGGACTTGATTCCGGCAAGGGAGCTAAAGCAAACCTGCAGGGCAGGTAACAAACGGTTCGCAGCCAAAGCCAAGATACCAAGGATGGTGAGAACCTGACTCAAATCATCAACCCTGGATGACATTACCACCGCCAAAATGGCGATGAAAATCATAGCAGCGGCTTCAATCAGAAAACGAGGACATTGAATGATGATTACATTTTTAGCTAGAGCTTTACGAAAGGTTCGATCAGCCTTACGATACCTTCCTTCAAATAGGCCTTGACTACCCTCTAGAATGACTTCCCTAATCCCCCCTAACCCTTCCTGAAGAAATTTGATCAGGACCTGATTTTGATTACTAAGAACATAGCCGTTCATCACCAGGGCATTACGAGTCAGCCTGAAGATCAAAAGGTAGGTGATGCCAAGAAAGGCGGTAGCCGTTAGGGCAACATTCGGACTAATTACCACCACCGATATAAAGAGGCAGAGAACGATAATAGAGTTAACCATCAGGGCCAGGATACCGCTCAGAACGGTACTCACACCTGAAATATCATGACCGATAGTAGCAATCAGTTCGTTGCTACTATGGCGGACATGGAAATGATAGGGCTGATATAGGGTACGTCGGTAGACCTCACAACTTAAATCACTGGTCAAAATCGCGGAGAAGTTGTTTTGACACCAAAGGGTTACTAACCGTAGGGCGTTAGAAGCCATTACAGCGAAACTAAAACCAAGACCCAACCAAACTATGATCTGGAAAGGCTCGGTTACTCCCAGACTACTCCATAGAGGTTGCCAGTTAGGGCTTTCTAATAGACGTTTGGTGTTGCCTAAGGCGGCCAAAAAAGGAAAGGCTGAACCAAGGCTGATGATTTCACCTAAGGCAGTCAAGATCATCAATACTAGCAGCCAGAATAGTTGATTACGGCGACGCTGAGGCAAGAAATTATAAATTTGCCACAGTTGGCTTTTAAAGCTAGTTTCTTGAGAAGTAGAATTCATAACAGGTTGGTTAGGGTGAAAATATATAATTTAATTAAGCCATCTTAGCCAAAAATAGGCTCGAGGCTAAGGCTGTCATTGATCTTAACTTTCTTTGACCTTTGATTTATTTCTTGTTTTGAGAATTTTATAGAAGTTTTCATCAAGGGTGGGCACCGACCTGGCAAAAACAAGGGCTAAAGCGGCACTAGAGGATGACGTTTCCCTATGTAATCTATAAACGTAACCGCCGTTTATAGGGCGGAGGTGGGTCAGAAGGTCTATTCAGCTATTGTTATATCTGGTAATCCGAATCCTGCCGGTCAGGTATAGGACAGCCCAACTTTGTCCCCTTTTCCATCGGAATGGTCAGCTCCTCAAAGGAGAAGGGAAAGAAGTATCCTCGAGAACTTCTTTCCCTTCTCCTTTCCAGTCATGGGTTGTGGACAGAGAACCTAACGTAGATAGTTAGTAGTTAACTGCTAGGCATAAAGCCAGAGTCTAGGCAATGGAAGCCATGTGCACATCACTGCTAATCAGCAACTGTTGCAGTTCTTCAGAGTCTACCGTCTCCTTGTCGACCAGCATACGAGCTAGCTGATCCAAAACGGATCGATTACTCGTGAGTACCTGCTTAGCTCGATGATAGGCTTCGTCTACCAAAGAGCGAACTTCCTGATCGATGATGGCAGCGGTAGATTCAGAGAAGTCACGCTCAGCCGCAATATCGCGACCCAAAAACATATTGCCTTGCTGGCGTCCTAGGGCAACGGGGCCGAGCTTATCGCTCATGCCAAAGCGAGTGACCATCTGGCGAGCAACTCGAGCCACCTGTTGGAGATCGTTAGAAGCACCAGTGGTAACCTCCTCCTCACCAAAGACAATCTCCTCAGCTATGCGACCCCCAAGGGCTACCGCCATTTGATTTTGTAGATAGGAGCGAGAATATAGGCCCGACTCCATCCGATCCTCACTGGGGGTAAACCAGGTCAATCCACCGGCACGCCCTCGGGGAATGATACTAATCTTTTGGACCGGGTCGTAGTCAGGCATCAGGGCTCCCACTAAAGCATGACCTGCTTCGTGGTAAGCTACCAACTCCTTACGTCGCTCACTCATCACCCGATCTTTCTTCTCCGGACCCGCCAGTACCCGATCAATGGCGTCATTTACCTCATCCATGGAAATTTCCGTGAGGTTACGGCGGGCCGCTAGAATGGCTGCTTCGTTCAACAGATTAGAGAGATCAGCACCGGTAAAGCCAGGGGTACGACGGGCAATCTTCTGTAGGTCTACATCCTTACTGAAGGTTTTACCGCGGGCATGGACATTGAGAATTTCGAGGCGTCCGGCGTAATCGGGACGATCTACCACTACCTGACGGTCAAAGCGACCGGGTCGCAGCAAGGCAGCATCCAGCACATCGGGCCGGTTGGTGGCGGCAATGATGATAATGCCCGTATTACCTTCAAAGCCATCCATTTCCGTCAGCAATTGGTTGAGGGTTTGTTCGCGCTCGTCGTTACCACCCCCCAGTCCAGCTCCCCGTTGCCGTCCTACAGCATCAATTTCGTCGATAAACACGATACAGGGAGCATTGGTCTTAGCCTGTTCAAACAGGTCTCTGACCCGGGAAGCTCCTACCCCGACAAACATTTCCACAAACTCAGAGCCAGAGATCGAGAAAAAGGGAACTCCCGCTTCTCCAGCGACCGCCTTAGCCAGGAGGGTTTTACCGGTTCCCGGCGGTCCCACCAACAATACACCCTTGGGAATTTTGGCACCCACGGCAGTAAAGCGATCGGCATTCTTGAGGAAGTCTACTACCTCAGCCAATTCCAACTTGGCCTGTTCAATCCCTGCTACATCACCAAAGGTTACCTGGGTTTGGGGCTCCATTTGGACCCTGGCCTTAGACTTGCCAAAGTTCATAGCCTGGTTGCCAGGACCATTCTGAGCTCGACGCAACACAAAAAATAGCACCACCAGTAGCAGCACGGGAATCAGCAGGGTACTGAAGGCCCTAACCCATACACTGTCGTCGTTTTGGGGTTGTACCACAATATCAACGTTGTTCTTTTCCAGAGTGCTGATCAGGTCGGCATCGTTGGGTAGATTCACCACAATTTGCCCCTTACCTTCGGGATCGGTAAACCGGGCCCGGGAGCGATCGGCGCTCAGGTTGACGCGCTCAATCTGATTACTTTGAACTGCATCTAAAAACTTGCTATAACGCCAACTCTGAGCTTCTTGCCCAGAATTATCAAAAATTGCCGTTGCCAGGGCAATAACCACAACCACGAGCAGGGCGTATAGTCCTGCATTTTTCCACCGTTTGTTCACCGAGGTAAGGCCTCCATCAAGATTTTCAATGGGAAGAATGATCTACAACCAGGACAGGGATCGATTGATTAAAAAGATTATGAACTAATGTTAACGCTATCTAGGCAAATGGGCCAAGGACTTCAAGGGTTATTGTTAAAACTAAGCAGATTAAAAATTTAGACTTAGTAGTCTTCAAAGGCCGATCGCAATAGTTGTAAGCTGCTGTGCTGGGGATCAAACTCTAGTTTACCGCCATCTTCTAAGACTGTGCGGATCGGTACTACCTGCACTCCACAATTAGAGTAGGCCAGGGCCTTGAACTGACCTATAAGGGCCCGGGTCCAGGGTTCCTGAGAAACTTCCAGCCCCTGCCGTTGTAGATGATAGATCAGATGCTGTCGGCTGACGCCGGGGAGAAGATTGGCTGTTAAGGGGGGAGTGTGCCATCCTTCCTGATCCCAACCCCAAAGATTACCGGTGCTGGTTTCCAACCAGTGGCCCTGGGGATCTAATAGGATCGCCTCCCTGGCCTGCTGAGACCGAGCCGCCTGGATTGCCAGCCAGTTACTCAGATAGTTGCCGGTTTTGTAGCCTGGTAGCGATCGCTGATAGTGGTAATCCCGGGCTACCCAGGCCAGAATTCCCTGGTGCTGGATCTGGGGTAGGTCGGAGGGTAGGGATCGGCCAGTGACTAACTCCCGACCATCGGGCCAGCAGGTGAGCCGTAAAATTGGAAACTGTCCTTTAAGCTGGTCTGCCCCCTGACGCAGCCGTTGCCAGGGCGGCGCTGGCCAACCAAAGTTCTCCAGGGTTCGAGCCAATCGTTCTTGATGGGCAACCCAGGCCGTGAGGGGATGATCCAGGTCGTTGTTATAAACCCGTAGGGTGGTAAACACCGTCGCCCCGTATATTAGGGCCGGGTCGTCCCAGGCGATCGCTAGGTGGGTGCCTGCATGGATATGGCCATCAAACCAATAGACCATAATCCCTTAACTCGACTGGCGCCACAGCAGAATCCTCAATTAGGCTAGGTAGGGGGTCTGAACTAAGCCGGATCCAACAGCTCCATAATTTTAGCAACCATAGCTAGACTCTCTCCGTAGAGAACATCTTCACCCCAGCGTTGTAGTTGCTGACCCAGCATAAAGTCAGCCTTTTGATCGGATAGGGCACTGACCTGTTCCACCTGGCAGTCCTGGGCCCCTCCTCCCGCCTCCATACGCATACAGCCACTGGCTTCAGAGCAGAGAATGGTGCAACAGTTGGCCTGTAGATTAGTTGACATTAACCGCAAACCCGTGAGGTCGCCAATCACTTCACCGGAATCGGCCACAGGGATCCCCGCCAGCTCCGATTCGATGGCAAGGTTCTGGGGACTGCGGAAATGAATTTTTTTGATATTATAGGTGCCCCCCTCCTCAACGTAATCAATCGGTTCCCAGCCCAGCCGACTGGCCAGCCAGCCCAGATACATCAGGGATTGGGCCGCATTACCCTGCTCGTAGTCAATCCCAACGACGTCAATATCCTGGATGGACTCTCGCCGTTCCGGGGGATCGTAGGCGGCGGCGGTGAGTTCCAGCCAGGGGGCTAGGCGGTGCCAGTTAAGGTCGGCAATATTGGTACCGTTTTGCATCAGTTCCTGCATAATTCGGAGTTCCGCCTCGGCATCGCTGAAGTAGCTAGAGTCAACGATGATGCAATTGCTGGCATGGGCTAGACTCTGAAAGATGGGCTGTTCAGGGCTGGGAGTAGCTTTCCACCAGACGAAGTAGGGAAGGTCCGCCAAAATTAAAGAGACCACCAGGTCACTGACCCGCTCCAGGGCAGCCTTGGTGCCGCGCAGGGTGATGTATTCACAGCAGATGAGGTCGCTAGAACCCGAGTTTTTTTTCTGGACTGGACAGTAGGCGGATACCTCAGCCGTCACCCCCCGATCTTCTCCAAAGGTGGGGCATAGACTAATAACTCGACGGGGATTGTGGGCTGCGATCGACTCACTCAGATTAAAACCCCGCTGATCGGAATTTTTGTAGACTTTCTGATCCGCAGAGAGCTGGGCATACTCCTGGCGCACCCGGGCCAGGGTAGGGGGATCCATTCGCCCTGTAACCCTGAGCTTGTAATCGATTTGGGCGCGGCGAATGGCGTCACGGGTGAGCGGGCCGTGGACACCATCAATGGGACCACGGTAAAAACTAAGGGCGGCTAAAATCTGCTGCACTTCCTCCGGCTCGTAAATCACCATGGTAAAGGTACTGGCACGGGTGGCGGCAACATCACCCTGCTGTTGCCAGATACTCTGGAGTTCCGATTCAATTTCAGTGAGGGAGATATCCTTGGGTTTTTGTAAGGCAACAATGGGAGTAGTAGTCATGGGCCAACCAGATAAGGGATCTAGGACGATCTCAGGCGGGGGCGATCGCGGGCTACAGACGGCGCCAGCGTCGTCCATCCTGATTCAACAAAAGCTCAGCCTCCACCGGTCCCCAGGTACCGGCTTCGTAGAGGGGAATGGTACGGGGATCGGCGGGGGCGTCCCAGGCTTGCAGCACCGGTGTCAGTAAGCGCCAAGAGGACTCAACTTCGTCGCCCCGGGTAAACAGGGTTTGGTCTGCCAGCATACAGTCGATAATCAGGCGGGCGTAGGCATCGGTATTGGCCTGGCCAAAGGCGGTCTCGTAGCGAAAATCCATATCAACGGACCGGGTCCGTAGGGAGTTGCCGGGAGTCTTCACCTCAAACCGCATAGAAATGCCTTCGTCAGGCTGAATCCGCAGAGCTAGCACATTGTGATTCATCTGCTGGGCAGCCGATTGAAACATCAGGTGGGGGACTTCCTTAAAATGGATGGAAATTTCGCTTACCTTTTTGGGCATCCGCTTGCCAGTCCGGAGATAAAAGGGTACCCCTTTCCAGCGCCAGTTGTCGATCGCCAATTTGATGGCACAGAAGGTTTGCATGGTGGATTCCGGATTAGCCCCTTCTTCCTGGCGATAGGCAGGCACCGCCCTACCCTTCATCCAGCCAGTGGAGTACTGACCCCGCACCGCACATTGGCTGAGGTCATCCATATCGGTCAGATGAGTTGCTTGCAGAACCTTAGTTTTTTCGTTGCGAATACTATCGGCATCTAGGGAATTGGGGGGCTCCATGGCGGTCAGGCAGAAGAGCTGCATCAGGTGATTTTGCACCATATCCCGCATGGCTCCGGCGGTTTCGTAGTAGCCTGCCCGCCCCTCCAGACCCACGGTTTCGGCCACGGTAATTTGCACGTGGTCAACAAACTGGCGATTCCACAGGGGCTCGAAAATAGCATTGGCGAAGCGAAACACCATCAAGTTCTGGACAGTTTCCTTGCCCAGGTAGTGATCAATACGGTAAATCTGCCGCTCTTTACAGACATCCTGCACAACCCGGTTCAATACTTGAGCCGAGGCTAGATCTTTGCCAAAGGGCTTTTCAATCACCAGACGTTGCTTACTGGGGTCATCCAGCATACCCGCTGCCCCCAACTGCTGAGTGGCCTCGCCAAAGAAGCGGGGGGCGACCGAGAGGTAAAATACCCGGTTTCCGTGGGTGCCTCGTTGATCATCCAGGTCTGCTAAAAAGCCCTTCAAAGACTGATAAAAAGCAGGGTCATCAATATCGCCAGGGCAATAGAAAACCCCCTGGGCAAAACTTTGCCAGATTGACTCATGGCCAATGCCATTGCCAAATTCCTCAATCCCCTCCCGCAGATGTTCGCGGAAAAAATCGTGACTCCATTCCCGCCGGGCTACCCCAACGATGGTAAGTTCGGGAGGTAGCCGCCGCTCCCGTCGCATCTGATAAATAGCCGGGACGATCTTGCGCTGGGTGAGGTCTCCGGAGGCACCAAAAATGATCAGAATTTGGGGCTCGGGAATACGGTCTTGCTGGAGACCAATACGCAGAGGATTTTCAAGCAAGGACACCATAAGCGCTAAGGGTAAACGTTAAGGATGGATACCTGCTTTTATCTTGGCAGGAGATTTTAGGAATGGCCTGATCCTACAGACCCTCTTAAGCAACGGCATAAAAACGTAGTGCTGGCTACAGGTTGAGGTTAAACCACGATCATGCCAGGCAAACCCTCACGCCCCCTGGATGGATTGACAATCAATCCTCCCACTTCAGCACCGAGGCGCTGACTCCCTGCTCTCGCTTTCGTTTACTATCCTGTTCTAACCAGTGAATAATCTGCTCTGGGGTGAGCGCTTCTACCGGAGTGCCTAAATCCGCCGCCATGTACCTCAGTAGTTTGGCCGTAGAGATAGTCAGACGGGCTAGAAACTTTTCTGGCGAAGATAGTAGGGCTCCATCTACCGCCGCCGATTCGGCTGCCGTTAAAAACTGTAGAGATTGATCCATAGCGCGTTGATCTGCTAGAGATAGTTTAAAAATTGACCCAAGCACCTTGGACTTTTTTTAGGCTTGGGGTAAACGGGCCTCAATTAAGTAACCGCAGCGATGTTCGCCATTCACCAGCCAATGGGTACGGGTAACCTGACAATCGGGCAAAGCCAGTTCAAACATTTCCAACTCGTGACCGCAGACAGAAGGAAAGGACTGGGCAATCTGGGAAATGGCGCAGTTGTACTCGGTAATTACATAGCGGGGGGAGTGATCCAGGGGGGCAGGCTCTGCCAAATGCCATTCTGCCATGTAGCCTTCTGCTTGACGTAACCTAACTAACCCGGCCACCCGCTCCGCTAGGGAGCCCACCCCCACATGGTGACGATACTCAAGAGCTTTACGTTCCCACTGTTTGCGCAGAATCGTGCCCACCTGCTCTTCACCGACGGTTTCCGCCAGGGTGTCCAGCAGGGAAATGGCGAACTCATCGTACTGGGCCGGGAAGTGCTGCCGTCCCTTAGAACTGAGCTGGTAGAGATAGTTAGGGCGACCCATACCTTCGTGGACAGTCCGGTGCTCAATCAGGTCCTCTGCCTCTAAGTCCTTAAGATGACGCCGTACAGCCTGGGCGCTCACCTGAAACTGGTCAGCCAGATCCTGGGCTGTGGCCTGTCCCTGTTTTAACAGGTAAGTCAAAATATCATCCTTGGTGGAAGTTTGTTGCACAGAGGTCATCGCTATAGCCTACAGGGTATCCAGACTAGAACTACAGAGACAGGTGGTTATAGGGGAGAGGACGGCTTCCCATCCGCCAAAGCTTCCCCACGGTAACATAATTTTCGGGCGGACCTGACAACTTTGACAACATAACCGTTGCTAAAGTACCCTGAGATCAGTTGGGTAACTGAAATGTTGCTTCAATTGTATAAAATTAATGGGCTGTGTCATCGCCTTCCCCTTTAGTAATGACTGATCAGAAAACCTCCCAGGCTTCCGATAAAAACCTCGAAATGATGCGTAGCTTTGCGCAGAAATACGCTAAGAGCACCGGCACCTTTTTTTGTTCCGACCCAGGGGTGACCGCGGTTGTCCTCGAAGGATTGGCCAAGCATAAGGATGATCTGGGTTCGCCCCTATGTCCCTGTCGTCACTACGAAGATAAGGAAGCAGAGGTCAAGGCCATTTACTGGAATTGTCCCTGCATACCCATGCAGGAACGCAAAGAATGCCACTGTATGCTGTTTCTCACCCCCGATAATCCCTTCGCTGGCGATCAACAGGAGATTTCCTTTGAGACGATTCGGGCAGAAACCAGCAGGTACGCCTAACTACTCCCTACTCCCCACTTCCTGATTTCCCCTGTAAAGGTGTCCCCATGAGTGCTTCTGTCCAGTCTCTGGTAAGTCAGCCCTACAAGTATGGTTTTACCACCGATATTGAGGCCGATGTGATTCCTCGGGGCCTCAGTGAAGAGGTGGTGAGGCTGATCTCCGCTAAAAAGAACGAGCCGGAGTTTATGCTGCAGTTTCGGTTAAAGGCCTACCGGCGCTGGCTGACCATGGCGGAGCCGGTCTGGCCCAATGTCACCTATCCCCCCATCGACTACCAGAGCATCATTTACTACTCTGCCCCCAAGGTCCAGCCGCAAAAGCTGGGTAGTTTGGAGGAAGTAGATCCCACCCTGCTGGAAACCTTTGAAAAGCTGGGCATTCCCCTAACGGAGCAAAAACGCCTGGCCAACGTGGCGGTGGACGCCATTTTTGATAGTGTCTCCATTGCCACCACCTACAAGGAAAAACTGGCGGAGTCGGGGGTGATCTTTTGCCCCATTTCCGAAGCGGTGCAGGAACACCCGGAGTTGGTGGAGAAGTATCTGGGTAGTGTAGTCCCCATTGGTGATAACTATTTTGCCGCCCTCAACTCGGCGGTGTTTAGTGATGGCTCCTTTGTGTACATCCCCAAGGACACCCAATGCCCCATGGATTTGTCCACCTATTTTCGCATTAACAACGGGGAGTCGGGGCAGTTTGAACGCACCCTGATCGTGGCGGAATCCGGTAGTGCCGTTACCTACCTGGAGGGCTGCACCGCCCCTATGTACGACAGCAACCAACTGCACGCGGCGGTGGTGGAGCTGGTGGCCCTGGACCACGCCACCATTAACTACTCGACGGTGCAGAACTGGTTCGCCGGGGATGAAAATGGTAAGGGTGGCATCTATAACTTTGTCACCAAGCGCGGGCTCTGTGCAGGGGACCATGCCAAAATCTCCTGGACCCAGGTGGAAACCGGCTCCGCTATTACCTGGAAGTACCCCAGCTGTGTGCTGGTGGGGAACCATTCCGTCGGGGAGTTTTATTCCGTCGCCCTCACCAATAATTACCAGCAGGCGGACACCGGTACCAAAATGGTGCACGTGGGTAAACATACCCGCAGCACCATCATCTCCAAGGGGATTTCTGCGGCCCATTCTAAAAATAGTTACCGCGGGTTGGTGAAAATGGGGCCGAAGGCGGAGGGGGCGCGTAACTACTCCCAGTGTGATTCCATGCTGATCGGCGATCGCTCCAGCGCCAATACCTTCCCCTACATCCAGGTGCAAAACAGTACCGCCCAGGTGGAGCATGAAGCGTCTACCTCGAAAATTGGTGAAGACCAACTCTTCTACTTTGCCCAGCGGGGCATTTCCCCTGAGGATGCGGTGTCCATGATCATTAGTGGCTTCTGCCGGGATGTGTTTAACAAACTGCCCATGGAGTTCGCCGCCGAGGCCGACAAACTGCTGGCCCTGAAGCTAGAAAACACCGTGGGCTAGACTCCCCTCCCTACTCTTCCATCCCGATTCATGATTACCCCCAACAGCGATCTAATTCTGTCCGTCAATAATCTCCACGCCAGTGTCGATGGGGTGGAGATTCTCAAGGGCCTCAACCTGGAGGTGAGGGCCGGTGAGATCCACGCCATCATGGGTCTGAACGGCTCCGGCAAAAGTACCTTCTCCAAGGTGCTGGCGGGCCACCCCGACTACCAGGTCACCGCTGGGGAGGTGCGGTTCAAGGGTGAGGATATCCTGGAGATGGCTCCCCACGACCGCGCCACCGCCGGTATTTTCCTGGCCTTCCAGTATCCCCTGGAAATCCCTGGGGTCAGTAACCGGGACTTTTTGCGGGTAGCTTATAACGCCCACCGCAAAGCCCGCAGCCAGGAGGAGCTGGATGTGTTCGACTTCGATGACCTGGTGGAGGAAAAGCTGGGGGTGGTGAAAATGGAGGCTACCTTCCTGGATCGCAGCGTCAACGAGGGCTTCTCCGGCGGTGAGAAAAAGCGTAATGAAATCCTACAAATGGCCCTGCTGGAACCCACCCTGGCCATTCTCGATGAAACCGACTCGGGGCTGGACATCGACGCCCTGAAAACCGTGGCCCAGGGGGTCAACCAACTGACGGGTCCCGATAATGCCGTTATCCTAATTACCCACTACCAGCGCCTGCTCAATTACATCGTGCCCGACTACGTCCATGTCATGGCCAACGGTCAGATTATTACCACCGGTGACCAAACCCTGGCCCAGGAGCTGGAGGCCCGTGGCTACGAAGGCCTACTGCAGCAGCACCAACTGGAGGTAACGGCGTGATGGCTGCTTCCCTTTCTCCCCTGGCTCCACCCCTGACCGCCGATCGCCGCGATCGCTATCTGCAAAACCTGTCCCAAACTCTCCGGTCCGCAGTGCCCGAAAACTTGGCCCTGGTGGATTTGCGGAGCCGGGCCGCCGCCTGGCTACAGGAACAAACCTTTCCCTCCCCCCGCCAGGAGGACTGGCGCTTTACCGACCTCTCCCCCCTACTGGCCCTTGACCTGCAACCAGCCCCGGCGGTATCTGCCCCCGATCTGCCGGACTGGAGCGACCTGGGTACCCCGGCGGTACAGCTGGTGTTGGTGAATGGCCACTTTTGCTCCACCCTCTCCCAACTGGAGGGCCTACCCCCCGGAGCGATCGCCGGTAGCCTGCGTGATCTCTTGAACCAGCCCGATCTGGCTGCCCATTTCTTACCTCGCCTTGCCCAGGCCCCTGGTCAGCAGGAGGTCTTTACCGCCCTCAATACCCTGGGCTTTGCCGATGGGGTGGGGCTGTGGATTCCCCCCCATAGTCAGGTGGAGCAACCGATCCAGATTCTCTATCTCAGCTACCCCACCCCCACCCCAGGCCTGGCCCAGCCCCGTAGTCTGGTGGTGGCGGAGGCGGGCAGTCAGCTCACCCTGGTGGAGCAGTATGGGGGTGATGGGGCCTCGTCGCTCCAGCTCACCAACGGGGTGACGGAAATCTGGCTACAGGCCAGTGCCCAGATCACCCATATTCGCCTGCAACGGGAGGGTGAGAGCACTTTTCACATTGGCAAGACCGCCGTCATGCAGGCAGCCGATAGCCAGTACAGTGGCACCGCCCTCCACTGGGGGGCCCAACTCAACCGCCACCACTGGGAAATCTACCAAACTGGCCCCCAAACCACCACCTATCTCCATGGCCTGGCCGCCCTGAGGGGTAGTCAGCACAGCGATACCCACAGCTTGGTGGCCCTGGGCCATCCCCATGGGCGGGTGGAACAACGCCACCGTACCATCGTGGATGACCGAGCCCATAGTGTCTTTAATGGTCGCATTGTGGTGTCCCAGGCAGCCCAGTTCACCAACGCTAGTCAGATTAACCGCAACCTGTTGCTGTCGGATCAGGCCCGGGTGGATACCAAACCCCAGTTAGAAATTGTCGCCGACAACGTCAAGTGTGCCCACGGCGCCACCGTCAGCCAGCTCCAGGCCGATGAGATTTTCTATCTACAAAGCCGCGGCCTCAGTGCCAGTCAGGCCCAACGGTTGCTGGTCTATGCCTTCGCCATGGAAATTCTCCATACCATTCCCATCACCAGTCTACGGGAGGTCCTCAGGGCTACCCTGGCGGAATTGAGTGATTAACCCTGGGGTGTTGAGACCTGTATTGATGGTTTTAGTCCTTGATTCTAAACTTTGAGTTTTCAATGTTACCTTGCCCCGCAGTTGCAATTGCTCCTGAGCCCTCCGACCCATTCCCCCTCCTATGACCGTCACCCAGGAACGTTCCCTCGCCCAGCAGGTCCGCGCCGACTTCCCGATTTTGCATCAGGAGGTGAACGGCCATCCCCTCATCTACTTTGATAATGCCGCCACCTCCCAAAAGCCAACGGTGGTGCTGGAGAGTCTGCAACACTACTACCAGCGGGATAATGCCAATGTGCATCGGGGCATCCACACCCTTAGCGCCCGGGCCACCGATGCCTACGAAGGGGCGCGGGATAAGGTGGCCGCCTTTGTCAACGCCGCCAGTCGAGACGAGATTGTCTTTACCCGCAATGCCAGTGAGGCCATTAACCTGGTGGCCTACAGTTGGGGTATGGGCACCCTGCAGCCCGGCGATGAAATCATCCTCTCGGTGATGGAGCACCACAGTAACCTGGTGCCCTGGCAGTTTGTGGCCCAGCGCACCGGAGCGGTACTGCGGTTTGTGGGCCTGACCCCAGACCAAAGCTTTGATCTGGATCAGTTTCGGACGCTGCTGGGCGATCGCACCCGCCTGGTGGCCCTCAACCACGTCTCCAACACCCTGGGCTGTATCAACCCGGTGGAGGAGGTGATTAAGCTGGCCCACCACTACGGCGCTAGGGTCCTAATTGACGGCTGCCAGAGCGCTCCCCACCTGCCCCTGAATTTGCAGGCCATGGGCTGTGACTGGTTTGTGGCCTCGGGCCATAAAATGTGCGGCCCCACCGGGATTGGCTTTCTCTACGGGCAGAGGTCCCTGCTCCAGGCTATGCCCCCCTTTCTGGGCGGTGGTGAAATGATTGCCGATGTGTTCCTAGACCGGGCTACCTACGCTGAACTGCCCCACAAGTTTGAGGCCGGTACCCCCGCCATCGCCGAGGCGATCGCCTTGGGGGCGGCGGTAGACTATCTTTCTATCCTGGGGATGGATCGCATTGCCGCCTACGAACACGAACTCACCGCCTACCTTTACCAGAAAATCCAGGCTATTCCTGATCTCACCCTTTACGGTCCCCGCCCTAGCGATCGCGATCGGGCCGCCCTGGCCACCTTTACCGTCGCTGCAGTGCACGCCCAGGATCTGGCCACCCTGTTGGATCAATCCGGCATTGCCATTCGTTCTGGCCACCACTGCACCCAGCCTCTCCATCGCCTGCTGGGGGTGAATTCTACGGCTCGGGCTAGTCTTTATTTCTACAATACCCGAGCTGAAATCGATCGGTTCATTATGGCTCTGCAGGAAACGGTGGAGTTCTTTCAGGGAATTCTGGCGGAAGATTGATCGGGTGCCCTTAGACCAGGCCGTCCATGGTGGCCATGCAGGCTTTATTTTCTTACTCCGGAGGTTGCAATGAGTGGACTTGGTGGACTGAATAAATCACCCCATGGAGTGGTGATCGGCTTGGTGCAGTTGCAGGTACCAGTGGTAGAAACCCCTGAGCAACTGGCGGCCCAGACCCAGCGGGTGGTGGAAATGGTGGCTAAGGCCCGGCGCAACAATGCCGGCTTAGATTTAGTGGTTTTCCCGGAGTATGCCCTCCACGGGCTGTCCATGAGTACTGCCCGTGAGCTCATGTGTAGCCTCGACGGACCCGAGGTGGCCGCCTTGAGACAGGCCTGTGTTGAACACCACCTGTGGGGCTGTTTCTCGATCATGGAATACAATCCTGCCGGCAATCCCTACAATACTGGCCTGGTGATTGACGATCAGGGTCAGATTGTCCTCTACTACCGTAAGCTCCACCCCTGGGTACCGGTGGAGGCTTGGGAGCCGGGAAACCTTGGCATTCCAGTTATTACTGGTCCCCGGGGCTGTAAGCTAGCCCTGATTATCTGCCACGACGGCATGTTCCCCGAAATGGCCCGGGAATGTGCCTACAAGGGAGCAGAGATTATGCTGCGTACCGCTGGCTACACCGCCCCGATTCGCCATAGCTGGCGCATCACTAATCAAGCCAACGCCTTCCAAAACCTGATGGTGACCGCCAGTGTCTGCCTCTGTGGCAGCGACGGCACCTTTGACTCCATGGGAGAGGGGATGGTCTGTAATTTTGATGGCACCGTCATGGTGCAGGGCAGCCACCGGCCCGACGAGATCATCACCTGCGAAGTCCGCCCCGATCTGGTGCGGGAGGCCCGCATCCACTGGGGCGTGGAAAATAACCCCTATCAACTGTGGCATCGGGGTTACGTCGCGGTGCAGGGAGGGGCGATGGATTGCCCCTACACCTTTATGCAGGATATGGTAGCCGGTCGCTACCGCCTACCCTGGGAGGACCAGGTAGTGCATGTAGACGGTACCTCCTGCGGTTTTCCACCCCCTAGCCGCCGCCATGACCCCACCGCCGCCCTTCCCCCTGTAATGCCAACCTGAGCAAGGAGGGCATTACAGGGGGAAGGTCTCACCGATGTTGTTTGACTCAGCCAGACCGTCGACTGAAGCCGTCTTTAAACCTTACTGAAGGATTGTTGCGCGAACTTCCTGAGGTCAGCGTTGTACTGTTCCGAAGCTTCCCAGAAGGAGGCGTGACCGGCATCGGCATAAATCGAAAGCTTGACATCGGAAATAATCGTTGCCGCCCGCCGCGATCCCTCGATACTGGCGACAACATCTTTGCCGCCGTGGGTCACCAGGACTGGAACTTTCAACTGCCGTAGAAGGGGTCGAAGGTCATGTTGCGGACGGCTGGTCATAAACCTTCGCACATACCAGGGCACCATGTTTCCGACCGCAACCCAGTTAGCGAAATCCTCCCCACCCAGGGGACTGGCGGTACAGAGGCGAATGAAGGCGCTGGTGGAGTCGATACTGGCGAAGGTGTCCATACTGGTGAGGGCGGCGGCCGCACTGCTCCGTTGTTCGGTCTCCTCCCCTTGGGTTGGATAGCTCAGGGCACCGGCATCGACGAAATTAATACCGGCAATATTGGCATCACCTTTGAACTTCAGATAGTCGCCAATGATTTCTCCCGCCATTGACCAACCAACCAGGATCGGTTTGTGAAGCTGGAGTCCTTTGATCACCGTATCGACTTCCTCCGCCCATCTTGGACCATGCTGATAGACCCTGGCATCGTTTGGCTTATCGGAGGCACCGTGCCCGCGCCAGTCATAGGCGACTAGCCGAAAGTCCTCGCCCAACTTGCTATTGAGCTGTCGCATCCAGCAGATTGAGTTGGACAGAAATCCATGGATAAAGATGATCGGGGGCTTGGTAGGATTTCCCCAATCCTGAACTGCCAAATTGATCTTGTCCGGTGTTACCAGCTTGATCGGACGATAGGGTAGCTCTGATTGGGCAGCCTGACTGGACTGCGCCTGTAGTAGGGCAGGTAATCCTCCCATCGTTGCTGCAGCCACTGCGCCCAACCCCAGCAAAGCCTGTCTTCTATTGAACATGACCTTCTCTTTAAACGTGTAATTTACCTATTTAGTCTCTATGCAAACGGCTTGCTCAGCAAGTGAATGGGAATCTGGATCAGAGCATTATTTTTTCAAACTCGCTGCGTCCCCTTAGCCCTTTATCCGCCTGATAGGCTGGCAGCAGATCCGATCACGCCTCCTCAGGCGGCTGTAATCGGTTGAGCAGTTCCTCAACGGTGACGGCAGGTAATTGATCGGGCCAGAGCCTGGAGCATAGTTGGGCAATGGCTGGGGGTTTCACCTTTGCCTCCTGTAGAATCTGAGCCTCTGCCATTACCTGATGCGGGACTCCATCCAGTTGAATCTGTCCCGCTGCCATGACTAGCAATCGCTGGGCATAGGTGCAAGCAATCTCAACATCGTGGGTGACCAGAATGAGCGTTAACCCCTGCTGCTGCAGCTCAGTCAGGTCGTGCATGAGCGACTGAATTTCGATTTCGTCCAGGCCATTGGTGGGCTCGTCTAAAATGACAACCTGGGCATCCATGGCTAGAATGGCTGCGATCGCCAGCAGTCTTGCCTGGGCGGGGGGCAGATTCACCGGATTCTCATCGGGCGGTAGCCTAAATCGCGCCAGTTCCCGCTCTACAGCGGCCGCCACGGCTTTAGGCGACCATCCTAACTGACGGGGAGCAAAGGCAATTTCCTCTGCGACAGAGGTGGCGAGCATTTGCAACGTTGGTTCTTGAAAGACATAGCCGACCCTAGTGGCTGGTGCGGTTCGGATGCCTCCCTGGGTTGGTCTCAGCGCCTTGGCCAGCAGTAGACTGAGGGTTGTTTTGCCGGAGCCATTGGCTCCTAGAATGGCCGTGAACTGTCCACGATAGAAGGTTGTATTGATTCCCTTCAAGGCCCACTGGTGAGGACGGTAGGCAAAGCTCAATTCCTCTGCCTCCAGGATAGGGTTGGCCGGGGAATGGTTGGGGGCTGGTGGAGCCGCCACCAGCCTATAGGGCCGCAGTAGGGCCGCGGCTGTTTCCAGGCCCTGAGCCATCTGAGGTTGGCAAAGGGCTGTCCCCAGCTGCACTAGCTGCGGTACCCGCACCCCCTGCTTGAAAAATTCAGTAATCTGCTGCGACCAGTTGGGGGGTAGCTCCCTAACCTGACCCTGGCCCAGGGACAAGTCCCGCCCCCTCGTCGATGGGTTGATGTTGGTATCGGCTACTAACAGGGTTATGTCACTGCTAATTTGCTCAATGGCTTCCCGTACCTCTTCTCGCCCAACTGGATCCAGCTGCCCTGTGACATCATCCAATAGCAGCATGGGTGGCTGACACACCAGGGCAGAGGCCAGCGCTACCCGCTGCATCTCACCGCCCGAAAGCTCCAGGGTCTTACGGTTGAGAAACGGTTCACCCAGACCAACCTGCCGGAGCGCCTGCACCATCACTGGTTCAGTCTGAAGCTCAGGGTTGAGACAGCGGGTCCGCAGGCTGAGGGCCAGTTCGTCCCGAACGGTCACACCGATCAGGCCATGCACCGCGCTGGGGAATACCATTCTTACCTGCTGTGCGATCGCGCCCATGGTCGTGGTGCGGGTGTCGTAGCCAAAGATGTGGGTCTGGCCCGACATGCGCCCCGTACTGTGGGGAATCAGGCCTGCGGCCAACAGCAACAGGGTGCTGCGACCGGAACCGGTGCGGCCCCACAGGTGTAAACGCTCTCCCCGCAGCACCGATAAATTGATGGGATGGAGAACCAGGTGATCCTGATTCACGTCCTCGCCGGGATGGTAAGTCACGGCGGTATCCATTAATTTAAGGGCGATCGCCGGATTGGGCGGCGGCGACAACTGGGTCCTAACCTGGACCCCACCCCGGCTATCAAGGGCCAGGGTCTGGGCATAGATATGGCCCACCAGGCGGTAAATAATCGGCATGGGGAGCTGGCTTAAACCCTGAATGCGATCAAGGATAGAACCATCCCAGCGAACCCCACGAATGGCCATGGATTGCATCGCGGTGGTGAATTCCTGCTTCAGAATATCGATGTAGCGCAGGACAATCATCAAGTAGATTTCGCCGGTTTTGGGAAGTTTCAGCCCTCGGGCCGTCAGTAGCAGGTCTTCATTGGGAGTAACGGCAATGTAGGCGATCGCCAACAGAATCATCACCATCAGCCGTAGCCCTAACAGCAGGGCTCGTTCTAAGCTGCCGCTGGTAATCTGCAAAAGACCCAACTGCAAAAGCACCTCGCCCTGATGCCGCAGAAACAGATTTCCCAGAAAGGTGAGAAATCCTGCAACCAGGGCAGAGATGATGCCAACCATGGGGTAGGCGCCCCCTATCAGGAAAAGCCCTACCACAATTGCAGCAGAGATCCCCAGTCCCCACCAGTTGTAGGTGAAGACAGTCGTGACCGCACTTAAGATAAGGAACACCCAAAAACGGGGAACTGGCGATAATCCTACCAGTCCCCATCGGCCCATGGTTTGTGCCATTGTTAATAGCTAATGGGGGTTAGTTTGCGGCTTAATGACAGCGCCCAGCGCTGTCATTAAGCCGGATCAGGCGATAGGCCAAGTAATGGATAAGACAGTGGCCAAACAGGGCTTAATAAACCGATAGCCCTCGCCGCCGCATTTCCCCCGTTAAGCCCCACAGTACCGCCAGGCCTAGAATGCCCGCCACAATATCTCCCATGGCCCAACCAGGCAGCACGATGGAATAGGCAGAAGCTCCCATCTCGCCAATGGTGGCCCAGGCGATTGCCCCCATGACAGCGCTGATGATGCTGGTGACGACAACCGCAATAATCGCGTTGATTAAACGTTTATCGAGACGGGAGCCCAGCCCGCTAGCGTTGAATACATAAAAGCCCAGCAAGGTGACGGCCAGCACAACCAGATAGCCCCATTTGCCAATCATGGGATTGAGCAGATAGCCAACCCCCATTGACAGTAGGATGATACCCGCGATCGCCAACAGCACTTTCACCAGCATCCCCTTGGATAAATCTTGGCTGTGCTCTGGTAGTCGAATTCGCATTGCTTTAAACAATACCCAGAGTAGAAAGGTATTGGCAATGAAGGCTGGAACTGGATTCTGAGCAATGTTGATGGCCAGGGGATTGCCCGCCAGGGCACCGCCGATAAAGGTTCCCACGGCTGCCGCCACCCAACCTCGCCAGCCAAACCAGATAGCACCGGTAACCATGAAGATTTGAGGCAACCAGAAGAAGCTGGCTCCCGCCGCGCCGGGAATTGAAAGCAGCATGGAGCAGATATAGGCGGAAACGATAATGGCTGCTGCCCAAATCGCCGAAGCAACAAATAAACCTGTTTTGGAACGGGAGCGGGTAAAGTTGGAAGGCGTTTCATTGGTCATGGGTTGGTACTTTCCTAAGGATAAATAGTTCGACGGGGTCAAAATTTCTCCCACTGATGGCTAGCTCGGTATTCCAGCCGCCTGGGGAAAGGCTTGGGTGGACTGGTGGAGCCGGAGTTCTTGCAGGGGTGGAGTGTTATTGATGACTTCGTCGGTGAGCAGATCCCATTGAATGCCCTTGGGCCTGGGCTGATCTCGCTGCAGCGATCGCATCTGGGTTGGGGTAATAATCCAATCAACAGCTACATCCGTTCGACTGGGGGTGAGAGGGGCTTCAACTACTTGCACATCGTGCACAAAAGCTGAGATCGGCGTTGATTCAACCACAGATCCGATGGCTGAAAACATGCCCCACTCTAAATCAAAAAAACCGTGTCCTTTGCCAAATCGCAGCCCCTCCAGGGAAACGGCCGATGCTCCCGTAACCAGTGCATCGAACTGCCCGCGCAGGGCAAGTTCTGCCAGCGTAATCGGACGGCCGTAGATTTCCATTCCGTCTAGCCAGCTGGCCAAGGGCATTTGGGCCGGTGAAATCCTCTCTGGCTCTAGCAAAACAAAGCCTCGATAAATGCCATAGGTGGAAACCACAAGGGTTTTGCCGTCCCTCAGGGCCTGCTCTCGCAAAGCCGTCAGACAGTTATCGGGGGTGATAAAGAGATAACGGGAATTTTGATAGAGCGGTAAAGTAAGAAACTGGGCTAGGGCCTCAGGGCTGCCAACAAAATCGGGAATATACTCGGCAAAGTTATAGTGGAACCGCGAGTCGGGATAGGCTACTTCACGTAGTTTATCCCACACTTGCTGGCGCACAATTGTGGATGAAGTCATGCAACTCAGTCTGGAGGATTGGTAGGGGAACTCCCTTTTAGCCCTCCCCACTATCGGGCGATCGCTATGGAGTTTTAGTATTCCTGTTTACAGTTTAAAGGTGCTGTAAGCTTTTACCTAAGGATTTCCTAAGGTTATAGCTTTGGCCAGAACGCTGAGGATACGGTTGATCGGTCAATCATACCTGCCAGCCTTGAGCTGCATCCTTAGGGCGAAAGTTTTTTCTCGTAGCCTGGGTTTACAGTTATTTTCCGATGTCAATTACTCGGACAACCATGGGGCCGATCCTCTAGGAATCCGGCGACACAGAGGAGTGGGCATCATGGTTGAACCTGGTCAGACTGGTCCGCCAGTTCTCAATCAGCGTAGGGGTCCACAACCAGCGTTGGTTCAACGTACTCACGTCTAAAAAACTGGGGTCGATGCTGGTGGTTCGCAGGAAATAGCTACGGGCTTCTTGCTGGAGTTTGCCCTGTTCGGCATCGATGGCCTGCTGACTTTGGCGTTGCCTGGCCATCGCCAGACCAGCTATGGCATTACCTGTATAGGCAGAGGCTACCTGACGCTGACCATCGGGGTCGAGGATACGCAGTTGGGCCTGATCAAGTTCTACGGCTCGAGACCAGGCTGCTATAGCCTGGTCGTCATCCCCCAGGAGATAGGAAGCAAAGCCCTGGGCTACCCAGGCTTCGAGAAAATCTGGCCGGCTCTGGGTGGCCTGGCTCCAAGCCCGTAGGGCATCATTGGGGCTGACTTCGGTATCGCGGCGGCCACTTTGTTGCCAGGCCAGACGGCCACGCACAAAGGCGATGTCAGGGTGATCCAGTTGCTCCGATGGAACGGTGGCGATCGCCGCCTGGGCAGCGCTAAAGTCCCCCTGATCAAGCAACTGCTCAATTAACTGGCGGACCTGGCCCATATCCTGTCGGCTCAGGGCCTGCCGTACTCGAGTTATCGTCTCACCCTGGTCCACCCCTGATGGCGATGGAACCGCCGGCCTATTCTGGGCCGAGCCGTTAGTCGTGGCGATCGGGAAGGGGGGCCGCCCCACCAGAGCTAGCCCTATACCTGCCAGGGTCCCTAGCCCCACCAACCCGACAATCAAGGCTCTTGGCAAGGATAATGGCCGCTTGGGTTTGAGGGGACTGGCGGGGGAGGACTGGGTGTCTGAGCTGGGGAAAACCAAGGGCCTGTCGGGGGGAGCGCCCGGGTAAGCCCTAGGGCTGGAGTCTGAGGGTGGTGCCAATGTTGATTGAACCTGGCCGTCCTCCGAGGTGGTTAGATGATCAATAACGTCACTCACGGTAGGGCCACTGCCCACTAGGGGCTCCAGGTCAGTTAACCAATCAGGGCTTTCTTCAGGCGCTGCGGGCGGGGGAGAACCTGCGATCGCCTCGGCGGGGGTAAACAGATCCTGAGCCAGATCGCCAATTTCTGGATCGTTCGCATAGTCGGGCAGGAGCAGCGGCAGGTCATCAAAGCTGTCCGTAGACTGTCCATGGCGGAGGTAAAGGTAGCCATCAAATTCTGGACGTAAATAAAGCAGGGGCAGCATCCGATCGGTGGCTGCTAATCCCTGGCGGACGCGGCTAAGACACAGATCGATCGGATAGCCCTGGCGCAGGTTGCGATAGAGCAATTGGGTAAAGGCAATGGCTACATCGTCGGGAATCCGCTCCGCCATGGCAATTACGGCCGGTACTCCGCGATTGGCCAGGGCCTGCACCAGGTTTTGTTCGCGCCATCCCCCCTGATCAGGGGTATAGGCTCCCCGGCAGGAGTTAAATACCGCCAGCCAGATACCATTATTGACTAGCAAACCAGCCAGGTCTTCGCCACTGAGAATTTCGGTGAGGCCGGTTTGAGGATTGACCAGAAATAGGTCACCGCCCGTTTCACTGACATCGCTGTGGCCAGCATAGTGCAGCATCTGGAAGTGACCCTGTTCTAAGGCCTGGACCAATTCGCTACGACCCGGTTGCTGCAGCAGGGTGAGGTGGATGGTGAGGGGTTGGCCCAGGCTAAGGCCGGTAAAGCGAGGAGGACTCTGGATCGGAGTGGCCAGGTTGGGCGATCGCAGTTCAGTCTGCAGGTAGGTGATTTCTCGACTGAGAGCCAGGCGCTCCTGATCTTCGGGAGCTGAGACCACCACCAGCACATTTAGGGGAGTAGTAGCCTCCGCCAGGGGGGGGAATACCGCCAGACTTGTGGCGTTTTGGGTATAAACACAACGACACAGAGTCACATCCATGCCCGTAGCTAGGGGGCGATCGTCACCGTAAAGTAGTTCCCAGGGCAAGCGTTGCAGGCGACTGTCTTTGAATCCTAACCGTAACCGCAGGGGCTGCTGCCGATTTTGGGCTACCCCCTGAGCCGCCAGCCAGCTATCGCGCAGTTGCTCCTGGAACAGATGCTGGTAGAGGTCTTGGCCTAACTTCAGGGCCGCCCCTGGTCTAGCCTGACCGGTAGTTTCCCCTACTTCACTGGCAGAGGCGGCTAATAATCGCTGTAAAGGATCCTGAGCCAATTGGGTTGTTTCCATCAGCCACCGTTCAACTGGCCAAACTACCTGGGTTTCGGCCAGCGGCACCCCCTTGGCTACCGTCTCGGTCCGCAGTAAATAGCTATCCTGGTTAACCGATCCCCTCAAGGGAGTAATGGAAATCTGAAATTCTTGAATCACAGGCATGGAATTAGCGGCTTTCTTAACCTTAGCTTGGCCCTGGTGGCTTAATAGTCAGATTTTTCTGAACCTGAGAGGCTAATATAACTATATCTTTCGCCCCGGTGAGGGTTTTTCCGGAAGGAAGGGAATTTTTTGCAGTTTTTTCGTCTCCCAGGTCAGCCCCACTCCCCCTACCCCTTCCGGCTGAGTCGGTGGAGATGGGGTGACCTGGTTTTCCCCTTAGCCCTGGTGGGAATCGCCCTGGGCACCGCCACCGGTATCAGGGCTGAAGTTATTTCCGTCGGTGCCAATGGGCTGGATTTGCCTCCCCTTTCCTCCCCCGATCAGGATCGCCTGGAGGGATTATTAGGGGTCCAACGTCCACAAATCTTAAGTACCTTTAGTCCCGATGGCACCACCCTGGTGGTCGCTTTGGCCAGTGCCCTAGAACCCGATAATCGCACCCTCTATTTCCTGAATATCATCACCGGAGAAATGAGTCCCGCCCCGTCTCTCCAGAGCGATCTATTGGTTCCCGATCTGCCCTTGCAGTGGATTGATAACGATACCGTGCGCTTTGTGCAGCAGGATGCCTTTGGCCCCTGGGAGATTCTGGCGGTTAATCGCAAGGCTGGGGTAGTTTCCCGTACCCAGATCTACCCGGCCCAGGAAGAATCGGGAGAGATTCTGGGGATCTCGCCTGACTTTTCAAAGGTATTAATTCGCCTCTACGAAGGGGACTCGGACGGACTCTATACGATCTTTCTGCCTTCCCTAAAACGTCTAGAGATAGGCCGCATTCCCCATGATTTGAGTTTACAGTCGCCTTCCTGGTCCGCTGATGGTAAACGTCTGGCCCTGGTAATCGCAGCTGCTACGGAAAATCACCGTTACGATCGCAGCCCCACCAGCCCCAGTCTGGCTGATCCTGCCATTCAGGATGCCCTGGGGCGACTCCCCCCCGACCATAATCCCCTAGCCCAGCAAAGTGCAGTGCGGGTGTTTGATTTTTCCCAGACCCAGATCCAGCAATTTGAACTGAATCCCAGTAGCACCGGTGGAGACAGTTTGGGGGCAGCCAACCTGAGTCAGGATGGACGTCACCTGCTGGTCAAACTCCTTCACCCGGCTCGGGTCGCGGGCCGTCCCTATCCCATTTACGGCTTTCCTGAGTCGGCCTACTATCAGATCTACGATCGCAACGGGAAGCTGGAGTCCACCATCAAGGTGCCTGCCCTCCAGGGTCCCCAGGAGTCAACCGGCCAGTTTCTAGATAGCGATCGCCTGCTATTTTGGGCTAGCACCGGCAGCGATCGTCACCTATTTGTTTACCACCTGAGCACTCAGGATTTTAGACCCCTACCCATGCCCTCCGGCACGGTCGATCCCCAATCCCTTACCCTTAGCACCGATGGCAAGAGCCTGATCTATAGCTTTTCATCCATCACCCAGCCTCCCGAACTCTATCGGCAGCCTACCAGCGGCGATGCCCCACCCCAACCGCTGACAACCATTAATGCCGATGTAGCTTCCCTTAACCAGGTACGCCTAGATCAGGTTAGCTTCCCCACCAGTCAGGGGGTACGCCAGGGGTTCCTGATCCAACCTAAAGATAGCGCTTTCCCTCCCCCAGCCGGACCAGTGGTGTTCTGGCAAGAGGGTGGACCGGGCTTTTCGATGGGCAATGAGTTTGCGGCTACGGTGGAGATGCCCTTTAATCTGCTGCCTAACTTTGGCCTACCCGTGCTGGTGGTACCTCTATCGGGACGGGAAGGATTTGGCCCAGAATTTTATCGTCGCCAGGCTGACGATCATAACTTTGGTGTTATTGATCTAGATGAAGGCCGAGAGGTCATAGAGCAAATGGTACGGCGGGGTTGGGCTAGTCGCGAGCGGGTAGGGATGACGGGATGCTCCTACGGTGGCTACTATACCGCCCAGATTATCACCCGTTTTCCCCAACTGTTTGCGGCCGCCAATCCCCAGTGTTCTCTGCTAGATACCTTGACTGAATGGCAACTGGGCTATGGGACGCTATTGTCCTATCTGTTGGGCCAAACCCCGATGGAAAACCCCCAACGCTACCAGCGCCTTTCTCCCCTCTACAACGCTACGGCCATTCGTACTCCTACTCTGCTATTCCACGGCACCCAAGATTTCCTGCCCATAGCGATGGTTCGTAATTTCCATGATGTCATTGCCGCCTCTGGGGTACCTGTCACCCTCTATGAATTTGAGGAAACAGGGCATGCCTTAACTAACCCGCTTTACCAACGGTTGGCGGCCCAAATCCAACTGGAATTCTTTCGCCATTACCTGGCAGGTCCCCCAAGCAGCAAAACTCAGTAGAATTTCTCAACCCTTACCTGCCTCCCCTAGCCGCTGCCCCAGGAGAGCTATAGCCATAGCCACGGGTCAGTTGGAACGGTATGCCATCAAAGTGGTCGAAGCTTTCCAACGCTCCTAGCAGGGAGCCAGAAGGCCTACCTACCTGCGCCTTTTCTTCTCCTCCGGAACAGGAAATGGACCGATCCACCCGGGTCTACGGATTCTAGTCAAAGCTATAAATCAACCCAATTGAAACTGCTTGCTTACCATTAAATGACACCTTAAAACGAATTATTTCGATAAGTTCAGGAAATTACATCTACATTAATTTTCATACATAACTTTAGGTTATGAATCTATACAGATCTTCCAAAATTAAACTTATCCAATCGCTGGTAGTATGCTAAAGCATAGGGTAATGAAAAATACCTAGAGTGTTTGCGGAACAACCATTTTAAGGGTTGTTTTTGCTTTGTTTCAGTCTCATTTCGTGAGCATCTGGTAGTGCTTTAGCTCAGCGAGATTCCCTTGCTAATAAGGGAATGTTTTTGTTGTGGGCAGCTCTCTAGAAAATCACTCGAGAGATGTTTTAGATTCACAGGAAGGGAGATATGTCTTACTCTCAGACAACGACTCAGTCAAAATCTGGATACAGCGCCGGGGTTAAGGACTACAAGTTGACCTATTACACCCCGGACTACACCCCTAAAGATACGGATATTCTAGCGGCATTCCGCATGACCCCCCAGCCAGGCGTACCTCCTGA
>JBEITR010000048.1:0-23900 GCA_040374765.1 Leptolyngbya sp.
CCTTCTTTGATGACCTGCGGGCTTTAACTCGGTACCTGTATTTCGACAGTTGGGATCATCTCCTTACCTTCATGCTCGAGGGGCTAGAACTGGAAATCCCTCCCAATAGCAGCTGATTCTTTAAAATGAGAATTGCTGGGTAATATTATGTCCATACTACCTAAAGGTAAGTAAATGTTAGTATAGGAGTGAGTAGTCATACATTCTTTCTGCTCCCCTGGTCTTATAGGGGCTATTTTTCAGGGGAATCCGTTAAAAGCTGGAGGATCGCCAGTTTTTAGCTATGGCTGAACCAGGTGCATTTGACTTTATTAGTTCGAGCCCTAAATACCTTGCCTAAAGAAAACGTTTTGTGGGCTTGCCCAACCAGACTATCCCTAGCTAGGTCCGAAACTGGAATATGGAAATATCATTGTTTCTAGAGTTTCAAGTCAGGGATTTCTGGGTAGACTGCCTTTAATTCTTATAGTAAATCCGGCAATCTCCAAACCTATAAAGACCATCTTACTTAAGATGCTAAACTGCCCGTTCTGTCGGTTACCCATCAATTCTGGTCAGCTTAGCTGCCACCATTGCAACCAGTCTCTGCCGATCTGGCATAGCCTCTCTTGGTCTTGCGATCGCTCCTTGCCCCTGAACTTAGCAGACGCCTATGTTGATTCAGCCTCTCGTTACCAGCGGCTGGGCCAACCTCAAGGATCTGGGCTAACCGGAGTGATCGGTCAATTAGTGTTGGATTGCCTGCCCCAGGCCGGTTCACCCTTAAGGGATCTACAGAACCTCTGGCTTAATCAACCGGATTTAAATCCCCAGGATATTCCAGAAATGGCGACCTTACCGATTGCCGCCCTGCCCTACCTAGCCTTGCAGAGAAACCACTTTCCTGCCGTTCCAGAATTGCACGATATTGTCTACCACCGGTCAGGGCAAAATCAGGAACAGATTAGTCTAATTATGGAGGACCGCACTACCTGGCCCCCCTTCACCAAGGTATGGGCTATGGCCAGGGTCGATCCCCTCCAACAAGTCCAATGGCTATTGGAAATTAGTCTGCTATGGCAGGCCCTGCAACCCTGGCAGGCAGAGACCGACTTAATTAATCTTGATCGATTGGTTGTGAACCAGAACAATTTGGTTTGCTTGAGGGAACTGACATTTTTCCGCAATGAACCGGCTGATTTAAAAACCTTGGGTCTGGCCTGGCAAAACCACCTAGAGATCCCTCCCGGGGCAGTCGGATCTGCCCTCAGCGTGATTATTAATAGCCTGGTGCAGGGCACGATGACCCAGATTCAACATCTACAGAAAGAGTTGGTGGAGTTGGCAGAACACATTTCCCAACCATCCTTGAGGCTGGAGGAATCAGCATTTGGCGGTGATCGCTCCAGTAGTATGGTCCCGGGGTTGACCCCATCGCCCTCCCACTGGTCAGGCCATGATCTGGGCCTGAGCGATGATCAGCTGATGCAACTGATTGAGACCCAGGCCGGTCTTACCAACCAGGAAGACCGGGATAGCATCCCGTCTCCAGATAGTCCGACTATGGTTTTACCCATGAAGTTGACCCTCCTGGAAGATGTGGGTCAGAGTCATCCGGGTCAACGCCGCGACCATAATGAGGATTGGTTTTTTAGTCAAACCGAACTGACTAAATTGAGCCATCCTGGTGGTTTTAGACTAAAAGCCCGGGGCATCTATATTTTGTGTGATGGCATGGGAGGGCATGCTTCGGGAGAGGTAGCCAGTCAGTTGGCGGTAAAGACCCTGCGTGAGTACTTTGAGCAGCACTGGCAAAGCGATTATCTACCCGATGAGGATGCCCTCTTTGAAGCGGTAGCCAGGGCTAACCAGGTAATTTTCAATGCTAATCAGTCTAAGGACAGCTCAGGGATCGGACGCATGGGCACCACCTTGATCCTGGTATTGGTCAAGGATCTGCGGATTGCTGTGGTACAGGTGGGGGATAGTCGCCTATACAGCTATAACAAGCGCCAGGGCCTGAGGCAAATGACCGTTGATCACGAAGTGGGTCAACGGGATATTGAGCGGGGCATAGAACCGGCGATCGCCTATGCCCGACCGGATGCTTACCACCTCACCCAGGCCTTAGGACCTGGAGATCTCGATCGACTGGAGCCGACTATTTTCTATGACGAAATTTTTGAAGATACTCTGTTGCTCCTCTGTTCCGATGGCCTCAGTGATCACCACGTCCTAGAAGACCATAGCGATAGCCATGTAGCACCTCTGCTGAGTTCCAGAAATAACCTGGAACAGGGGGCTACCCAGTTAATCGATCTGGCTAACGAAAAAAATGGTCACGATAATATCACTACCATTTTGATTCGCTTTAAATTAAGACCTGATCTAGAGCAATTGGCGTTCTAAAGAGCTGGTGAAAGGGTCGGAGAGAGAATTGATTTGCCTTTTTCAAGGACCCAGGTCAGGGTAAATTCTCCTTTCAAATAGTCGGGTAGCGGGGAGAATGACGACGATTAGTCTTCTTCCCAGGATTGCACCGCCAGTAGGTCCGAGATCGGATCTTGGGTGGAAAAATCAAACTCCTCCAGTTCTCGCTTCCAGTAGGCCCAGTCATCTCCAAACAAAAAAGCGATTTTCCAGATGGGGTCATTGGGTTTGACCATCTTAGACTTCTTTACCAGAGATGCAACCTGTCGTTGAAACTTCACCATGGGGTGGGCGACAAGTAAGTCGGCAATCACTTCAGTCATACTTCAATTTTTAATTTAAAAAAGCCTTAGAGGTGGATAAAGAACTCAGGAAACCAAATGCAGACTTGAAACTAGCATGGTATTGACCTGAACCTTTCAAAACGAAAGCATAGCATAAGCAGCTGAAAAATAAACTCACTCGAAGAGTAAATGTTTTCCCTTAAAAATTCTAAGCTTTCTCTGCCCTGGAGGAGAAAGTTTGCCTGGGCGGAAAACCCTACCTCCCCTAATTCTTCTTCGAATGATTATCCCTGGCTGATCATTACTCGCTAAACTGGGAATGGCTTTGCTTTTTTCTTCCTGTCATGGTTCAGTCTACTCCGGCTACTGCCGCACCCTTAGTGCTACCCCGTACCAGCGAGTCAGAAACCCTCAAGCGGATTCGCCATACCTTTTCCCATGTGATGGCGATGGCGGTGCAAAAACTCTTTCCTCAGGCCCAGGTCACCATTGGCCCCTGGATTGACTACGGTTTTTACTATGACTTCGATAATCCCGATCCCTTCACGGCAGAAGATCTCAAAGCCATTAAGAAGGAAATGGTGAAAATTATCCATAAGGGTCTGCCGGTAATTCAGGAAACCGTGACAAGAGCCGAGGCCCAGCGCCGCATAGAAGCCCTGGGGGAGCCCTATAAGCTGGAGATTTTAGCGGATTTGCAGGATCCTATAACCCTGTATCACCTGGGAGAGGAATGGTGGGATCTATGTGCAGGCCCCCATGTGGCCAATACCGCCGACCTTAATGCCAAAGCCTTTGACCTGGAAAGTGTGGCTGGAGCCTACTGGCGAGGTGACGAAAAGCGCGCCCAACTGCAGCGCATCTACGGCACAGCCTGGGAAACCCCTGAGCAACTTCAGGAACACAAGCGGCGGCGGGAAGAAGCTAAACGCCGGGATCATCGCAAGCTGGGGAAGGAGTTGGGTCTGTTTATCTTTGCCGATGTGGTGGGACCGGGGCTACCCCTATGGACTCCTAAGGGAACGGTGTTACGCTCTACCCTGGAGAGTTTTCTCCGGGAAGAGCAGACTAAGCGCGGCTACCTATCTGTGGTTACCCCTCACATTGCCCGGGTAGACCTGTTCAAAACCTCTGGTCACTGGCAGAACTATCGAGAAGATATGTTCCCCCTAATGGCTGATAACGAGGCCGATCGCCTGGCGGAGGAGGGCTTTGTTATGAAGCCCATGAACTGTCCTTTTCATATTCAGATTTATAAAAGCGATTTGCGATCTTACCGAGAACTACCCCTGCGCCTGGCGGAATTTGGCACCGTCTATCGTTACGAGCAATCGGGAGAATTGGGTGGGCTAACGCGGGTGCGCGGCTTTACTGTGGATGATTCCCATTTATTTGTTCGTCCCGACCAGCTAGACGATGAGTTTCTCAAGGTGGTGGATCTGATCTTGACGGTTTTCCGCAGCCTTAAACTGAAGAAGTTTAAGGCGCGGTTGAGTTTTCGTGACCCTGAATCAACCAAATACATCGGTAGCGATGCCGTCTGGGAAGCTTCCCAGGGGGCCTTGCGGCGGGCGGTCCAAACCCTGGGTATGGAGTACTTCGAGGCTCCAGGGGAGGCGGCCTTCTACGGCCCTAAACTAGATTTTATCTTTCGGGATGCTCTGGATCGGGAGTGGCAACTGGGTACGGTGCAGGTGGACTACAACCTGCCGGAACGGTTTGATCTGGAGTACGTGGCGGAGGATGGATCGCGCCAGCGCCCGGTTATGATTCACCGTGCTCCCTTTGGCTCCCTGGAGCGGTTAATTGGTATTCTAATTGAGGAATACGCAGGGGACTTTCCCCTCTGGTTGGCGCCGGTGCAGATGCGGATTTTGCCGGTTACCGAAGAGCAATTGGCATTTGCTCAACAGGTGGGGGAACAATGCCGGGCCGCTGGGGTGCGGGTGGAGGTAGATAGCAGTGGCGATCGCCTCGGTAAAATGGTCCGCAATGCTGAGAAAGCCAGGGTTCCCGTGATGGCTGTGGTGGGGGCTAGGGAAGTAGAAACCACCAGCCTGAATATGCGGACCCGCAGCCAGGGAGAGTTGGGCCCACTGGCCGTAACTGAGGTCATCGATCGGGTGAGTCGGGCGATCGCCAGTCGAGATGATTTTTAACTCCCTTACCACCACAACATTGTTTGAATTGGAATTATCTGAATTGGAGATTGGTCCATGACCTGCTACGTTGCCGCTGACCCCTATGCCTATCCCTTTGATGGGGACCTCCGGCCCGATAACACGGCCCTGATCATCATTGATATGCAGACCGACTTTTGTGGAACCGGGGGCTACGTCGATAAGATGGGCTACGATCTTTCCCTGACGCGGGCTCCCATCGAGCCTATCGGCAGGGTCCTAGCCCGGATGCGGGAGTTGGGATTTACGGTAATCCACACCCGCGAGGGACATCGTCCCGATTTGTCAGATTTACCGGCCAACAAGCGCTGGCGATCGCAGCAGATTGGTGCCGGCATCGGTGACCCGGGCCCCTGTGGCCGCATTTTGGTGCGAGGGGAGGCGGGCTGGGAAATTATCCCTGAACTGGCTCCCTTGCCAGGGGAGGTGATTATTGATAAACCAGGTAAGGGATCTTTTTATGCCACCGATCTAGATCTAATCCTGAAGGGAAAAGCCATCCGTAACCTGATCCTGACGGGCATTACCACCGATGTCTGTGTCCATACCACGATGCGGGATGCCAATGATCGGGGCTACGAATGTTTGCTGCTTTCTGACTGTACCGGTGCTACTGATTACGGCAACTACCTGGCGGCTTTAAAGATGATTAAGATGCAGGGTGGGGTATTTGGGGCCGTAGCTGACTCCCAGGCCCTGATTACAGCACTCACCTAAGGGCAAAATCACCGGGTCGAGGCCCTCAAAAAAACAAGCCAAACTCCCCATCTGCGTGTATCCTTTAGCAGAATTACTCGTGATCCTGTCTGGGGTACCCCATGGATAAGTCCCTCAAGCCATCTTTACTGGCCATAGCTCTGATCGGTGCGATCGCAACCATACCTCTGCATGTTTTGCGATCGCCGCAGGAGTGGCTTGCCCAGGCAGTCCAGCTGGCCACCCCCAGTTTGACGCTGCAAAACAGTGTGGCCCAGGGGCCTGAAAATACCGCCGGGCCTGTTACCGCCAGTTTACCACCGGGTAGAATTGCCCTCTCCAATGATGGCCAGTTGATGGTGCGGGGTACAGAATCTGGCCAGTTGGAATGGTTAGACGGGCAGGGCAAGGTATTACAGACCATCAGCGGGGCCCATCAGGGGGCGATTTCAGCGATAGTTATTACTCCCGACGGCCAAACGGCCATCTCTAGCGGTGTAGACGGCACTCTACGGCGCTGGAGCCGGGCCGGCAAACCTCTAGGAAAGGCCATACCGGGACGGGGCGGGGCCATTCGCGCCCTAGCCCTCAGTCCCGATGGTCAAACCCTCATCAGTGGCAATCAGGACGGTACCATAGAGCGCTGGTCTGTGGTCGATGGTACCTCCTTAAGTCCGCTCATCGCTGCCGATAATAGTCCTATCCAGGCCATTACCTATGCGGGCGAGGGTAAAAACTTTTTTACCGGTAGTGGCGATGGTAGCCTGGCCCGCTGGTCTCCAGAGGGTGGACTGTTAAAGCGAGTGGACGGGGCTCATCAGGGCGGAATTACCAGCATTATCGCCAGCCCCTATGGCAAGGCGATTACCTCCGGGGGCAGTGACGGTGTAGTCCGGTCCTGGGATCAGGCCACCCTGCTACCTCAGGGTAAGCCCATCCCTGCCCATAGGGGCGCTGTTACCGCCATGGCCTACAGCCCCAATGGCACTACCGTAGCTACCGCTGGAGCCGATAAGACTTTACGCCTCTGGGGAGGAGATGGGGTTCCCCTGTCATCAGCCCCCCTTACCCTCAACTCCCCCGCTAATTTCTTGGGCTTTACCCCGGATGGCCAGGTGGTGGTGGGCACTGCCGATAACCGGTTAGAGATCCGCGACGGCCGGGGTGATGTAGATATTAATAGCAATCCTGCTACGCCGCCGCCTCCAGAAGCCGATCTATGGGCTCGTCTTCAAGCCCTACCGCCCAACACCTGGTGGATTCTACTGGCAGTGCCTGTGGTCTTATTCCTACTGGGGTTACTGGGATCGCTGTTTAGAACTCAAGGGAAACCTAAGTCCGGTAGTGCATCCCTCGGTAATCAAACCGCCAATGAAACCGCCAGTACCGAAACCCCGGTGCAGCCCCTACCGGGCGCCGATATGGGGATTGATTTCTCTGGGATAGGGCAGCAACCGTCTGGGGGTGAGGGGTTAAGCCTACCACCTGAAGCGGCTCTGGTGCCCGTGGCTGAAGTTGCAGTGGATAGCACCATACCTGGGAAGCTGGAGCAGGCCCGATCGGAACTGGTGGAAGGTAAGCGGCTGATGCGAGAGCAACGCTATGATCTAGCCTTAATTCGCTTCAATAGCGCCATCGAGGCAACGGAACTAGAACGGCTGAAGGTCTCAGAGAGTGGTGCACCGATGGCCGGGGTTAATGTTATTGCTGCCCAGGCTCAGGCCCAGCGGGGTAACGCCCTACTGCAAATGGAACAGGCCGCAGAGGCGATGGAGAGCTATAACATTGCCCTGGGTTTTGATACCAGTAATACGGAAGCGTGGCTGGGTAAAGGTCGGCTACTAACCAAACTGGAGCGTTACGAGGAGGCCCTATTTTGCTTTGATAGTGCCCTCGAGATGGATAAAACGGCGATCGCTGCCTGGTCCGGTAAAGCCGAGGCTCTCATGCAGTTGGGTCGCCAGGCCGAAGCCCAGACCTGTATTGCCCGTGTCCTCAGTTTGGGGGGAGAGCCACCCCTACCTCTCCCCACGGGTACGGGACCTATTACCGCTGGCATTGTTCCCGATGCCCCTATTGATGGCATCAACGTCCCTCCCGATCAGTTGCCATCGGTTAGCCCAGGCTACGACCCCGATATTCCCCTGGAATTACAACGGATGGTAGAGAGCTTACCCTCTGCTGAGATCGGCTCGCCGCCCCTAACCCTTGCTATTCCCCCCGAGTTGGTGGCAGCGGCGGCGGCCCTGCCGGAACAGGCCGATGTTCCTCCTGAGTTGGTGGCAGCGGCGGCGGCCCTGCCGGAACAGGCCGATGTTCCCCCCGAGTTGGTGGCAGCGGCGGCGGCCCTGCCGGAGCAGGCCGATGTTCCCCCCGAGTTAGCGGAAGTGGCGGCGGCCTTGCCGGAACAGGCCGATGTTCCCCCCGAGTTGGTGGCAGCAGCGGCGGCCCTGCCGGAACAGGCCGATGTTCCCCCCGAGTTGGTGGCAGCGGCGGCGGCCCTGCCGGAGCAGGCTGACTATTCGACCCATGACGGTGTCGGTAGCGATCAGCCCCTCACCCCCTCTCCCCTGAGTTTAGAAGCGGAGCTACTACGTCAGGTGAGTCTATCGGTGGCTTTACCTGCGGCTATTACCGATCCCCTTTCCCCGCAGGCTCTGGGTTTGACCTCTTCGCCAGTGGCCCAAACCCAGGAGGACGTAGGACCGCCGTCTCCAGTTAGTGACTCCCCAGCTAGTTCTGATGGACCATCCCCGTCCCCCCTTTCCCTGAGCTGGGTCAAATTATCCATTGATCCGGATCGCCCCGATCGCTTCTATGCCCTCTGGCACATAGACGATGGCGATCGCACCCAGACCCGGCAACAGGGAGGTCAGCTTCTGGCGGTACGACTCTACGACGTGACTGGCCAGGCAACCTATACTCCATTACAGTCTCCTGTACAGGAGCAGCGATGCCATGACGATCTAGCCCAGGATTGGTACCTGCCCATTCCCCAGTGGGACCGGATCTATCTGGCTGTGGTGGGCTACCTCGGCGATGGTGATGCCTGGTATCCTATTGTTCAGTCCACGGAGTTAGCCGCCATTTCTGCCTAGAAGACTTTGACCAGCCCTGATAGACCCGCCCATAGCTTTGGCTAGAATCCTGAGGACCCAGTTAAGGGGTCAAAGCTAGGGCTAAACCGGCCTGCTGACCCGCCTCCCCCCTGACCCCTAGGTACAGCCGCACAAAAACATACAATTTTTCTAGACATCTTTACTCACGTGTCACAATGGTTCCTGAGATCGCTATAGTGAGGACAGAAAAAGTCTGAAAAAGTTTTCGCTGCGAAAGGGGCAACGAGGTTGGTTCTCTTGACGAATTGGGGCAGGTCCTGCCATTGGCTGAGGCGGCAGTTAGGCCTATGGGTTTTGCTGGGCATACTGGCCCTATCCCTGATGGGCTGTAATTTGAGCCAGTTTACCAAAGCCGAGGCGACCAGTTCTCGCCTGGTTCTTAGTATCCTCAGCGATCCTAAAACCTTTAACCCGGTTTTAAGTCAGGAGTCCCCCAATATCTTTGGCTTTACCTTCGAAGGGCTAACGGGCACCGATGGCATAACGGGGGACACGGTACCGGCCCTGGCGGAAAGCTGGGACATCTCGGCAGATGGTAAAACCCTGGTCTTTACCCTACGGGAAGGATTGCGGTGGTGTGATGGTGAACCCCTCACCGCTGACGATGTAATTTTCACCTACGACGTTATCTTCAATCCCGATATTCCCAGCAATAGCCGCGATGCTTTTCGGATCGGCCCCAAGGGTTTATTACCCCAGGTCACTAAGCTGGATCGGCAACGGGTGCAGTTCTCCCTGCCGGAGCCCTTCGCCCCCATGCTCAGAAATACGGAGCTGAGTATTATTCCTGCTCACGTTCTGAAGGCCACCGTTGAGACTAAAGGTTCCGATGGCAAACCCCTATTCCTATCCACCTGGGGTACCAATACGCCGCCCCTAGAAATTATTGGTAATGGACCCTATCGGTTGGGGCAATACATTCCCGGCGAACGGGTAATTTTTGAGCGTAACCCCTACTATTGGCGCAAAGATAGCCGGGGTCAGGCCCAGCCTTATATTCAGCAGGTTATCTGGCAAGTTGTTAGTTCTACTGATACTGCTTTCCTGCAGTTTCGCTCTGGTGGGTTAGACTCCATCGGGGTACAGCCTGATTTCTTCCCCCTATTGAAGCGGGAGGAAGGACGGGGTAATTTCACCATCTATAACGGTGGGCCCGACCTGGGTACCAATTTTCTATTTTTTAACCTTAACCAGGGTCGGCGTCAGGATAAGTCTCTGGTCGATCCGATTAAATCGGCCTGGTTTAACAGCGTGGCTTTTCGCCAGGCGATCGCCTACGGCATTGACCGAAAAACCATGGTCAATAATATTTTTCAGGGATTAGGTGAGCTCCAGTCCTCGCCGATTTCGGTGTCTAGCCCCTACTATGCGCCACCCCAGATGGGCATTCCCACCTACGACTACAACCCCGCTCAAGCCAGGCAGGTACTGTTGGACACGGGGTTCCAATACAATGCCTCAGACCAACTGCTAGATAGCCAGGGTAACCCGGTACGGTTTACCCTGATCACCAATTCCGGCAATAAGCTCCGGGAAGCGATTGGATCCCAAATTAAAAATGATTTAGGTAAAATCGGCATTCAAGTAGATTTTCAGCCCCTGGCCTTTAACCTGTTGGTGGATCGGCTGACCGATAGCCTGGACTGGGAAGCCTGCGTATTGGGTCTGACGGGGGGGTTGGAACCCAATGGCGGGGCCAGCGTCTGGCTCTTAGATGGTTCTCTCCATGCCTTTAACCAGCAAGCCATGGCTGGTCAAGAGGCTCTGCAGGGCTGGCAGGCCTCCGAATGGGAAAAACGTATTGCCGATCTCTACGTGCAGGCGGCCCAGGAGGTAAATGACCAAAAACGCTTTGATTTCTACAGGGAAACCCAGCAGATTGCCCAGGAGTATCTACCCTTTATCTACCTGGTCAATAATTTGTCCCTGACCGCCGTCCGCAATAGTGTCAAGGGGGTCAAATATACCGCCATTGGGGGAGCGTTGTGGAATGTCTACGAGCTTACCCTGGAGTCACCACCCGGTTAATTACCGTTCCGTGGTAGAACCAGAATGGTGTGATTGGGGTCGGTGGCGATGGGGTTACGCATTGGCAATGGCTACGATATTCATTGTCTGGTGAGGGGACGACCCTTAATTTTAGGAGGGGTAACCATTCCCCACGATCGCGGTCTGGAGGGCCACAGCGATGCCGATGTCCTCACCCACGCCGTTATGGATGCCCTGCTGGGGGCCCTCAGTCTGGGAGATATTGGCCTCTACTTTCCCCCCGGCGATCCTCAGTGGGCTGGGGCCGATAGTCTCAAACTGCTAGCCCAGGTACGGGCGATGGTGCACCAGCGGGGCTGGCAGGTCGGCAACGTGGATACGGTGATCGTGGCGGAGCAACCCAAACTCAAGCCCCATATTGCGGCCATGCGATCGCGGCTGGCAGAGGTGTTGCAGGTGGATGCCGATCAGGTGGGGATTAAGGCCACCACCAATGAAGGGCTGGGGCCGGTGGGTCGGCAGGAGGGCATTGCGGTCTACGCCGTAGTCCTATTGACCCACCAGTAATTCTAGAATTTATGACTACAATGGGGCTTGTACCTCCGTTCTCCCCCTTCCGTCAGGCATTACCGCTGCCATGACCCCCCCCAATCCCCCCCGGACCTTGCTCAAAACCATCACCCAGGCTCTGCAAGCCGTTCCTGCCCGCGTTGACTTTGGCCGACTGGCGGTCAAGCCCGGGGCCCGGACAGCGGAGTTGCAGGTGATTGTTAATGGCGAGCAGACCACCTATCCCCTGCTGGGCGATCACTACATTCTGGGCCGTAGTTCCAGTCAGTGTGATATTGTCGCCTCCAGCCCCATCGTTAGCCAGGTCCATGGGACCCTGACCCGTGATCCGAACCGGCCAGGGCAGCCCTTCATTCTCAAGGATCGCAGCTCCACAAACGGTATTTACCGGGGTAAAAGACGCCTGGAACGTGCCGTCATGAACCATGGCGATGTCTATACCCTGGGGCCTGGCGATCTCTTAGATGGCGTGACCCTGCGCTACCTGGATCCTCCACCCTGGTATGTGAACCTGGGCCGCTATACCCTCTATGGCTTTACCGGCCTATCCCTGGCCCTGGGGGCCTGGATTGTGGCAGTCGAATGGCCGAAAATTCCCCTGCGCCCCTTACCTCAGTCGGTGCAGGGTCCCGTCATGGTATTTGCTCGGGAGGGGGGTCAGCTGGTGCCCCTGCGTCCCCAGCGCAGTCAGAGTCATCAAGAATTACCTGGGTTATCTTCCTTCTCAGCCTACCTGCCCAAGGCCCTGGTCGCCTCCGAAGACACCCGCTACTACTGGCATCTGGGGGTTGACCCGATTGGCATTGTCAGGGCTTCTTGGGTTAATTTGCAAGGCCGGGAAATTCGTCAGGGCGGCAGCACCATTACCCAGCAGTTGGCCCGCAGTCTGTATCGGGAGTATGTTGGTTCGGAAGACTCCGCTGGGCGCAAAATCCGTGAGGCGATCGTCGCCCTCAAGCTAGAGACCTTCTACAGTAAAAACTACTTACTCCTCACCTATCTGAACCGGGTTTATCTAGGGGAAAGTCTCTATGGTTTTGAGGATGCAGCGCGATTTTATTTTAATAAGTCCAGCCATGACCTGACCCTCTCGGAGGCCGCTACCCTGGTGGGGATTTTGCCTGCTCCTAATGCCTTTAATCCGGTGCAAAGCTACGATACCGCCATTGATTATCGCAATCGGGTGCTAGACCGGATGGTGGCCCTGGGGATGGTTAGCCAGGAAGAAGCGCGGCGGGCGCGGCGATCGCGGATTGAAATTAGTCCCGAAGCCACCCGCCAGCTCAGCCGTACCCGGGCCCCCTACTTCTACAGCTACATCTTTGAGGAGCTAGAGGCGGTGTTGGGAAGCGCCCTGGCCCAGGAAGGCAACTTTTTTGTGGAAACCGGGTTAGATCTAAGTCTGCAAAAGACCGCCGAGAAAACCCTGGCCGAGGATGTCGCCCGCCAGGGGGCTAAACTGGCCTATTCCCAGGGGGCTCTGGTTAGCCTCCATACCCCCAGCGGAGAAATTCGGGCCCTGGTGGGGGGAGTGAATTTCTCTAGCAGCCAGTTTAACCGTGCTTCCCAGGCACTGCGCCAACCCGGTTCCACCTTCAAGCTGTTCACCTATGGGGCCGCCCTAGAGGCGGGTTTGGCCCCCAGCCGGAGTTTTGCCTGTGATCCCCTGGTTTGGAATGGGCAGCGTTTTGCCGGCTGCCGGTCTGGTTCCCAACCCCTGGATATGTACGCTGCGATGGCCCGTTCGGAGAACGTGGTGGCCCTCCGGATCGCCCAGGAGGTTGGCCTGGATCGGGTCATAAACCTGGCCCAACGGTTAGGCATTAGCTCCAAACTACGGCCCTCGCCGGGCCTGTCCCTGGGGGAGAGTGAAGTCACCCCGCTGGAGTTGACGGGGGCCTTTGCCGCTGTCTACAACAACGGTGTCTGGAACCGCCCCCACGGTATTACCCGAGTTTTAGATAGCAGTGACTGTGCTGATCCTAACCAGGTGGACAGCTGCCGGGTGATCTATGAATTTGGCCAGGCTGGAGATGGTAACCACCCGGCCCTGGACCCATCTGTTACCCGCACCCTGGTGGGGTTGTTGCAGGGAGTGGTGCAGGGGGGGACGGGGCGCAATGCCTTTTTGGGCTTGGGAGAAGGGGGTAAAACCGGTACCACCGATAATAACCGCGACCTCTGGTTTGTTGGGTTTCTGCCACCCCAGAACCTGACTACAGGGATCTGGCTGGGGAATGATGACAATAGTCCTACCCAGGGCAGCAGCGGTCAGGCCGCGGCCGTATGGGCAGCCTATATGGGTCAGCTAATGCGGTGAAAGCACTTACCGATCGGCCTGCAAGCGTTCAATTTGATCGATTACCTGCCTGATTTCAAAGCTGTCAGATGCCTCAGGACTCTCCTGCAGGTAGTGTTGTAGGTCCCCACGGGCCTGCTCTAGATCGCCCTGCTGGTAGTAGATCAGACCCCGATCGCGCCACTCGGAAACCGCCTGCGGGTAAATCAACAAAATTCGATCAATCGCCGCCAGGGCCTTGGTGGCTTGACGGCGCTGAAGATAAATCATTTTCAGATTGGCCAGCATCCTCACCACAAAGGCCTTGGGGCTGATGGGCTGGAGATGGCTGGGTTCTAGCTGAATTCCCTGACCAAAGAGTTGCTGGCAGCGATCGCGGCAATCCTGTTCAAATAGAATCTCCCCCTGATGGAAGGGATCGACAAAGATGGCCATATCCTCCAGGGTAGGACGCACTAAAAAATGCCCCGGCATACCGACTCCAGCCATGGGAAACCCGACCCGACCCGCCAGTTCTAGATAGATCAGGGAAAGGCTGATGGGAATCCCCAGGCGGCGGGTGAGCACGTCATTTAAAAAACTATTGCAGGGGTCGTAGTAGTCGGCCTGGTTGCCCCGAAATTTCAACTCCTCAAACAGGTATTGATTAATGGCACCAATCATTTTCAAGGGATAGGACTGGGCCGGCAACCGCCGTTTGAGGGCCGCGGCCATGGTGTCTAACTGGGTTAGATAGCTGGTGACATCCAGGTCCGGATATTCCTCCTCAGCAATATAGAGGGCGGCCCTGGCCAGGTTAACCTGATCGGGGGGTTGCTGCAGTTCTTGATATAGGCGGTGACGAGGTTGGAGAAGCTGGGTCATAGTCCTATAACTTATCAAGCCCTGCTCCGGTAATCAATAGAGGGGGGCTGGGGACAAGGCAGGTACCCAGGAATCCTGCGGTCGATCGACCACAATCGCTATGCCGGTATACACTCAATGTATCTCTTTATCTTTACCCTAAGACTGCTTACAAGTCTGCCTGTCCCATGGTCAAGTCCCCCCTGCCTGAATCTACGGTGATGACCGGTGCCCAGATTCGCGAGACCTTTCTGAAGTTTTATGCAGCCCGAGGTCACGCCATCAAACCCAGTGCCTCCCTGGTGCCGGAAGATCCCACGGTGTTGCTGACCATTGCCGGGATGCTGCCCTTCAAGCCGATTTTTTTGGGTCAGCGTCAGGCCGATGTGAATCGGGCCGTCAGCAGTCAGAAATGTATTCGCACTAACGACATTGAAAACGTTGGCCGCACCGCTCGCCACCACACCTTCTTTGAAATGCTGGGCAATTTTAGCTTTGGCGATTATTTCAAGGAACAGGCGATCGCTTGGGCCTGGGAACTCTCTACCCAGATTTTTCACCTCCCCCCCCATCGTCTGGTGGTGAGCGTCTTCCGGGAGGACGACGATGCCTTTGCCATCTGGCGCGATCAGATTGGCATTCCCCCCCACCGCATCATCCGCATGGGGGAAGCGGATAACTTCTGGGCCTCCGGTCCCACCGGCCCCTGCGGCCCCTGCTCTGAGATTTACTATGACTTCCATCCTGAGCGGGGAGATGGGGCGATCGATCTGGAGGATGACTCCCGCTTCATTGAGTTCTATAACCTGGTGTTCATGCAGTACAACCGGGATGGGGAAGGACACCTCACTCCCCTCCAGAACCAGAACATCGACACCGGTTTGGGCCTGGAACGGATGGCCCAGATCCTGCAGCAGGTACCCAACAACTACGAAACCGACCTGATTTTTCCCATCATTGAAACCGCCGCCCGATTGGCGGGGGTGGTCTACGGGGACTGCGACGCCCCCACCCAGGTTTCCCTCAAGGTGATTGGCGACCATAGTCGGGCGGTGGTGCACATGATTGCCGATGGGATTACCGCCTCCAACGTGGGGCGGGGCTACGTGCTGCGGCGGTTAATTCGCCGGGTGGTGCGCCATGGTCGCCTAATTGGTATCCAGGGAGCCTTTATCAGCCAGGTGGCGGAAACCGCCATTCAACTGGCCCAAACCACCTTTCCCAACACTCGGGAACGAGCCGCGGCTATCACTGCCGAGCTCGACCGAGAAGAAGCCCGCTTCTTAGAAACCCTGGAGCGGGGCGAAAAGCTCCTGGCCGATATCCTGGAGCGAGAACGCCTCACCCCAGCTCGACAAATCTCTGGTGCCGATGCCTTTGTCCTTTACGATACCTACGGTTTTCCTTTGGAGTTAACCCAGGAGGTGGCCGAAGAGCAGGGCTTAACCGTCGATCTGGCGGGCTTTGAAGCGGCCATGGCGGAACAGCGCCAACGCTCCCAGGCCGCCCACGAAACCATTGACTTGACGGTGCAGGGTAGCCTGGACAGCCTGGCGGACCACATCCACTCAACCCAGTTTGTGGGCTACAGCAGCGCCAGTACCAGCAGTCAGGTGGTTGCCCTGTTGGTGGCAGGTCATGGGGTTGATCGGGCCAGCGCTGGCCAGACAGTCCAGGTGGTCCTCGATCAAACGCCCTTCTACGCCGAATCCGGGGGACAGATTGGCGATCGCGGTTACCTGTCAGGGGCGGCGGTGCTGATGCAGGTAGAGGATGTTAAAAAAGACAGTGACTTCTTTGTCCACCTTGGCCGGATTGAACGGGGCACCCTGGCGGTGGGCGATCGGCTGACTGCCCAAATCGATCAGGCCTGTCGGCGCCGGGCCCAGGCCAACCACAGCGCTACCCACTTGTTGCAGGCCGCCCTCAAGAAACTGGTGGATCCCACCATTTCCCAGGCTGGGTCCCTGGTCGCCTTTGACCGTTTGCGCTTTGACTTTAACTGCCCCCGTCCCCTCAGCAGCGATGAGGTGCAGCAGGTAGAAGACCAGGTGAATCAGTGGATCGGCGAAGCTCACCCCGCCGAGGTGGCGGTGATGGCCCTGGAGGAGGCTAGGCAGAAGGGGGCGATCGCCATGTTTGGCGAGAAATATGGCGCAGAGGTACGGGTGATTGACTTTCCGGGGGTTTCCATGGAACTGTGCGGCGGTACCCACGTCGCCAACACCGCTGCCATTGGTTTGTTTAAGATCATTGCTGAGACGGGGGTGGCCTCTGGTATTCGCCGCATTGAGGCGGTGGCCGGGCCAGCCGTCCTGCCCTACCTGAATTTGCGGGATCGGGTGGTGCGCGACCTCTGCGATCGCTTTAAGGTCAAACCCGAAGCCATTGGCGATCGCATCACCAGCCTCCAGGCCGAACTGAAACAAACCCAGAAGGATCTGGCGGAACTCCAGGCCGAACTATCGGTGATCAAGGCCGACCAACTCCTCCCCGAGGCTGTCACCGTGGGTGGGCTCAAGGTTTTGGTGGCCGAACTGCCGGGGAGTAGCGCCGAAGCGCTGAAAACCGCTGGAGAACGCCTGCTCCAGAAGCTAGGGGCGGGGGCCGTAGTGCTGGGAACGGTGCCGGAACCCGGCAAAGTCAGCCTGGTGGCAGCCTTTAGCCCCGAGGCGATCGCCGCCAACCTGCAGGCGGGTAAATTTATCGGGGCCATTGCCAAACTCTGCGGCGGGGGCGGGGGCGGCAAGCCCAACCTGGCCCAGGCTGGTGGTCGCGATAGTCAGAAACTACCAGAAGCGTTAGAAATCGCAAAACAACAATTGTTAGCCGCCCTGCAGAAAAGTCCCTGAATTATGCCAGGGTAAGGTATGTCACTGTCCAGAAGGAGATCCTATGCGCCTCTCCCACTACGAAACAGACTTTTTTAACCGCCTTAAGAACGTTCGCCTCTCCACCCGTGACCAGGCAGAAATTCGTCTGCGATCGCCAGCCCTGGCCGATGCCCTGGCGGACTATCAGCAGAAGCACATTCCCAGTCAACCGGCCATTTCTGACCTGAGAAATATTTTGCCAGAGCTCCATCCCAACCAGATTCGCCAGCAGCAGCAGCTAGAATCGCTGCAGCGACTGGGCTATCCCCTCGATCTGGAGGGTCTAAAAATCAATAACCCCTGGATTGCCTATAATCTGCCCGCCATGCTCATCATTGAGCAGATTCGCCCCGACTGGGCGGCTATCCTCAAGACCCTGGCCAAGCGTCGCAGCCCCAGCTCCCCTAACCCCTAGGCTGCCCCCAACTAACCAGCCACGACCCCCTCCCCCAGCCTTGAGGGTGGGGAAGGGATCAAAATCTATACAAAGCCTTCCCCCGTGATTAACAGAGGAAGGCTTGAAGATTCCCCGCAGCGCCGTCTTACCTCAGTCTTCGACCTGGATAAACCAGGTGGGTACCCTGGGGTCTGACTTAAAGTTTCCAGGTCTGAGCCTGGTCTACTGCCGCCGACCCAACTGAGTTCCCGTTCAGAAGAAACATAGATCGTAAAACATTGTTGGCAGTCACCAACGCCGTAGTAGAACCTACCCCATCATAACCAACCCGACCCCTTCCCCGACAGAGGGTCAGACAGAATGTCACCAAATTGGAAGACTGTGCTGTAATGGGTCATGATTGAGCACCCTAATTCTCCGCCAGGTTCTATGGTTTCCGAGTCCCCCTCTACTCCAGTTACAGATTTGCCGCCCCAGAGCCCAGAAAAATCGGTGTCTGAACAAGTCCATCTGAAAAATGAGGACGGCCACCTGATGTTGATACTGCCCCCTACCCAGCCCGTATCTCCGGTGGAATGGGGAGATCTGTTACAACAGGTGAGGCAACGGCTGGAGGCCAGTGAGCGTTTTTGGCAGGCCCAAACTCCCCTCCAACTGCAGGCGGGCGATCGCCTCTTAGACACCCGCCAGCTCCAGGCTTTGGTGGAAACCCTGGGCGAAGCCCAACTGATGCTTAAGCGGGTCGTCACCAGTCGTCGGCAAACCGCCATGGCCGCTATTACCCTGGGCTGCTCGGTGGATCAACTGGCGGATATGGAACACCTGAATCAGTCCATCCCCACCCCTGGTCAGCCCCTGGCCGCCCCCCTCTATCTGCAAACTACTGTGCGTTCTGGGGTAGATATTCGCCATCCCGGCACCATCATGATTCTTGGCGATACCAATCCCGGTAGTGCCCTGGTGGCCGATGGCGATATTTTAGTCTGGGGTCGATTACGGGGTCTGGCCCATGCTGGGGCCAGCGGCAACCGTCAGTGTCGGATTATGGCCCTGCAAATGCAGCCAACCCAACTGCGGATTGCCGATTTGGTGGCCCGTCCTCCCGATAGCGCCACCACTCACTACGGCCCAGAAGTCGCCTACATTGGCGACAATCAGGGCATTCGCATTGCTCTGGCGGAAGATTTTATGCGCCAGCAGCTGAGCCCACGAGGTTTGGGATTTGAGTCCTGAATTGATGGCAATTCGCTAAATTACTCTTAGAATTCCTTGAGTTGTTGATTTAAACGTTGGAACGTTAATTAGCCCATGACGCGCATCATTGTAATGACCTCCGGTAAGGGTGGGGTTGGTAAAACTACCTGTACGGCCAACCTGGGTATGGCTTTAGCTCAACGTAACCAAAAGGTTGTCGTCATCGATGCCGATTTTGGTCTGCGTAACCTCGATCTGCTCCTGGGCCTGGAAAACCGCATTGTGTATACGGCCCTCGATGTTTTGGCGGGAGATTGCTCGGTCGAGAAAGCCCTGGTTCGAGATAAACGGCAGTCCAATTTGGCTATGCTGGCGGCGGCCCAGAATCGCAATAAGGAAGCCATTACCCCCGATCAAATGAAAGACCTGGTGGCCGGGCTCAAGGGCCACCACGATTTTATTTTGATTGACTGCCCGGCGGGGATAGAAATGGGATTTCAAAATGCCATTGCTCCCGCCAACGAGGCAATCGTGGTGACCACACCGGAGGTATCGGCGGTACGGGACGCCGATCGCGTGGTGGGGCTGTTGGAAGCCAGCGATGTGCGGCACACCAAACTGCTGATCAACCGCCTCAAACCCGCCATGGTGGAGGAGGAACAGATGATGTCCGTCCGGGATGTGCTGGATATTCTGGCCGTTCCCCTCCTGGGAGTTATCCCTGACGACGAACGGGTGATTATCTCCTCTAACCGGGGGGAGCCCCTGGTCCTGGAACCTAAACTATCCCTGGCGGGAACCGCCTTTAATAACGTTGCTCGCCGGCTCTTAGGCGAAGAAGTTCCCCTACTAGATTTGACTGTTTCCCAAGACCGCCTGTTTCAACGCCTGCGTCGGTTTTTACGGGGTTAAGTCTATAGTCATCTCCTTGTTATGGTCTTAACATCGTCCTTTTGAGCCAGTCCCTATGATCAGTGAACTTCTTGACAAACTCTTTAGTCCCCAACGTCCCAATGGTAGCCGGGAATCGGCAAAGCAGCGGCTACAGTTCGTGCTGGCCCACGATCGCGCCGATCTCACCCCTGAACTGGTGGAAAAAATGCGCCAGGAAATTTTGCAGGTGGTCTCCCGCTATGTTGAATTAGATCAGGACCATCTGGAGTTTGCCCTGGAAAGTGACCAGCGTATGACCGCCCTGATTGCCAACCTGCCGATTCGGCGAATTCGCCATGAACCCCTGGCGATCGCCCCGGAGGTGGCCGCCGATGCCCCCGCCAGTCCTGCCCCTGAGCCCCCCCCGGCGACCCATGGGTAGTGCTTCTCCGGCCCCGGATGCCCTGCAGAACTGCATCAATAGCCTGGCTTTGCACAGCCTGGATCGCCATATTTTTCTATGTGCCGACCAGACTAAGCCCAAGTGTTGCGACAAGGCAGCCAGTCTGGAGGCCTGGGATTACCTCAAGCGTCGCCTGGGGGAGTTGCAGCTGGATATTCCCATTCAAACCCGGCCCACCTCTGTGTTTCGCACCAAGGCCAACTGCCTGCGGATTTGCCAGCAGGGACCGATCCTTCTGGTCTACCCGGAGGGGGTCTGGTACCACAGTGCCAGCCCGGTAGTGATTGAACGAATTATTCAAGAGCATCTGCTGGCTGGCCAGGTCGTGGAGGAGTTTGCGTTTTTCACCCATCCCTTAACGCTATGATGAAACCGGGGAGTTTTGCACCGCATACTAGCGATACCTATGGTTTCAGACAGCAGTACCCTGGAGGACTGGCGACATCAGTTAAATAGTGATGGCCTTAAACAGCAGCTTTCGGCGGCCCATGCCCTGGCGGCGTCAGGCGACGAAGGGGTGAAGGTGCTCCAGGCTACCCTTTTAGAACGGCAACAGCAACCACCCGATATTCTAGATTGCCGCATTTTTCAACTGCTCTACGCTCTTCAGCAGCCAGAAATCCTTGATTTTCTAACCCACCACTGGCCTCAGGGCCGGATGGCCACCCCTTCGGAACGGGGTATTGACTACGCCTCCCTACAGGACCATCTGGTTCGGCAGGCCTTTCAAGAGGCCGATCGCCTGACCCTGATGAAGTTGTGTGAGCTGGCGGGACCGACGGCCATTAACCGTAAGTGGGTCTATTTCACAGAGGTAGAGCAGTTTCCTAAAACCGATCTGCAAACCATTGATCGCCTCTGGCTGATCTACTCTGAGGGTAAGTTTGGCTTTTCGGTGCAACGGCGTCTCTGGCTGAGCCTGGGTCAAAATTGGGAGAAACTCTGGCCCCGCCTGGCCTGGAAAGAGAATAACCTCTGGACCCGCTATCCGACTGGGTTTACCTGGGACTTGAGTGCCCCCGACGGCCATTTACCCCTTTCTAACCAATTGCGGGGAGTCCGTATGATGGCGGCCCTGCTGGGCCATCCTGCCTGGCTAGAGAAGGACTAGGCCGTGGCCAAACAACAGCTCAAATCAAATCGGCCCGCTAAGTTGTGTCTGGTATGTCAGCGCCCCTTTACCTGGCGTAAAAAGTGGGCCAACTGCTGGGATGAGGTGAAGTACTGCTCAGAACGATGCCGTCGCGATCGCCAGAGCAAAGGTGATCACACCGGAGATTGATGCCCTCCCCTAGTTCACTGGAGGCTATCTAGTTCCCTTCTTACCGCCAGGGTGGCGGCCAGTAAAGCGGTGCCGCTAAAGACCAGACTAATGCCTACGTACAGACCAATCAGCCAGGGGGCGCTAAAGGGCCAGGAATTCAGTACCAAAATTCCCAGAATCATGGTGATGATGCCGTTGAGGATGACCAACCAGGACATACTGCGCCCGGAGCGGTTGGTGAAGCCCATCATAATGGTGAAAGCACCCTCAGCAATAAACAGAATGCCAAAGGCCAGGGTTAGAACCAGTAGGGCCTGATTGCCATGGGTTAAAATATATACACCCGTTATGCCATAGGCGACACCAATAATTAAGTTGAGCCAAAGTCCCTTGACCGGTCTTGACCGAAAAGATTTTGTGACCATCACCAGGCCGCTCATTAAGGCCAGCCAGCCCATAGCGGAGGTGAAAAAGGTGGAGGCAAGGGTGGGGGCAAAAATTGCCAGGATTCCTAAAATAACCAAGGCTATACTCAAGCCAATTAACCAACGAAGGGATTTGCCTACCTCGGTGGTTGACATAAATTCTGACGCCATTTTACATACCTCTGAGTTATCGGGCAGGGCATCAAGGGGATTGGTGGCCACGGAAAAGCATAGCTTGGGCGAGAACATTTTCCCAGCCTTTCCTTTGATCGAACAACCAATCCATATCAATAGTAGTTTAATCCTTAAATGCAAGGGGGCGTTGATTCTTACCACCGGTGTGGTGTTATGGCTACTGGAAAGTTTCTGGACCTTACCAGCAAAAGGTTTTAATCCAAAAGATCTAGATACGGTTCTCAGTGGTAAGGCCTGTGTGGGATGCGACCTGAGGGACGCTAACCTCTATGCCAGAGACTTAAGAAATGTTGTTTTGAGGAATGCCAACCTGACTAAGACCAAACTGGATTTTGCCAACCTCAAAAATGCTGATCTGAGCGGGGCTGATTTAAGGGGCGCTAACCTACAGGGTGCGAGTTTGATGGGTTCCTATTTGCACCAAGCTAATCTAGAAAGGGCCAACCTGGGTAGTGCTAATCTGAGTAGAGCATTCCTATTTGATGCCAATTTAAGAGAAGCTAACTTGAATGGGGCAAATTTTGAGGGAACCACCTTGACGGGGGCAAACTTGACGGCCACTAACCTGGGTCAGGCTATCTTCCATCAAACCCTGTATGATTCCTCCACTCGCTTTCCTGATGGTTTTAACCTCAACACCGCCGGTTTAATGACCTCAACACCATCTGGGGTAAATTTCAATCAGCCTGATCGATACGATGCCCAACGGGCTGAATTGGACCAGCTGTCTTTGGCAAGAATGATGTTAGGTATGGGGGCCTACGATCAACATGCCTATGGTGGATGTCAGGATCTTTCATGTTTTGATCCTTTTATTACCGTCAATGACCGACTCTTAAAGCTAACTGCAGAGGTATTTGGTGAACAGTCTCCCCAGGTGGCCTCTGAGCTTTCTGCACTGGCCGTTCTATACCAAACCCAAGAGAAGTATGACAAAGCGGAAGATTTCTATCGTCAGGCTTTGAGTTTGTTTGAAATACAACATAACTTATCTGATACCGCTGAAACCCTTCGAGAATTGGCCAGAATCTACCATCTCCAAGGTCGATATGACGAGGCAGCAGCTCTTCTCGAAAAGGCCTTGGGTATTTTTCAGAGTTCAGAGTTGGTAGTGGAACGTACGGCAGAATATCGACGAGCCTTTCTTGAATTCGCCAGAATTCAGCCGGAGCTATTAGAGGAGTCTTCTAAGATATCTGAGGAGGATTTATCGAAGATTATAGAACAGGGGAATACAGATTCAACTGTCCGGACTTTATACGAGCTGGCAGATGTTTATTTGAGTCAGAATAAATACCCCGAGGCGGAGGCTTTTTATAAAAGATCGTTAGATCTCCATGCCGATCCATCGGATTATTCCATGAATCTGATTCTGCTGAAATTAGCTTGGGTACACCATGCCCAAGGTCACAGAGCTGAAGCAGAGGCGGTCTATCAACAAGTGCTCAAAATTTATAGGGAAAGTTTTCCAGATGGTGATCTGCCAGGTCCTATTTTGAGGGTAGTTAACTCAATTGAGGTGAATTTAGATCGGCTGCAAAGAGCCCTGCCTCCAGTAATGGAGTTTAGATAGATAACAATCTTTAGAGGATGTTTGAAAAGGGGTAGGGGTGTAGCCAATTAGGCCAAGCCTCTAACCATGATGCGTATCATGGCAATCTGCAGCATCGCCTCAGCATTTTCAGGCAGTTGTTTATAATTGTAATAGATCAAACCTCATCTGACAGATGGGGCATATCAGACACGTAGAAGGGTGTCAGATCGTGTTTGATTTATATCTTTTTCTTCTACCTATTGGTCAAGCTGTTTCGCTTTGGCTAGGTGAAC
>JBEITR010000118.1:0-2747 GCA_040374765.1 Leptolyngbya sp.
GCTGCATCAGCGTTCCATTAGGGCGGGGTTCACGCCCGTTTTTCACAACCTGGTGGCTCTGGCAGTGAGGACAGTCCATAACTTTGGGGTAATTGCACTATAGCCATTTTACCTATCATCGCTTACCAGACCAGTGCCCGCCCTTCCGCTGGCTTAATCATACCCAGGGCATTATGCTCCCACAAAAATGTCACCCGGTTTGCTAACTGTTTATCGCTAACCCCCGCTTTGCGTTCCCAGTTGAGGCCGGCGATCGCATTCAGCTTCAGGGGATACTGGGTGATGTCTTCGATCTCCCATCCCAGGTTTTCCCATTCCGTCCCCATGGCCAGACAGCCAAGGGTAGAGGCTGATTTAGCCAGCTCTATCCAGCATCAGGTTAAGGATGCGATCGCATTTTTCAGTAAACAGTTGGCGGCTATAGGTGGTGGGCAGGTTCTGATCCAGCACCGTTTCCACCACAGCCCTAACCCTGCGCTGACTTTGATCATCCCGGTGCCAATCCTGCACCAGCACCTTGGGATATTGGGCCTGCAAGCGATCGAGGAGTAACCTGGCGGCTAGCTTAACCTGCTGGGTCTCGGCTGCGGTCATTTTGTCTTTTTTGAGCAGGTCAAACAGTTCCAACTCTGGGGGAGTGAGGTTTTCTCGAATATGCCGTTCCTCCTCCTGCCTCAGGCTTTCGGCAAAGTCTACCAGGGCGGCGTAGCTGTTTTCCGTGGCGGATGTACCGGCGTTGTATTGATCAATGATTTCCTGAAACCTTTGGGCGAAATCGGTGCGGCTGACATTCTGCTCGAGCATTTGCTCAATCTTTTTGGCCAGAAAGCTGCGCAGATCGGCGATTTCGATATGCCTATGCTGGCTCTGTTTGAAGTCTGTCTTGAGCTTCTCGAAATTAGTCTGGCTCAAGTCCCAGGTTTTGCCCTGGGGGAGGATTTTGTACTCAACCCCATAATCTGCGGCTCTGGGGCTTTTTTCTGCAGAGGTGATGCTCTCGTCCAGCAGTTCGGCCACCTTAAGGGATAGGGATTCCGTATCGGCATCGCCGGTGTAGCCGTCTATCACCCCCCGCAGGTACTCAAAAATAGCCACCAAGGGTCTGGGAGCGCTGAGAATTTCAGGTTTGCAGGCTTCATACAAACCTGAGATGGTGTTTTGATAGACCCTGTACTCCTTGTGCCATTGATCGCAGCTCAGCAGGGTGTCGGCGTAGTCTTTGAACTGAGCCAGGTTCTTAAAGGTATCCTTTTCCTGGGCCAGGCTTTCTAGGTCAAGGCCGTGGCTGCGGCAGAAGGTTAGCCCCTCTGCGATCGCCCCATCTAGCAGGTCAAACAGGTTTTCTTTCTGCTCAACGGGCATAGCCTGGTCAGGGGGGTTGGTGGTCTCCCCATTCCCCAGGGCATAGCTAGAGAGGGCCCTGCCCATATCCCGAAAGACGTTGTAATAGTCGATGATCTCGCCATGGTGCTTGGTGACGTTATTAATCACGTAGGAGCAGACCCGATTGGCGCGGGTAATGGCCTGCATCAGGGTATGGTCTTTCATGGGTTTGTCCAGGTAGACCGTAGACAGGCTGGGCACGTCAAAGCCGGTGAGCCACATGGCACAGACAAAGACCAGTCGAAGGGGGTTCTCAGGGTCTTTGAAGCGATATTCAATATCGTGGCCCTGGTGATCGACGCCGTACCAGCGATCGCGGTGGGGCTTGATATTTAACCCCTGCTTGGCAAACCGTTGTTCCTCCGCCTCGCTATTCTCAAAACTAATCACCACCGCCATGTCGGTCTCTCGCATAAAGGCGAGAATTTTCTTGAGGGCAGCTTTTTCAATGTCGTTGTTGGACTGGTTGATGCGTTTTTGCAGGTTTCTGATTTCCCCTTTCCAGAGCCGCTGCACCTTGTCGTACATTTTCACGGCGGTAAACTTATCGACCGCAACCACCAGCCCCTTACCCAGATAGCCTCGACGGGGAAAGTGATAGACAATATCTTCGGCAATCCGCTCCAGGCGGTCATCCCGCTTGATCACCTCGACTTCCCGAGCAAATTGTCGTTCCAGCTTGGCCTGCTGGGCCTCATCCAGGTTCTCCTCCTCGAGCATGTCGTAGAATTCATCCCCCAGGTCTTGGTTTTGAATCAAGACCTCCGGCACCCGCTTCTGGTAGAACAGGGGCACCGTAGCCCCGTCATCCATAGATTGGGAGAAACTATATTCACTGACATAGTCTCCAAACCACTGGTTGGTTTTGCGATCGCGCCCCAGCAGTGGTGTGCCGGTAAAGGCCAGGTAGCTGGCCCGGGGTAGCCCCGCCCGCATGTTCTCGGCCAGCGCCTGGTACTGGGTGCGGTGGGCTTCATCCACGATCACGATCAGGTCAGAGCTGTCGCTGAGGATTGGATAGGTTTTTCCCTTGGGCCAGCGAAACTTTTGGATCAGGGTAAACACGATGCGCTTACCCTGGCCCAGGTAGTCTCGCATTTCGTCACTGTTTCTAGGTTGGGCCACCTCTTTTTGGGTGACCGTTTCGGTATCGAGGAAATTTCGATAGATTTGTCCATCCAGGTCCTCCCGGTCGGTCACCACCACAAAGCAAAAGTTGCCCGTCAGCTTACGCTGAATCTTACGGCTGGTTGACTGACAAAACTTAGTCAGAGGCATACTGGTACGTGTGTATTTTGAACTCAATTCGGTAGGTGCGTTCATCATGTTGCTTTCGAGATGCCATGGCCGGTTGAGTGTCCTTA